>PLSM01000039.1:0-9888 GCA_003165075.1 Acidobacteriaceae bacterium | reverse complement strand
TGGACTCAGCCGCCATCGACCTCCAGGCTGCACTGATCCGTTCCGCCGGCATGGTTCTCTGCCAGTTGGAACTGCCCATTGAAACCGTCGCTCACACCCTGGCCCTCTGCGCCCAAGCCAGCATCCCCGTCATTCTCGACCCCGCTCCCGCCGCCCCGCTGCCCGACGCCGTCTTTCACCAGATCGCCTGGTTCACTCCCAACGAAACCGAAGCCGCTTTCTATCTCGGCGAAAAATCGTCTCCCGAAAACTCCGCGCAGCGACTTCTGGACAAGGGCCTCCAGGGCGTAGTCCTCAAACTCGGCGCGGAAGGCTCCTACGTCGCCATCCGGGGCAAGGCCGCGCGGGTGAAGTCCTTCCCCGTCCAGGCCATCGATTCGGTGGGCGCGGGCGACTGCTTCAACTGCGCGTTTGCCGTGGCGCTGCTTGAAGGCAAAGACCCCTGGGCCGCCGCGCGCTTTGCCTCCGCCGCCGCCGCCATCTCCGTCACCCGCCACGGCGCGCAAGCCTCCATGCCCTCCCGCGCCGAAATCGATGCTTTTATCGCCAAACACAGATAAAGGCAATTGCCATAGAAAATGTAACGTTGCGCTCAAATTCCAAGTGCAACACATCCAGGCCTGTATTCAGAAATTTGGATGTCAACTGTCGCCAACAGCCTCTGCGCATCTTCCCACATCCGCAGACCACAACCCCTAGGGGTAACCTGAGTCAGATGGATAACCATCATGCATCAAATTAGGTGCAAAAACGAGCGTAAGTGCTCTGCGGTGAATTTGGGAAATTTCCCTAAAATTTTGATTCCATTTGGCGTCCCGACTAGATTCGAACCCGTGTTATCGCCGTGAAAGCCGTGGCTCAACTCGCAACACTAAGGCTCTGTACATAAATAACTGCTTCATCTTGGCGATATGGTGTAGTTCCAGTCACCGTGGAAGGAATGGCGCGCCAGTTGAATGGCAGCCAATTTTGCGTCGGAGATTTTCACGCCCTTGGGATATTTGTTTTCATCCAATTCGGCGCGCACAGTGAGTCCGGCTGTGGTGCTGGTCGCCGCGATCAGCTGAATGATCGTCTTAAAGCTGCGTAGTGGCTTACCGCGCCAATTCAGAGTGATAAAAGAAAAGGGAACTATATACTTTAGTCCCAACCGGTGTTAAGGTTGGTGCATGACTGATGAGCAGCAGCCAAGCACGGAACAACCCTCTGATATTGCCGACATCGGAACCCAACTCCATCAAATTGCAGACCGATTGCAGACTCTTGAGCAAACCGCTGCTTACGGTGATGAGCTTGCCGATCTCGGTATCCAATTGGTAGGTCTGATGGCTAGATTGCCTGGCTTGGAGAAGGGGCTGAAGCAGACCACAACCGGTCTCGCCGTTCTAACGACCCGTCTACGCAATCAGCAAGTTGCAACTTCTCTTCAAGTGGAAGCTCTGATTCAATCTCTCCCAGAGCTTCTTCCCGAGTTTGGGGCTGTGTACGCCGCTGCCTATACTCGTCTGAGAAAAGAAGCCGAAGCATCTTAACCGGGATGCCGTTCTCGCTGCAACACTCCACACCGTAGATGATTTCCGTTTCCATAAACCCCTCTTTCACAGAGGGGTTTGGAAGTCGTTCAGAGGGAACTGACCAACTGCTTGTACGTAATCCGCGTCCCCACACTCTTCCCCAGCAGCGAATCAATGCGCTTCATGGTGTGGTTCTTGACGTTCCCCTCGTTCAGCCGGAACGTGAACTCGTCTACGTAGCGCTGGAGATGCTTCCCACTGAATGAGTGGTAGGTCCCGTAGAAGCCCCGCTTCAACACCGCCCACACACTCTCGATTCCGTTCGTGTGAGCCATGCCGTTCACGAATTCCTTGGCGCTATGGTTAACGGAGGCGTGGTAAAACTCCTCAATGCCGCGATACGCTCCATGTTCATCCGTAAAGAGGATAGAACCAGCTTCAACGGCCTTGGCGACCTCGGCCTGGATCGTGACGGCATCCGTGGACGAAACCACCTTGCCTCTTACGTCACCGCCGCGTTGCCTCATCCCGAGAACGGCGATCTTACCGACCGCACCACGTCCCATGCGCAGTTTCAGGGACTCGTGCTTGTTTGACTCTTTGCCGCCGAAGTACGCCTCGTCAGCCTCGACGATTCCGCAAAGGAAACCGTTGTGGTCGTCGTCATCCTTCTTGCCGCAAGCCTGCCGAATGCGCTGAAGCAGGAACCAAGCCGACTTCTGGGTAATCCCGAGTTCCTTCGCCAGTTGAAGGGAGGAGATGCCCTTCCGGGCCGTGGTCAGGAGGTACATCGTGAGCAACCACTTATCGAGCGGAATGTGCGACCGCTCCATGATCGTGCCGGTACGGACGGTGAAGTCCAGCTTGCAGCCAGGGCAGCGGTAGAAACCAGCCACGGGACGCTTGTAGATCGGCTCCACGACGCCGCACGAAGGACAAACTGGCTGCCCGTTCCAGCGCTTCAGTTCCATGTACTCGCGTGCCGCATCTGGAGTCGGAAACTTCCGGCTGAGTTCATAGGTGCTAATAGTGGACTTGCTCATGTACCCATTCTAGTTATAGTTACCGTGGGAGTCAAGTATATAGTTCCCAAAGAAAACAGGCGATGTTCGATCTTATTCCACTTACTCGTCCCTGGCGGCAGATGACATACCGTGATGGGGGTGCGCAACTCATCGGCCAGCGCTTGCAATTCTATCTTCCATAGACGCACACGATGACCGTTGCTGCCGCCGGCATCGGCGGTGATCAGCAGGCGGCTGGCTTGAGGATAGCGCTCCTGTCCCATCGCCGTCCACCAGCGGCGAATCGCCTGCACCGCAAAACTCGCCGTATCGTGATCCGTGCCCACACTTACCCAGCCCTTGTTATCGGCAATGTCATAAACTCCGTAGGGTACGGCACGGCCCAGTTTGGGGTCGATGAAGTCATGCACATTGACCAGCTCTGGCGTAGCCTTGGGATGCCATTCCCGCCCGTTGTTCTTGTAATTTCCAACTAACTCCTTCTTCTTGGTGTCAACCGAGATGACCGGTTCATTGGCCCTCAGAAATGCCATGGCCTGATCGTTGAGATACTGAAACTGGGCATTCCTGTCCATGTGTTCGCTGCCTTCCTGGGTTTTACGATTGGCCTGCAAGCTGTAGCCTAACTCGTGCAGACAGTCGGCAACCACCATCGCGCAAACCGAATGCCCCTGTGCTACCAACGCCTGAGATAAGTGCCGCAGACTTTTGGATGTCCATAGCAGGGCGCGCATCGGATCGCCCCGCGTGGCTGGTTCCACCAGACGCCTGAGATCGGCCAGCAAGGTAGCATCCGCGATGCGTTTCGGCTTGCGCCCGCCCCCGGGCTTGCGTATCCGCGTGGACTCCGCTTCCGGCTTCTGCTTGATCTCTTCCACGCCACGAGCAATGGTACTGCGGGCCATGCCGGTGATCCGCACCACCACACTCACTCCACCATGACCGTAGGAGCGTGCCTCAGCGGCGGCAAATCGACGACGGCCCCGTTCGTCCAAAACAGGGGACAAGGCTTCATAACGTGATCGTATGTCAGCCAATGAGCCATCCATGCGAAAACGCTACCCCACGGCAAGCATCACTTGAATTACTTATTTATGTACACTGCCTAACGAATCGCTGAGAATCTGAATGCATCGGAACGAATTGTAGCAACATTAACGAACATGTTATCTGCTCCGCAACTGTCCGCAACGAGAGTACCGCAAAATGGCGCTCGATGCACCACCTGTGGCAGCGATTATTTCCATCGACAATTGAGATTTTCTAGAGTTAGCTCAGCGCGGTGAACTTTTTTGGCCCGAGAAAAAGTCTGACCTGCTTCCCACTTTCCTTGGCCACGTAGTCGGATTCCGCACCGATCGCAATAGGAACTTGTCAATTCGGGTTAACACCCGTTCAGACGCCCATGGAGGCGAAAAATCCATGGGGGAAACGTAGTACAACTGGGACCCAGGATAGAAGGTCATTTTAAGAGATCTGAAAAGGCGGGGTTGGAGACGGTTCGGTGCCGTCCCTTACCCTGCCTATCGACTGTGGGGCGCCGCTTTGGCCAATGAGCGCGCAGAGCGCGCACCGCCGACAACGACACCCCAATCGCAGAAGCAAAGACAGTGCGACGGAGACTCACACGGCGAATGAAGTACTCGTTCTGCTACTGTGCGCTCTCAGTTGATTTCACGGGCAGGTCTTGGCCATGTTCAGGGTCATACCGGTTTTTATCCATCCACTGCTTGAAAGCAGTGGCCGACTCTAGTTGGACCTGGCCATTTTCATTGGTGTATGCGACGCGCTCCTTTATGGCTACATTAATGACACAGGTCTTGTCGACGGCGGGCTGCATAACCTCCAGTTCCTTGTCGTGCGTTTTCCAACGGGCCAGGTAGGTCTCGTAGCCAATCGAATCCATCAGACGGATCTGACAGCGGTAGCTGAAGTCGAGGCCGCGGGGCTGGCTTCCTTCGTAAAGATTGGCGCGGCCTTCACCCTCCACAAGTTCTGGACCGGTCTGCTGCGCCGTGGCGTAGTGCGAAACGCCGTTGTGGGTGAAGATGTGGATGCGGAGCGGAAAGTCGGCAGGGTTCAGGCTGCTGGCCGCTACTTCTGTTGGTTTGGTAATCGTGTTCTGGCCGTGCTCTGGATCGTACTGATACTTGGTCATCCATGCTTTGAATTTCTCGGCCGGCTCCTCGCCGAAGTTTCCGTCATGCTTGTAATAGGCGATCCCGTCCTTCATGGCCACGCGGAACTTGCAGGTCTTACCAGAGACCGGTAACAGAAGTTCCAACTCGACGTTGGTTTTCTTCCAGCGCGCCGGGTAGGTCTCGTAGCCCATGGAGTTCATCAGACGCTCATCGCAGACATACTGAAAGTCGAAGCCGCGAGGTTGTGAGTTTTCATAGAGGTTGGCGCGGCCCTCGCCATCGACATCGTTGAGCGACCGGACGCCACCGTAGCCGGAGTAATGCGAAATGCTGTTATGGCTGAAGATGTGAACACGGAGAGGATAGTCGGCCGGATTCTTCGCAGCGAATCCTTGCGTGGTCAACATCAGGGCAAAAACGAGTGCGACAAGGGATAGAGATGAGATGCGACGCATGAATCACTCCTTCAAAAAAACTGGTAGGTGAGTGGCCTGTTGCGAGCGGCCTGGATACTTGCCGCTTGATTTGGTTCGTTGAGGTTTCCGCGTTCCCCGTTTTTCCTCGCAGAGCGAGGTAAAGGATGGAACCCGCACATCGAGAAGACCTGGCGGCTAACGGCCCTGTTGCCCGATCCTTGGCTTACTGCGATCCTTCGGGTGCGACAGGCTGTTTGGGATCGAAGGGCTGGATCAGCAGTTCCACTTCGACCGTGGTGGTGTTAATGGCATCGGTACTTGAGTAGACTGTGATGCGCTTCCCGATGGGCACAGTTGGAGTAACAAGGTACTGATGCGTGCCTGCGACCGGGAGCTTGGGCAGAAAGTCTGGCGGGTCGACGCCGATGGTTCGCATGGAGATCTTAAGTGCCACTGTGATGAGCTTGCCCTGCGGCTTGAGAGTCAGGATGTCAACGTCGGTTGCACCTTCGATGGTGTTGCTTGAGGCAGCGTCCGTACGGTAATGGGCGTCGTCGCGAATGGCGGGCAGCGTCTCACCGACGGTGGCCAGCAGGGTATAGGTTTTGTCGGTCCGCAGCTTGCCGTGATAGATGCGCTTAAACGCGATGGAGATTTGGTAGGATTGCGGGACCAAGGGCTGGGCTTTGCGCGCAGCCTTTTGTGGCGATGCGGCAGCGTGCGCGGGGTGGACCGTGGCGGGCTGGGGCTGCTGCGCGTTGGCAACCGCAGCGGCGAGTAAAAGACAGCGAACTGCAAGGTGTAATCTCAATTTTGACATTTTCTAGTTTCCCCCGCTGCTAATCGGGGCGATGACGATGGGTTCAAAGGCGATGGGCGAGAAGATACTAACCCGACCTGATTGCCGGTCGCGTGGGTTGGGGACGAAGGTGCGAACAGCGTGTTGGAAGTGCATCGGGCGCGGCGAAGTTTTGAAAGGTGTAGGGGCAGGATTGAGGAAACCCGAGCGTGTGGGCGTCGCACCGAGCGCCAGTTGAGTGGCTACGGGGCGGGGCTGAATGACGATCTGGAGATTGTGCAAGTTGAGCCATACCAATAGCATGGCGGTGGCGGCAAGCCAGCCAGAAGCCGCGAATGCCCAGGGACGTGTTGGACGAAGCAGACGGCCCGGCTGCGGGCGTGGCTCAAGAGCATGGGCGGCGCTGAGAATGCGGGCGGAAAGATCGGTTCGAGGCTCGCCAGCGGTGTAAGTTCCCAGGGCGTTGTCGATGAGCGCATCGAGATTGGCGGTCTTTGAGTCACATGCACGCACTTCGAGGGTTTCATCGAGCGGGTTCTTTATCTCCTCGTCCATATTCCTCTCCTTTCCGCGCTTCTAACTTCTGCCGCAGGCGGGCACGCGCATCGTGCATGCGTCGGCGAACGGTGCCTTCAGGCAGGCTGAGCAGTCGGGCGATCTCGACTTGACTCAAATCTCCGGCGGCCATAAGCACCAGAGGGTAGCGAAGCTTGTCCGGCAATGCGTCGATCTCGGCGTGTAGCCAGACGTTGAGTTGGTTGCCAATGACCTGCTGCTCGGGTCCGGGTTTGCCGGTCCGAATATCGACCGTCAGCCCCTGCTCGCGGCGGCGAACGTTTTGCTGGCGGATGGCAATGCGCCAGACAACCTGCGCGAGATAGGCGCGAGGATTGTCGACGTGCTGCCAGCGGTTGTTGCGGAAGATCTCAAGAAATGCCTCCTGCACGGCATCTTCAGCATCGGCGGGGTGGCGCAGGACACCCAGTGCGATGCGGAAGAGCACGCGTGTGTGCTGCTCGACGAGTTCGTCGAAGGAGCCCGCTTGCGGCGACTCGTCGCCGTCCGACTCGGACATGGGATCCTCCGCGCTTACCAAGAAGAAAGCTGTTTGCATTTGTCTGTTACCAGTAAAGAGCATGAAAGCGGAAAAACGTTCGGTAGGGTGGAAACTTTATCTGCTGAACGGAACCAATAAGGGGTGCGGTGGGGGCACATGAATCTCCGATTCCACGGTGAACCGGAGCGTGCAGATCGATAAGCCTCGATGTCGATGTCCAAGAGACTAAGCCGAGTGGAGTCTATGGATGCTGGAGAAGCGTGCGGACCTGATGTGCCCCAAGTGCACGAAGGGAGCAGGATGAACCGGCGGGCGCCTCCGCGTTGCAAGTGACTTCTACCCTGCGTACCACTCTCTCAGGGCCTTTGTCAGGTAGGGAAAAATCATCCGCTTCTGCTTTGGCGACTTCTGATTTTATCGATTGCAGGCCTTCCGCTCCCTTTACAAAGAGCACCATAGGTTGAACAGAGTCGGCAGAATAGAGCACATCAAAGAACGCGGTACCCGTGACCGAACTTCTGCAGGTTAGCGGCACCCTGTCCACGACTGCCTCTGCAACTTCTGAGCTTCCTGCCAGTGCTTTGATTCTCCCTTGGATCAGCGATTTTTCGCCTTCGCCGCCCGGCGCTTCCAGCGCAGCACGGTAAATTCGCACCGCAGCTTCGGTATCACCTGTTTCCTCAACTAATCGACCCAAACGGGCACCATAGTAGGAAAGGGGATCCAGCTTCCACGCGCTCTCCATGTAGGCTTTTGCGATCGCTGTTTCATCTTCACGGTAGTGAATGTAACCGAGTGTCAGCCAGCGCCTGGAGAGGGCAATTGCATGCGATGCATCCGTCAACGTGATGCGCGCAGGCAGAGGGACGCTGGACTCGACTTCTGCGCTCTGGACTGCGCTCTCAGCCAAAGCCTGAACCTCCGCGAGGCCAACATTGGCACGCGCGACTCGGTAGGCGATGTCATCCTTCACAGCCGGGTCGCCACTGGCCCGTGCTTCTTTTACCAATACTGCCGCACCGACCAACTGCTCGCGCTGGTCCTGAGAAGACAACTTGACTAACGCCTCATCGTGAGTCAACGCCGGGGCATGGTCCAGATCCAGCGACGCCAAAACGTTGGGTGATTTGGAGGCCAAACCAGAGGGATTCACTTCTTTGACAATATAGCCAGAGGGGAGATGAAATCGGGACGGGTCGGGTTCCGCACGTTTGAGTTCGACCAATTCGTTGGTGCGCTCGCCATGTTGCGGGTCGCTTATAATCTCCAGAACCTTGAACTGCAACTCGTCGCTCATCCACCACTCATGCCGACTGATCAAGGGCGCGGCATTTCCCATTATGCCAGCTGGGGTAACGTGCTTCACGCTGTACCCTGTACAAGTTAATCCGTGAATGATTTTGTGCCCCAACAGCACCTGTTGGTCCTCGGCTCCTGGCTTGGGTCCTTTCAGGCCAATGGCGCTTGGTGGATGAAAGTGAATGACTGTGCCCACCTTGTTCAAGCTGGTCCACGTCATCGAAGTCCGCGCTGCAGGGTCTATCAGCAGAACGGTAACGAACTGGAACGCCGGACGACCTTCCTGGGCCGGAATTTCAGCCTGCATCTCTTCCAGGTGGCGCCCGCTGCTATCGCGTGCTTCGCGAATCGTAATGTCATGTGAAGCTACGGTGCCGTCGGCAAGAAATCGCGTAGTGTGCAGCGTTCGGTTTGCCTCATAGGGCTTTTCGATGATGATTGCGTCTGGATTCTGAGGGGGAGCATCGAAGGCGAGCTGGCTCGGGGCGCTTGAGTTGGCCTGTGCACAAGCCAATCTGCCTCCTCTTGAACCGGGCAATAGGGGAACGAACAAAACACACACCGTAAACAGACATTTATAGGACCTGAAGAAGCGAATATTATTGCAAGAAGGTTTCATCTCGGGTAAGAGTCCTTTCGCAGATCTACGCCATTTTACTCGCGTTTTGTGAAAGACGTTCGCCTCTGAGCAACGCAAAACTCGGCCCATCCGGAAAGCGACCGAGGGATTCCGGAGACATCATAAAGCAAGATCGGCCAAATGTTCTCTTCAGATTATCTTCTCCCAAGGCGCAACGCTTGTTGGAAACTCGGATGACGAATCTTGAAGTAAGGTAGGAGTGGCTGGCTATACAGCCGGAATGCCCGTGAAACATTGCCCCAGTTTGAAGATAGGAACTTTTTCAGCATTTGCGGTGTCAGTCAGTATTGAATGTCCCGATCAGCGCAATTGCTATCGCGTTGAATTTCCGGGCAACATCGCGATGTCTCGGGTACTCAATGTCCGTCAGCTTCGATTGGGCAGGGTCTCTGCTATCTGATAAGGAGGTATCGATGTTGTGTCCGAGCCTTGACAGACGGATTCGAATTTCTCGGATTCCGTTTCGGCGCGTATTGGAACAAATGCTATGGCTTCGGCACACGCGTTGAAGTTCCAAAGGCAAAGGCCGCTGACCTACGTCACCGGGTCAAGCAACTGACAAGGCGTAACACCACCCTCGTCAGCCTTGGCGAAAAGCTCAAAGAGATCAATCCCATCCTTCGCGGGTGGGCGAACTATTACCGCTACTGCGCCTATGCCGGTGATGTATTTACCAGTCTTGACTGGTATGTCGGAGACCGAATATGGCACTGGTTGCGGTACAAACGCCCGAAAGCGTCAGCGCACGAGATACTGGCCTCTCGTAGGCCCAGTCAGATTCGGCGCACGCGCAAGGTATGGCAGGACGGACCAACAGAGCAGTTTTTGCTCTCACTGATTCCGGTCTGTCGATACCGCCTCGCATGGTTGGGGAAGCCTAACTTCGCCATGTCTTCTGGAGAGCCGGATGCGGAACGAAAGTCGCAAGTCCGGTTCGGGAAGAGGCGGTGAGAAACCGGTCGCCGAGAAGCGATACGGCGCTTGCCGCCTACTTTTA
>PLSM01000064.1 GCA_003165075.1 Acidobacteriaceae bacterium | reverse complement strand
TTGTTTTCTTATGGTTAACGATCAGCAACCTGTAAACACCATATATTGAAGGACTTTTCCTCTTAGACGCTTGATTCCATAGTGGTTCCCGCAGAGGAACCTGAGAACGCCATATTTTCCGCTTCGTGTGGCTGTAGCTGCATGATTCCATGATGGTTCCCGCACAGTAACCTCCGGTTACTGTGCAGCATCCATTCTGGGGTGATGTGTCCCCCTAATTCCGATGCGAAGCAGCGTGGGATTTTGCTGGATGTGCTGAGGATGCCGGAGGAGCCGCAGAAGCAGCAAGCCGCCCCGAAGGACGGCTTGCGGTTGGCTTAGCATGAAGCGTAATCATTTCCCGGTGGATGATTTGCACACGGCGTTCCACGCTTCATTTGCGTCTTGGGGATGGCTCTTGAAGTAGTAGCAGCTTGCCGACGTCGCATCTCGCTGCATGTCTTTGATGCCAACGATCTCACCCACCGGAACGAACACTGTCCCACCGGACGGAAGCGGTAATCTATGACTCTTCGGCTCATCCACTGCAACTGTTAACGATCCACCTTCGACAAGCCAGTTCTTCCTGACTGACACGAACTGCTCATCGACGGGGGCAGGATACGGCTTAATGAGGGCATCGAGATGTGTATATGCGCTGTGAAGCCGAAGGAATTGTTCCTCCAACTGCCAAGTTCCGGACCGAACTACATAGCCATCATTTTCAAGGATCATTGGCGTCTTGTTTTGAACCTTTCCCTTGAGCAGGTACAACTCAACAGCCATATATCTATGATCCTCAAAAATGTAAAGTAAAGTTGCGCTCGTGCCAAGATAGCCCGGAGCCGCTGAGGTTCCACCCTTCCATTGGAGCGAACGCTCTACGTAAACCCTCGGCCACACCGACGTAGCAAGGCGCGTCTGCGCTTGTGCCAAGGTCGCAAGAAGTACTGCTGCAACGATAAGGATTCGCATCACTTTACATCGACTCCTAGACTCTGAACCGTTAAACCTTGCAGCATGTGCAAAATCACCTCACTGCGTTCGGCGATACATCCGTGTGTGTAGTCGCCACCCTCCGTCCGTGATTTTCCATGCAAGTAGGCATCAAATGGAAGTCCTCCTTGGAGGGGATCCAAATGGGCTCGAATATTTCCCCATTCATAGGTGTAAGAAGCCGACCATGAGTTACCTGACTGGTCTACTCCAGAGCTGTCATGAAGAGTTTGAAGACCATCGAAATGTGCCGGTAGTGCCGGAGAATTGTATCCGTCTGTGACGCTCCCCCTGTTGGCAAGGTTGATCGTGTAACCGCCATTCGGAATTGGAGGCTTGTATCCATCCGGAGTATTGCCGCCTGAAAACCCTGTGGAAACAGCGTTGCCTTGGAACGCTACTGACTTCTGGTCATACAAAGTTAAGGTTCCTGTCGCTGCGCCTGCCGCGCTCGTTCCAGTCTTCTGAAAAACGAGCAAGTATTCATACCCTTTGAGGCCCTTGACCGCACCGTCCTGGTTGTAGAAAGTATGTCCCTTCTGCCATTGCCACTGCTTGTTGTAGTAGAACCAATCGTGTCCTGTTGGATCGTTGCGACTCAGAGGGTTGTTCTGCACGTAGGAGTACAGATTGAGCGACTGGGGATTGTCGAGAACCGCGTAGGGAACGGGTGTCGCCTTTACCGCCCAATCCGGGGACATGAATCGGCCCATGCTGCTGCTGTAGTACCTTGCCCCGAAGTAGTCGTTGCCGGATTCGGTATCTCGTTCTTTGCCGGTGTGACGGGATGGAGAAAAACACACTTCAGATGCATAAGCGGCGAAGCGCGTCATAGTGATATTCCCTTCCGTCGTAAAATCACTTCGGCTTCGGCGGATCGGCATGGCCGGACTCGTCCTCCGACACTTCACGCTTTGGTTGATTACGGCTCGCTCGGCCGACCATTTGACGAAAAATCGGCATTGAGAGGAACCAGACCATTATCACCATGTATGGTAATGCCGCCTGTTCTTTGAAATGCCTGCTTTCGGCAACCACCCCAACCGGATCGAACGTATGCACCTCAGTTTGGACGAAGAATCCTCCCGGCCCAAACCAACTATGCCACGAAAAGAACGCACAAAACAGGATCACCAGTCCCCACACGGCAGTTCGCGATAGACTCCGAAATGCGACAGCGGTAAAACCCGTGAGCAGGAGAACGACAACATAGGTCCATAAAAGCAAAGCTTGCAGTCTAGTAACACCGAAGCTAAACGGCATACCGCTAACCAACACCGCCAAGATGGTGGCCAGTATTGCGCAATACACGAACTTGTAGAGAATCGTTACAACCTGCATGTCAATTGCTCCTACTGAGGCTGGTATTCGGGTTGCGCGTTGATCTCCTCCACTGCCTGACGATTTTGAGGAATTGACATATCGTAGTTCTTCGGCGTGGTAATCCCGAAGTTTCCTTGATTCTCGTTCATCAAATCATGGTTAAACAGGTTATAAATCTGATCGCACATGGAGCCACAGGTCGGCGTGGTATGGGAATAAAAGCCCATACCGTGCCCCAATTCATGCGCGCCGACATTCGCTAGAGCTTGCACAAGGTCAGTCGATACCTCGCCGCTTTTAGCGAAGTTCCCCATGAAGACCACAGAAATCATCCCATTTGTGCCACCGTTGGCGTCACTACTAGAGCCGCGAAAACTCGTGTTTGTGAAATTCAACGTATTCACGCCTTTGGGTTGATCCGCCAGCATTTTGTTAACCTGGGACGAACTCAACTGACTGCCATCCTTGAATACAACGTCCTTGATGCCAGCTTTGTGCATCTTGTCAGCGATTGCGCCTTCAATCTCACCCAAGTGCTTATTGACAAAGTCCCGCTGCGCATCAGTCAGGTTCTTGCTTAAGAAGTAGTAAACCGTCTCGGTCATGCCTGTCGGATCGGTGAACTTCAACGGATTGTTAAGAGCGTACGCGTACTTGTTCCAATGCTGCGGGTTTGCGATCCACGCCTGGAATCTGTCCTTTTTCAGGTTGAACGGGATAAACGGATCGGGGCTCAAGAAGCGGCCCATTGAGGAACCATAGTACCTCGCAGGGAAGTAGTCGTTGCCAGATTCGGAGTCGCGTTCTTTGCCGGTAGAAATCAATGAATGGTCGGACGCTGCGCTGAAAAGACAAGCGAGGGGCGGCGTCATAGATGAATCGGCTATTCGAGGCCCATCCGACGCTTGCATCGTATCAATATCCCAGGCTTCAAAGGGGAGACCTGGGGCACTCTCGTGTTGTAATTCAGTCAGCATTCTTAGAGACTTGGGCCACCCGCCTGGCCGAGAAGCGAAAAACGGACAGGCCGAATTTCCCGCTGGCTCACCCTTATTCCCGTAGCTGGGGCATGAGTAGGCCATCCGGCAGACTACGAGTCGATCTTCTGAACATCGCGTACAAAAAGCCACGCACTGATGGCCCTACCCACGTAGATGATGAACGGAATCAGGAGACCCATCGACAGCAGCACTAGATACTTACCAAAGGATTCCCAGTAGCGATGCAGCGAATGGCCCTCCAAAAAAGGTGAGACAGCTGCGCAGCTCGCAGAAAACACGGCCGTGGCATAGATTGCCTGTTTCGTGCGACGTCGCAGGAGTTGTTTCGCACTCTCTCTGGCCTTGGCCAGTTCATGTTTGCTGAGAGGTTGTTCGTCCATATCGGATAGGGAGTTCATTGGCAAGGATTTCCATTCATATCGGTGCATCCGACGATTGTCACAGTCGAATGAGGATTCATCGGCGGGTCTGGAGGCGGCGGAGGCTGGTTCGTAAACCAATTCCACCAAAGACCAAAGATGTTCGATCCGCTTGATCCGAGGCTAGAACGCACCGCTTGGTTATTCAACGCCTGATCGCGAGTTGCCAGAGCCCGAAGGCCATTTCGATAGGCCTGGTTGTACACTCGACCATTGCGGCCAGTCATACTGAATGTTGGTTCATCAGGAACGTGTACGAAGTCTCCGGCAATATGTCCGCCAGCACCTCCCACAAATCCAGCTAAAGCATCCCCAGAGACTGCGCCAGCAGACAGCACATCGCTCGATGGAGTGTTCGGGTCAAGACCGCGAGTAACTATGCCGCCAACGATGCTGGATGTAGTTCCTGCAGCGAGGTCCCCAACAACGGCACTCTCTAGCAGCGATGCTCCTCCCGTTGCGCCAGCAAGCGCACCTGTCACTGCACCACCGACCGTATTTGCCCCCACCTCGCCCCAGCTGACCTTAGAGAAGCTCCCCCCGTTGTTGTAAAGTTGCTTTCCTAGATCGAAACCGCCTTGTACAACTCCGCCGATGATAGCTCCGATGCAAGGGGGGCAACGTCCATCCGGATCGGTTCCATAGAGCGGTCGGTTGTATTCATAGCTGTACTTGTTCCACGTCTGCGGCAACTCCATGATGGCCCCGTCCAGGGATTCGTCCGGACTCATCCACCTTCCCATGCTGCTCGCATAGTACCTGGCCCCGAAGTAGTCATTGCCTGATTCGGAGTCGCGTTCTTTGCCGGTGAAGAACCATTTGTTCGTCGGGCCCGATTGATACCACAGCTCTCCGAACGGGAAGTGGCCCTCCTGGCTGAGCACCTGGCCGTAGGTCGGACTGCCACTGGTGCCGTCCGTCGTCAGCCGCACCGAGAGATGGTCCTGGTGATAGTAGGTCGTCCCTGCGTTCGAAAACATGGCCAGCAGGCCTCCGCCCGCCGGATTGTAGATGTACTCCACAGCGGGCGTGCTGGGGTCCTCGTTGTCATTATCGTACTCGGCGATCACCTGCGAGCCCGAGTAAACGCTCGCCCTAGACACCCCAAGGCTGGATACATTTCTAAAGACGCGCAGGCCGTTGCCGTCGTAGGTGTACGTCGCCCCGCCCCCACCCCCGCTGAGGCCCGTCAACCGGTTCTCACCGTCATAAGTCATGTAGGTTTGTTGGGGAACGGTCGGTTCCACGGTCACGTTCCCGCTGGCGTCGAAAGTGTACCCGTTGGGCCGGTTGTTCGTCGAGCCGTTCAGCCCGTTGTTGCCGAAGGTCAAGGAAACGGAGGGACCGGTGCCCGACGTCAAGGTCTGCGCCCAGCGATTCCCATAACGATCGTACGTCTCCGCCACGCCCGGGCTTGCGAAAAGATCGCGTCCGCATTGCACGCAGAAGCGTCCATCGCCTTCCTGTTGAGCGCCGCAATGACTGCAGAATGCCATGGATTCAGAATCTGCCTCGAGCGTGCTTCATCAATGGTCCGTCTGGCCAGAGCCAATCCCTCAGGGGTTAAAACCCCTCAATTTTCCTGCCCATTTCGGCACCCTTCGACTCCGCTCAGGGCAGGCTAGAAGTCGTGGCCTTTCACGAAACCATTGATGAAACAAGTTCTCGTCAATTGGCTGGAGCGACTCCCACGATAGCGCACTGCACCTTGGCCAGGCCCTGCGCCATCTGTCCCGCCTGGAACGTAGGGAAGGTTATGGTCTGCCCCGGCTGCGCCGGCCCATTCAGCGTGGTCTGGTTCTGCGTAATGGTCTGGCCGCTCTGCGCGTACTGCACGCACTCGAGCGTGGCCGACTGCATGGCCACATTCGCGCCGTTCTTCCATTGCGCCTGCGAAATCTGGACATATCCGTTCACCCCGTCCCAGCGGCCGCTGAATTGCTGCGCCTGAACCAGGGCTTGGCTCCCACCTCCCTGCCCCCCGCCTCCCGGCTGCTGGGGCTGGTATCCGGGCTGGGCTTGCGGTGTGGGCGCTCCGGGCTGGGCCTGCGGCGTGGGCTGTCCCGGCTGGGCTTGCGGCGTAGGCGCCGGGCCAGGGTTCTGGTTCTGTTGATTGTGTGTCCCGATGTAATAGAGACCGTACAGAATCGCGCCGACGATGATTAAACCCCACAGCCAGCCTTTGCCTGACGCGGGCGCCTGCGGTGGCACTCCCATCACAATAGGAATCTGCCCCGGCATCGCGGGAGGAACAGGCGGGACCCCGAAGGGCTGCGCCAGTGGCGGAGGCG
>PLSM01000065.1 GCA_003165075.1 Acidobacteriaceae bacterium | reverse complement strand
GGAACGAATAATGCGCAGGAGAGTGCAGACGCATTGACCTGTCGTGGGGCGGCAACGATTTGCTTCGCATTATCCGGACGGGACGTGCCATCCTTGGGCTCACCCAGGAGGTGCACTTTTGTCATCCGAACAATCTTCCAATGAATGCTGGCTCGACCAGCTCAAAGTACATTTAAAGCAGCAACGATATTCTCCACAGTCAACGCGGCGCCGCATTGCCGCAGCCCAGCGGTTTGTGGATTATCTCGATCAGCAGCATATCGTGGTCGAAACCGTGGACTTGTCTAACGTCAATCTGTATTTACACAACGAACTGCAGCTCTTTCAACAGAACCGTCAGCGCGCGCCAAGGTCCTCAATGACGGACTGGCGGAGAACGCATACTGCAGGAATCGACATGCTTCTGCGGTTGGTCCATGGGCAATGGCCACCCGCTCCGGCGCCGTCAACTCCGAGTGAAGTTTTTCATCGTGACCTGTGCGGGCAGTATGACGAATGGATGCGTGATCTCCGCGGGCTGGCATCGGAAACCAGATCCAGCTGCTGCGCCGAGGCGCATCGGTTTCTCGCCTGGATGGGCGACGACGGCAGCACTCAGCAAAGCCTACTCGGCATCACGATCGTCAATGTCGACGCCTATATGACGTTTCGGGCGAAATCACAACGCCGCAGTTCGTTGCGGAGCCTTGCTGCAAACCTACGGAGCTTCTTGCGCTACTTAAATGCCACCGGCCGAACGAAGGACGACCTCAGTACAACGGTCATTGGACCGACGCTATACGCATTCGAAAGCATTCCGTCGGTGGTGCGGCCAGAAGACATCAAGATGGTTGTAGAGAAAACGCGCCAAGACCATTCGAAAAGAGGACGGCGCGACTATGCGATTTTGATGCTGCTGTCCAGCTACGGGTTGCGTGCAGGAGAGATTACCTCACTGCGATTGGATGATGTGGATTGGCAAGGCGACGTGCTCCGGATCCACCACTCCAAGACTGGCGCGCACTCCGAACTGCCTTTGTTGCCCGCTGTGGGAAACGCCATCCTGGATTATCTCCAGAAGGGCCGTCCAAAGACAGAGGCGCGCGCGATTTTCATTGTGGATCACGCCCCATATCGCCCCTTTCAGTGCGGCTCTTGTTTATACTGGCTCGTTCGCAACCGGCTAACAGCCGCTGGCGTTAATGTTCAAGGCAAACAAGGCCCGCATGCTTTCCGCCACGCACGAGCGGTCAGCCTGCTGCGGGCGGCTGTGCCCGCAAAAGAGATCGGTGACATTCTGGGCCATCGATCCGCAAGTTCTACGACCGTCTATCTTAAACTGGCGACCGAGGATCTGCGCGCCGTCGCGCTGGAGATTCCCGGTGAGGTGAAAGCATGAGCCACCGTCTGAAGGCCGACGGCGGATCTGTGCGTCGCTACGTACACCAACTACACCTTCGAACTCCAGGAACGGTCAGAACCTACGGGCGCATTCTGAACGGCTTTGATTGTTTTGTCGCCAGGCACTCTGGCGCCGAACCGCCGACGGTGAAGGTGATCCAGGCCTGGTTGCAGTTTCACGTCGACGTTTGGCCTCTTCCCACCGTTTTGCATCACGCCCGCCTGGTCGATCGCTTTCTGGACTGGATGGTGTCAACGGGATCGCTTCCGAGCAATCCTCTTGCTGAACTGCGCCGGCATTATACCCAGCCAACCACGGCGCCCATTGTGCGAGCCCTCCTGAGTCCCGATTCCGCCGGGGCGCTGGAAACATTACGGCCCCAGCCTCGGTTTGGAAGTTTTCTGGGCCCGGCCATGCGGGATCACTTGGTATTGATGAGGTCGGTTGGACACCGCTACAACACTGAGGAAGCGGGGCTGCTACGTTTTGACCGGTTTCTTCAAAGCCGCCCCGATCTCGCTGACGCGCCCATCGGCGCATTGGTGCGGGAATGGACGAGCGCCGATCCGACCGCGGAACATGCCTGGAGGTGCAATCAAATCGGCAGACTTCTTTCCAAGGGACTGCGCCGGACCGATGCAACGATTAAGATCATCCCGTTTGATAGCGATCTGGAAAGGCGAGCTCGGCAGTTGCACCGTGGTCCCTACATCATTAACGAAGATGAAGTGCAGCGCTTGCTCCAGGCAGCACGCAACTTCCCTTCCCAGCGATCGCCGCTTCGGCCGCTGACGCTTTACACCATGCTGGCTTTGGGCTACTGCGCAGGTCTTCGACTTGGGGAGATTGTTCATCTAAACATAGGCGACATTCATCTGAACGATGCAACGATCGAGATCCGGGACACCAAGTTCTTCAAGTCCCGCCGGCTGCCGCTTTCCACCAGCGTGATGGCGGCGTTGAGGTGCTATCTCGATGCCCGCCAGCAGGCAGGGGCGCCGAGCGAACCATCCTCTGGTCTATTTTGGCAGCAGAGAACAGCCGGACGTTACTCTTACGTAGCGGCCGGCAAACTGCTACGGCACGTTCTGCGGTGTGCCGGGCTCAAACCCGGAGAAGGACGATCGGCTCCCCGTGTTCAGGACCTTCGACACTCCTTTGTCGTGAACCGCATGCTCTCCTGGTACCGCGAAGGCATCAATCCCCAGCCACTCCTCCCTTACCTGGCAACCTATCTCGGCCATAAGGACATCAACTCGACGCTGGTGTATCTCACAATCACCCAAGAGTTGCTCCAGCAAGCCGGTGAGCGGTTCCGCATTTTCGGAGCCGCGGTCCTCGGGGCTTCGACAGGAGCAGACGCGTGAAGCCAACTCCGTTTCCTCAACTGCTGCACGCCTTTTTCCACGATTGGTTGGTGCAGCAACGTAATGTTTCCCATCACACCGTGCTGTCCTACCGGGACAGTTGGCGGTTGTTTCTCCGATTTGTGGCTGCGAGAAAGACCAAGTCAGTTGCAGCACTCGGACTGACCGATCTCACCGCAGTTGAAGTTCTGGCGTTTCTGCAACACACCGAACAGGAACGGAAGGCGTCGATCGGAACGCGGAACTGCCGATTGGCCGCGCTGCGCAGCTTCTTCAAGTTCGTCGCCGACCGGGAACCGTTGGCGTTGGCCCACTGCGCTGAAGTCTTGCGTATACCCACCAAGCAAGCACCCGAAGCTGAGATCTGTAGTTTGAACGAGGACGAGATCACCTCCATTCTTGCTCAGCCCGACCGGACAAGTATCGAAGGCCGCCGCGACCATGTCCTGTTGGCAGTTCTTTACAATACCGGCGCCCGCATTCAGGAGGCGTTAAACCTGTCTCCAGGAAACCTCCGCCTGAAATCGCCCTTCCATGTTCGGCTGTTTGGCAAGGGGCGAAAAGAACGGATGAGTCCGCTCTGGCCCGAGACAGTTGCGCTCCTGAAGGAGTTCCTGAAAAGGCAGCCTCGCGCCGAAGACGAACGCATTTTTGTGAACCGGTACGGCAGTCCGCTTGGAGCTGCTGGAGTACGTTTCAAGTTGAAGCAATACGTGGCTGCAGCTGCCAGGAAGGTTCCTTCGCTGGCAGCGAAGAAAATCTCTCCGCACACGTTCCGCCACGCGACGGCGGTCGGCCTTGTATCCGCTGGAGTCGACGTGACGGTGATCCGCAGCTGGCTTGGGCATGCCAGCCTCGACACGACTAACCGTTATGCGCGAGCCGATCTTGAAACAAAGCGCAAGGCACTGGCAAAGGTGGACGGTTCTGCCAAGCTTGGCAAACCCCCGCGGTGGAAACGCGACGCGGAAATCATGGCGTGGCTCAACTCGCTCTGAGGGGTTAATTATGCGAAGGTGCGCTCGGCCGGACATCTGTAAAGACAGGTGTCCGGCCACTCTCCTGCGCATTATTCGTTCC
>PLSM01000159.1 GCA_003165075.1 Acidobacteriaceae bacterium | reverse complement strand
CGGGCCTCCGAGATGGACGCGAGCCTCAGGCCGTGAGCATCATCAGAGGGTGATGCGTTCGTCACATGCACTTTCAAGTGTTTATTTCTGCTGTAAGGAGAACCCATGCCCACCCTTTTACACATTGATTCCAGTCCCCGTGGAGACCGCTCGATATCACGCAAGCTCAGCCGGGTCTTTGCCGAAGAGTGGCAACGCAAAAATCTTGACGGTAAGGTTGTCTACCGAGATCTGGTCATGACAAACCTGCCTTTCGTGGATGTGCAGTGGATCGGCGGTGCCTACTCCCCACCCGAGGAGCACACACCAGAACAAAGCGCAGCTCTTAGAATCTCGGATGACCTGGTCGCTGAGTTCCTCTCGGCGGACGAGATTGTTTTGGGTACGCCTATGTACAACTTCAACGTGCCGGCCAACGTAAAGGCTTGGATCGATCACATTGTGCGCGTTGGAAAGACGTTCGAAATTAAAGACACAGAGCTGAAAGGCCTTGTGCCCGCAGGCCGAAAAGCCACCTTCATCGTGGCCAGTGGAAGTAACTTCAAGGCGGGCGGTCCGAGGGCGCATCACGATCACGAGAGCCCGTATTTGCAAGCCATCTTCAACTTTATCGGTATTACCGACACCAACGTCATACTGGCTGGCGATGCCAAGGACCTATCCCAAGGCAAGGTCAAGGAAGTCGACTTCTTGAAGCCGCTCATCGAGGAAGTCATAGCAGCGGCTTAGTTGAGGGGAATGTGCAGTGCTACTTGAAGTCGTTTGAATGATTGTTCAACACGAACGGAGTGAGCTGAACCTGCGGTTCCGTCCGAAGTAGCCTATCGGCATCGGCGTAGCAGGTAACGGCTGGGTCGAATAGCTGCCGAGACTCGCGCTTGACCGGATCCTCGATCTCGACGAGTGTCTGCGACAGGTACACTATTTCGCAGAATAGGCAAAAGACGAAGTAAAATAGCCAGAAACCATGGGAATGAAAGCCAAACTGGTCACAAAACGAGGCAACTTCGTACCGCCAAACGAAAAGGCGAAATCCGCCGTCGTGGCCCAGTTCGTTGGAATCGGTCGATAAGGCCTACCAGGATGCCGTTCTGACCGTCGGGATCTGATGAGGGGCAGCCTCAATCCAGCAATTCCTGTGGGACATTACGTACCTCTGTTGGAATTTAACCTGTATGCGGCGAGCAAGGCAGCATTGCGCTCATTCGTACGCACGTGGCTCAACGAACTGAAAGGCAGGAATATCCGGGTGAACGTGCTGAGCCCGGGGCAGATCGACACACCGGATTCCCAGCGGCTCGGCAAGGAGAAGAGGGAGATGTTCGAATCCCTGATCCCGCGGGGAAAGATGGGTAAATCTGAGGAAGTCGCGACGGTCGCGCTGTTTCTTGCTTCAGGCGATTCGAGCTTCTTGAATGGGGTGGAGTTGTTCGTCGACGGCGGCACGACGGCCATCTGAAACAGGCTGATCAGGGTGAGTGCATAATCGCCGTTCTCGTCATACCATCGGGCCGCCTCGGCTTGGAACTGTCGTTCTGCAGCGGTGATCTCAGTTCCTGGAGCCAGATAAGGTTTGTAGGAGTCTGGGATGTAGTTAAGGTGGACTCCTATGAGATGCTCACTGTGGCGTAAGCCCAAAGCGGTGCTGACGCTGGCGCCAAGGTCCCCGCCCTGCGCGGCGAAGCGGTCATAGCCCAGTGCTCGCATCAACTCTACCCAAATCTCGGCCACGCGGAATGAGTTCGCGCCTTCGATCTGAGGGCGATCGGAGAAGCCGAAACCGGGCAACGAGGGGACGACCAGATCGAACGAAATGTCGATGTCTAAGCCGTGTTCCGCCGGATTCGTGAGGAGCGGAATCATCTCCAGCATTTCGAGAAACGACCCGGGTCAGCCGTGCGTCATGATCAGCGGAATCGCAGCAGGGCCTCTCCCTTTGACATGCAGAAAATGGATCTTTCCTTCATCTGACTGGAAGCGATAATTGGGAAATCTGGAAAGCCGATCGATCTGCTTTTGCCAATCAAAGTCTTCGCTCCAATACCGGCAGAGATCCTTCAGAAATTGAAGCTCGTTGCCCCAATCGGACTCCCGAATCTCATCGGGCCAGCGCGTTCGTTTGATACGGGAACGCAAGTCTTCCAACTGATCGGACGAAAACGTAGGGGTAAATGGTTCAATCGAAGTCATGATCTCCTTCTAAACTCGCCAAGTTTTCTACATCTACCTCCAAGATTAGAGGAAGGATTGACTATCTATATCACGAGAGACTCTGGCAGGTGCAAAATCGCGTTTCCATCCTGTTACGGATTGGAAACGCGCTAAGGCCTGTTATCAGCAGTCAAGACTCTCAAGGGTAAGACAGCTTCGCCTCAAGAATCTGAGTTTTCTAGATAGCGCGTACGGTCAAGATCTTCCATAAGCCCAGGCCCAGTTGGGATCCAACCGAGCCGCTTCCGCGTCCACGCGCTCGATGCCGAAAGATCCATCCCTACGTATCCGCCGATGCGACCGAATCGGGCTCGTGCCTCTTCCAATGAGATAGAAGCGACGGGAACCTTAAGGCCCCGGCCAATGGCGGCGGCGATATCTCGAAGCGGGACTCCCTCTTCGGCGACTGCATGGTAACGGGAGGCTTCGCGCTTCTCAAGCGCTAGCCTATAGAGACGCGCAACGTCGGTTACATGCGCGGCCGGCCAGCAGTTCAATCCTTCATTCACGTACGCAGATTGACCCGCTTGACGCGCTACCGCAATGAGGCTTGTAATGAGCCCCTGCTTGACTGTGTTGTGAACCTGGGGAACGCGCACGACTGTGACGTTGATGCCTTGCTGACGCAGCGAGCGTGCAGCCTGTTCCGGACCGCGAGGTGACGCTGAAACGGCAGGCGAATCAACATCCTCCGTGATCGGACGGGTCGGTGCTTCCAGCCCAAGTCCCGAACTAACAATCAGAGGACGATCAGAGCCTGCAAGCGAAGCACCGAAAGCCGCAATTGC
The DNA here is from genome assembly GCA_003165075.1 of Acidobacteriaceae bacterium. Taxonomy (GTDB): domain Bacteria; phylum Acidobacteriota; class Terriglobia; order Terriglobales; family Acidobacteriaceae; genus Telmatobacter. The sequence goes on along the minus strand of PLSM01000159.1, from coordinate 269 downwards.
TAGCCTCTCAGTTTCGCTATTTTTTTCAAAGTTTGCGAAATCGAGTTCGAAGGCACAGTGAATCACTCCATCAGCCCGGCTCACACCGTCACTGAGAGTGCGGAGGTCTTCGAGATTTCCCATAAGGACCTCAGCACCAGCGGAGAGAAGTGCTTTTGCACTCGTCTCCGACCGAGCAAGGCCAAGGACCTGATGCCCAGCGTTGATGAGCTCCGGAACGATGGCTGAACCGATAAGGCCCGTGCCCCCGGTAAGAAATACACGCATTG
>PLSM01000166.1 GCA_003165075.1 Acidobacteriaceae bacterium | reverse complement strand
CGATCAAACTTTTCCTTCGCCATGCCCCTTCAGTCCCTTCCGTTGAACTTTTTGTTCATTGGCCCCGGTCGACACCCGAAGCTGAAAAATCAATCCGGGCCGCCTCAATAGTAGGCGTAAGCCCTGAAATACCTTTGCCGCAGTTCCAGCGGCACCGCTTCAACCAACCGCAAGTAACGCTCCCGGGTCAACGCCTGATCCGAGACGGGGAGCGCAGCATACCGCGCAGCGGCTTCCTTGCCCAACAATCCCCGATTCAAAATTGCCTCAAAGTCGCGAATCCGAAACTTGTAGCGGATGGCGCGACTGAGAAAGACCTCCACGTCCCGAGGATCGAAGACCGCATCGATCAGCGCGTGAAGCTGCGCATACCCCTTCTCATCCTGGACCGCGATTGGCGCCTGTTCAAACTTCATTCCCTGTCCTTGCCCCCGGACTTGACCAACTCTACCGATTGCCCTCAACTTTGGAGCGGGAGACGGGGATCGAACCCGCGACCAACAGCTTGGAAGGCTGTGACTCTACCACTGAGTTACTCCCGCCCGAAAAACAACCGACAGCTAACAGCTATCAGTTTCTTCCCGCCGGTGGAGGCCCACAATGTCCATCCACCCGCTGCACTCACTGTTCGCTGACATCTGAATATCTGGAGCTGATGACCAGGATTGAACTGGTGACCTCTCCCTTACCAAGGGAGTGCTCTACCAACTGAGCTACATCAGCCCTCATTAAAAACTTCGGGGCGCCTAACTACCGCCCTCGTCCCCGCCGTGGCGAATTCTGTCTGCCTGGCGAGCCAACATGGTACGCAAAGCAAAGCTGCCGATGATCACAATCGGGATCAACCGCAACTCCACCGGCCTGCCTAGAACGAGAACCTTTCCCTCGCCCATGGTGAACCAGACCAGCACTGCCAAAACACCGTAGAGCGCCAGAGCCACCGGATACCGCCGCTCCAAATCGGAGCCGGAGCGCTTTACCTCCTTGCGATCCGGCGCCATGCGCGTTTGCGTCTGTGGCTCTTCGCGCACTTCAGCCCCTCAATTCGTGGTGCACAGGGGAGGATTCGAACCTCCGTAGCTCCAAGGAGCGGCAGATTTACAGTCTGCTGCCATTAACCGCTCGGCCACCTGTGCACAACCACCCCGGCATCGAAGCCCTCTCGTTTACCCCAGCCAGCAAAGACCGCTTGCTGGGAACCCCGAATGTCGCCGGGTACCATGCCAAACCCGCCTGTAACTCCACTTCAGCCCGGTTTCAACGCCTCATTCAGCGCATTGAGCCCCGCCCGGAAAATCTCCGGCCTATCGGAGCATGCACCTCAGTGGGATCACCGCGGAGGACAGGCCCGGCGCTCGAGAAACTCTCAACGCCGGTCCAAACTTGCTGCCGTTTCCGGCCCCGCTTGCTTTCTTGAAGTGGAGCTGGCGAAGGGATTTGAACCCCCGACCCTCTGATTACAAATCAGATGCTCTACCAGCTGAGCTACGCCAGCCCATCCCACCTTGAAATCGCCCGGAGACGCGGCATACGCACGGACACACTCCCGCTCCGCGCATACCACGGCACAGATTCAAAGGTTAGCACACCAGAACCAGCGGAGCAAACCGCGGTGCGCGGCAGATCTTCATTGACACTTCGACCAGAATCGATGTAGATTCCACTGCACCCGGTAATTTCCCCATATCAAAGACCTAAAAACTGGACGTGGCATATGGAACAGGTACGGTGGATTCGTACGTGCGGATTGGCCGCAATGGCGTCGTTCCTGAGCATCGGTATGGTAGCCCAGGCAGGCGACCCAGCGACGCTGATCAAGGAGAAGCTTGTCTCCCAGATCAAGCTGACGAAGGCTGCGGCAGACCACTCGGATATCGTCACGGCCGGTGATGTCGTGGTGCTGCATAAAGATGGGCTGATGATGTGCAGTTCGGCGTCATCGTATGCATTCTCAAACACCTATGGCAACGGCGTTCTGGCTGCAACTTACAAGAACCGCGCCAAGGATGCAGCCAAGTCTTTCTTGAAAGGCCGTCTTCCATTTGGCGGCGGCGGCAGCGCCACCGACGCCGCGAACAACGGCTGCACTTCGCGCAAGTTTGTTGCCGGGGAGAAGTTCTGGGTCACTGGGGTTGAGCTCCAGAAGGACGGGATTGTCGTCAGCACATTCAGCGATCCCTACAATGACATCCGGTACTACGGAGAGATCGATTTCCAATTCCCGAAGGGGTCGGTGCCACCGGTGGACGATTTTGTGAAGACTGTTTCAGATGTCATCACGGTTCAACCCGCGGACGACAAGGACAACGCCGGCAAGAGCGATCAGGGAGGACAACCAGCGCAAGCGGCCGCGGCCGCACCCCCATCAGCGCCGGCCCCGGCTGCGATGGCCGCCATTGCGCCGCCGCCCCCGCCAGCCGATGCTCCACCGCCAACCATCGCTGTTGGCCAGACCAAGGACCAAGTGACTACCGCCTTTGGACAACCGGCGAGGATGGCCAAGTTGGGAGCGAAGGAAATCTATTACTACAAGGACATGAAGGTGACCTTCACGAACGGAAAAGTCAGCAACGTTGAATAGCGTGCCTGGGCATCCGGGATGGAGCACGGGCCGGCAACAGGATTGAGGTCTCGATGATAATGCGGCTTCCTGGCAAGGTTTTGAGAATTGGATTCATAGCAGTGGTTCTGGCTGGGCCAGTGGGGTTGGCAGGTACCGCCGCCAACGCTGCTGATAACAAGAAGTCAGCACCTCCTCCCAAGGCCGCACCCGCTGCCAAGCCGGCAGCAAGGCCGGCCGGAAACTCCGGCGGCGGAGCGGCGCACGGATCAACCGCCGGCGGGGCAGGCTCACATGGGCCAACCACCGGCGGGGCGGCTTCGCACGGGCCTACCGCGAATGGCGGCACACACACCACCACGACCACCACCGGCAGCCATGGACCCACCGCGAACGGCGCCGCTTCGCATGGACCGAGCACCGGTGGGACGGGGGCGCACGCCGGTGCTGGAGGGGGCACGGGTGGGCATGAGTCTACCGCCAGTCACTCGGCGATCAAGAGCGGCCCTGCACCGAAGGGAAGCAACGAGCACATGACCAAGACGGGCAGCGCTGTGCGCACACGGCCCAATGGCAGGGTGAGCGATGTGCATGACGCCAAGAGGGGCATGGACGTACATCATGGGCTGGGCGGCGGGCGCAGAGTATCCGTGGAGCGCCCCGGCCATGGACGGATCTACGCCGAACGGGGCCGTCGAGGATATGTGCAGCGTGGGTACAACTATCACGGCCGCGACTTTGGCCGGCGATCCTACTACTACCACGGGCGGGAATACGACCGCTATTACCGCGGCTACGGTTACCGGGGAATGTATCTGAACGTCTACGCTCCGGGCTACTACTACAATCCAGGATTTTATGGGTGGGCATACAATCCGTGGGCGGTGCCCGTCGCATTCGGGTGGGGATGGGGTGCGAGTCCGTGGTACGGGTTCTATGGCGGCTATTTTGCGCCCTACCCGGTTTACCCAAGCGCCGCGTTCTGGCTGACCGACTACATCATCTCGACGGATCTGCAGGCGGCTTATGCGGCGCATCAGGAGGCGGGCGAAGTCAACGGCGCCGCGGCTGCCGCGGGTGGTCAGCCTGCGCTTACGCCTGAGGTCAAGCAGCAGATTGCCGACGAGGTAAAGACCCAGTTGGCACTGGAGAACGCCGAGGCGCAACAGACCGCCCAGCATCAGGACGTGGACCCCGGATCAAGCGGGATTGCACGCCTGTTGAGCGACGGCCACCCGCATGTGTTTGTGGCCGGAGGCACCCTGGACCTGGTGGATGCCAACGGGCAGGAATGCGGAGTGAGCGACGGCGACCCCTTGTTGCTGAGCACCGCGCCTCCTCCCGACGCAACCACCGCGCAACTGGTGGTTCTGGCCAGCAAGGGCGGGCAGGAGTGCGCGAAATCCAGCACGGTCACAGTGCAACTGACCGACCTGCAGGAGATGCAGAACCACATGCGGGAGACCATCGACCAGGGGCTCCAGGATTTGCAGGCCAAGCAAGGCAAGGGAGGATTGCCGGCGGCTCCGCCATCCGCGCAGGCTCCGCCGACGCAAACGGAATATGCCGCGGTTGCGCCTCCGCCCGATCCCAAGGACGCGGCCGATCTGCAACAGCAAAATCAAGAGGCTGACCAGGCAGAGAAGGAAGTGACGGCCGAAGCGGCGCAGGACAGCGGCGCACCGGTGGTCGCATCTGCGGCTGCTCCGGCAGCGCCCACGTCGGTTGAGTTGGGCCAAACCACGGACCAGGTGCAGTCGGCTCTTGGCGCGCCAACACGGGTGGCAAACCTGGGACCGAAGGTGATTTATTACTACAGCGGCATGAAGGTCGTGTTCAAAGACGGCAAGGTGACCGACGTGCAATAGCCGGACCCGAGACCCAGAGACGCCCGCCGCACTCCCCTGCGGCGGGCGTTTTTGCGTACGGGCACCTGGAAGGGACTCAGCGGCAGCGAGCCGCACGGCGACAGTCGCCAGTTAACCGATGAGTAACCCCACCCCCCCCCTCCCCCGATTCTGTAAGTAAATTCTCTTTTTTCATACGTTTAGGGTGGCACTAACTGATTTGGATAACCCAGCACTTACAATCCGCCCGTAGGCAGATTTCTTGTTTCTACTCTAAATAGAGATTATTAAAGCACTTCCGGTTTGCAAACTTACCGCGGTTCGTCGTACTATTGGAACTGTTGGAACTAATGGCGAGGTTATTCGAATGGCTTGGGAAGTATTTACAAAGAAAGTTATCCGAACCGGTGATCCGGTCGTAACATTGGGGAAGATGGGAAGAATCGCATTCAATATGCATGCTACCGGCATATTCCAAGCGAACCAAGTTGCGTATGTCCTATTGCTCTGGGACAAGGACACCCATAAGTGCGCTGTGAAGTCAGCTAACAGCAAGGATGCTGGGGCGTACACACTCACCTTCAACGAAAAATACAATGGTTCTGGTTTTTCCGCCGTAACTTTCCTGAACTACATACGGTATGACTGGACGGAAACCAGGGCTTTCAATGCCGAGTGGGATGAAAAGACGCAAATGCTCATTTTTGAGATTCCGGAGGAGCATCTGGGTAAACCTGTACCGGCTGGATATTTGACGCGAACCGGGTCAATCAAGAGGGGAGATCGGATAAAGAAGGCGGGGGGAGAACAGGAGAAATTGGAACTTAAAAATCAAGAGGTGACCGAAGCCACCTCTTGATCTAGCCGATGTTGGGGATCGCTATTGGAACTTAGCAGGGACCGAAGCGATGCCAACGGGAAGGAGGCGATTGAAGTGCCTCTATTCCTCTGCTTCATAGCAGACGGGCGCTTGACGGTACTTTGTTCCATCCGGAACGGGGTGCCGTCATCACCCTCCGCCAATTAGAGAGTACCTCTGGTTGGCGCGTTACGCAACCCTTTTGACGATAAAGTTTAAGGAATCATTAACATGCCAATCACATTTACTCCTGAACTCGGACAAGTGTTAATGTGCGACTTCGGTCCCAACTCTATACCTCCAGAAATGTCCAAGATTCGTCACGTCGTGGTTGTTTCCCCACGAAGGAAGGGTGGTAGCGGCTGGGGAAGTTGTATTGTTGTTCCCTTCAGCACTTCTGTTCCCGAAGTTGTAGAGGCCTATCACTACCGCATCCAGGCCAACAAATACCGATTCTTTAAGCGGGACACCGATGTTTGGGCTAAAGGGGATATGGTTGGGCACGTTTCATTTAAGCGCCTAGACAGGGTCTTTTGTGACGGCAGGTATGCGTCTCCGCGACTCGACCCCGACGATTTGGCCGCGATTCAGAGGTTAGTTTGGGAAGCAATGGGAAGGCCGATCGTAGAAACCACTGAAGTCATAGAAGAGGTAGTTATGGAGGTAGTGACTGAATTAAAGGGCTAATTTTGAGTCCACATCTTGCAATTTTCATCGAATAGGGGTAATCTGAAACAGATCCCGCTAAGTCGGGCTTGCGTAACGCCACGATCCGCCAAGCGAAAGTTTGGCGGATCGTTTGCTTTTGGGCTACTCTATCGCTATGAAGATTAAGCCTTCATCCTCGTCGAGCGAGAACAAGGTATTCACTTCTGCTTTATCGAAGGTCTTGTCCGTTTCCCGTTCCGAGGTCCAGAAAGCAATCGCGGCGTCGAAATTAGAGAAGACTTCAAAGCATAAGCGATGGAAGTACGTCCCCGAAGAGGGCCACGCGAAGCCTTAGCATGACCCTGGCACCTTGCCGGTGAGTTCCTTCCAAGTCAGCCGCTTTCCCGCTACCTGCGATAAAGCTTTCGTGAAGCGCGCAGAATCATTCATATTCTTGCGATTGTTGAAGCGGAAGCATTGCTCATCCAAGTAGCGGTCGAGATGATACGGTTCGACTGCAATGTAAGTACCCGACAGAGAACGCTTGAGCAGGCTCCAGAAATTTTCAATTCCCTGTGTATGTACTTTACCCCGGACGTACTCTTGCATGTGATTCACGGTTTCGTGAATAAACTTGGTCTTGTCGAGTCCTTCGTATCCGATGTGCTGATCGGTATAGATGCGCGTTCCCCACGGATCAATGTTCTTTAAGATTTCGGCCTGTAGCGTGTCGCGTCGGACATTGGGAATCACCTTCGCACGCACTTCACGCGTGTCGCGGGTGAGCATTCCCATCACGGCAGTCTTGTGATCTGCTTGACCAAGAGCCATGCGACGTTTCACGTGCATGTTTTTTGGCTTTCCGCCGATAAACGTTTCGTCGATCTCTACAGCGTTCTTGACTCCCTGTCCCATAAGTTTAGGACTCTCGGTTTTCAAAACCAGTCTTAGCCGCTGAAGGACGAACCACGCGGATTTCTGCGAGATGCCGGTATCGCGTGCGATCTCATAACTGGATACTCCATTCTTGCAATTGCAGAGCATCCACAAGGCGACCATCCATTTGTCGAGACCGATAGGGCTGTCCTCGAAGATCGTCCCGACCTTGACGCTGAATTGCTTGCGGCAGGCATAGCACTTCCATCGGCGCTGTATCGCCAGCCAATAGTGATTACGCTCCCCTTGCGCGGCGGTGCACCGCGGACAAACCGGACTACCGTCTTCCCAGCGCATCATAGCGACCGCGTTGATGCAGGTCTGCTCATCGGAGAAGTAGCGGGTAGCTTCAATCAGAGTTTTAGGTGTTTCGAGCATGGCGTCACCTTGACTAACCCAACTCTATCGGAATGGATTGGGTTAGTCAAGTAATTTTTCACCTTTAGGGTAGGGGTTACGCTGCAAAATATTGATTCCGCAAGTGTTATCCGCAGAATATAGAAAATAAATGAGTTAGTTCACTGTTTCGATGTGCCGCGATAGTTTGCATCCCAAATTCACGAAAAAATAAGTACTCTTCCGGACCTGTGGATCGACTGGTGATGCTCCCCGCCCCAGCGATCAACCTTTCAACTCTCCACTCGAATTCCGTTATGCGCTGCGTGTTCATAATTCAATGCAAAAGGACAACCGTTCTCCGGGATTTGAAGCGAGGCATCCCTGGGGGAAGTACCGCGTCCGGCCTTATTGGCTTCTGGACAGGTTCGGAGATGAATGATGCTTGAGGTTTGATTTCCTGGATTTGCCTCCGGGAGGACTTTACCGGCGGCCGCGTGTTCTATGCAGTAACACGGGAGTTCACTTGCGCAAACGAATGAATGGGCGGATGATTTCGTTGCTTCCCCAATGAATCTTTCGCGGTATTGAAAGGTGAGGAGAAGCTGTATGCCCAAGAGTTTTCTCGCAGTTGTGTTTGTGGCATTTTGCCAATTACTCGTGGCCCAGCAATCGCTCAACAACGACTCCATCATTAAGCTGGTCAAGGCTGGCCTTTCCGACGACTTAATTGTCTCTACGATCAGCGCTTCGCCCGGAACGTATGACACATCTGCGGACGGGTTGATCGCCCTGAAGAGCGCGGGTGCAAGCGATAAAGTTCTTTCGGCGGTAGTGCAAAAGATTTCCGGGACAGCACCGGCAGTGCCTGTGCCAATTCCACCGCCGCCTGCTGCCGCAGTTGCCAAACAGGTTGGTTCGGAGCCAGTGGCACCATCCCCTGGAGCTACCTCGGCAAATCCCTCCGGAGAGCCCAGGATCTTCGTCAAGGCCGAATCTGACTTCAGCGTTGCCCTGACGGCCGCCCTCAATAAGAAGCACGCACCTGCGACCGTCGTGCTAGATGAAAAGAGTGCCGATTATGTTCTTCAGTCTGCGGGAGTGGCTGCCAAACAAGAGTCCGGGGCCAGTAAGATTGCGCGGTGCCTGTTCGCCTATTGCGTCGGGATAGAAGGCACATCAAGCGTATCGGTCCAACTCGTCCGTGTGAGTGACGGCTCAGTGGTATGGGCCTACCAAGTCCGCAAAGGTAACGGCGGGCCGGTTGGGATTCAATCGCTTTCGGAGGCGATTGCAAAGCATTTGAAGAATGAATTTCTAGACCGAAAGAAGTAGCAGGAGCCTGCGAAGCGGTAATATTCGAACGGCCGTCCTGCGCATCCATGGTTCTATCCCGGAGTGATACGGTATTCCTGACGGCTCCTGATGCACCGACGCACACGCAGAACGCTTTTTATCCTGGCCGCAGTCCTGCTTCTCCTGGCCGTGGCTATCCTGCTGCGTTCCAAGGCTCCGCCGGAAGCGGCACGCCTGCTGCCGGAGTCCGAAGGGATTCTCTACGTCGACTTCAAGCCCATTCACGCCTTTTTCCATAAGGATTTGAAGCCACCCCAGCGGGTGCCCGAGTACCAGCAGTTTGTGGACGCCACCGGGATCGACTGGGAACGCGACCTGGACGAGGCAGCCATCGCCCTGCACCGCATGCCCGACGCCCGCGGCCCCAACGGGCCGGTTGCGTACTCGATGGTGCTGGTAGGCAAGCTGACCGGCGCGCGGCTGAACGCATGGCTTGAGGCGCACGCCGCCGGACGCGAGACCTACGCGGGTCACACCATCTATAGCATCCTGTCGGAAGGCCGCACGGTGCGGGTGGCCCAGATTGGCTACGACATGATCGCCGTCTCCAACACTCCCTCCGCGGAACAGATTCACTCCATCATCGACCGCCATCGCACCGCGGCACTGCCCTTTGCCGGTTCCACGCTGCTCTCAGAGCACTACCACGAGGTGCCGCTGCTCTCGCTGGCATGGGGAGTGGGCCAGATCGGCCTACCCTTCTCAGAGAGTGGAGCGATCAGTGTTTTGGGGCTCTCACTTCCCTTGCAGGCCGACTCGACCATTGTGGCCAGCGTGCGCTGGGCGGGATCGTTCAGGCTGCGCGTGGAGGAGATTGCCCCCACCGACGAGTCCGCCGCCACCCAAGCCGCCGCCCTGGCTACGCTGGTGACCATGGCCCGGGGATTCACCGCGCCGCTCGCCTCCAATCCCACCAACAACGGGCTGAAGGAGCTGCTGAAGACCGCGGAGGTGACCCAGAAGCGGAATCGCGTGGTGGCTACCGCTACACTTTCGCCCGCGCTGCTGACCGCGCTCTCGGCTGGCGAAAATTCTCCGTCACAAGGTGAAACCGGAGCGGGTCAAGACGCATCGAAATAGGTACTAGCGCGCTTCCCGCCGCAACCTGGGCCACACTGCCGCATAGGCTGGCCGCCGAAGCATCACCTGTCCCCACCAGGCAGCATTGGGACGGTGCTTCAGGCGGCATCGCCTTAATGGGCTGAACTTGATGGGCTGGACTTATGTTTCGCGGGCGGCCATCCAGATGTAGCTCGCACACACGTTCAACGGCTGCCGCTTGCAGCTCTAACCCCGACGAGAGGTCTCATGAGCCGTTGCTTCAGAATTTCTGTCTTTTTTGCCGCCCTGCTTCTGGTGCCTTGCCTGGCTGGGTTCGCCGACGATGCGCCCGGCCACCCGGTTCTTACCGGCCAAGCCGCTTTTACCGACGCGCTGCACGAGTCGCCCGGGACGCGCCGCCATGTGACTGTGGCGGACCTGCCAGGACCTGCACCGGAACAGTCGGTGGACAACGGACCGACGGTCGTGCCCCGGCCCGCCAACGCGTGGCCTGTCGCGCCCAAGGGCTTCAAGGTGGATCTCTACGTTACCGGGTTGGATAATCCGCGCCTGCTGCGCACCGCACCGAATGGCGACATCTTTCTGGCCGAGAGCGAATCCGGCAAGATCAGGGTCTTTCGCGGCGTGGGACCGGACGGCAAGCCGCAGCAAACTTCAGTTTTCGCCAGCGGCCTGCACCAGCCTTTCGGCATCGCCTTTTACCCTGCGGGTCCTAATCCCGCATGGGTCTATATCGGCGACACCGACGCCATCGTTCGCTTTCCCTATCAGAACGGCGACATGACGGCCCGCGGACCCCAGCAGCAACTGGCCGACCTGCCCGGCGGCGGCCGGTTGCGGGGCGGCGGCCACTGGACTCGCGACGTGATCTTCTCCCAGGATGGAACCCGGCTGTTCGCATCCGTCGGCTCGCACTCCAACGTGGACGACTCCGACACCCATCCCGAGGAGTTCCACCGCGCGGACGTGCTGCAGTTCACGCCACTGGGTAAGTTTGTGAAGGTCTACGCGTGGGGCCTGCGCAACTGCGTGGGCGAGGCAATCAACCCCATCACGGGCGAGCTGTGGTGCTCCACCAATGAGCGCGACGGGCTGGGCAACAACCTGGTTCCGGATTACGTGACTCACGTGCAGGAAGGCGGCTTCTACGGCTGGCCGTGGTTCTACATGGGCGGGCCGGCGGGAGGCAAACAGGACCCGCGCCATCCCGGCAAACACCCAGAGTTGCAGTCCCGGGTGCTGACGCCCGACATCCTGGTCAATCCCCACTTTGCCTCGCTGGAAATGCTCTTCTACCAGGGCCAGCAGTTCCCTGCGCAGTTCAAGGGCGACGGGTTCGCCTGCGAGCACGGGTCGTGGAACCGCGCGCAGCGCTCCGGGTACGAGGTGATTCGCCTGCCCATGCATAACGGCCGCGCCACCGGCGAGTACGAAGATTTCCTGACCGGCTTTGTGACTGCGGACGGCCAGGTGTGGGGGCGGCCGGTGGGCGTGACGGTGGCCCAGGACGGCTCGCTGTTTGTGTCGGATGATGGCTCGCGGTCGATCTGGCATGTGAGCTATACGGGGAAGTGAACCGCGGCTGATTGAGGTTGGAGGTTTCCCGGGTCTCGAAGGCGAGACCTGGAACCCGGCGTAGAATCTCGGCTGCGAATCACGAGATAATCTTTCTAAAAATCTCGATGCAACGATACTACAGCTGCCCTCGTTTGCTTGCCGAACGTCGCGCGCAAAGCCGACAATGCATAAAACCACCTGAAAGCAGGCACGCCTCATGCTGAAACTTCTGTTCCGGTCGCCGCTGCTGGACGCCGCTCTGTTTGCGCTTTGCCTGGCGGCGGCCTCTGCTCAGGCCCAGAACCCACCGGCGCCTCAGCCCTCTGCGACGGCATCGGGCCCGCAGGCCAGGCCGAACCCGTCCACACCTGCGACAAATCCCGCGACAAAAGAGAACGATGAGCTGCTGGCCAAGGCTGCCAAGCTCTACTATTCGACCGCAACAGCAGGCCTGGAGGGTTTCGATTGCGCCGTCCATCCGGATTGGCGGGCGCTCTTCGCAAGGGCCAATAAGAGCATCGTGATCGCGGAGGACGATCCGCGCATCGTTCTGCTCAAGTCGGTCAGCATCACCTTGCATGCGCACATGAAGGGTGGTTCCACGCTCGAGTGGATTCAGGCCCCGAACCCCGACAAGCCGCTGGACGAGGATTCCACCGCCATGCTCGACAGCATGCACCAGGCTACCGAACAGACATTGGAAGGCTTTCTGCAGTTCTGGACGCCCTTCATCGACGGCTCCGTGGTTCCCGCAAGCTCAGAGGGCCTGCGCATCGAAACCAGTTCGAAAGGCTACACCTTCCACGCCGAAGACAAGGGTACAAAGCTCACCGAGGTCTTCGACAACAGCCTCACCCTCGAGGAGTTCGATGTGGCGATGGGTACGATGGCGATCCAGTTCACCCCTTCGTACAAAGCCACCGATCAGGGAATGCTGGTCACCAGTTTCACCGCCCGCATCCAGGCGCCCGCCAAGGTACCAGGACAAGCCGAGCAGATGCGTGTCCAAGTGGAATACCAGGCTGTCGATGGCTTTCCCGTGCCGGCCCGGATCAACATGGAAGTGGTTGACACCGGAATATTCAACTTCGACTTCGACGGCTGCAGGGCGAATCGCACCTCGAAGTAGCGCCTCACACAACAACGGCCCCCTATCGGGAGCCGTTGTGGAATCCGGTTGAAGCGTTGGGTTTACCTGCTGGCCACTCCGCCGGCAGTTCCGTCCAGGGCCACCTGTTCGTAAGTGTTGCGCAGATACTTGTGCGGGTTGACCGGAACATTGTGCACGCGCACTTCATAGTGCAGGTGCGGCCCGGTGGCGCGACCCGATTGACCCACATAGCCGATGACCTGGCCGCGGGTTACATGCTGCCCAGGCAGTACCGCCATGGCGGAAAGGTGTCCATAGACGGTGAGCACGTCGTGACCGTGATTGAGAACTATCTGGCGGCCATAGCCGGCGCCCATCGAGGCTCCGGTCACCTCCCCATCTGCGGCGGCGCGCACCGGCGACCCATAGGGAGCGTCAATGTCGATGCCGGAGTGGAACGCGCCTTCTCCGTTGATGGGATCCTCGCGCTGGCCAAAGCTCGATCCGACGCGGCCCTCAAGAGGCCATAAGGAGGGGGCATCGGCAATCTCTGTCCAATCTCCGCCAAAGCTCGAGGACAAGCCGCCTTCGAGAGCGCGCGTCACGCGGCCGGACATGGCCTGGGTGCGCAGCGCGTAAAACTGGTCGATGGAAAGGGTGACTTCCTGCTGGTTTACATCATCGGTCAGAGCCAGCGCTTGAGAAGCGGACGCATTCTTGGAGCCGGCCGCGACGGGCCGACCTGCCATCATCTTGTTCTGCCTGAGTCCGTAGAGCGCGGTCACTTCACTGGCCAGTGCGCCCAGCGACGCCACCTGCACATCGCGGTCATGAGCGATCTGCGCCATCTGCTGATAGTTCTTGCGCAGGGTCTCCCGCTCTGTACGAACCTGGTTAAAGCTCTCGGTCTTGAGCAGCATGCGGGTGTAGGAGCCTGCCAGGCCGACAATCGTGAAGGCACCCACCAGAGAGGCAGCAACGAATCCATACACGTACTGCAACGGAAGCGGGATCTTCCGCACCCGCCCATCCTCACCTCTAGCAACAAAAAGTATGTAATAGCGTTTCCGCAGCATGATTCTTCTCTCATCCCTGCAACCGGGAAGGCTGCAACTCGCCACGAATCCAAGGAAAAAAACGAACGAAGCTGGGGGGCTTACGTTGCTCTCGCTTTAAGAACACACCCACGTTCTGCCGGGCATGCCCCGTGGAATGTCTATTTAGGCTAACAAACGGGGCCGGGGAGGGTCAATGAATTCCCCCTGGAAAACCCGTCGAAATTGCAGGAAACTCCACGTTTCGGACGGCTTACCCGAAATTCGGACCCTACGCACGGTGGTTTGCACTATTCTCGATGCATGAGGGCAAAAAGCGGTAAATCCGCAGGGGTTTACGCGCCGGGAGAACTGGCTTTGCTCAGCCGGATTCGTAGCCGGGCTGCAATGTCAGCCCCCGGAGCAGTGCGGCTCGGCATTGGGGACGACTGTGCGCTGCTCCGCCTGCGCCCGGGCGAGGAATTGGCCGTGACGACCGATCTCTCCATCGAAGGCCGTCACTTTCGGCTCGATTGGCACCAACCGGAGGCTGTGGGCCATCGCACGCTGGCGCGGGGACTCAGCGACCTGGCGGCCATGGGCGCTCGGCCCGTATCTGCCTTTCTCTCTCTTGGCTTGCCTCGTAATCTGACCACCGCAACGACCGGGCAACCGGCCTGGGTGGACCGCTTTCTGCAGGGCTTTCTGGAGCTGGCCGAGGCCTGCCAGACCCCGCTGGCCGGCGGTGATCTTGCCGAGTCTCCCATGGTGGTGGCGGACATTGTGCTAGTGGGCGCGGTTCCGCGTGGGAAGGCCCTGCTGCGCTCGGGCGCCCGCGTCGGCGACCTGCTCTATGTGACCGGCAGCCTGGGTGGAGCCGCAGCCGGCCTGGCCCGCCTGGGCGAGCTGGCCGCAGGCGCAATGAACACGGCCAGACCACCCTCCATCACAAAGAAAAATAAGGCATTGCTGGCCCCCCACCTTTACCCCCAACCGCGAATCCTCCAGGGTTTGTGGCTGCGGCGCCGGGGCCGGGCAACCGCCGCTCTCGACTTAAGCGATGGCCTCTCTACCGACCTCGCCCACCTTTGCCAAGAGTCCAGCGTATCGGCTGAGGTGGATTTGGCCGCGCTCCCAATTCACCCCGCCGCGACCCTGAAGCAGGCCCTCGATGGCGGCGAGGACTACGAGCTGCTTTTTACCGCACCGCCGACATTCCGGCTGCCCCACACCATCGCCGGCGTGTCTGTCACCCGGATCGGCCGCATGGTTCCGTCCCATCCCGGATCTCCCGACCTCACATTACTGACACCCGGTGGCCCTCAGCCTCTCGAATCCGGGGGTTGGGAGCATTTTTCCTGACTGCTCCTGCGTGCATCTACATCTACAGATGTCTTCTGTCTATCACCTTTATCGGGCTATGATTACGGATGTGATGTCCAGCGGCAAGATTCGCGTGCGCTTCGCTCCTTCGCCCACGGGGCTACTGCATGTGGGAAATGCGCGCACGGCGCTCTACAACTGGCTCTTTGCGCGACGCTTCGGAGGCGATTTAATACTGCGCATTGAGGACACCGACGTCGGCCGGTCAGAGGAGCGCTACGAAGTGCAGATCATGAAAGATCTGCACTGGCTGGGGCTGGATTGGGACGAGGGCCCGGATTCGACGGACGCCGGGGAGACGGGCGAGTGCGGTCCCTACAGGCAATCTGAGCGACTGGCCATCTACGCCGAGCACACCGAGCGTTTGCTGGCCGAAGGCAAGGCCTATCGCTGCTTCTGTACCCAGGAGGAATTGGAGAAGGAGCGCGACCGGGCGATCTCCGAACGCCGTCCCCAGGTCTACTCTGGCCGTTGCCGCAAGCTCACCGCTCAGGCCGCGAGCAACAAGCTGACCGCGGGCATCCCTTATTCCGTTCGGCTCAAGCTGGATGACCGGCCCATTCGTTTCCACGACATCGTTCGCGGCTCAGTGGAGTTTGCCTCCAGTTCGATCAGCGATCCAATTTTGGTTCGTTCAGCGAGAGGCGGGGCAATCGGGACGTCTATCGGGATTCCTGTGTATAACTACGTGGTCGCGGTCGACGATGCGCTGATGGGAATTACGCACGTGATCCGCGGCGACGACCACATCTCCAATACACCAAAGCAAGTTGCGATCTACAATGCTTTCGGCTGGAAGGCGCCTCATTTTGTCCATCTGTCCACCATTCTGGGCGCGGACCACGAACGGCTCTCTAAACGCCACGGAGCCACGTCGATTGCGACTTTCCGCGAGATGGGCTACCTACCCGAAGCATTGATCAATTACCTGGCCCTGCTGGGCTGGGGCGCCGAGGACGACAAATCCGAAACCTTCACCCTCGAAGAGCTAGTCAACGCGTTCAGGCTGGAGCGGGTAACAGCTTCGCCAACGGTTTTCGACTTTGAAAAGCTGGATTGGATCAACCGGCACTACCTGAAGCTGGCTTCCCCTGCCCGACTCGCCTCATTGGCGTGGGAGTATTTTGGCGGATTGGTTCCCACCAAGGAAATCGCCTCCGATGAAGTTCTGGTCTGGTTCGTCAAGCTGGTAGCGCTGTTCGCTCCCACCGTCAATCACCTCAATCTGCTTCCCGCCAAGTCCGCGTTTATCTTCGGCTTCGATCCCGACGCGGCTCGCGCGCATGAGGACAACGTCGCAGTTCTGGGCACCGACTCCGCCCGCACCGTGCTGGGCGAACTGGCGGCCCGGGTTCGCGCCCACTCCGGCGAGCTGAACGACGGGTTGTTCAAAGAGTGGATGGAGGAGATCAAAACAGCAACCGGCGTCGGGGGTAGGGAGCTTTTCCATCCTGTGCGCATCGCAATCACCGGCAGTAGCTCCGGCCCGGAGTTCGACAAGGTGATCCCGCTCATCGAGGAAGGCGCGGCATTGGGAATTGGCATTCTCAACGTGCGCCAGCGCGTGGAGCGGTTCATGGGAGTCTGAGCGCCTGTGAACGCGCCCTTGTCCTTGCCCACCATCGACCTCAACTTTCCTCACCGCTGGGAGGCCGAGATACTTGACGCCCGCCCTGCCATCCTGCCGGCACGGCACTTCGTATATCCCCGCGAAGCCGAAGAAGTGGAGCGCGGCGCGTTGGAGGTGCTGGTCCGGCCCGACCAGCCCGGAGTGCAGCCTTTCCTGGCCACCTGCGCTTTGGGATTCCACGATCCGGCCGTTCCCACCGGCCTATGGTCTGCTCCGAAAGCAGAAGAAATCTGCGCCGTTAGCGGCGGCTACGCGTATTTGATCGACACCACCGCGCCGGAGCAGTTCACGATGCTACCGTATCGCCCCGTCCTTGAGGTGCGTTCACTGCCCGCGCAGGGTCTGCTGCTGTTTGTCGGCCACCACGCCATCCTGGCCTGGGGAGAACACGGGGAGGCATGGCGTTCGGAGCGGTTGTCGTCGGAGGGCGTGACGATTACCGGGGTGGAAGGCGTAGTCCTCCACGGCATGGGCTGGGATTTGAGGACGGACAAGGAGACGCCGTTTGCGCTGGATGTACGGACGGGAGTCCGCATTCCGTAAGCTCTACCCCACCGCCTGCTCCTGCTGCGGCAGGACCGTCTCATATCCCGCGTAGACGCCTTCAAACACCGCGTCCCAACTTGCCGTCAACGCATACTCACGCGCGGCCGGCCGCATCTCCGCGTGCTTTGCCGGATTGGCCAGAATTCCGGACACCGCCGCGGCGAACTGCTCATCGGGCACAATCCGACCGGTCTCGCCGTCGCGGACAATCGTCTTCGGGCCGCCATCGGGAGTCACAATCGCAGGAACGCCGCTGGCCAAAGCCTCCAGCACCACGTTGCCAAAGGTGTCGGTGTGGGAGGGGAAGACGAACAGGTCCATGTTGGCGTATGCCGTTGAAAGCGCCTCGCCCTTGAGCACTCCGGTAAACTCCGCGCGCGGCATTCGCTGGCGCAGCCATTCCAGTTCGGACCCGTGACCCACAATCAGAAACCTGAAGCTGTGGTGCCCCGCCTGCTCCAGTTGTTGCTGCACCCAGGCCAGCAAGGCCACGTTCTTTTCCACCGAAAGCCGCCCCACAAAGCCCAGCAGATGGTCGCGGTCCCCTGGCTCGCGCTTCCGTTTGACGGGATCAAACAGCTCAGCGTCCACGCCGCGCGGCATCAGGTGGCAGGGCAACCCTGTGGCGTGCCTCAGCATGGTGCAAAGCTCGGGGTTGGGCGCAAACAGCACCTGCGCCACGGAGTAGAACCGGGCCGCAGCAGCCATGGTCAGGTCCTCAATCTTCTGGCCTGTTGCGGCCGACTGACGCTTGGGCAGCAGACGCAGAAACCACTTTGATCGCCGGGCCAGATACTCGTGCACGTTGGTGTGCCAACTTGCCGCCAGGGGCAGGCCCAGGTGGTGCGCCAGCCCCGCGCCCAGCATGCCTACCTCGCTGGGACCCGTGATGTGGATCAGGTCAGGCTTGAAGCGCTCCAGCACCTCGCCGATGAGCGGAATATGGCGCAGAAAAGCGGGATCGTAGCGAAGGTCCTTTTCAAGTGCGAAGGAAAGAAAGCCGCGCGGCAGCTCCAGCGTCCACACGCTGCCCTCTTCTGTGATGGCCTGGGCACGGTCGCCGCCGCGCACGCACAGAAAAGGCAGGTTTCGCCGCCGCGCAAAAGACTCAAAGTTGCGGCTGGTATGCGCCACCCCGTTCACTTCATGGAACGAGTCGGGAAAGTACGCCACGCGCGGCAGGAGTGTATTCATGATTCGGGTTCACCGCCGGGCTTCCGGCACCGAACAACGACGGCCATTACTCGCCGAGAGCCAGGTGCAGTTGGCGCGAATCTTCCCACGCTTTGCGCAGGCCTCCTGAGACCGGGCCCACGCCCAGCAGCTTTACCAGTCCAATGGTCCAGCGAATGAACACCGGCGCTGAGCCGTTGGGCCACAGCTCGCTCAGCGGCCTTACGACCCCATGGGCGTCAGGATGATAGGCACGCTCATCCCAGGTCCGCGAGCCTTGCGGGAAATCAGGATAATCGCGAATCGCGTCGATGGTCGAGCGCAGAATGCGGTGCTTCCACGGCTCGGCGTACTGTGGCATGAAGAGCACGTTGCTCCGCTTTTCGCGCCGAACCTCGTGCACGAACTCGGTAAAGCTGGTGGCGTTTGACAAGTTGATGTTGGCGTTCGGCTCGACACCGTGACGATCGCCGCCGCTGATCAGCAGCATGTTCCACCGCTCAGCGAGACGGCGCACAGAACGGTTCTCATCCCAGTTGCGCAGTCCGTTCAGCTCCAGCGCATGCAGGTAAGCGCCGTTCTTCTGCAGGAATTCATTCACCAGGAACTGGTGCTTCTGCTCGCCGACGATGTAGAGGTCCCACATGGGGTGGTTGAAAACCACCAGGACGTTGGGTTCTTTGTTCAGCGCAGACAGGATCTCAGTCAGACGCTTATCGCTGGGGTTGGCGGTGAAGTCCTCGAGCGTAGCCATCCATTCCACGGCTCGATCGCTGGGCAGGTTGTGCACACCCAGGTGAAAGGACTGCACATCGTAAGGCGCACTCCACTCCACTGAAACGGGAATCCGGCGGGCGCTGGGCACGGTGCGCAACAGCATGGGCGCCTTGATGTTGTCGTGATCGGAGATGGAGACCATTGCGGCCAGATCCAGCTTTTCGATCTGCCCGCTCTCCAGGTCGAAGGCCAGCTTGGGCGTCATGGGCGGAGTCCAGTAGCTGGCGGCGTAGTCCATATGAACCCCGTACACGGTCTCCGCCCGGCGCTCGAGCCTTGCCAGCAGCGGGCGCATCACCGGGTACTGGCTGCCAAAGTTGGCCAGAAAATCCAGCGTCTCCTTGGATTGGTTGGTGTGGCTGTGCAGCGAAATGCCGGAGCGATACCTTTGTGCAGCTTTCTGGTCGCGCCACAGGTACGAGATGGTCGAATTGGCCATTCCTACTCCTTATCCCGCGATCTAGCTGGAATCTCTGCTGTTAGTATCCGACGGCACTCATAAAAGCCACATTAAGAGAGTGCGAACATGGCTTCAATTGGCAAAGGAATCAATACAATCACTAGGATAGCCTGAGAGACAGGCAGAATTGCCAATACAGCCGGGGAGATTTGCGGAACTCTCCGGCTGGAGTATTCACTTGCTGGTTTTGGCAAGGTCCGGCCCCAGGAAGTCTTCCAGCGTGATGCCCTGCATCAGTTCCGGGGATGGATGCCCGGAAGGCGTGGTCGCCTCGGGCTTAAGATAGTTCTCCGTCAACCCGCTGCGAAGCAGGTCAAAGGCCTGCTCCGGGGTCTCAGCAAACTGGAATAGTTCAATATCCTTGGGTGAGATGGCCCCCGTATCCACCAGTACTCCCAGGTTGAAGACCTTCTTCCAGTACTCGGGTCCATAGATGACAACCGTGATCCTCTTGGCCAGCTTATGGGTTTGCGCAAGGGTGAGGATCTCGAACATCTCGTCCAGGGTGCCGAATCCGCCTGGAAAGACCACCAGCGCCTTGGCCAGGTAGGCAAACCACAGTTTGCGCATGAAGAAGTAATGGAACTCGAAGTTCAGTGACGGCGTGATGTAGGGGTTGGGCGCCTGCTCGAACGGCAGGCGAATGTTCATCCCGATGGTTTTGCCACCCGCTTCGTGAGCGCCGCGGTTCGCCGCTTCCATGATGCCCGGTCCGCCGCCGGAGGTGACCACAAACCGATGCCGCCGCGAGGGAATGTCCTTGGCCCATTTGGTGAGCAAACTCGACAATCGCCGCGCATCCTCATAGTAGCGAGCCATCTCCACCGCCGCCACGGCGCGTTTCAGTTGCAGATCGGTGGCCCTGCCTGCGGCAATCTCCGGGGCCTGCGCCGGCTGTTCCTCACTGGGGGCGGGCTGGCGCGAGCCGGTGTTTTCCAGCAACTCCAGTGCGTGACCTGCCTCTTCGCGACCGCGAAAACGCGCCGAACCGAAGAAAACCACCGTGTCCTGAATTTGTTCTCGCCGGAAACGCGCGAGCGGCTCCATGTACTCAGAAACGATGCGGATCAGGCGC
Organism: Acidobacteriaceae bacterium; assembly: GCA_003165075.1. GTDB lineage: Bacteria > Acidobacteriota > Terriglobia > Terriglobales > Acidobacteriaceae > Telmatobacter. The sequence goes on along the minus strand of PLSM01000166.1, from coordinate 175,201 downwards.
CCGTCGGCGCTGTTCAGGAAGGCTGAATTCTCATAAGCCAGGGGCGCAGTAGCCAGCGGAGGCAGCGCACCATTGCCCGGGATCGCGGCCACTTGCGACGCTGCCGCTGACGGGGGGGCGCTCTGTGGAGAACCCGGGCTATCTTTGCTCGACGAGGTAACCTTTTTCTGCTCTTTCTTCTTTGTTTGCTGTTCCATCGTCCTTTATCGGTCCCAATGCCGAATTGCGTCTTCGCAGGCAAACCACAGATTCAAAAGCCCCAGCCCCGAGACCAGGCCGCGCACCGCGCCATTGGCCGCATAGATTGCAAGGGTGGGGTACTGCACGAACAGCGGGTTCTGGTCCCAGAACAGGTGCGACCACGGCGCATAGCAAACCGCCACGCCGATGTACATCCGCAACAACACGCGCAAATACAACTCCGCGCGCTCAAGCCAGCGCGGGATGCGCTGCGGCGCGTAGCTTGTGGGAGGCGGCACAAGATGAGGCGCAGGCAGAGCGTCAGGCACGGCCCCAAGTTCAGGAGCCGGGCTCGCGGGCAACGGGGGCGACGTCAATTCCGGCTGCTGGGGCATGCTTCATTATTCGTCCCCGAAGTCCGCTGTGGGACCGGCTCAGGGACGCCGTACTGCAACGGTATCACAGCAGGGGGGCGGCAAAGGCGCACGGATGTCGTTGCACCGGCCGGCGAAGCCGGAGCGGAATTGATCGCCGGAGAGGAGCGGCGTATTTTGTTTGTGTACGCGGATTTTTCTCCCGCAGAGGAGCTCCGCCATGAAGCGTGCCGCCCTAGTCTCAGTTGCCTTTCTTCTCTGCACATTGCCACTGGCCGCCCAATCCCCGACGCAGCCTAAATCGCAGACGACGATCATCGTCACATTGCCGACCGTCGAAGCATGCCCCGTGGGAATGCAGGCTCGGCAGCGGCCGGGCGGGTATTTGCGGTCTGCTCATGGCGAGCAACGGGTTGAGGGTCTCGCGCAGCGGATTTTTCTCACCCTCACCGGCGGGCAATCGAGGCAGATATCGAAGGCCGTGGTTACGGTTCGCGGGCTCACCGCAAAGAATCGTGTACTACCGGCGTTGTCCACCGATGGGGATGCATCCGATATCACCAAGACATTGAGCCTCACCTTCACTCCGGGAAGCGGAAGGGCTGTCTCCACCAATCTTGTGCTTGCCGGTTTTACGGCGGTCAACTCCATCGAACTTGGATCTGTGACCTACGGCGATGGATCGACCTGGAAATACTCAGGTGGCACGGGTTGCCGGGTGGCCCCCGATCCCTTGATGCTGATTGACGGCCAGTGAGGCATCAAGCCAAATCAAGCACAATGCCGACGAACTGCAGCCTTCTTTACTAGTGTGGTGTCTCTGAAGTTCATTGCATAAGTTGAGGTCCCGAACCGCAGGTCCTTCGACTGCGCTGGGAGCGACGAACGCTCTCAACTTCGCTCAGGATGACACATCAATAGTTTATTTATCAACAACTTAGCGAATAGGTATATGTCGATACGACCTAGGAGCCTGGCGCGGTATGTGCTGTTTCCGACACGATCTTATAGGTCCCATAATCGATGGTCAGCACGGCGGTGCCGCCAATGCGCACCTTGGTCTCGCTTCGGTTACGCGCCGGCAGCCAGAAATCTCCCGTCTTCGCGCTGGTCGATTGAATCAACGTATGCGAAATCCAGAAGGATGGGTTCCTGGCCGGTTCGGCTTCGATTCTAGCCACAGCAAAGTCCGCCGCGTCAACCCAGATCTTGCCGCGATACAGGAACTTGGTCTTGACCACCGGTTCCACATTCAGGATGTAGGCCAGACGGCCCGCCAGACTCTCGTTCCCGACAAGGTGAAATTTGTAGTTCGCCGTAGTCAGCGCGGTTGAGCCTTTGTCCAGGGAGGCTTCCCGTTCGCTCTCTACTGCCCGCAGCAAGACCTTGTTCAGGAGAAACTTCGATCCGCCCTGTGAAACGACCCTGAGACTCTTCCCGGAAGCGGCGTCATATTCGACTTCAACTTCCATCTGGGCGGCGACGGAAGCCGGAAATCCAGTGTATTGCACCTGGTAAAGACTCAGGGATTGGTAATGTTTCAACTTCTCGCTTCGGGCCTGATTATGGCGCTGAATCTCGTCCACAATCTGGGTAACGCTCAGGTTCGCCTGGGGAGCGGAGCCCTCAATCTCGGGCCATACCTTGCCAGCCACGACCAGGATTGAAACTGCGATCACAACTCGGGCGGTCTTGAAGGTCATGAGGCATGATATTCCCAACGCGATACGTCCAGCCAGAGAGGGCGGGTGGGCGTACCCTCCAGCCGGGTGTCCGAGAGCCTTCCAGTCCGGCTTTTGAGGCCTGAGAACGTGCCAGACTCCGGCCCAGCCCGCTGCGCTATCCTGTCCCCATCACTATGCATCGACGGCCCATCTTCCCCGTCCTGATTGCCCTCATGGGCACCACGCTCCTGATCCCTGCATTTTCCGCCGCACAGGAGGGCACGACGAACGTGATTCCTTACCGTGACGAGCAACCGGTGGGCGCCCGCCACGGAATGGTGGTCAGCGTCCACCATCTGGCTTCCGACGCCGGACTGGCCGTCCTGCGTGAGGGTGGCAACGCGGTGGACGCCGCCGTGGCGACCGGTTTCGCGCTGGCGGTAGTGCATCCGGCGGCCGGCAACCTCGGCGGCGGCGGCTTTCTGCTCCTCCGCACCCATCAGGGCAAAGCCACCTTCATCGATTTCCGCGAAAAAGCGCCGCTCAAAGCCACCGAAACCATGTACCAGGATGCCCAGGGTAACGTGATTCCTGACGCCAGCGTCATCGGCTACCGCTCCATCGCCACCCCCGGCTCGGTGGCAGGTCTGGTCTATGCCGAGCGCAAATACGGCAAGCTCGGCCTGCAGCGGGTCATGGCTCCCGCCATTCAGCTCGCCACTCAAGGCTTTGAACTTACCGCCGAAGAGGCCGCAGAACTGACGGACGAGGATCTGGCTCGCTTCCCGGACTCCAAACGCATTTTTCAGCGCGGTGGCGATCTCTACAAAGCGGGCGAGACTTTCAGGCAGCCGCAACTGGCCCGCACGCTCGAACGAATTGCCGCCGACCCCGAGGATTTCTACCACGGAAAAATGGCGGCAGAACTGGTTGCTGACCTTAAGAAGGGAGGCGCACTGCTCACCCTGGACGACCTGGCCCAGTACACCGTGGTCGAGCGAGCACCCATCACCGGCGCCTTCCACGACTACACCATTCTGAGTGCCCCGCCGCCTTCCTCGGGTGGAATCGTGCTGGTGAGCGCACTCAACATTCTTGAGGGATACGATCTGGCCCGCCTGGGCGACCGCACAGCCGCGTCGATACATCTGATTGCCGAAGCGTATCGCCGCGCCTACATGGACCGCGCCGACTATCTGGGCGATCCCGACTACAATCGCATTCCCATGGCCGAGCTGACCGCCAAGAACTACGCCGAAGCCTGGCGGCGCGGCATCTCAGCCGGTGCGGCCACCCCAAGCGCGGGACTTCATCGACCCGAGGGTTATTTGCCGCCTGCACCTGCGACCGCCGGCCACCGCGCCGAATCGCACGACACAACGCACTATTCAGTCGTGGATAGCGAAGGCAACGCCGTGTCTGTCACTACCACGCTCAACGACGCCTTCGGTTCGCGGGTTACCGCCGGCTCGCTGGGTTTCCTGCTCAACGACGAAATGGACGATTTCGCTTCCAAAATGGGCGTGCCCAACATGTTCGGCCTTATTCAGGGACCGGCCAACGCTATCGCGCCGGGAAAGCGTCCTTTAAGCTCCATGACTCCCACCATCGTGCTGCAGGACGGCAAGTTGCGCTACGTCCTCGGCTCTCCGGGCGGCGCCCGCATCATTACCACTGTAGCCAATATCTTTCTTTCCGCGGCTGAGGGCGGTCTGAATATCCAGCAGGCCGTGGACGCGCCTCGTTTCCACCACCAGTACCTACCCGACACACTGTACCTAGAACCCGGCTTCACTGAGGAAACGCTGGCCGGGCTGCGCGCCCTGGGTTACACGATCGACATCAAGGATGGGCACTGGTCCAACGGCGAGTGCATCGCGGTCGATCCCGGGACGGGACAACTCGAGGGCGGCCAGGACCACCGCAGCCACTATGGCAAGGCCGCCGGCTATTGATGGAGAAGCTGGCTGCGAGACTCACCAGATTGTGAGGTCCGACTCGCACAGGCCATGGCGAGGCCGGGTTGGGAAACAAAGTACCCGTCCAAACCCAGGGATTTCGGCTCACCATAAACGGGCTGGGAGGCGTGGCTTCTGGCAAAGCAGATGGATCCGCCTCTGCGCAACCCGCAATCTGTGCGTCGCAACATCAAATTTGCGGCTGGTTGTGGCAAAAATGCGACAATACAGATGACGTCCGAACGCCGGATCTGCGCCGTCGGGCACGGGGGCCCCTTCTCCATGCAGCGAGTATTGTCCACACACTTATTCCTGAACCAGCGCCTGCACCCTGGGCTACTGGAACTCGCCGCCCGTTCCGGGGCGCAGGCGGTGGAGATCTTTGCCGCACGCCAGCACTTTGACTACACCAGCCGCGAACACGTGACCGAACTGGGCAACTGGTTCGCCGCCAACTCGCTGGGCGCCTTCTCCATGCACGCTCCGCTCTATCCCGACCGAGAGATGGGCCGCGCCGGAGCTCCCGCGGTCAATGTGCTCCACCCCGAGAAGTCCCGCCGCATTGACGCCATGGACGAGATCAAGCGCGCCCTTGAGTCGGCTGAGCGTATTCCCTTCAAAAACCTTGTCGTTCATCTGGGCGAAAAGGAAGACGGGTGGTCGCAGCGGACTGTGGAGTACGCGCATACGGCTCTCGAACACCTGGGCGCGTTTGCCCATCCGCTGGGCGTACGCCTGCTGGTGGAGAACCTGCTGAGCGAGCCTACCACCCCCACGCACCTGCTGCTGATCCTCGAACTTAACCACCTGACAAACGTCGGTGTTTGCCTTGACCTGGGTCATGCGCATATGACTGTGGGTGTTAGCGAAGCCATTGCGACTCTGGGCGCTCACATCGGCTCGGTGCATGCACACGACAATCACGGGCTGAAGGACGAACACCTGTGGCCGGGAAGCGGAACCATCGACTGGGCGGCGGCAGCAACGGCGCTCAGAGGGCTCCCAGAGACTCCGGCGATGGTGCTTGAGATTGGCAACAACCTCGGCGATCCACCCGCTGCTCTTCCCGGCAAGATCCAGCAATCCTTCGAACTTGTTGGCCTGAACGCAGCTACCGCCTCACCCGCGCAACCGGAAGAGCCGGCGCTCCCCGCGGGCGCAGGGCGAGCGGTTGGACCTGCACCGTCACCTGCCCTGTAGCAATGAGCCCGTCTCCCTGGGCCGTGATAGACAAGGGGAACGAGGCAGTTTGCGCCGCGGGAGATGCGGTCAGGGTGAGCGTTGCCGCGGCTGATCCCTCTTGCGGCGTCACCGGTTCTTCGCTCCAACGCGCGGAAACGCCTGTGGCCAGTCCCGCGAGGCCCAAAGCTATATTGCCGCGGAAGGAACCTCCTGTAACCACATTCACCACGATTGCGGCCGTCCCGCCCCGCACCAGCATCGCGGCGCTGGAGGCGACGGACACGTTCAGCGTGGGGGGCGTAGCGTCGCCGTTCGCCCAGCCGTTCACCAGCAGGCTCGCGTCCACGGAGCCCAACCCGGTGGCCAGGTTGTAGTCGGCGCCGCCGGCCTGAAACCCTTGCACCCCGGGAACGCTATTGTCTCCCGCAGGCGTCGCATGGAAGGGATTTGCCTCACCGTTTAACAGCCTATACAGCGTGGGATTGGCATTGCCTTGCCCCGCGCCGCTTTGCTTTTGGACCACCAGCGCCATGAGCGCCGCGAACGCGGGCGAGGCGGGCGAGGTGCCGGAGACGATCCAGTACGAGCCGTTCTCGTAGATCATGTACCCGTCGTGGCTGGCCGCAGTCAGGGATACATCGGGCACTGCTCTCATGCCGCCCGCGGCGCTGGCGCCGTTCACACCTTGCTGCCAGGCCGGCTGCGGATAAATCTCGCTGGTCCCGCCGCCGGTGGCCCACAACTCCCCACCGCTGTCGGCTGCGCTCTCGTTCCACACCTTCTCGGGGATGTAACCCAGCGCCGAGCCTCGGTTCGCTCCGCTGCTCGCGGCCCAATACTGCGAGCTGTTCGAGCCCTCATTGAACTCCGTTCCGCCCACGCAGGTGGAGTAGGGCGAACTGCACAGTCCGTTGACCGCAGCCACCGTGCCCCTGGTGGCTGAGCCCAGGTCGCAGGCCGCCGCGCCCGAATCGCCCGAAGCCACAAATGCGCTCATCCCCTGGCTCGCCGCCTGCTCCCACAGGCTGTTGTAAAAGGCGAGTTCCGTCGCACCCATCGCCTGCTCACAACTGCCGTAGCTGGTGCTGACCACAGCCGCCAGCGCGTGGTTCACGATGTAGGCGGCCGCCAGGTCCACTCCATCGGTAGCCGCGGAGGAATCGCCCGCCACCAGCGTGACCCGAGCTGCCGGAGCCACGGCTCCCGCCCACTCGACGTCCAGTGTGGCCTCGTCCTGGTCGCCCTGCACCAGCTTGGGATCGGTGCCGGTGAGCACCACCGCCGGCGTGTTGGCCGCCAGTCCAGCCGCTGCCCGAAACGCCGCAATATCGCTCAGAACGATGTTGCTGCGTCCGGCCACGGCAATGGAAACGCCGGTGCCGGTGGTCCCCGCGCCATAGAGCGGGTTCAAATCGTAGATGGCGGCAAAATCCGCAGGGAACAGATAGTTCGAGCCGTTCAGGTTCAACTGCGGCCGTGCGCCCAGCGACCGTGGCGGGCGCATCTGCGCCGCGTGGCGAAAATCGTTGAACCCCACCACGCCGCCCACCACTGAAGCCAGCGCCACCGGAATCTGCGGGTCCTGCGCATTGGCCAGGTGCAGCGCGCCGTTCACCCGGTAGCGGCGCATCTCGGCGTGAAACGCATCCGCCACCTGCCCCGCCGTCCCGGAAAAGATGATCAGCCGGCGGCTGGCCGCAATCTCGTTGAGCGTAAACCCATGCCCGGTGAGCCACGCGCCAATGCGTGCCAGGTCGCTGGGGCTCACGCCGAACCGTGCAGCGTACTCCGCGGGCGTCAGCCAGCGATGAAACGCCGGCGAGCCCGAATCCTGTTGCGCTGCAACCAGCGCATCCAGCGCTGCCTGCTGGCTGGGCGACGGCTGAAGCAGAAGCATCATGCGCTCCAACCGCGTCTCCGCAGGCGCCGCTCCCACCTCAAACTCCGCACGCGCCAGCGGGTGCACGTTGCCCTGGAGCGTCACCACCTGCGCCTCATCGATACGGCTCAGGATGCGGTCGGTCTGCGACCGTGGAGCCGTGGATGCCGCCGGCGTCAGGGCGCACAAGTTCGCTGCCGCGAGCAGAAGCGCTCCGGCTGGGGAAAAATTAATCAAATTCAATTTGGTTGGTTCTGCCTTTCAAAACCGGGGGAGTCAGAAACCATTGCCGGTGACCGTCTCAGGTCCTCGGTATTTTTAATTTAGGGCAAAAGCCAGAAATTTCCGGCAAACTGCTCGCGATCTTTTTGGCAGCCAATCACCAAGGTACTTGGATCTGAATCGAAACAAGGCAAGAACGTCTCAACTTGCGACAGAGAGCCCAAAACCGCCCATTCCGGGACTTTGGGGAATGGGGATATTCGGCCACTGCCGGCAATTGACAGCCGACATCTGTCTTCCTAGCAGATGCGTGGTAATTGCTCGCCGATCTGGGTGGGAATGACACGATTGGCGCCCATGGCGGTCCGCGCCACCAGCATGCCCTTGTGCTGCGCAGTCACCTGGCCGATGCGGGCAGCGTCGCGGCCCAGCGGATGCGCGCGAAGAGTTCCAAGCACGGCCGGAACTGCCTCTGGCGCGACAAAGAACACCGCCTTGCCTTCATTGGCCACGTACACCGGGTCCAGCCCCAGCAGATCGCAGGCCGACTGCACCTCCGCCCGCACCGGCAAACTGGGTTCGTCGATCTCGATGCCCACTCCCGAGGCCTGCGCAATCTCGTTCAACGTTGATGCCAGCCCCCCTCGTGTGGGATCTCTCATCGCGTGTACCGCGTCCCCCGCCGCTTCCAGCACTTCCGCGATCAGCCCGTTCAGCGCCGCACAATCCGATCGAATCGGGCTCTCGAATTCCAGGCCCTCGCGCACGCTCATGATGGCCATGCCGTGGTCGCCGATGGTACCCGAAACCAGCACCGCATCTCCCGGCTGGGCGCGATGCGGACCCACCAAAATTCCCTGCCGCAGCACGCCAATGCCTGCCGTATTGATGTAGCAGCCGTCCCCGTGCCCGTGCTCCACCACCTTGGTGTCGCCGGTAACGATGCGGACGGCCGCTGTGGCTGCAGCTTCGGCCATGGCCGCAACAATCGCCGCCAGCCGGCTCAGCGGAAAGCCCTCTTCAAGAATGAAGCTGGCGCTCAGATAGCGTGGCTCCGCGCCGGAGACGGCCAGGTCGTTCACCGTCCCATTCACCGCCAACTCACCGATCGAACCGCCGGGAAAGAACAGCGGCTGCACCACAAACGAATCCGTACTCATGGCCAGCCGTCCAGAGCCCAGGTCCAGCACTGCCGCGTCGCCCAGGTTTTCCAGGGCAGGATTCCGGAAGGCGGGCAGAAACAGGTGCTCCACCAGCTCATTGCCCAGCTTGCCGCCGCCGCCATGCCCCATCACGATAGTGGGGTAATCGGCCAGTGGCAGTGGACAACTCCAATTGGAAAAATCCGGCGTGCCGTCGTCAGACATTTGTCGCCTCAGACGATGATCTAGTTCTCTTCCTGTCTCTCGTAATACCCTCCAGACATATGAACAAAGTCATAAAAACGAATGTTCTTCTCTTCGAAGGAAACAACAACAGATTTTCTTTGATCAAATCCATTCGGCAGGGATTGAGGCGACCATACCTTGTCATCGTAGAAAACTACGACTTCTCGTGTTGATGATCTTCGACCTACCCAATTTTTCGAGTTTCCCCCGGAACCCCACATCATTTTGTTTCTGGTAGATTTCGTAGCTACATATATGTTTGCATCGTTTGGGCTCATAATCATTCCGACGCCCCCCTTGGACCATTCCCAGTTTGTCTCCATGATGTTCTTCTCTTTTGCATTTACAAAACTAGGCAATTCTGCCTTCCGACAACCCTCGACTGTACTCAACAGTGCGGCTGCCAGAACTAGGCAGCTCAGAACTCGCATGGTGCGTTCTCCAAAACAACTCAGCGTTTGGAAAATGTTGATGTAGCGCCAGCCCCGGCCAGCTCCCCGGCGGAAAGAAACCGCCCGTAGTTGTAGTAGGCGGCGCAGGCGCCCTCGCTTGAAACCATGGTCGCTCCCAATGGATGCCGCGGTGTGCACTCTTTGCCGAAAGCTGGGCACTCGGCCGGCTTGATTGCTCCGCGCAGAACATCGCCAGAATGACAAAGCGGCGACTCCTCGGTGTGAATGCCGGTAATGTGGAACCGTTCCTCGGCGTCAAACGCGCGATAAGCCTCGCTCAACCGCCAACCGCTTTTCGGAATCACGCCAATCCCTCGCCAAGCCCGATCCGTCACCTCAAAAACTTCGGCCAACAGCTTTTGCGCGGGCCGGTTGCCCTCGAAGGTCACAATGCGCTCGTAGGCGTTCTCCACCTCGTGCCGTCCGGCCTCCAACTGCATCACGCAGCGGCGAATACCGTCCAGCAGATCGAGCGGCTCAAAGCCCGTGACCACCAGCGGAATGCCATACTTCTCCGCCAGCGGTGGATACTCCCAATACCCCATTACGCTGCATACGTGGCCCGCCAGCAGGAACCCCTGTACCTGGTTCCCGGGCGACCCCATAATCGCCTCGATCGCAGGCGGCACCAGGACATGCGAAACCAGCAGCGAAAAATTCTTGAGGCCGCGCCGCTTGGCCAGGTGCACGCTCATGGCGTTGGCCGGAGCCGTAGTCTCAAACCCAACCCCGAAGAACACCACCTGCTTGTCAGGATTCCTGACCGCCAGTTCTACGGCGTCCAGCGGCGAATACACCACCCGCACGTCGCCGCCCGCGCCCTTCACCTGGAACAGGTCTGCTTCTGTCCCCGGCACCCGTAGCATGTCGCCAAAGGAACAGAACATCACTCCGGGCTGCGCGGCGATGGCCAGCGCCTTGTCGATCAGTTCCAGCGGCGTGACGCACACCGGGCAACCTGGCCCATGAATCATCTCGATTGTCGCGGGCAGCATCTGGTCTATCCCATTTTTGATGATGGAGTGCGTTTGCCCGCCACACACTTCCATAATCTTCCACGGCCGGGTAGCAATCTGGTGGATCTCCCGCGCCATCCGCTGCGCGATCTCACCATTGCGAAACTCGGTCAGATACTTCATGTTTACAACTCCCCGTGCATCGTTCCGCAGTTCCGTGCGAGATTCTGTCGTGGTTGGGCAGGGCACGCCGCGCGCTTTGGGGTCTCGCACTCGACAGCCTGCCCTGAGAGAAGTCGAACGGACCCGCTTGTTTCCCCTGCCTTATCTATTTGATGAGCCTGGGGGCCAAGTCCTCAGCGCAACTTCCATCCGGACATGCCGACTGCGGGGTCCTTGCCGCCCTGGCAAACGCCTCTTCCTCGCCGGCCAACTCCTCCTCAAGCATACCCATCTCGCGGAAGTCGGCCAGCGTCTTCTGGGCCGTCTCCTCGTCGATCTTAGAGAGCGCAAACCCAACGTGGACAATGGTATAGTCGCCGACCTCAACCTCGGGCACGTAGTCCAGGCAGACGTTCTTGACCACCCCACCGAAGTTCACGCGACCCACCCGGATATCTCCGTCGGTGGTAATCGCTTCAACTTTTCCCGGAATCGCTAAACACATGGCAACTACCTTATACCCCTTCAAAGCAACCTTCTAATGTGATCTAAATCACCAAGAAACCGCCTGCCTTCACGCCTTCTTCCCGTCCTTCTCCGCCACCCGCGCCTTGACTATCTTCTTCACCAGCACCGCCGACAGCGGCTTGTCCACGGGAAACTGCAGCGTCCCCTTGGAAGTGCGGTAGCCCGTCAACTCATCCCCCAGCGCATCGATAAGCGAAGCACTCATAGGGAAAAAACTGCAATGCTTCTTGAATGCCGCGTACCCCACCAGTGCTCCCTTGTACCGAAACGCCGGAATGCCGTAGCTGATTGCCTCGGTTGCCTCTTTCGGCGCCGCCGCCCTGATCATCGCCCGGACCTTCTCCAGCGTGCTCCGCGCCGGCTCCGGCACTTTGGCCAGGTACGCCTCCACATCCTGCGCCGCTTGTGAAGCCTCGGTCTGTTGAGCCTTGTCCTGCTTCTCGACCTTCTTCATAGCGTCTCCCACTCCCGGCGCTTACCGCTCCAGGCCGCGTTCCTCGACCAAATAGTCCAGCCACTCTTCCATCCCCGAACCGGTCTTGGCTGAAGTCTCAAACACCCGAATACCCGGCCGAATCTCGTTGATGTTCTTGAGCGCCAGTGCCCGGTCGAACCCGCACGGCTCCGCAATATCCATCTTTGTAATCACCGCCGCGTCCGCCGAGTTGAACATCGTCGGATACTTCAGCGGCTTGTCTTCGCCTTCGGTCACGCTCAATAGCACCACGCGGATTCGCTCTCCCAGGTCGTAGCTCGACGGGCACACCAGGTTGCCTACGTTCTCAATAAACAAGTAGTCCAGGCCGCCCAGTTCCCAACCCTCCAGGTGCTTGCCCACCATCTCGGCCTCCAGGTGGCAAATCCCGTGGGTATTGATCTGCCGCACCGGCGCACCGCTCGCAGCCAGCCTGCGCGCGTCGTTATCTGTCTCCAGGTCGCCCACCAGCGCGGCCACGCGCAGCCCCCGCGTCCTCAAATCCCGCAGGGTCCGCTCAAGAAGCGCCGTCTTCCCTGTGCCGGGGCTCGAAACCAGATTCACCACCAGCACACCCGCGGCCGTGAATCGCTGCCGCAGGCCCGCGGCCAGCTCATCGTTCTTCTTCAAAATTCCTCGCCGCAGCTCAACAATCCGCGTGGTCATGGCCCCACAGCCTCCTCAGCTTCCTCAATCTCAATCGATTCGATCTCGAGCTCCCGCCCCTGCCGCAAATCCGCCGCCGGCTCGCCGCAGACTGGACAGCGAAAGCTCTGCAGGCTCTCAATTTCCACATCCTGCCCACAGGGTACGCAGTGCACCCGCACCGGCAGCGTCTTGACCACCAGCACCGACCCCGCCAGCGGCGTGTCCTCGGTGGCGATCCCATAGCAGAACTGCAGCGAATCCTCGACCACCGCCGCCAGGGCGCCCACCCGCAACCGCACTTCCTTGACCCGCGCACCAGGGTAAGCCGCCAGCGACTCCATCACCGAATCCACCACGCTGGAAATAATGGAAAGTTCGTGCATCAGTCCTCACACGTATAAGTTGGATTTTATGCTTTTGCCGTGTGTGCCTGCCCAACCAACCCAAAATGTAAGATGTCAGAATAGGTCTGGAGACCACTTCCCGGTGACCAGAACCCTCGCGCCCCACCCTCACACCGCCTCCCGGCTGGCCCTGAGCGAGCTGGCCCCCGGCGCCATGCAGTCTGAAATCCGCGCCATGACCACCGAGTGCGACCGCATCGGCGGCATCAACCTGGCCCAGGGCGTCTGCGATACACCCGTTCCCGCCCCGGTCGAGGCAGAAGCCATCGCCGCCAAGTAGCAAAAGGACGACGACCTCGACGAAGTCTGCGTCCGCCTGCGCAAGCTGTAAAGGGCGCGGCGCAACCCGAAGAAATGGCCCCCGACTGTAAAATCAAGCCGGAAGGCTTTGCCGCGAGGCAAGCCAGGAAAGGCCTCCGCCGTGAACCAGTTCCCGCACGCCATGCTGCGCGAGATCTTTGAGCAGCCCGCCGCTATCCGGCGCACCCTCGATCTCTATCTGAACAGTCAATCCTTTGATTCCGCAGCCTTTGTCCCGGTCGACGGATGGCTGAATCCGCGCGGCGAAGTGCTCATTGCCGCGAGCGGTTCCAGCCGCCATGCCGGGTTGGCCGCCGAAGTGATCCTTGAAGACCTTTGTGGCCTCGCCGTCGACGTAGAGTATTCCAGCGAATACAGTTGCCGTCCCGTCGCCAACCCGCGCCGGCCTTCGGTGCTGGTCATCTCCCAGTCCGGCGAAACCAGCGACACCCTGGCCGCCCTGCGCTGCGCGCGCGAAGGCGGCCAGCAAACCCTGGCCATTGCCAACGTGAGCGGCAGCACCATGCTCCGCGAAGCCTCTGCCGCCATGCCGTTGGCCGCCGGCACCGAGGTGGCCATCCCCGCCACCAAGAGCTTTACGTGCCAGTTGACCGCGCTCTACCTGCTGGCCCTCTACGAGGCCCAGCGGCTGGGCACCCTCGACGCAGCCGAGATCGAGTACAGAATCGCTGAGTTGTGCGCCCTGCCCGGCCACATCGAGCAACAGTTGAACGGCTGGCGTGAGCGCATGGCGGCATTAGCCGCAAAGTACCGCGACGCGGAGAGCTTTCTCTATCTGGGCCGCGGTGTCCACAACTCCATTGCCCGCGAAGGCGCGCTGAAGATGAAGGAGTCGTCCTATGTCCAGGCGGAGGGCTACCCCACGGGCGAATTGAAGCACGGCCCCAACGCGCTGGTAAGCGAGCACGTGCCCCTGGTGGTGCTAGCCACCGTGGACCGCCGCCTCGATCACTCCGTCCTGAGGTACGAAAAGACCCTGCAACTGCTCGAAGACATGAAGAAGCAGGGCGCACGCGTCATCGTCATCGCCAATACCGGTGACCACGAGGCTGCCGCTCTGGGCACTGATTGCGTCTTCGTAGAGCCAGCCAGCGAACATCTTCTGCCCATCGAGGAGGTCATTCCGCTGCAGCTCTTCGCTTACCAGATGGCCATCGAACGCGGCATAGACGTGGACCGCCCGCGCAACCTGTCAAAGGCAGTGATCGAAGCATAAGGCTGCGCGAATCACGCCGCAGCGTGCTGCACGGCTCAGAGAGCGGGAATATCGACCCAGCTTCGCCTCCGATGGCTTTCAAGCTCCGCTTTGAGGATGGTCAACTGGCGCAAGCCATCGGCAAACTGCGGGTATTCAGGAACCATGCCCGGCGCACCAATGGAGGCGTAAAAGCGGCGGAACATCTGTTTGGTCGTGTCGCCGTACCCTTCGGTATGGCCGCCGGGAAGATCGGCGTAGCTGCGCGCCTCGGGCTTGAGCAGCGAGGGGTCTTTGAGGATGATTTCGTTCCCGCGTTCGCGGTGGCCTATCCATAGCTCATTGGGCCGCTCCTGGTCCCATGCGACTGAGGATTTGGTTCCATAGATCTCGATGCTGAGCCGGTTCTTGCGTCCCGCGGAAACCTGGCTGGCAGTAACAGCACCGCGCGCGCGCTGGCCCATGTGGAAGATCACCGCGCCAAAGTCTTCCGTATCGACCGGCCTCTCGATATAGTCTTCCGGTCCGAGCAGTTTATTGGCAAAGGTCTCGATGGCGTGCTTAGGCTCCCTGCGAATGGCGTGAAAGGTCTGCAGATCGGCGCAAAGCGAGCTGACGCGCAATCCGGTCACATGCTCCGCCATGTCGAACCAGTGCGAGCCAATGTCGGCCATGCAGCGTGAAACGCCGCCGATCTTCGAGTCGATACGCCAGTTCCAGTCGGAATCGTAGAGCAGCCAGTCCTGGGAATATGTGCCCTGGACGAGAAGAATCTCTCCAAGCTCGGCCGCCTCGCGCATGCGGCGCATCTGCTGCACCATAGGGTAATAGCGCAAATTGTGGCAAACGCAGTTCCGCAATCCCTTCTGCGCCGCCAGGGCGACCAGCGCTTGAGCCTCTTCGACCGTGGTAGCCAGCGGCTTTTCGCAAGCCACATGTTTTCCCGCTTCGAGCGCCTCCATGGCCATGGAAAAATGCTGTGCGTTGGGAGTGCAGATATGCACCGCATCCACGGCGGGATCCTTCAGGATGCCACGGTAGTCCGCCGCCACCGTGGGAATCGCGAAGCCCGCAGCCAAGCTCTGCGCCACTTTAATGTTCGTGTCTGCAATGGCGACTGCCTCTACGGATTCCAACCGTCTTACCGCATCCAGATGCACGCGACCAATAAAGCCTGTACCAAAGATTGCCGTCTTAACCTGTTTCACTTTCTTCTCCGTTCCTTGTGCCGCCTTATTTGGATTTAAAAGTCAGCAAAGATTCGTCCGAATTGTATCGCCCCGGTGCGTTCGACGACGACCACTGTATTCACGGTACAGATACGGAGAGAGTCCGAGTCTTCGTGAGCCCGGCCACGCAGTCGAGCATACTCGACGTACCCATCCCGTCCCGCGAAGTGTTCGCATTGACCGCTTACGGCCAGGGACGCAGCGCGTCTACAAGGAACAGCACGCATAATCCATACATATCGGACAGTGGGGCCACGATCCGGCGCGGATCTCGTGGTCTAGAATCAGCGCAGCAGTGGGGTAACGGAGCCTTCCATGGGTGAACTCTGGAACGACGTCAAACACGCACTGCATCTGTTCATCAAGAGCCCCGCCTTCACCATTGCCGCAGTTTCGGCGCTGGCGCTGGGCATTGGAGCCAACACCGCCATCTTCACGGTGGTGAACGCTGTGCTGCTGAAGCCGCTCACCTATCCCGACGCGGACCGCATCGTGGCGATTGAGATGAGCGGGCAGGGCGGCAAAGCGAATATCGCTTCAATCACGAAGTTCCATGTCTACCAGCAGCAGTCCAGCATCTTCAAAGACGTTGCCGCATACGACTTTGCGGGACCTGGCTTCAACATTACCGGCGACAGGCCGGAACTGATCCACGGCATCCACGTCAGCGAGGCGTATTTCCGCGTATTTGGCGCGCCGATGATGCTGGGGCGCACCTTCACTCCACAGGAGGATTTGCCCAACGGCGGCAAGGTCGTGGTGTTGAGTTACGGGCTGTGGCAGCGAAGATTTGGCGGCAGCCCGAAGGTGCTCGGCAGCTCACTGTCGCTGGGGAACGAGCCGTATACCATCATCGGCGTCACGGGAAAGGATTTTCTCTCCGATCCCGAAGCGGAAATCTGGGTGCCGTTCCAATTCGAACCCAACAGCACGAATCAGGGGCACTTCTTTCAGGCTGTGGGGATGCTGAAGCCGGGCATCACGCTGGCGCAGGCCAACGCACAGATGAAGCTGGCTCTCAACCAGTTCGCCCGCACGTATGCGCTGAAGAACCCGAATTTCAGTTTCGTCGTGGAGCCCCTGCGCGACTCGATTGTGGATAATGCACGCACGTCGCTGCTGGTGCTGCTGGGTGCGGTAGGGCTGGTATTGCTGATTGCCTGCGCCAACGTGGCTAACTTGCTGCTGGTGCGCGCCACGGGACGCAAGCGTGAGTTCGCCATTCGTTCAGCGCTGGGCGCGAGCCGGGTGCGCATCATTCGCCAACTTCTAACTGAGAGTGTGCTGCTCGCGGTCACAGGCGGAATTCTTGGGTCAATTCTCGGCTTTGTGGGCGTGCGCGCGCTGCTTGCGATCAGTCCCGCAGGGCTTCCACGGGTTGGAGAAGACGGGTCAGCCCTCGGCGTGGATTGGCGCGTGCTCGTCTTCACACTGGCCATTTCGCTTCTCACAGGAATCCTTTTCGGCCTGGTTCCTGCGTTCAGTGCTTCGCGCACTGACCTCAACTCGTCATTGAAGGAGGGCAGCAACCGGGCCGGAACGGGATTTCGGCAGGGCAAAGTGCGCGCCTTGTTGGTGGTCAGCGAAGTCTCGCTGGCTCTTGTGCTGCTGGTCGGCGCAGCTCTGCTGATCCGGACCTCCATTGCGTTGCATAGCGTCGATCCCGGCTTTGACGCGCACAACGTGCTGACCATGGAGATGTCGCTCACCGGCGATCGCTACGCGAAAACCGCAGGCGTGGCTCAGCTTTCGTTTGACGGCCGCCAGCGGCTCAACGCGATCCCCGGCGTAGAGGACTCGGCCTTCACCTGCTGCCTGCCGATCCAGGGACAGTTCGGCCTGCCGTTCGCCATCGCGGGGCGCCCGGTGGACCCGGCGAAGGGCGAACCGGGCGCCGGCTGGATGAGCGCTTCGCCGGACTACTACAAGGCCTTCAAGATTCCGGTTCTGAAAGGGCGCGAGTTCAACGACCACGATACGGCTTCATCTCCCGGCGTAGTCCTCATTAATCAAGCGTTCGCGAAAGAATTCTTCCCCAACCAGAACCCCTTGGGGCAACAGTTGCTCGTGGGAAAGGGAATGGGTCCGCCGTTCGAAGAACCCGCGCGGCTCATCATCGGTGTGGTCGCCAATACCCATGAAGGCGGTCTCAGCCGTGATCCGGGCTCGCTCATGATTGTTCCGGACGCGCAGGTCCCTGATGGCATGACGGCTCTCAACGCCACCTTTTTGCCGCTGCGCTGGGTGGTGCGCACGCACGGCGATCCTCATCCTCTCATCGCGCAGATCGTCGAACAACTGCGCGTCGCCAGCGGAGGTTTTCCTGTGGCCCGCGTGCGAACAATGGATGAGATTGTGGCGCGCTCCACTTCGCGCCAGAACTTTAACATGGTGCTGCTCACGATCTTCGGTGCGGTCGCACTGATCCTGGCCGCGATCGGCATCTATGCCCTGATGGCCTACTCCGTTCAGCAGCGCACCCAGGAGATGGGCATCCGCATGGCGCTGGGCGCGGACCGCGCCACTATCCGCAAACTGGTTGTATGGCAGGGCATGCGGCTGGCGCTTGTGGGCGTGGTGCTGGGCATTGCAGCAGCGTTTGGACTGACGCGGTTCCTGGCCAGTTTTCTCTTCGGCGTGAAGAGCTGGGACCCCGCAGTATTCATTGCTGTGCCTCTGATTCTTACCGCCGTGGCATTCCTCGCCGTGTGGCTGCCTGCAGCTCGTGCAGCCAGGCTGGACCCGATGCAGGCGCTACGCGTCGAGTAGCGAGCGTCCTAGTCCTGGCCGCGTCTGACTCGATCCCCGCGCTGCTCCATTAGACTGGAAGGCGATGAGATCTCTGCAACAAGATGGCTTGTCCGCGCTGGCGCTTGCGATCGCTGCGCTGCTGGCCGGGTGTGGCACGCCGGGAGCGCCGCAGCCGCCTTCGCTCAATCTGCCGGATCGCGTGGCGGACCTTGCTGCAACGCGCGCAGGCGACCGGGTGTCGCTGACCTGGACCATGCCCAAGAAGAACACCGACAAGCTGCTGCTGAAAGACGATGTCACCGTTCACATCTGCCGCCAGGAGGAGCATTCCCCTTGTGCGCCGGGGACCGACATACACATTGCTCCTGGCGCTGCGGCTACGTTTGCCGATAGCCTTCCCCGGTCCGAAACTGAGGGCGCTCCACGCGTGCTCACCTATTTTGTAGAGCTGAAGAATCGCAATGGCCGCTCAGCGGGCCTGTCGAATGGGGGCGTGGTGATTGCAGGCCTGGCGCCTGCACCGGTCACTGGCCTGACCGCCGAGGTACGCAAGGCTGGAATCGTGTTGCGCTGGCAGCCGAGCAAAGAAAATGAGGCCGTTCGCCTGCACCGTACGCTCCTCACTCCACCGCCCGCCAAAACCCAACAGGGGCTGTTGGCGCAAGAACCGGAGCCCGTTGAGCAAAACCTGCTGGTCGAGGCCGGCGCTGACTCGGGTCACGTCCCGGATCGAGCCCTCGACAAAAACATCCGCTTCGGCGAGACCTATGCCTACCGCGCCCAGCGCGTGGTTCGAGTGGTTGCGAATGGGCAGACGCTGGAACTGGCTGGGGAGCTTTCCGCGCCGATGCGCGTGGAGGCCCTGGACGTTTTTCCGCCCGCCGTGCCCACTGGGCTGGCTGCCGTAGCCATTGCCGGCGAAAATGGCGGCGAGACTGCGATCGACCTGAGTTGGCAGCCTGACACCGAGGACGACCTGGCCGGTTATATCGTCTATCGCCGCCAGGGCGACGGGACCTGGCAGCGCATCTCTCCCGCGCAGCCGGTGGTTGGGCCGGCCTTCCACGACGTGCAGGTGCAGCGCGGCAACACCTATCGCTACGCCGTCACCGCCATCGACCAAGGCGGCCATGAGAGCGCACGCTCTGCCGAGGCCGAAGAGGGCGTGCCCGGTCCCTGACATCGCACGCTGGCAAAGGAGATCGCCGCATGAAATACTGCCGCTTTTTGTTTGAAGGGCACACGCACTACGGCACGGTTGAGCTTCGCGCAGGGGAGCCCTGGATTGTTGACTTGACCGCTGCGCCGGAAGAAGACCTGGCCTACCGCTTGGCCCACGCGTGTGCTGCTTCGCTGATTCCAAGCATCGAGAGTTTCGACTTCGAGCCCATGCCGTTGAAAGCCGCTCAACTGCTTCCCGCCGCGACACCTTCGAAGATCGTTTGCGTAGGCCGCAACTATCGCGATCACGCTGCGGAACTGGGCAACGAAGTTCCCGCCGAGCCGCTGCTTTTCTTCAAGCCGCCGTCCGCGCTGCTGGCTCCCGGCGGAGTGGTGCGCCTGCCGGCCGCATCGAGCCGCGTGGATTACGAAGGCGAACTGGCGCTGGTGATAGGCCGGCGCGCCCGCAAGCTCAGGTCCGATGCCGACTGGCGCGCCTTCGTCCGCGGCTATACCGTTGCCAACGATATCACCGCCCGTGATTTGCAGAAGAAGGACGCCCAGTGGACCCGCGCCAAGGGCTTCGACACTTTTTGCCCCGTGGGTCCGTTTGTTAGTGATGAAGTGGATCCTGAAAAGGGTCTGACCGTTGAAACCCGCGTGAACGGCGAATTGCGCCAGCACGGCTCGACACTGGATTTCATCTTCTCAATTCCAGCGCTGCTCAGCTATATCACTGCAGCCATTACGCTTGAGCCCGGCGACCTGTTGCTGACGGGAACCCCCTCAGGGGTGGGGGCGCTCAAGGCTGGAGACAAAGTGGAAGTGACCATCCCCGGCCTGGGCGTGCTGGCCAACACCGTGGAAGCGGACGTAGACTGACCCCAGATTGCCGCTCGTGCAACCTTGAGCGCGCGGATGAATCTGATCAGATATAGACTGATGCCGGGAGAGCTCGGAGCTGGAAGCCCCCATCCCCAGGAGGAATCATGCCGCAGAATCTACTTGAGCAGCTGCGCCAGTACACCGTGGTGGTTGCCGATACGGGAGACATTGAGGCGATGGAGAAGTTTCGCCCCACCGATGCCACCACCAACCCGTCGCTGATTACCGCCGCCGCGCAGATGCCGCAATACAAGCCCATCGTAGACGGTGTCCTGATGGACGCGCGCAAGGAGCTTGGCGATGGCGCATCGGATCAGACCGTGGCCAACCTGGCCTTCCAGCGTCTGGCCATCGCCTTCGGCAAAAAGATTCTGGCCATCGTGCCCGGTCGCATCTCTACCGAGGTGGACGCGCGCCTTTCCTACAATACCGAAGCCACCACCGCGCAGGCCCGCAGCATCATCGCGCAGTACGATAAGGCGGGCATCGGCCGCGATCATGTGCTCATCAAGATCGCTTCCACATGGGAAGGCATCCGCGCCGCCGAAGTGCTCGAGAAGGAAGGCATCCACTGCAACCTGACCCTGCTCTTCGGAATGCACCAGGCCATCGCAGCAGCCGAGGCGGGCGCGACGCTCATCTCGCCATTTGTGGGCCGAATCCTGGACTGGTACAAGAAAGATACGGGCAAGGACTTCCACGGCGCCGATGATCCCGGTGTTCAGTCCGTGACAAAAATCTACAACTACTTCAAGAAATTCGGATACAAGACGGTGGTGATGGGCGCGAGCTTTCGCAACATCGGCGAAATCACGGAGCTGGCCGGATGCGACCTGCTCACCATCTCACCGCAGCTTCTGGCCGAGCTTGAAGCCACTGTCGCCGACCTGCCGCGCAAGCTCGATCCTGCTGCGTCCAACGCTCTGCCGCTGGAGAAGATCGTGGTCGACAAAGCCGCATTCGAGCGCATGCATGCTGAAGATCGCATGGCCACTGACAAGCTGAAGGAAGGCATTGAAGGATTTTCCGCGGCACTGGTCAAGTTGGAAACGCTGCTGGCCAATCGCCTTGCCGGATTGGAATCGCGCGCGCCCGCAGCCGTTTGAGCGTCTCTTTATCCTGCATCGAGAGGGCAGCCGGTAAGGACTGCCCTTTGGGTTTTGTGCGGATAGCCGTTTGCAATCGCCTCTCCACTCTGCCAACTAATTTGATTCCCCCTGTTGGCAAGCGCGACTTTTCAAGTATGCTGAGTGTCAACATTGTGTAAATAGGGCAGTGGCTGGCATCCCCGGCTGCACGCAGCAAGTAGCCGGCCATTGCTTCACGGCAGGCTGGCTGCGCGCAAGCGCGTACGGGAGGTGTGTATGCAGGATCAGACCCATCCGCTCGAACCTTTCTTCCAACAGGTGGTTCGCAATAGCTACGAGGGCAAACTGGGGTTGAACGATCCCGACGTGACCGGCTATGTGGCACACCTGCTCTGCGAGTTTTCACAGGCCGAAAATCTCTACAAGCTGCGCGACGCGAATGGCCATTTCGTAGAAGAGCTGGACGCCATGCTGCTGGCCGCCGACCCGATCAACGGCACAGCGCCCTCCTTCGACGCCGAGCGCTCGGTGCGCAAGCACATCGGCGACTATGCGCTTTTTGTGGGCGGCATGTATCCCGAAGCCATCGCTCCAGGCCGTCGGCGCCGTTCTCCCCAGCCAACCCTGGGAGAACTGGTCCGCGCCGGCAAAGAGAGCTACTTCATCGTGAGCAAGTTCAACCTTTTCGAGTACGAACAGGAAGCGCCCCTGTTTGCGCGCCTCTCCGACAGCTTTGAGCGCTGTCTTCTCGGTTTGTCGCTGGTCCGTGAAGATCTGGACAGGCGCAAGGCTCTGCCGCCGCCAATGGTGAACTAGAGCTGTTCTCGGCTTGACTGCTTACAGCCGAGATGGGCATCTGTGGTCTCCCACCCAGAGTTCTGTTCACACTCAGATCGAAAACGCTCTAGTCAGGGCGGAACCAGCGCCACTGTGACCTCTTGAGTTTTGAACAGGGTCGCCGCTCGATGCACCCCAACTTCCACCTCAGACTCTGGTTCCGCTGTGGCGCTGGTCAAGAACGCCTGACTTTCTTTTGAAACTCGCCAAAGACCCCCTCAAAAGCCACGAAAAAGGGCATTTTTCAGGGGCTTCTGTTTACCATTAAGATAATGGGGCTGCTCGCAGGTTCATTCAGTATATTGTTGATTCTAAATATCTTACCTCTTCGTCCGGGCCTACGGTGACCCCGGAAATCGCCCATTGCAGGGGGAGGGGGGTGGGGGGTACGGACCGGTCACATCCCTGACCGCTCATTCCCTCATTTCGATTGTGCGACCTCGGAGGGTTATTTTCTGCAAAAGGGTTGAAGTGGCCGGTGAGGGGACGTGGTTAACCCACCCATTCCACGATGAAGCTGTGGAATGGATGGGGCACCTGGCACAGTGGCTAGGGACCAGTCGGCTCTACTCCGACCAGACGGCCAGCACGTTCCCTACTCCATCTGCAAAGTGGAACCTGCGGCCGCCGGGAAATTCGAAAGTGGGCACCACGATGCTGCCCCCCGCCGCGACGATTGCAGCTTCCGTCGCCTTCAAATCCGCGGAGTAGAGCACGATCAGCGGCGCAAACCTCTGCGGTCCCTCATGCGGCTGCACCTTGTAGAAACCGCCGTCGATGCCGGCAGTGCTTGCATTGAAGCTGACGTATTCCGGCCCATAATCCTGAAAACTCCAACCGAATACCGTCGCGTAAAACTGCTTCGTCCGTTCGATGTCGGTCGAAGCGAACTCGATGTAGTTGATCTTGTGGTCTTGTCCCGGATTGCTCATGGCTTTTTCTCCTCAGCGTTGAATTGCGTGGAGGCAAGGGAACGGCGGCGCGGATGCGTAGGCGCACCTTTCCCAAGTACTCTGATACGCCTCCATCCACAATCCCTCAGAAGCCGGAGAGTGCAGGTAGAGCCCGCTTGTTAATATGCGCCGCGGGCTGCCGAGGTACGACACGAAGGTAGCAAACGTGGGTTGCGCGCGCAAGGCGAAATTCGTCTGGAGATGGGCATAAATTTCTGCAAACAAATCTCGCACATAGGACACTCGGGCTTGAGTAGTGTGAACTGGCTCTAAAGTATGTAGCGGCTCAGGTCCTGGTCCTTCACGATGGTGGCCACCATCTGCTTGACGTACTCCGGCGTGATGGTAAAAACCTTCTCCGGCCCGGAGGCGGTCATGCGTTCCAGGTAGGGCAACGGAGCGGAAGCCTCGTTTCGGATGGCCTCAGATAAGGCGGCCTGCTCGTTATCCGGTGCGCGGCGGGCCACGTCGGGCGCCAGAAAGCTCACGTCCTCCAGCACACGCTCCATGATGGTGTGCAGGCGGCGCGCGCCGATGTTCTCAGTGGTTTCGTTCACCTTGAAGGCGAACTCCGCCATCTCGCGCAGCGCTTCGGGTTCGAACTCCAGACGCACGCCCTCGGTTTCAAGCAGCGCCGAGTACTGCTTAGTGAGCGAGGCCTTGGGCTCGGTGAGAATGCGCAAAAAATCTTCAACAGTCAGCGACTTCAACTCCACACGAATCGGGAAGCGCCCCTGCAGCTCGGGAATCAGATCGCTGGGTTTGGACACGTGGAATGCGCCGGCGGCAATGAAAAGAATGTGGTCGGTGCGCACCATGCCGTAGCGGGTATTCACCGTGGTGCCTTCCACAATGGGCAGAATGTCGCGCTGCACGCCTTCGCGTGAAACGTCAGGTCCGTGGCTGCCCTCGCGGCCGGCGATTTTATCGATCTCGTCGAGAAAGATGATGCCGCTGGACTCGACGCGCTCGGTAGCCGCGCGGTTCACCTGGTCCATGTCGATGAGGCGGCCTTCTTCCTCCTGAACCAGGTAGTCAAAGGCGTCGCCCACCTTCATCTTCCGCTTCTTGGTGCCGCCGCCAAAAATGTTCGGCAGCATGTCCTTGAGGTNNTCTCCATGTCCTCAAGGTTCTGGTTACTGATGATGCCGAACTGGGGCGTACCACGCTCGCGCACGTCCAGCTCGACCATGCGGTCGTCGAGCTTGCCTTCGCGGAACTGCTGACGCAGCTTCTCCCGCGAGCGCTGGTAGCTGTCGCTTCCGGGCAATGCAAGCTGTCCCTCCGGCCCTGGCTGAGCAGGCGGCGCAGCGGGTGGCGGGGGCAGCAGTACATCCAGCAGCCGCTCCTCGGCGTTCATCTCCGCACGGTCTTCCACCTCTTCCAGCCGCTNNTCCACCAGGTCGCGGATCATCGATTCCACGTCGCGGCCCACGTAGCCCACCTCAGTAAACTTCGAGGCTTCAACCTTGAGGAACGGAGAGTTGGTCAACTTGGCCAGCCGCCGCGCAATCTCGGTCTTGCCCACGCCCGTCGGCCCGATCATGATGATGTTTTTGGGCATGATATCGTCGGCAAGATCGGGCGGCAGCTTTTGGCGGCGCTGGCGGTTGCGCAGCGCAATCGCCACGGCTCGCTTGGCAGGGCGCTGGCCCACAACATGTTTGTCGAGCTCGGCGACGATCTCGCGCGGCGTCAGTTCGTCGAGCGAGAGGTCTTGTTCTTCGGCGGATGCGGGCAGATAAATGGCCATGGATAAAATGGGCTGGCGGATACGGGCCCGCTAGCTCTTCAACTCCTCAAAGGTGACGCGGTCATTGGTATAGATGCAGATTTCACCGGCAATCTTCATTGCTTTTTCGGCAATCTCGCGGGCGCTCATGTCGGTGTTCTCCATCAGCGCACGAGCCGCGGCCGTGGCATAGGGACCGCCGGACCCGATTGCGGCGATCTGCTCGTCGGGATCGATAACGTCGCCGGACCCCGAGATCAGGAAGGTCTGCCCCTGGTCGGCAACCACCAGCAGAGCCTCAAGGTTACGGAGCATCTTGTCAGTGCGCCAGTCCTTGGCCAACTCCACTGCGGAGCGATTCAAGTTGCCTGCGTACTGCTCCAGCTTGGTTTCAAAGCGCGAGAACAGCGAGAAAGCATCCGCGGTGGACCCGGCGAATCCGGCCAGGATCTTGTCCTGATATAGGCGGCGAATCTTTTTGGCGGAGTGCTTGAGCACGTGATCGCCGAAGGTGACCTGCCCATCGGCAGCCATGACTACGTGGCCATTCCGGCGCACGCAAATCACGGTGGTCGAACGGATGCGGGAGTTTTGTTCGGCGAGAGAACTCTTGTCCAAAAGCACGGGAAAACCTCCGGAATTGCGACGTCCGGCAGGCCGGAAATCAATCAAGACGCAGAGACAAGTATAGGGCATTTGCCCCAGCGAACCCTGATTTGGGTACTGTCTGAAATGTGCGTTGACAGCACTTTGATCCTGCGGGGGTGATCCGTCCGGTGATTCCTGCCGCTTTCCGGTGAGGGATTGCGTAGGAACATGCCCAGTGCTAAGGTAGGGCGTTTGGTTCAGTCTTCTTGCCCGCCATGCGATCGAAATGGATCCGAAAATGATACCCAGGTTCGGTCATTGAAGTGTCCAGAGACTTGCCGTCCACGCTCATCTTCCCAGCGAAGACACTCCGCAAGACAGTGATCGAGATTTTCCGCGATTTCTGGTTGAAAGTAACCTTGCTTGCGAGAGCGCCTTCAAATTTCTCGTCCGGACAATCGAGTAAAGCCATCAGCCCGTCTTCGGTGTTGGAGATGTGGAAGATAAAGTGAATTTTGAGACCTCCTCCCTCGTCCTCGATACCTGCCCAATCACCATCGAAGATGGTCGGCGGCGCTGGCTTGGGGTTCTTCGCCTGCCACGTCAGGCGCTTGAAGCTCAGCGGCCACGAGCCTTCCTCTTTCCAAACGCCTTTCATCTCGGCGCCCGATGCACTGACTGTTGCCTCGTACGAGGAGACCTTTTCTACAAGATCGCCGTTGCCTTTCGGAGTCCAATAAAAAAATTGAAGGGCCAGGTGGCTGCCGTCGAACGAGCCGCCGATTGCGGGTTGGCCTGAGAAGCCCTGGTCGCTATTGTCCATGAGCACGTCACCTTCCCCTCGGGCGTCATGTTCATATGCAGGATCAGATGGTTGAAGCTGCCCTGAGACCACAAGACTCCCTGCCAGTCGCCGGCAAGCGGGAAGGTGGCCGGGCCGGGTTGTGCGCCCACTGGATGAGAAAGGATTCCCCATCCAAGCACCATCGTATGCAGAAAGATCATCTTCATGAGGTTCTTCGCCTTCGAACGGTTCACATTCTTGACGAGAAGGCCCGATGTGGCTCTAAATCTAAAACCGCCTTTATTCGGCATTATGCCACCACGTCGATTCGAAGGATAATCTGCGCTTTTTGGGGATTCCGGACCGTCAACGCAGATTTCAGACAGTTCCCCAATTTGGGGCAAAGTCCGGCGACCGCTCACGAGTCTATGTCAACAGACCCCAGCAGCGCCCGGCTCGGCGCCGGAACAGTTTGACGCACCCACTCAGGCACAATAGCTTTGAAGTGTGCGGGTCAGCGAGTCAGCGCCCCGCGCCAAGGAGCATGGATGCAAAGCAGAACTTTTTCCTGGTCTTGGAGTGGCTTTCTGGCCCTGATGCTGATGGCCATGGCCTTGCAATGCGCGCGGGCCCAGGATTTGAAGAGCTTCGAGCAGAAGATCACCACCAAGGTGCTGCCTAACGGCCTCACCCTGATCGTCTGCGAGCGGCCAGAGGCACCTGTCTTCAGCTACACCACGTTTATCGATGCCGGCGACGTGAACGACCCCTCCGGCGAGAGCGGTCTGGCGCACATGTTTGAGCACCTGGCCTTCAAAGGCACCAGCGAGATCGGCACCACCGACTACGCCGCCGAAAAAGTGGCCCTGGCCAAAGTGGAAGAGGCCAACAACGCGTACGAGGCCGAATATCTGAAGCCCGTGGGCCGCGACCCCCAAAAGCTGGCCGAGCTGAAAAAAGCCTTTGTGGCGGCCCAGGCGGAGGCTCACAAGTACGTCATCCCCAACCAGTTCACTGACGTGGCCGAGCGCGCCGGAGCCCATGGACTGAACGCCTCGACTGGCCTGGACGAGACCATGTACTTCTGGTCGATGCCGGAAAACCGCCTGGAGCTGTGGGCCTGGCTCGAGAGCGGGCGGCTGTCTGACACCGTGCCGCGCGAATTCTATAAGGAGCGCGATGTAGTGGTGGAAGAGCGGCGCATGCGCACTGACTCCAACCCCATTGGCCGGCTCGTCGAACAGTTTCTGGCCACGGCCTACGTGGCGCACAACTATGGCCGCAGCGGTGTCGGCTGGCCCAGCGAGGTGAGCCAGGTGTCGGCCACGGAGGCCATGGAGTTTCACAAGAAGTACTACGTGGGATCGAACGTGGTGGTGACCGTGGTGGGCGATGTCAAGGCGTCCGAGGCGCTGCCCATTCTGGAAAAGTACTTCAGCAAGGTGCCCGGCGGCCCCAAGCCTGAAGACATGACCACTGTCGAGCCCAAACAATTCGCCGAGAAGACGGTGGTCATCCGTGAACAGACGCAGCCCTTTTATATTGAGGGCTATCATCGGCCGAACTATCGCGACCCCGACGACGCGGTCTACGACGCCATCGGCGACATCATGTCCAACGGGCGGGTTTCACGGCTCTATCGAAGCCTGGTGCGCGACCAGCAGATTGCGGCGGAGGCACAGGGATTCAGTCCCTTCCCCGGCGACAAGTATCCGGGCCTGTTCGCCTTCTATGCCGTCCCCCTTCCCGGCCACACCCCGACGGAGATGCGCGACGCCATCCATAAAGAGATTGACAATCTGAAGACCGCCGACGTGACGGACGAAGAGCTGGCGATGTACAAGACTCGCTCCCGTGCCGACTTGCTGCGCGGCCTGGCCGATAACCAGGGGCTATCGAATGCGCTGGCCGAGTACCAGACCCGCTACGGCGACTGGCGGCAGCTGTTCCTGCAACTGGATCGGGTGGACAAGGTGACCAAAGCCGACATCCGGCGGGTGGCCAACCTTGTCTTCACGGCCTCGAACCGCACCAGCGCCGAGATCGATACCGAGGCTCCGCATGCCTCCGAAAAGAAAGATGGAGGCGCGCAATGAAGAGTCTTTCGCTTAAGAACATGAGTAGAATCCTGGTTGCCGGCGTTGTCTTTTCCACCCTGCTGCTTCCGGTCGGCTTACCTGCCCAGCAGAGCAAACCCTGGGAACAGATTGCCGTTCCCAAGCTGCATGAGTTCAATCCCCACCAGCCCAAACGCATCCAGTTGAAGAATGGCATCGTAATCTTCCTCCAGGAAGACCACGAGTTGCCCTTCGTTTCCGGGTCGGTCCTGATTCCCGGTGGCGGGCGCGACGAGGCCCCAGCCAAAACCGGCCTGGTCAGCCTGTACGGCCAGACCTGGCGCACCAGCGGCACCGAAAAGATGAGCGGCGACGCCATGGACGACCTGCTGGAGTCCAAGGCCGCGCATATCGAGACCGTGGGTGGTGAGGACTCGACCACCATCGCGTGGGACTCACTAAAGGGCGACACCGACCAGGTGTTCGCGCTCGCTGTGGACCTGCTCTTCCATCCCAAATTCAATGCGGAGAAGTTGCAATTGGCGCAGCAGCAGGAGGCCACAAGCATCGTCCGCCGCAACGACGATGAGGGGGAGATTGCCGGCCGCGAGTCAAACAAGCTGGTGTATGGCGCTGACAGCCCCTACGCACGCCAAACCGAACTAGCCACCATTGGCGCGGTCACGCTCGGCGACCTGCAGGCATGGCACGACCGCACCCTGGGCGGCAAATTGATCGTGAGTGTCAGCGGCGATTTTGAACCTGCCGCAATGGAGGCCAAGCTGCGCGCGGCGTTCGAAGCGTTGCCACCTGTGAAGCCTTTGCCGGCCCGCCACGACGCTTTCCACGACACCCAGCCCGGCGTCTTCTTCATCGACAAGGAAGACGTGAACCAGTCAAACGTACAGATCGTGGGCCTGGGTACCGACCGCCACAATCCCGACGTTCCCACCCTAGCGGTGATGAACGACATCCTCGGCGGCGGTTTTGCCAGCAGGCTATTCCAGAAGGTTCGCACCGAACTGGGCCTGGCCTACGCGGTGGGCGGCGGCATTGGATTCTCATACGACCATCCGGCCACCTTCCGCGTCGATGTGCTCACCAAGAGCGCCTCCACCGTGGACGCAACCAAGGCCGCGCTGGCTGAAATTGCCGGGCTCACCACCCGCCCGTTCACTGAAGATGAATTGAAGCGGGCAAAGGACGACCTTCTCAACTCGTTCCTCTTCCGCTACGACTCCAGGGACAAGGTGCTGGCCGAGCGTGTGCTATTGGAGTTCTACGGTTACCCCGCCGACTACCTTGAAACCTACAAGGCCGCCCTGGAAAAGGTGACTCTGGCTGATCTCAACGCTGCAGGCAAAAAGTACATCCATCCCAACAAACTAGCCGTACTGGTGGTGGGCAATGGGCCGGAGATCAAGCCGGACCTCGACACGCTGGATCTGGGAGCGGTTAAGAATGTCGACATCACCATCCCGCAGCCCAAGGCAAGCGCAGCCGAGGAGAAGAAGCAGTGAACGATGAGAAAACCTCTGCCCTGGAGCCGGGCGTGAAACTGGCAGTGGTGATTATGGCCGCAGGCAGTTCAGTTGGGCTGCATTCGCGCCGGCCCAAGGCGTTGCATGAAGTTGGCGGCAAACCGCTGCTCGGCCATGTGATTGCCGCCGCCGGCCAAATCGTGTCCCCGGGCGATATTTATGTGGTGGTGGGCCACCAGGCGGAGCGGGTGCGGCAGGCAATGGCCGATACCGGCGTTCGCTTCGTCGAACAAAACGATCCGCGCGGCACCGGCCACGCCATCCAATGTGCGCGCACGCAGATCGCCGGTTACGACCATGTCCTGGTGCTCTCAGGCGACGTGCCCCTGATTCGACCCGAGCACTTGGCCGAGGTGGTGCATTTCCACCTGGACGAACACGCAGCGATGACCCTCGTCTGCGCTGAACCCGGTTTGAGCAGAGGTCATGGCCGCGTTCTGCGGGAGACGCCCGCCTCTCAATCCCGGGACCACAGCCGTTTGCCCGAGACCCAGGATTCGACCGAGGTGGTGAGCATCGTTGAGCCGGAGATGGCTACGCCTGAACATTGGGCCCTATGCGAAATCAACATGGGCCTATATGTCTTCAAGACCGCGCCTCTGCTGGCTCACCTGGACAAGCTCGCTGACGGCGCCTCCGGCGGAAGGTTATGCCTCGCCGGCATGGCCGCGATATTGCACTCCGCCAGGGATCGGGTGGTGGCCTTCAGAACCGACGCGCCGGACGAACTGCGGGGAGCCGATACCCTCGCCGGGCTGGCTGCTTTGGACGCCGCCCTGCGCACCACCACCGCCAACCGTCTGATGGCCGCCGGAGTCGCCATCTTCCGGCCCGAAACTTGCGTCATTGACCCAGACGTGGAGGTTGCTGCCGACACGGTCATCGAGCCATTTGTGCAGTTACTGGGCCGCACCAGGATTGGCGCCGACTGCCGCATCCGCTCCTATTCCGTCATTGAAAACTGCACCTTGGGTAACGAGGTCCTGATCCGCCAGAGCTGTGTCCTTGCCGGCAGCACGGTTGCCGCCGGCGCCAGCATCGGGCCATTCGCCCATCTGCGGCCAGGCTGCGAGATCGGCGAGGATGTGCACATCGGGAACTTTGTAGAGACCAAAAAGGTCCTGCTAGGCAAAGGTGTCAAAGCCGGCCACCTCACCTATCTGGGGGACGCGGTTGTTGGAGCCGGAACCAATATTGGGGCCGGCGTCATCACATGTAACTACGACGGCGTCCATAAGCACCAGACGCACATCGGCGAAGGTGTTTTCGTGGGTAGTGACTCCACCCTGGTGGCGCCTGTCGAGGTGAAGGACGGAGCCTATATTGGAGCCGGTTCGTGTATCACCAAAGAGGTCCCAGCGGGCGCGCTGGCGGTGGGTCGATCCCGGCAGATCACCAAAGAGGGTTGGGCCACGAGCCGTCGCGCCCAGCAGAAAGCAAAGGGCTGATCAGCGCATGGGAGAGGGGAAAACCCGATCGTCCGGCTCAGTCACCGAATGGACGATTTCAGGACGAAACGATACAAAACGAGACTGTTTTGGGTAAATGGACGCAAACAGAAACCGAAGGAGTCCATTTTATTACTGGGACTGAATGAGAGACTCTACCACTTTAGTACTTTGACTCCATGCGACGAAGCTCTTGCGCCGGGGGCGCCGGCGAGCGTAATTTCTTTTTACGATCCGTGCGGAATCGCTGTTATAAGGAGCGAAAAGGCAAGAAGGGAAGCCATTTTAACTCTCTGCCGAAAACTGGCCTTGGAGACGCAGTGGGATTGTGGTCCCTGATCTTCTGTGTCGCGGGGTAAGGTTTGTTTGTGCAGTGGAAGCTCAGACTCCGCAAGTTTCGTATGATGGTACCGAGATGAATTGAGTTGTGCGCCCTGTGCCAACGGTGAATGGGGCCGGCGAAACGACAGGAAGGAACGGGCTTGGGATCGAATTTGGTAGAACTCGGAGCGTCCAATCCCGCGACGCCAAAGAATGCAAACGGGGATGTGCGCTCAGCTCCGAGAGCCCACAAGCCCATTCGCATCCTGGTTGTGGATGACGAAGCGCACGTGCGCTCGATGATCGGTGCCACGCTGGAGCGGCAGGGATATAACGTGCAACTGGCTTCCAGCGGCCGTGAAGCCGTGGACACGTTGGATCGAAACACATTCGAGCTCGTCCTGACCGATATCGTGATGCAGGAAGGCAACGGCATCGCCCTGCTTGAGCTCATCCACGCGCAGCGCCCGAATGTTCCCGTAATCATGGTCACTGCCATTCACGACATCAGCGTGGCCATCGACTCCATGCGCCGCGGCGCCTACGACTACCTTCTCAAGCCCTTCGAGCGCGAACACCTGGTGGCCACGGTGCAGCGCGCCCTCGATCACCGCCAGGCAATTCAAGAGAGCCACACCTACCAGCAGAATCTGGAACAAGTGGTCCGCGCCCGGACTGAAATGCTCCGCCAGGCCATGGAAGACCTGGAGCACTCCTACGACGTCACCCTGGAAGCGCTGGGCGACGCCCTTGACTTGAAGGATTCAGAAACAGAGGGGCACTCCAAGCGGGTGACCGCTTACACCATCGCCTTGGCGCGAGCCATGGGAATCTCGCCCGCCCAGATTCGAGTTATCGCCCGCGGTGCATTTCTCCACGACATCGGCAAAATGGCCATACCCGACGAGATTCTGCGCAAACCCGGCAAACTGACCAAAGAAGAAATGGACTTTATGCGGGAGCACTGCTCGCGCGGCTACCAAATGCTCCGCAAGATCCCCTTCCTCAGCGAGGCTGCGGAGATTGTCTTTGCCCACCAGGAACACTTTGACGGCTCCGGCTACCCCAGCCACACGAGCGGAAACAAGATTCCTGTAGGCGCCCGCATATTTGCCGTAGCCGACACCCTGGATGCCATCACCAGCGACCGCCCGTACAGAAAGGCGCGCACCTTTGACGAGGCGCGTGAAGAGATTCTGCGCTGTTCCGGCAGCCAGTTCGATCCCGGTGTTGTAGAGGTCTATCTTAAGATTCCCAATGAGTTGTGGCACGAGCTGCGCTCTGAAATCACCAACCAGAACATACGCTTCTCCACCTTCGATATAGCCAACCCGGCCGCCGCACAAGCGTCGTAAACATACCCGCCCTCGTCCCGATTCCCTTAGCCACAGATTCCGCTCCAGTCTCGCAATAGCGTTTGCAGCCAGCGCGAAGACTGCGCGCAGCCTTGCTCGGGCGATGCTGAATGATTGCGGTGGAGAAAAGTGACTGGTGGCACCATTCTATGGTGGAGGCGGCGGGAGTCGAACCCGCGTCCGAAATCGTTGTCAGCCAGGAGATTCCATGCTGTGTCCGCTTCCGCATGTTTTCGCCTCATACACTCAGAACGGACAAGATGCGCATGAAGCTAGTCCGATGATCTTGTGGTTACAACACGGACCGAGCCGCAACCACCAGCCTACTGAATGACGTCTTGCTCGCAGCCCATAGGCGAAGCCGCGAAAGACGGCTGCTTAGTTAATTAAGCAGCAAGTGCCAGATTATCGTTGGCAACTTTNNTTACGGGTGCCCACACCCCGGCATGCCTCCTTGCCGCAAGCGATCCCGTCGAAACCGTGACGCCCCCATTTCAGCGACGGTATACATAGATGCAAACCGCCAGGGTGCGAGCCGGGCCAACTGGCTCGTGCTGCATCTTCCCATTCTACGCCAATACCATTCAGGCACAGGGACCCTATTGCTTCTCCAGATCGATGCTCTCGTAGGCATGGACGGCGACGGCGGCCCGGATCTGTGCCGGCGTCTTGCCCAGCTTGGTCTGCTGGTAGGCGAAAAATGCTTCCTTGGCGCAGGTGGAGCATTCAGTGCCGTGCAGCCCCTCAAAGCAACTGCGCAGACTGGTGTGGCCAAGAGACCGGTCGCAGCGGCAATTGCAGGGAAGCTGGTAAAGCACATTTCCCACCTTGATTGCCTGCTGATAGACGTGCACCTGCCAGGGAAAGCGGAAGTTCTCGCCGGTCAGCCTGGCGCCGGCCAGGATCGGCGGCAGCGCACTCACCTTGAGTGGTGCGGAAGGATGATAGGCAGGTACGTCGTCCGCTGGGTTCGACCATTGCGCGTAGCTGGCCAGGGTAAAGGCGAAAAGGGCCAATCCCACGGCCCATCGGCGATTTATCCAAATCATCATCGGTCAGGTCTCCCACCCAATTTAGCCGGCATCAAGAACAATGCCGTGCTCCGCCAGCAGAGACGCACAGCCCGTGTCATTCCATTTTTGCACAAAAAAAAGACGGCACGAACGGTCTTGCTGTTCGTGCCGGGAGGCCAGTGACGCAACTTACTTCCAGGTCCGGAGGGGATAAACTCTACCGCCTCCATCACTGGAATATCTACACCTTACTATAGATTCGGAAGAATGCAAATACTAAAATCGAAATTTTCTCACTATGTGGGATTGCAGCCATAAGAGAATTTCTTGCATCTAAGAATTGGTTAATCTGTGTAGCCAAGAGCCAAATAGCCAACAGGGAAGTGGCGCTAAACATATGGCAAGTCCTTTGGAGTCTTTACCTTCTACACCTGACAACACAAGAGATTCACACTCTGGTGGCTGGCTCGGTGTGGGCATCATCGCGGCAGCCTCTGCCCTCGTAGGAGGGGTGGCAGCCGCATGGTATTACCGCAAGACTCTCATCCGGCTTCGCCAGGCCCAACCACATGCTCCCGATTTCGAAGCGGCCCACCCCGAGGACAATCCGGACGAGGATGTCTGAACGACTCTGCTCCGCAGTCCTTTTGGAGTTCTCTGAAGACAATTATGGCTGTATCTCCCCGATATAAACGCCGTAGGCGCCCAGTTGAATTTTGCCCAGTGAGACCGGTTCTGGCGCACCGGGGGTTTTGAGTAGAGTTCTCACTTTGCGCCCTGAACCGGGAAGGCTAAGGCTCACGGTTTGCGGTTCAGCCGTAAAGTTCACACTCACCACCACGGCCAGCACTCCTGGTGCCTGGCACATCCAGCTCAAAACACTGGCGTTGTCGACATCGAGCATAGTGTAGCCGCCTTCGCCGATTGCCGGATTGGTCTTCTTCAGCCGGATCAAGCTCTGATACCAGGCCAGAAGCGAGTTGGGGTCAGCCTTCTCGGCCTGCACGTTGATGCTGGTGTAGCTGGGTGGCACTGGCAGCCACGGCACGACCCCTGCCTTGGCAAAACCCGCATTGGCTGTCGCATCCCACTGCATCGGCGTGCGCTCGCCGTCGCGGCCCTTTTCCTTGGGCCAGCCGACTCTACCTACGGGGTCTCTCACGTCTTCCACGCGGGTGGGCGGCGTCGTTTTCATGCCGATCTCGTCGCCGTAGTAGAACAGCGACGCTCCACGGCTGGCGAAAAGAATGGCGGAGATCACACGCTGTATATCCGTGTCGTGGACGCCATCGCCGTAGCGGGCGTCGAGGCGCGGGTTGTCGTGGTTGTCAAACACCAGCAGCGGGATGTTGCCCCCCAAGCGCTCTTCTGCGTCCTCCAGCTTGGCGCGGAACGTAGCGACGTCCGGCTTGTTCACGAAACCCACCTGGGTGTCCATCGGCAAGTGGAACTCGGGCTTGTCCAGCGTCCCGTACTCCCGGGCCAACGCGGCAACGTCGGGCAGATAGGTCTCTCCGATCAGCACCCGCGTGCCGGGGAACTTGTCGGAACTGAAAGCATCCGCACTGGCACGCATCTCCTCCATCACAGCGTGTACGCCGGGCAGGAATTCGGTCTTCAATCCGTCCAGCGCCGGATCACCGAAAGCATTGATTCGCGGCCTGCCATCCTTGCCCAGGATTGCGGTCTCATCCGCAAAACTGGGATCCTCAAACAGGGTCGTAATGGCGTCAAACCGGAACCCGCCCACCCCGCGCTTCAACCAGAAGTCGATGATGTCCTTGAACGCCGCATGCACTTTGGGATTGTTCCAGTTCAGATCCGGCTGCTTCACATAGAACTTGTGGTAATAGTATTGGCGAGTTTTCTCGTCCCACTCCCAGGCCGAGTGGCCAAACTCGGATTGCCAGTTATTTGGCGGCTCACCCTTGTCGGTCGCCGTCTCTCCGTTGCCGTCCCGCCACACATACCAATCGCGGTAGGGGTTAGTGCGCGACGAGCGTGACTCCACGAACCACTTGTGTTCGTCGGAACTGTGGTTCATCACCATGTCCATGATCACGCGGATATGGCGTTTGGCAGCCTCAGCCACCAGCCGGTCAAAGTCGGCCATGGTGCCGTAATGTGGGTCGATGGCCTCGTAGTCTGCCACATCGTATCCGAAGTCCGCTTGGGGCGAGGGGTAGATGGGCGTCATCCAGATGGCGTCCACTCCCAACTCCTGCAGGTAGTCCAGGCGCTGTGTGATGCCGTTCAAATCGCCGACGCCGTCACCGTTCGAGTCCTGAAAGCTGCGTGGATAAATCTGATAAATGACGGCGTTCTTCCACCAGTCGCGCTCACTGGCAGAGGTTGTCTTCGCGGGTTGATCAGGCACAGCCTGCCCTCCTGCGGCCAGCGTCAGAGTCCCTGCGAACAGGGCTGCTGCGCAGCCTGAAGTGATTTTGTCCAGTGCATTGCATCCCCCTCGTTCTGTTCCGCTGCTCATGGATTCAGCAACGATTTGACGTACGCCTCGCCAGCAGATTGGATGAGGATGCGGCGCGATCGGTGGGCTGCGTGAACTGTCCCGCCAGGGGAGCTGGCCGTATGCCGCCCCGATCCCGCATTTCCCTGCGTTACGCGTGCGGCGGCTTACCCATTGGCTCGTTGCGCCACCAGCATCGAATCCAGAATCTGCTCTGAGACCTCCTTGACGGCCAGGGGGGAGTGAGACAAAAACAGCGTGTTGGTCTTGTCGCTCTCTCCGATGGACTTCAGGGTGTCAAAATACTGTGTCACCATCACCAGTTGCATCACCTCTTTTGCCGACGCCCCTTCCACCACCTTCTGGAACTGCTCGATCGACGCCTGCAACCCCTCGATGATTGCCTTCCTCTGGTTCGCAATGCCCTGCCCCTGCAAAGCTTTGCTCTCAGCTTCGGCCTCCGCCTTCTTCACCACCAGGATCTTCTCCGCCTCGCCCCGCGCGTTGGCGGCCACCTGTTCGCGCTGGGCAGCGTTGATGTCGTTCATGGCCGACTTCACGTTGGCGTCAGGAACGATGTCGGTCACCAGCACATTCACAATCTCGTAGCCGAAGGTGGCCATATCCGCGTCGAGTTCCTGCTTCACCGCCGCGGCAATGCTTGACTGCGTGGCAAACACCTCGTCGAGCGTCATCCCCGGAACATGGCCCAAAATCACCTGCTCAACATACGACTTGATCTGCGCCACCGGATCGGACAGCTTGTAATAGGCGTCATAGACCTTCTCCGGACGCACACGGTTCTGCACCGAGATTGGAATGGTGACGAAGACGTTGTCCTTGGTCTTGGTCTCCATCGTAAGAGTGATCTGATTCACACGCAGGCTGACCATGCCCGCCACCGTATCAAAGTAGGGCACCTTCCAATTCAATCCGGGATCGGCCACACGAAGAAACTTGCCGAAGCGCGTAATCACAGCCACCTGGGCTGTATTCACGGTGAAGAAGCTTCCCAGCACCAGGGAGAGAACGATGATGGCCAGAATCGCCAGCAGAATCACTAAGAACACGTCCATGTGTATCCTCCGCTGCTTCGTCTTGAAGCAACAGCGAATTGTACAGGACAACTATTTCCATTGAGTTGAATAAGCTACGCAATCGCGCCCCCGCGAATCCTGGTGCAGACGTCCTACGGATTCTGTCCCGGCTGCTGCGGCACGGTGCTTTTCATCCGATCGAAGTTGATGCCGAACTCGGGTTTCTCGCGCGTGCCTCCGATGTGAACCAGAACCTCCGTTCCGGCCCCGTCCTTCTTGAAGAACCGGTCGGCCGGCTTGAGCAGCAGGCCCTTCCAGCCGCCCACCATCTGGGAGACTGTAGCCTGCGTCTTTGCCGTCCCGGTAAAGGCCAGCGCGCCGCCTTCCAGGCCATACGTACCTTTCAGTTGGATGACGGCTCCGGGCACGGTGTAGGTGAGCGACGGCAGCGTGACCACCCCGTCCGCCAATCGGAAATCTCCCTGCATCTGTGACCGCATGCTGGCCGAGTCGGTGGTTTTCACCTCGCCGGGCCGCCCCTGACCGCGCAGGCTCAGAGACTCAATGCGATCTTGAATCTTCTCGCTGGCGAACTTCGCCTCATCCAGCCGGAACTGGCCGTTCAACTTCATCCGCTCGTGCACCGCCGTTGGACCGGGCGGGATATGCAGGGTAGTTTTCAGATTCAGGTTGCCGGTCAGCAGCGGCGAGGGCCCTTTGCTGGCGAGGCGCACGAAATCCTCGATGCGGCCCCGGTCCACGTTCACCGTGAGTGCGATGTCGTGCCCGATGCTGTGCAGCGGCCCGCCAGCCTCCGCCGCCAGCACCCGCACAATCTTCCCCTGCACCTGAAGGTGTGAGCGGCCAAGCGTCGCATCTACGTCGTCCAGCCAGGTGTCGCCGTCGGTGCCGTCCACCCTGGCGTGGAACTGTGTGTGGAGGGCCAATACGTTGTCGAAGTGCGAAAGCCGGAAATCGGGCGTGTCGGTCTCCCCGTCCACTGCCAGGTCGCGCAGCGTACCACGGTAGTGACCAGTGGAGCTGAGAATGCCCGCGATTCCTTTGAAGTCGGCAAGGTCGGCGTGGTCAAACCGGTACTCGCCCGAAACCGCCGACTCGCCGGGGTCATCCACCTGCCACGGGCCAAAATCACCCATGGTGTGGATTGCGCCGCGAGGACGAGGATTGGTCAGGTCGGCGTCAAAGTGCATGGCGCCGTGTGTGGAGATGCCGGTCAGCTTGAATTGGGCGATGTCGATTTCGACCGGAAGCTTCTCCGGATTGCCGTTCTCCAGCACCAACTGCGCCCCTCGGCACACAATGCTGTCCACATGGAAGCGCACCGCCGACAGCCCGGGCCTTGGCTGGGACGCGCCTGCTGCCCCCGCGTGACTCGCGTTTGCCGCGGCGTGCAGGAAGTGGGACCGGGGCGGCATATCAACGGCGAGCCCTTTGAGTTCGACCATCGGGATGAAAACGGGCGCGCCCGGTTCATAGCGCAGGGGAACATGAAAGCGAAATTCGTCCAGCCGGATAAGAGGCTGGATGGGCGGGGGCGGCAATGGCGCGGAGACTCCCTCCACCCGGGCAGGTGGCCAGATGCGCAGCCCGCGCCCCTCAGCCCAGAGACCCCACTCACCGCGCAGGCTGTTGCCGAGGGAGATGTGAAAGCTGTCCAACTCAACCCGGGCGTGAAAGCGGGCTGCGACCCCCTCAACGATGCGGGCGCGCACAAAAGGCTCGGCACGGTGCGCCACCACCGCCACGGCCACACCCAGCGCTACCAGCACCGCCAGCAACCCGCAGGCGGCCCACAACAGGACCCTGTGCCTGCTCCGGAAAGATGCGTGCCCGTGAGCCAAAACCGCCTCCCTCGCCGTTTCCATTGTCGCAGCAGACCCCCCCCGTTTCTCGTTTCAACCGCCAATGCCGTAGACTTCTCTCAGCGATGCAAGTGCTCATTGAGAATCTGGTAAAACTACAAAGCGTTGATTTGGAGCGTGCCCGGCTGGGACAGGCAGCGCGCTCCCTGCCCGCTGAAATATCTCAAGCCGAGGCGGCACTGGCGGCAGCGCAACGTCAGGCCGCTGAAGTATCGGATGCGTTGAACCGCGAGGAAACGCTCCGCACCCGCCTGGAACGCGAGATCGCAGGTCATCGCCAGAAGGTCGCGCGCTTCAGCGCCCAGCAGGACTCGGTGAAGACTCCCGCGCAGGCCGAAGCCATCGAACACGAGGTGCATTTCGCCCAGCAGGAGATCGACCGCATCGAAAACGAGGAGTTCGCCAGCCTGGAACGCAGTGAAACGCAGGAAGCCGCGCTGGCCGCGGCGCGCGCCCAAGTCGAGGAGTTGGCCGCCGCACTCGACAAGACCCGTGAGCGTGTAGCCCTGCGCCAGCAGGAGTTGGCCGCCGAGCAAGCCACACTCCAGGTGGAACACGAAGCCCTGCGCCAGCTCATTGATCCGGAATGGCTGGCCCGTTATGACCGCCTCTCCGCATCGCGAGGCACCGGCCTGGCCCGCGCAGAGAATCAGCAGTGCACCGGCTGCCGAATGGGCGTGCGCCCGCAGACCTGGAACCAGCTGCGCGAGGGCGAGTTGCTCACCTGCGACAGTTGCAGCCGCCTGCTCTATTGGGACTCAGCCATGGCTCCAGTCCCCAAGTCTCCGCAGCCCGAGCCGGCAGCCGGCGCAGGCCGCGCGATTCGCAAGCATCAGCGAGCCTAGGGGCCATGCCCTGCTAATCTTTCCAGTTAGAGCATTGTCGATTTGAGTGTGAACAGTCTGGGTGCCCTATCCTTTCCGCGCGCCCTTTGCGGAAAGGGTGGGAGGCCACCGATGCCTATCTCGGCTGTAACCAGTCAAGCCGAAAACGCTCTAGAGAGCGAAGCAACTCCACTTCTTCGCAATTCAGGAGCGGGCAGTGCGGCGCATTTGCGTGGACATGGATGAAGTAATGGCCGATACGCTGGCCGAGCACCTGCGCCGCTATAACCAGACCTTCGACGAGGACGTGACCCCGGGTGATCTGGTCGGCAAGGGGTTGTGGGAAGTGGCTCCCCTCGACCGCCAGCAACAACTGCGCGCTTTCCTCGACGCCGAAGACTTTTTTGAAGATCTGGCCCTGATGCCCGGTGCGCAGGAGGTACTCAAGCAGCTTTCCGTGCGCTTTGAGGTCTTCATCGCCACCCAGGCCATGACCGTGCCCAACTCCCTCGGTCCCAAGTACCGCTGGCTGCAGCGCCACTTCCCTTTCATCCCGCCTACCCACTACGTCTTCTGCGGCAACAAGAGCATTCTGCGCGCTGACTTCCTCATCGACGACCTGCCCCGCAACCTGCTCCGCTTCGAAGGCCAGGGCCTGCTCTACACCGCCCCCCACAACCTCACCGCCACCGGCTTCATCCGCGTCAACAACTGGCAGGAAGTTGCAGACTATTTCACCGCCGTCAAGGACTAGGAGACAAAGCAACAATTTGCGCAGAAAATGGGCAACGGCGCCAAAACCAAAGTCTCGCCCCCGTCATGGGCAACCCCAGAGCTGACTCCGATGCACGATGTGGCAGGGCCTGCGCCTACCGGCTACCGGATGCAGGCAAAGCTGGATTGGCCGCCACAACACGCGGCCCCGCGGCGTGACGAAGCAACGTGACCGGCTGTACCGGAGGCGCCTGGTGCATGGTCACAATCAGCACGTCGGCAGGCTTTTTGCCCGCACAGTTATAAGAGTGCGGCGTGCTGGCATCAAAATACACCGCGTCGCCGGGCTCCAATGTGCACAGATGGTCGCCATGGCGCAGTTCCAACTCGCTCTCGAGTACGTAGAGGAACTCGAAGCCGGGATGCATGTGCGCCCTGGGCTCAACGTCCTTGGCCAGGGGAATGAACTCGGCGAAGTAGGGATCCATGTGCCTGTCGGGCACCATGTAGCCCAGGCTCTCGAAAAAGTAGGTAGGCTCGTCCACGCCGGTCTGCGGCAGCCGTACACGGTCTTTGCGCCGATGTACGCGGAACATCGCCTGGGGTTCAGTCTCAAAAAAATACGACAAATCTTTTGAGAACACCATCGCGATGCGTGCCAGGTTGCGCAAGGTAGGCACCACCCGGCCAGTCTCCAACTGGGATAGAAAGCTGGCTGAGAGGCCGGTGTGTTTGCCCAATTCCACCAAACCCATCGACTTCTTCAGACGGAGCCGCTTGATGCGTTCGCCTATATGCTTTTCCGCAATGAATCTTTCGGTGGTTTCTGTATCCACCTGCGATTTCTGAGTTTCCTCGCTGCGAACCGCCGCCAATTCCGCCATTTGCCCACTCCCCGGGTGCACGCCGGACAATTGTTGTCCCGATCAAAAGCAATTCTCATGGTACTAAAGCAAACCGCTCCGAGCAAACTGGATTGCGTCATCGGGGACCGGTGCCGCATTCATTCTGTCGATATGGTGATGAGCGAGGCCCCGGCAAGGGTTGTTTTATCCGGCGCATCGGGCATGCTGGGCGCGGCCTTGCGGTGCGCGCTGGAGGCCCGCGGCCGGCCCGTGCTGCAGCTGGTGCGGAGCGCCCCCGCTTCCCCGGGCCAACTCACTTGGAATCCTGCCGCGAAACCGGCCATTGGCGATTCCAGGGTGCTGGAGGGATGCGCCGCCGCGATCCACCTCTCCGGCGCCAGCGTGGCCGGGCAACGCTGGAGCGCGGCTTACCAGCGCGAGATAACGGCCAGCCGGGTGGAT
The DNA here is from genome assembly GCA_003165075.1 of Acidobacteriaceae bacterium. Classification (GTDB taxonomy): domain Bacteria; phylum Acidobacteriota; class Terriglobia; order Terriglobales; family Acidobacteriaceae; genus Telmatobacter. Next base: position 133,238 of record PLSM01000166.1, on the reverse strand, counting down.
TCGACCCAAGCATTGGCAACCGCTCTGGCCGGTCTGCGCCGGCCGCCGCAGACTCTGCTGGCCGCTTCGGCAGTCGGTATTTATGGCAACCGGGGCGACGAACTGCTGGACGATTGCTCTGCCCCCGGCACAGGTTTTTTGGCCAGCGTGTGCCGCCAGTGGGAAGCTGCCGCACAACCCGCTGCCGACGCCGGCATCCGGATTGTGCATCTGCGTTTTGGCGTAGTGATCGGACCCGGTCCTGGGGCGTTGGTCAAGATGCTTCCGCTTTTCCGTCTGGGTCTGGGCGGAAGACTCGGCAGCGGACGCCAGTGGATGAGTTGGATTAGCCTGACCGACGCGATCGCTGCGATTCTTTTCGCGCTGGAGACGCCCGCGCTGGCCGGCCCCGTGAACCTGACCTCACCTCACCCCGTGACCAATGCGGCATTTACCCAGGCGCTGGCTGAGCAGTTGCAACGCCCGGCCTTTCTGCCCGCCCCGGCCTTTGCCCTGCGATTGGTACTGGGTCCGATGGCTGATGAAACGCTGCTGGCCAGCGCTCGCGTCTTTCCTGTGCGGCTGCTGGCGGCTGGCTTCCGCTTCGCGCATCCCACCGTGACAGAAGCCCTGGCTGCCGCGCTCGACTGAAGCGGACAAAGCCCCAGACCGCTCCTCGCTTCACCCATGTGGGTGCTTCATCCTTACAATGTTCCTGCTCTTCGTCGCAAGGGTGGCAGAACACGAGGCCAGGCGCTGAAAAGACCGTCCTATCGTTTGCCCTGAATGAGGCGCGGGCTGCCCGTTCCGCCGCTGGTCTTTTTTAAGGCGCGTCGGGCCGCGATGGCGTGCATCTCCTTGCCCATGCTGGACTGGTTGATGCCTATCTGAATCGCCAGATTGATGATGTTGCCCGTGATCCAGTAGAGCGCCAGCCCTGAGGCGAAGTGCCACAGCGTAAAGCCCATAATCACCGGCATCATGAAGGCCATCATGCGGCGCTGGGCGGGGTCCATGCCCGGTGAAGGAGTCAGGTATTGCACCAGGAACATACTCACGATGATGAAGATGGGCAGAATGTGCAAGGGGTCCGGCGAAGACAGGTCGGTAAGCCAGAACCAGTGGGCTTGACGCAATTCAACTGCGTTGAGCAGCACGCGGTAGTAAGCGAAGAACAGCGGCATCTGCAGCAGAAGCGGCAGGCAGCCGCCGTACATGTTCACGCCCTCGGTCTTGTAGAGCTCCATCATCTCGGTGTTCATCTCGGTCCGCTTGGGATCGTTCATCTTGAGATGGGAGTAGCGTTTCTTGATGGCCTCTACCTTGGGCTGGATGCGCATCATCTTCAGTGAAGACTTCATCATCATGAAGCGCGTGGGCAGCAGCACCAGGTTGAAGATGACTGTGACGATGATGATGGCCCAACCCCAGTTGTACGCACCCGGACCAAGCAGGCCGCGCAGGAAGCGTAGAGCCAGGTAGAGGGGCTTGGCGATGATGGTGAGCCAGCCGAATTGGATCAGCGGCTCCAGCGATGGCCCGTCGGCCTTGCCGCTGGCGCCTGTAGCGTGGATGTTCTTCAGCACGTCGAGTTGCTTGGGACCGGCGAAGACGCGCAGGCGAGTATAGCCATCCTGGTCACCCACAGCCAGGCCGATCACGTCGGCGGGAGTCTTCTGGCTGTTGGGGTCGCTCAAGTCGCGAGGCAGATCGATGGTGTTGTGCAACGTCACCAGCGTCGTGCGCGAGGGAGTGTCGGGCAGAAAGGCCGCGGCAAAGTAGAGATCGCTCACAGCGGCGTACTCATACGGCTGGTCCAGGGTTGCGTTGCCACTCACCTTGGACGCCTTTTCGCTGTCCTGCTTGCCGTCCATCGACCAGGCAAACAGAGAGTAGGCCGAGGTGCGCACCTGGTAGCCGATCGCTGTGCCGGCGCGCGCCGGAACGAATTCCTCCATGTCGCCGAGCCCCGCGGGCCACGCCACCAGCGCTCGAACCGGCGTGCCGTTGCGTTTGACCGCGGCCTCCACCGTGATTACGTAGCTGGAATCGAATCGAAAGGTCTTCACCACGTCCACACCGTTTTGTGCATAGTGGAAGGTGAGCGTGTTGGGCGCCAACACCAGCCCCGTGGCCGAAGCCTGATAGAGAGCCTGGTTCAACTGCGCGGTCAACAACGGCTCATAGGTAAAGAGCGAGAGCGGCAGCCCAAAGCGTGCCGCTGCCTGCGTCTGCACCAAATCCAGCGGCTGGCCTGCGTTGTCAAAGTCCTTCTTCAGGATCCAGTGCTTCACCTGCGCGCCGCGATTGGTGAAGACGATCTTGAACATCTCGTTCTCGACCGTGGTCTCGGTCTCTGCAGCGGCAGTGATGGCCGGCGTGGCGGACGGAGCCTGCAAAGCCGCGACCGTCGCCGGGCTGGACGCGGCCTGAGTCTCCGTGGCCGGTTGCGCCGACTGCTGCGCCTGCTGTTGCGCCTGCTGTTGCGGCTGCGGCGGGGTAGCAGGCTGGCTGGGCTTGAAGTACTGAAAAGCCAGCACCACCGCCAAAGCAAGGAAGATGAAGGTCATCAGGCTGCGTAAATCGCCGCCACCGCCACCGCCGCTGCCGGGAGAACCCTGCGACTCTAAATTGGGATTGCGAAATTCGGGCAAAGGATACTTCCTGTCGTTGTTGAGAAGCGCACCGCAAGTGCGCCACTCGTTCTATGGTAACGGTTCGTGGGGAAAAGGTCTTGCTGCCGGAGGCACCGGGTCGAGCCCTCCGCGGCTGAGAGGATGGCAGCGCAACAGCCGCCACATCGCCAGTGCCACGCCACGCAGTGGGCCATGCGTGGCGATTGCCACTGCGGCGTACTCCGAGCATGTGGGCACAAACCTGCAGCCGCCCGTGCCGAGCGAGTGAATTGCCGGCGAAAGCCAGCGGCGATAAAAGGCCAGAAGGGCAAGCAGGATACGCGTCATACAACCGGCTTCGGCGAAGCGTTGGATTGAGTCATCCGCGCGGCTTCGGCTTTTGCCTGTGAAAGGATACGCACAACCTCGGCTTCGAGTTTCGTGAATTCCAATGCGAGCACCGCACGTCGCGGATGCAAAATCAGGTCGCAGTCTTCCGGCAGCAGGTCCAGGTGGCGGCGCAGCGCCTCGCGCATGCGGCGCTTGATGCGGTTACGCTCGTGCGCCGGACCCAGCACCTTGCCTGCGGTCAGGCCCACACGCGGCCCGGCGGGTTCTGCCTGCGCAGCCAAAAACCAGCTCATCGACGCCGACTGCCGCTTGCGGCTGGCCGCATAAGCGCGCTGGTAGTCTGCGTGCCGGCGAAGTCGCACGCCCGCCAGCGACTGGCACCGGACTTTCGTGGCCGGCCCATCGCCGTGCAATGCAGGGTTGGCGGGGGTGCTCATGGCAATGCCGGAGGGCGTTCAAGCCGGAACGGCAGGGAGTAGAACATTCCTGCCGAAACAGAACGGCGGGATACGCCTAGGCCTCTGGCCGTTTGCTGTTGTACCAATGTGCGTGCCCCATGCTTGCGGCGCATTTGATTTTGCCGCAAGGATTGGAAAACACGAAAATCAGGCAGTGAGAGACTTAGTCGCGGAATCCCGCGCTGACGGCGACGCGCTTGCGGCCGGCCGCGCGGCGGCGGCTCAACACGGCTGCGCCGCTCTTGGTCTTCATACGCGCACGAAAGCCGTGAGTCTTGACGCGGCTGCGGCGATTAGGTTGAAATGTGCGCTTGGGCATGAAAGTGCGCTCCTGTTCCCTCTTGAAAATCTGCGCCTTGACGGCAAGATTTAAGTTTATCCCAGGTTGGGCCAGTAATCCAGTGCCGTGTGCATTTGGGTCCCTGCATGAGGCTATTTCCTGTGCGTAACGAGGATCATGCGAGATCAGCAACGCGCTCGTGTTCGACAAAAAATTTCCGCTCCCGAACAGATGCCCAAAGTGACCGCAGTAACCCCGCAGGCGGGTTTCACCAACCTTGGTGCAACCCTAAAGAGTTTCAGCAAAGTTATGTGAAAGAGGGATTGCAACGAGCGCCAAATGTGCTAGTATCGGGACCGTTCAAGAAAGTTTCCCAGCGTCCCACGGAAGAGGTTTCGTCCGTGCCCCGAAGCGTTTCTCCGGGGCAGTTCATCGGCTATCAGGCAGGTCTTCGGCAGCGCCAGAACGGTGAGCCCCGCGCTCTCCGGTCGATAGACTATTGCGTGAACCCGACGGATGAACTCTTTCGCGCAGTTGATAGGCGACGCAGGTAAGGATTTGCTCGATGGCATTCGCAATTTCGCCGGTTTCGGCACTCAATCCATGGCTCCAGATTCTCGCAGCCTTAGAAAAAAAGGTAATCCGACAATCTTTCGAGACCTGGCTCAAGCCCACCCGATACAGCCACGCTGCGGGCCGCACGCTTTACGTGCGCGTGCCCTCGCCTGAGTTCCAGCACATCGGCGACAAGTACGGCGACCTTATCCAGGAAGCGATAGATCTGCAGTCGCTGGAGTTCGACGATGTGTGTTTCGTGACTCCGGAGGAAGATCCCTCGATCCCTCCTCAGCGCAAGGACGGCGGCTTTGGGCCGCTTTCAGCGCATGCGCCCACAGCCCCCGCAGCGGCCCCAAGCCACCGCGCGCCGGAACAGGGCCGCTTTGACTGGTCTTCCGCCGCCCAACTCAATCCCCGCTACACCTTCGACGCCTTCGTCATCGGCAACGGCAACCAGTTTGCGCGCGCCGCCTCGCTGGCCGTCGCGGAGCGCCCGTCGCGGGCCTACAACCCGCTCTTCCTTTATGGCGGCGTCGGTATGGGCAAGACTCACCTGATGCACGCCATCGGCCATGAAGTGAAGCGCCGCCAGCCTTCGGTCAGCATCTGCTATGTCTCCGCGGAGAAGTTCACCAACGAGATGATCACTTCCCTGCGTAACGACCGCATGACCAGCTTCCGCGACCGCTTCCGCTCCGTCGATGTGCTGCTCATCGACGACATTCAATTCATCGCCCAGAAGGAGCGCACCCAGGAAGAGTTCTTTCACACCTTCAACGCGCTCCATGAGAGCATGCGCCAGATCGTAATCGCCTCCGACCGTCCGCCCAAGGAACTGGCGGAGATCGAAGACCGGCTGCGCTCACGTTTCGAGTGGGGCCTGATCGCCGACATTCAGCCGCCCGATCTTGAAACCAAGGTGGCCATCCTCCAGAAGAAGGCGGAGAGCGAGCAGAAGGTTCTGCCCACCGACGTGGCGCTCTTCATCGCATCCAACGTGCGCACCAACGTGCGCGAGCTGGAAGGCGCCATGACGCGGCTGATTGCCTGGTGCCAGATGAATCGCATGGAGATCACGCTGGCGTCTACCCAGCAGTGCCTCAAGCAATTCATCGACATGCAGGTGCGCAAAATCACCATCGAGGCCATTCAGCGCGCCGTCGCCGAGCAGTTCGGCATGAAGGTCAGCGACCTGAAACAGAAGAACAACTCGCGCAACGTGGTGGTGCCCCGCCAGATCGCCATGTACCTGGCCAAGCAGATGACCGAGGCCAGCCTGCCTGAGATCGGCCGCCAATTCGGCAACAAGCACCACACCACCGTGATGCACTCCATCGGCAAAATCGACGAGTTGCGCCGCACCGACAAGGACCTGCACCGCACCCTGAACAAGCTTCACGACCTGCTCAACGGCTGACCGTTGCGTGTGCCCGGCATAGCGAAGGCCGCGCAATGCGCGGCCTTCGCTGTTTCTACTGTCGTTCTTTGACCTTCCGCTAACCGCTCGTCAATTTACCAAGATTGGGCGCCCCATCCTTGCGGCGTATTTGTTTCTTGCCGCAAGGGCGGGTAAGCACAAAATCACATGGTCAGAAACCTCGTCGCCCTATCCTTGCGCCTGCACCACCAGGTCGTCTGCCAGCTTGAAGTGCACCACCGACTCCGCAGGAATCTCGATATCCCGGTTGCCGGTCAATCCCGCGGCAGCGGTTCCGGCGCCGCCACCCACCAGGCCACCCACCAGCAACCCCACACCGCCCGTAGCGACGCCACCTACCAGCATGCCCAAACCCGCTCCTCCGCCAATCATGGCCGCCGAACGCCTGCCCTTGCCCTTCTTGGTGTTCTTCAGGTCCCGCGTGGTGAGCGGATACTGTGTCCCATTCAGCGTCAGCGAGGTCAGCCGCAGCTCCAGCAGCGAGGCGCCTTTGAAGTGTCCCCGCCGGTGTGCTGTATCCACTATGCCGCCCACCAGCGCACCCTTCGGCACCAGCACACTGCCATCGGGAGTCATCACCGGATCCACGATCTCGCCGGTGAACGTGTCTCCCGCGCGGCTCCTTTTTACGCTGATCCGCTGGTCGATCCGGATCGCCAGCGTTGCGCCCGCCGGAATGGTCACATTGACCGGCGGAGGCGGTTGCGGCACCGCGCTCACCGTTGGCCCAGAGGGTGCTGGAGCCGGCGTGCCAGCACCGGGCGGCGTGATCGTAGTGGAGATCGCCTGGGTCGTCTGTCCCTTTGCCGGCGGCTGCACGACGGTCGTTGTCGTGGTCCCGGTCTTATCCACAGAGATCACTTGTTGCGGCTGACCCGTCGCGACCGCCTGCTTCTTGGCCTGATCCAGCGCCTTGGTTTCCTTGGACTCGCATCCCGAGAGGAATGCAGTTACCAGCACCAGTACGAGCACCAGCAAGCGCCTGTTGCGAACCACTAAACCCGAATCGAACATGCTTCGTCCTCTTTCACTGTGCTTTTTTGCGACACAGACTGACCCTACCCTGCCCCCAATGGCCGGGAAGTTCTGTATCAACTTGCTCAAAATTAAGATGCGCTGCCACCCGGGAAGGCTGTTTAACACGCGAATTTTTCCGCCTGCCTCGGATGGCTAACTCCAGCAGGAACAAGCCTTTGCGGGCAGACCCTCCGCAGAGGAGATTACCAGTCGCCGTTAGTGTCTTACTACCGTCATCAGGTCGACAAACATCTTCTGGAAATGCGGCAAGTCAAGGTCAGTCTGTGCGTGAACCAGCCGCACCCCGGTCTTGGGCTTGAATTTCTCGTCCCACGTAAGCGTGTCGCCATAACCTGGGCCGTGGCCCAGGTCCACGTCCATGTACACCAGCTTCTCTTTGGTGATGAGCGTAGGGTCAAGCCAGGCACAGGCAGCCAGCTCGTCCCACAGGTAGTAGCGGTTTTGGCTCCATGCCGCGATGTAGCGCGCGGCGGGCGAACTGGACTTGCTGATCTCGTCCAGCATCTTCTGGGTAAACGGCGCTTTGATCGACACATCCACCGTGGTCACGTCCACTCGTGGCCAGGCGGCGCGCAACACAATGTGCGCGGCCTCGGGATCGAACCAGAAATTGAACTCATGGCGCGAGCTGGCGGCAAATTCCGGATCGTCGGTTTGCGGATTCAGGCTTCCACCCATGATCACAAGGCCCTCTGTGAGCCCCGCAAATTCCGGATCGATCGCAATAGCCAGCGCAATGTTGGTCAGTGGTCCGGCAGCGTAAACCGTCACCCGGTGTGGATGCGCGCGTACCTGGCGGATGAGGAAGTGGGCGGCGTCCTCCTCGATGGCCTTTGTGACCGGCAGCCCTTCCTGCATGGGCGGAACGTCATAGGGCCCATGCGACTGCAGGTGATCCGGCGCGACAGGTTTCACGCCGCCTCCTGTTTCCAGCAGCATCGTTTGCCCCTGGCCCCACGCACCCACCCACGCAACCTTGCCGTTGATAGCCTCGGCCAGCCGCGTTTCCTCCTGGCTGCGGATCAGTGGAAAGACAGCGCCTCGGGCCACCGGCACATTGGTGTGGCCGGTCAACTCCAACATGCGCAGGGTGTGCAGCGTCTCCTCATCGCGCCAGGCGTTGCCGGTCACCATGGTGATGCCAGCACCTCCACCTGGGGCGCCTGCAGCAGTGCCAGCATCGCCATCTGGTTTGAGCCGCCCGGGCCGGAACCGTCCTGGTCGATCAGCACCAGGCGCTTTTGCGCCGCCGCGCCCAGCGAGAGGGCGCCCACCATGAGAATCGCAGCAGTCAGCCGCATGGGCCGCATTGTTGCACACACGCGCTGCAAATTCATCAGAAACAAATTGCAGCCCCCTGCGGCAAAAGCTATGATGCCTGCCATCCGCCGCGTCCCCAGAGGCGGAAAAAGGGGATTCCCCCATGGCCGCTATCCTATCCGTAACTGAAAGCACGAAGAAACTCAGCCTCGTGAATGCCACGGGCGACGACAGCCAGAGCCTGCAGGACTTTCTTCTCCCCGACTTGCAGCAATTCACGCGCGAGGGCGTGTACTCCAACACCGCAAGCAAGGACTTCCATCTTTTCTATGTAGGCCGCGACAACGTCCACGAAATCCTCAAGTATGTGCTCTCGCGGTGCAGCGTCTCACTGTATTTGAATATGTTCGGCCACGACGACGATGAGTTGAATCAGATCCTGATGGGCAAGGTGATGGACCCGGCCGTGACAGTGCTGATCGCGCTCAACAAAAGCCAGGCCTGCGGGGCCAGTCAGTCCGGGGAAGGGTTACAAGGCGCAAAACAACACCCCGTCCATCTTTACCGATCCAGATACGATCAACCGTTTTCAGACCGAGTTGATCGCCGAGCACGTAATCGCGCAGAAACAGGCAGGCGGGGGCAAGACGAAATCACATCAGAGATGAACGCGAAGAATCGCCCGGCTCTCGGGGGCGGTTATCTGCGGCCGAAGCCTCTTGGCTTCGCAGGCGGGGTCACGGGCAGGTTCGTCTTGCCCGCAGGATACACCGCGAGAAAGCGGTCCTGCCCTTCGCCGGAGCTGGCTGTCTCCACGCCTTCCATGGTGCGAAAGGCTAGGTGCAGCAGGCGCCGCTCGCGGCTGTTCATGGGCGGAAAGGCGTAAGGTACTCCGGACGCGCGCACCTTCTCGGCAGCGGTCTCGGCAGCCATGCGCAATTCCTGCGCGCGCAGAGCTTTAAAGTTGCCCGCGTCGAAGCTGACCAGGTCGTGTTCGCGCTGATCCAGGCGCAACATCTGTGCGGCAATAGTTTCCAGGGCGCGCAGCAGTTCGCCGTTGTGCTGAGTAGCCAGCGGCACATCGGACCCGCCCAGTTCCACATAAATCACGCGTGCTTCCAGGCCCTCCGGGTCGCGCGCGCCGTCCCCCGCGGTAATGCGGTACTTGAAGCGCATGCCGCCCAACTTGTTCAGGGTGGCGAGGAATCCGGCGATCTTCTGAGCAGCTTGCTGCAAGTCGGCTATCGGCATAACGAACTAGTATCGCAGAACGGGGCGGGTTTGCGGTTGCCCACTTAGTTTTGACCCCGCTTTTTGAGATACGCCGCATGCGTTGATGAGCCACCGCTCCCATCCGTATCCGCGGGCAGTTTTATCGGGACTCAGGTGAAATTAAGGTTCGACCCGTATCCTTCTTGGTGTGACAATGCGGCAAAAAATTCTGATGTGCCTGGTTCGGCATTGCTTCGCAAGTCTGCCCGCCTCAATCGTCCTCGCAGCGTTGGCGGGAGCGTCCATGATACCGTCGCATGCGCAGGCAGTTGGCGACTCTGCTTCCCAGGATGCAACGGCAGCCGCCAAGCCGGTCACCATTTCGCTCGACGAGGCCATCCGCCGCGCCGAGGCCAGTGAGCCTTCTTATGCGGCCGCGGCTGCGGAAAGCAAATCCTCGGCGCTTGACCGCTCCATCGCGCGCGCGAGCCTGTTACCCGGTGTCGCCTTTCACAATCAGGCGCTCTACACCCAGCCCAATGGCCTGCAGAACTCGGCCGGGCAGGGCGCGGGCCTGCAGCCATCGCCCCGCTTCATCGCCAACAACGCAGTTCGCGAGTACGCCAGCCAGGCAGTCGTGAACGAAACGCTCGGCCTTGGACAGATGGCTCAAGTGCGGCGCGCCGACGCCGCCTCCGCGCTCGCTGCCGCGGAGTTGGAGATTGCCCGCCGCGGCCTCGTAGCGGCCGTCACAAGCCTCTATTACGGCCTGGCCGCAGCCGAGAACAAGCTCTCGAATTTCGAGCGCGCGAGCCAGGAAGCGGCTGCGTTCAGCACCCTGACAACGCAGCGTGAGCAAGCACGCGAGGCCGCTCATGCTGACGTGGTGAAGGCACAGCTCGAGCAGCAGCAGCGCGAACGCGACCTTTCCGACGCCCGGCTGTCCGCGGACAAGGCGCGCCTGGAACTTGCCGTGCTGCTGTTTCCAGATCCACATACACCCTATGCTCTGGCCATCGCCGATGCGGTCGAGCCGCTCGCCTCCCGCGCCGAGGTTGACCAGGCAGCAGCCACCCACAATGCGGAATTGAAGAGTGCTCTGGGCGCCTTGGGCGTCAGCAACGCCGATGTGCTCGCCGCACGTGCCGCCTACCTGCCTGACCTGGGCTTGAACGTAACCTACGGCATCGACGCCCCGCAGGTAGCCGTCAACGGGCCAGACAACGTGCGCAACCTGGGCTATTCGGCCAGCGTCACCCTCGATATTCCGGTGTGGGACTGGCTCACCACCGAGCACAAGGTGAAGCAGAGCGAGATCCGCCGCGACGCCGCAAAGGTGGCCCTGACCGCAACCCAAAGGCGGCTCATTGCCCGCCTCGACGAGGCCTATTCCGAAGCAGCGGCAGCGCGCGATCAGCTCGCTTCGCTGGATACCAGTGTGGCCACGGCGGCTGAAAGCCAGCGCCTCACCCGCCTGCGCTACTCCGAAGGCGAAGCTACGGTGCTGGAGGTGGTCGATGCGCAAACCGCATCCCTGTCTGCACAGAATGCGCGCGAAGACGGGCGGGTCCGTTACCAGATGGCGCTGGCGGACCTTCAAACGCTAACCGGAACAATGTGAGACGATGACCAACCTGAGATCGACCATATCGGCAAACCGGAATCGAACCCAACCACGCATGGCCGTGACCGCGTGCCGCCTGCTGGCCGGCGCAGTGGCCTTCTCCATGCTTCTTTTGTCTGGCTGCAAAAAAGATGCCGCACCCCTGCCGACGGTCACGGTGCAGGCCGAGCATCCTGAGCAGGGGCCGATTGCCGAACACATCATCGCCGACGCCATTCTTGCCCCCCTCGCGCAGGCGGCCATCGCGCCCAAGATCAGCGCGCCGGTCAAGAAGTTCTACGTACAGCGCGGATCGCGCGTCAAGGAAGGCGAGTTGCTCGTCACCCTTGAAAACGGCGACCTAGCCGCGGCGGCGCAGGACAACAAGGGCAGCTACATGGCTGCCGAAGCGGCCTACGCCACGGCAACCAGGGCGCAGGTGCCTGAGGATACACAGAAGGCCGAGCTGGACGTGGCACAGGCCAAAGCCAATCTCGATCTGAATCTGAGCATCGTGAAGGGCCGCAAACAGCTTTTTGCCGAGGGCGCGATCCCGGGCCGCGATCTGGATACCGCCCAGGCTGCGCTGGTACAGACCCAGGCTGCTTACGACACCGCGGCCAAGCATCTTGAGTTGATGCACAACGTCAGTCGCGAGGCCGCGCTCAAAGCGGCGCAGGGACAGTTGGCGTCTGCCGAGGGCAAGTACAAAGGTGCCAATGCGCAGTTGAGCTACTCTGAGATTCGCAGCCCCATCGATGGGGTTGTCACCGACCGGTCTCTGTTTGCGGGCGAGACTGCCGCTGCCGGCGCGCCCTTGCTCACGGTCATGGACACCTCCGCGCTCCTGGCCAAGACCCACGTGGCGCAGAATGTTGCGCAGCGCATGAAGCTGGGCGATGACGCATCGGTCCGCGTGCCCGGAGTCGCCGATCCCGTCCCCGCAAAAGTCTCCCTCATTAGTCCTGCACTCGATCCGGGCAGTACCACTGTGGAGGTTTGGCTCAGGATCGAGAACAAGGCCGGCGCACTGAAGGTCGGGACGCCGGTAAAGGTCTCCATCACCGGCCGCACCCTTGCCGAGGCATGGAAGGTTCCCGCCTCATCGATTCTCACTGCACAGGATGGCTCCAAATCGGTGATGGTGGTGGGCACAGATAGCTCGGCACATCGCAAGCCCGTGACCCTGGGCATTGAGGATGGCGACGACGTGCAGATCACCGGCGGCCTTTCGCCCACTGACGTGGTCATCACCGGCGGCGCGTACGGCCTAGATGACGGCGCCAAAGTGGCCGTAGGCCCCGCGGCGGACGACGACAAGCCCGCGGCAGGTAAGGGTGGGGAGGACAACTGATGTCCAACCCATCTCCTGTTCACGCGCCCGCACAAAAGCCTTTCTGGCTGGCTCGTTCCACACGCACCATCTTTTTCTTCACGGCCATTTTCACTGTCGCGGGCGCCTACCTGTCTTTCCAGGTGCCTATTTCGGTCTTCCCTGAGACAAGTTTCCCCCGCGTGGTCATCGGCATTGAAAACGGCGTAATGCCCGTCGAGCAGATGCAGGTCACCATCACCAAGCCCATCGAAGACGCGGTCAACGCTGTTCCGGGACTCGTGACCGTACGATCCACCACCAGCCGCGGTTCGGCCGAGGTAAGTCTCTTCTTCGACTGGAATCAGGACATGTTTCACTCCCTGCAGTTGGTGGATGCGGCGCTGGACAAGGTTAGGCAGACGTTGCCGCCCGCCGCCCGGGTGACTACCAATCGCCTCACCTTCGCCACCTTCCCGATTCTCGGCTACAGCCTCACCTCCGGCACCGTGCCGCAAACACGCCTGTGGGAGATTGCCACCTATGACCTGAAGCCGCCGCTGAACCGCGTTGCGGGCGTAAGCACCGTGATCGTGCAGGGCGGCCAGGTGCCGGAGTTCCACGTAGTTCCCAACCTGGCGTTGCTCGCGGCCTCCGGCGTCACCATCACCGATCTCGTCAACGCCATCCAAGCCTCCAACATTGTCGATTCGCCCGGCCTGTATGAGGCTAACCACCAATTGATCCTCGGCCTGGTGGGCGCTCAGGTGCACGACGCCGAGCAACTGCGTCAGTTGGTCGTGAAGACCACGCCTGCCGGAGCGCCCGTGCGGGTTGCCGATGTGGCCACCGTGGAGCAGGCCACCATGCCCATCTACACCACGGTCACTGCAAACGGAAAAGACGCAGTGCTGCTGACCATTGCGCGCCAGCCCTCCAGCAACACCGTTGCCGTGGCCGACGCGGTGGCTGCCCAGGTAGCCCAATTGCGGCAGAAGCTGCCTCCAGGCGTGCGGCTCGAGCCTTTCTACGACCAGTCCCAACTGGTGCGCGACAGCATTTCCAGCGTGCGCGACGCCATCTTCATCGGCCTCATCCTGGCCTGCGTCATTCTCTTTCTCTTTCTGCGCGACTGGACTTCATCGCTGGTCGCGGGCCTCGTCATCCCGGTCACCATCGCCGTCACCATACTGGTTCTGTGGATGATCGGCCAAAGCTTCAACCTAATGACGCTTGGGGGTCTCGCCGCCGCCATTGGCCTGGTCATTGACGACGCCATTGTGGTGGTCGAAAACATCGTGGCGCACCGCGACGCGGGCGAACACCGCACCGATGCCGTACGCAATGCGCTGCGCGAGATCACGACCCCGCTGGTCGGCTCCACCATCACTCCGGTGGTCGTTTTTCTGCCCCTGGTCTCGGTCAGCGGCGTCACCGGCAGCTTCTTCCGCGCACTGGCCGTCACCATGGCCGCGTCGCTGCTCACTTCGCTCGTGCTGGCGCTCACCTGGACTCCGGGACTAAGCCTGACTCTGCTGCGCCGTCAGCCTAACGGTTCGGCGCACGGCGACCACACCGCGGGCCGGTTTCTCAAGCGTGTGCTCCAGATCCATAAACGGCTGCTGGACTGGTCCCTGGCTAAGCCTCTGTGGCTCGGCTGCGCCTGCCTGCTGCTCGTGCTCGCCACCTGGGCGGGCTATCAGGCCCTCGGCTCTGACCTGCTCCCGGAGATGGACGAAGGCGGCTTCATCCTCGACTACATCATGCCCGCAGGCAGTTCACTCACTGAGACCAACCGCGTTCTCGAGCACGTCGAGCGCATCCTCCGCGCCACGCCTGAAGTGGAAAGCACCTCGCGCCGCACCGGCTTGCAGATGGGCCTGGCTGCGGTCACTGAGGCCAACACCGGCGATTTCACGGTCAGGCTGAAAGCTAAACGCAGCCGCGCCATCGACGACATCATGGCCGATGTGCGCGCCCAGATCAGGGCTACTGAGCCGGAACTGGACATCGAATTCACCCAGGTCCTGCAGGATATGATCGGCGATCTTTCCAACGCGCCGGAGCCTATCCAGATCAAGATTTTCGCCAACGACGCGGCCCTGCTAGAACAACTCGGCCCAAGGGTAGGCGACGCCATCGGCAAGATTCCCGGCGTGGTGGATGTGCAGGACGGAATTGAGAACACCGTCAGCGGGCCGGCCACCAACTTCCAGGTCGATCCCGTCGTCGCGGCGCGCCTGGGCTTCACGCCCGCTGAGGTTTCAGCGGATGCAACGTCAATCCTGGATGGATTGCCGGCCAGCGATCCGCTCATCGCCAACGGCCGGCCGTATACCATCCGCGTGCGCCTCGGCGACGAGCATCGGGCGTCGCTCGACGCCATCCAGAACACGGTCTTCAACAGCAGTTCGGGCCACACTGCGACCCTGGGCTCGCTGGCCACCGTCAACCAGCTCCCGCCGCAGAACGAGATCCGCCGCGAGAACCTGCAACGTCTCGTAGTGGTCACTGGCCGCCTTGAAGGCTCGGATCTGGGCACCGGTATGGCCCGGGTGCGCGAGACGGTCGCCGGCCTGCACCTGCCTGCATCGGTGCGCGTCGAGTACGGCGGCACCTACGAGGAACAGCAAAAGTCGTTTCACGATTTGCTGCGCGTGCTGCTGCTGGCCTTGGCGCTGGTCTTCGGCGTGCTGCTCACTGAGTTCCGCAACTTCCCTGCCCCCATCGCCATTCTCACTTCGTCGGTGCTCTCCATCTCCGGCGTCATCCTGGCCCTGCTGGTAACCCGGACCACTTTCAATGTCGCCTCATTCATGGGCCTCATCATGGTCATCGGCATCGTGGCCAAGAACGGCATCCTGCTGCTCGACGCCGACGAAAGGTTCCGTTCTGAAGGCCTGGAACCCGCGGACGCCATGATTCATGCGGCGCAGCGTAGGCTGCGGCCCATCATGATGACCGCAATTGCAGCCGTGTGCGGCATGTTGCCCCTGGCTTTCGCGCTGGGTGCGGGTTCGCAGATGCTCCAGCCGCTGGCCATCGCCGTCATCGGAGGCCTCGCCATCTCCATGGTGCTCAGCCTCGTGGTCACGCCGGTGGTCTACTTCCTGCTCACCCGCAACCGCGTCACGCTGCCGGAACAGTCGGACCTGTAATCCAGTCCGTGCCATAGCACTGACGCAAATGGCAAAATAGACCTATGCCGCCCACCGAACCCATCCTGCTCACCGCCGCCGAAGCCCGTGTCCTGGGCGCACTGATTGAAAAGGAAGTCACCACGCCCGACTACTATCCCCTGTCGCTCAACGCGCTGATCAACGCCTGCAACCAGCGCTCCAATCGCGAGCCGGTGATGGACCTGGATGAAGATGCGGTGCGCCAGGCCTTGCATGGCCTTGAAGATCTGCGGCTTGCCGGGCGTGCGCGCGCCGCCGATGGGCGTGTCACCAAGTATGAGCACTGGCTGGGTGAGGCCTTCAACTTCAGCCGCGCTGAAACGGCTCTGCTGTGCGTACTTCTGCTGCGCGGGCCGCAAACTCCCGGCGAGCTGCGCGGCCGCACCGACCGCCTGCACCGCTTTGACGAGATCGGCGACGTGCTCGGCGCCCTGCAAAAGCTCATGGAGCGCGAGCCGCCCTTGGTCGCCGTCTTGCCGCGCCAGCCCGGCACCAAGGAGTCTCGCTACGCGCATCTTCTCTCGGGCCCGGTAGAGTCGCTTGTGGCCGCTCTTGTAACGGATTCAGTGTTCGCGAGGCGCGAGCCTGGAGCGGGCGTGGGGTTTGAGGAGCGGGTCGTACTCTTGGAGACTATTGTTGCTGAGCTACGACAGGAAATGTCGGAGTTACGACAGAAGTTCGACGACCTACTTGGAAATTGAATTCAACTTTAATTAGAGGTTTTGCCACTGATGATCGGCGCTGCCTCTCAAGATGCGAAACCATCCTTTTCCGTCAAATTCGACAACCAAGTACTGCCCGTATCGCCAGTATGCCTTGGCCGCATCAATTACCTTGACCCAGTTCGAGTCAGCAAGTTCATGGTCGCCAGCGAGCGCCCTGCCAGTAAATTCCCATTTACCGGACGCTAGATGCGGCGTCCATCGATTGACTTCAAAAACTCCCTTACTTATCCCATTTACCAGTCCAACCGCATGCGCAGGTAGTTCGCGGTATAGAGGGGCGACGTTCCAACTTCTTCTTGTCGCCTCATATACACTGCCGCCATCAACCAGGACATGATGGATCGGAAAAACAAAGACAACTGAGTAAGCCGATTTCGGATTCACCGTCGGCTGTTGTCTGTTGGTCATGGGAGATCCTCCTTACAAAACTATGTCCGAGTTCCCCAATTCGCTTCGCGTCGCGCCGAGGAAAGGGCCGAGGGCTCTGAACCCACACGGCCGCCTCTTTGATCGCTAGATCAGCTCATACCCCGCGAACCAATAGCCAATCTCAAACGCGGCGGTCTCTTCGCCGTCCGAGCCGTGAATGGCGTTCTCCCCCATTGAGCTTGCGAACTTCTTGCGGATGGTTCCTTCTTCCGCATCAGCGGGATTGGTGGCGCCCATCAATTTGCGCAGGTCTGCAATCGCATTGTCCTTTTCCAAGACCAGCAGAACCAGCGGTCCCGAGGACATGAACTCAGTCAGCCCCTTGAAGAACGGCTTCCCCAGGTGCACGTGATAGAAGCCCTCGGCCTGCTGCTTTGAGATGGACTGCTTCTTGATGGCAACAATCTTGAAGCCCGCCTTCTCAATCTCCGCCAGGATGGCCCCCGTCGAGCCCTTGCGGACCGCATCCGGCTTGATAATGCTGAAAGTACGCTGCGCCACTTGGTACGCTCCTGAAAACGATTTCGGCCCGTCATTATTGTAATGGCCGCCGGACACGGCCCACTGGCGATCGAATCTGCTAGAGTGTCGGCATGTTGCGCTCTACTGCCCTACCGCATCTTCCGTTTCTCGCTCTCTTCGGCGTTCTTGCCGCGGTGCCGGCCACCGGCCAGACTGCCGCGCCGAGCGCCGAGCCTGCGCTGCGCGTCTTTGATCCTTCGCTCGTCGACAAGACCGTGGACCCCTGCGAGAATTTCTATCGATATAGCTGCAATGGCTGGTTCAAGCGCAATCCCCTTCCGCCCGACCAGACCAGGTATGGCCGCTTCACCGAACTCTATGAACTCAACCGCCTGCACCTGAAGCAGATCCTTGAAGAAGCCTCCGCTCCCTCGCCCACGCGCACCCCCAACGAGCAAAAGATCGGCGACGAATATGCCAGTTGCATGGACACGGCAACGGTAAACAAGATGGGGATCGCGCCGCTCCAGGCGGAACTGGACCGTATTGCCGCGCTTCATTCGGTGGCCGAGTTGCCCGCGCTGCTGGCCCACCTCCACGCCATCGGCGTGAGCGCGTTCTTCAGCCTGGGCTCCAACCAGGACTTTGCCGACTCCACTGCGATGATCTCGTTCTATGGCGCCGGCGGCCTGGGCCTTCCTGAGCGTGACTACTACACGCGCACCGATGCCAAATCCGTCGAACAGCGCAGGCAGTATGTGGAGCACGTGCACAACATCTTTGTGCTGGCCGGCGAACCGGACGCGCAGGCAACCAAAGACGCCCAGACAGTACTGACCATTGAGACCCGCCTAGCCAAGGCCTCGCTCACCATCACCGAGCAGCGCGACCCGCAAAACCTGAATCATCCCACCGACGTGGCCAGTTTTGAAAAAGAACTGACTCACTTCTCCCTGGCCGGCTTTGTGGCCGCCGCGCACGCGCCCGCCGTGGGCAGGATGAACGACACCGAGCCCAAGTTCTTCGCGGAGTTCAACACCCTGGTGTCCGATACTCCGGTCGCCCAGATCAGAACTTACCTGCGCTGGCACCTCCTCCACGCCTACGCAGGCACCAGTCTGCCCGAGAGCTTCGACAATGAGAACTGGCACTTCTATGCGCACATCCTCAACGGCGCAGAGAAGCAACAGGAGCGCTGGAAGCGCTGCACCACCCGCGTGGACCAGGAGATGGGCGAAGCGCTGGGCCAGGCCTACGTGGCCAAGTACTTTCCGCCGGAAGAAAAGCAGCACGCGCTGGATATGACCCTGGCCATCGAGCAGACCATGGACAAGGACATTGACTCGCTGGACTGGATGAGTGCCGCTACCAAGGTCAAAGCCAAGGAAAAGCTGCATACGGTGATGAACAAGGTTGGCTATCCCGACAAGTGGCGCGACTATTCCACGCTCCAGATTGTCCGTGGCGATGCGCTGGGCAACCAGGAACGCGCCCATGCGTTCGAGTTTGCCCGCGATCTGGCCAAGATCGGCAAGCCGGTCGACAAAGGCGAGTGGGAAATGACGCCGCCCACCGTCAACGCCTACTACGACCCGCAGATGAACAACGTGAACTTCCCCGCCGGCTACTTTCAGCCTCCCTTCTACAGCGAGAAGGAGGACGACGCGGCCGACTACGGTGACATGGGCTCAACCGTGGGCCACGAGCTGACTCACGGCTTCGACGACGAAGGCCGTCAGTACGATAAGGATGGCAACCTGAAGAACTGGTGGACGAAGGATGACGAGCTGAAGTTCACAGATCGTGCCGAATGTATGGTCAAGCAGTACGACGCCATCGAGGCCGTCCCCGGCGTGCACCTGAACGGCGAGCTCACCCTGGGCGAGAACCTTGCCGACCTGGGCGGGCTGTGGCTGGCGTGGCTGGCATGGCTTGACAAGGCGCAGGCCGCGCACCTCGACATGACCGCAACCAGCGACGGCTACACGCCCGACCAGCGCTTCTGGATTGCCTATGCGCAGCAGTGGTGCACGCAGACCCGCCCCGAGCAACTGCGCACCCAGGCCCAGACCGACCCGCACGCACCAGACGAGTACCGCACCAATACCGTGCTCACCGATCTGCCGGAGTTCGCAAAGAGTTTCAGTTGCAGGAAGACTGCAGCCATGGTCAGTCCAAACCCGTGCCGGGTGTGGTGAAACGCAGCTGTTACCAGTTAGCTGTTAGCGGCTAGCTCTTACCAATCACCTTCGCCAGCGTGGCCCCGATCTCTGCAGGCGATACGACCACATGAATGCCCGCCGCGGTCATGGCCTTCATCTTGTCGGCGGCAGTGCCCTGTCCACCGCTGATGATGGCCCCGGCGTGCCCCATGCGCCTGCCCGGAGGCGCGGTCTGTCCGGCGATGAAGCTCACTACCGGCTTCTTCACGTTCTGCCTCACGAACTCCGCGGCAGCCTCTTCGGCCGATCCGCCGATCTCGCCAATCATGATGATGGCTTCGGTTTCAGGATCGTCGTTCAGCAGGCGCAGTGCATCGATGTGCGTAGTCCCGATGATGGGATCGCCGCCGATGCCGATGGCCGTGGATTGGCCGATGCCGCGCTGGGTGAGCTGGTGCACAGCCTCATACGTCAACGTGCCCGAGCGCGAGACGATGCCCACCGAGCCTTCCATGTGTATGCGGCCGGGCATGATGCCGATCTTGGCTTTCCCCGGCGAAATCACCCCAGGGCAATTCGGCCCGATGAGCCGCGACTTTGAGCTCTTGAGTTTGGCCCACACCTTCACCATGTCCAGCGTGGGAATGCCCTCGGTAATGCACACAATCAGCGCAATCCTCGCGTCCTCCGCCTCCAGAATCGCATCGGCGGCAAACGGCGGCGGAACAAAAATCATAGTGGCGTTTGCGCCGGTGGAGTAGACAGCTTCCTGCACGGTGTTGAATACCGGCCATCCTTCGTGTATGGTGCCGCCTTTGCCGGGCGTCACACCACCCACAACCTTGGTGCCGTATTCCGCGCACCCCATGGCGTGGAAAGTGCCTTCCTTGCCCGTAATTCCCTGCACGATGAGCCGTGTTTCTTTGGTTACGAGTACCGCCATCTTATGCCCCCACGCCCGCCGCTGCCTTCACCACCAGCTCTGCCGCTTCCTTCATCGTTGCGCCCACTTGGAAATTCAATCCCGACTCCTTCAAAATCTTGCGGCCCTCCTCCACATTCGTGCCTTCGAGCCGCAGCACGATGGGAACACTCACATGCAGCTTGCGCGCCGCGGCCACTACGCCCGTGGCCAACCGGTCCACGCGCAAGATGCCGCCGAAGATGTTAATGAAGATGGCCTTCACGTGGGCGTCAGAGAGCAGAATCTCGAAAGCGTGCTCGATCTGCTCCTGGGTCGCGCCGCCGCCCACGTCGAGAAAGTTGGCCGGGCTGCCGCCGGCATACTGGATGATGTCCATTGTCGCCATGGCCAGGCCCGCGCCATTCACCATGCACGCTATCGAACCATCGAGCTTGATATAGTTCAGCGCGTATTTGCTGGCTTCCACTTCCAGCGGGTCTTCTTCGGCGGTGTCGCGCAGTGCCTTGATGGCCGGCTGCCGAAACAGCGCATTATCGTCGAACGTGATCTTGGCGTCCAGCGCGAAAAGCTTGTCGTCCTTGGTGGTGATGAAAGGATTGATCTCCACCAGCGACGCGTCCGTCTCCACAAACGCTTTGTACAGGCTCTGCAGAAAGGCGACAGCCGCATTGATCTGCGTGGGCTTCAGTCCCAGCGCAAACGCCAGCTTGCGCGCCTGCCACGCGCCAAAACCCACCGCCGGATCAATGGTCTCCTTGAAGATGGCCGTCGGGTCCGTGGCAGCCACTTCTTCAATCTCCATGCCGCCGGCCTGCGAAGCCATAAAGACCAGTTTGCTGGTCACGCGATCGAGCACGATGCCCAGGTAGAGTTCGCGGTCAATGGCCGCGGTCTCTTCGATCAGCAGGCGCTGTACCTTCTGCCCCTGGGGACCGGTCTGGTGCGTCACCAGTTGCATGCCCAGTATGTTCTTGGCGTGCAACTCTGCGTCCTCGCGGGTATGCGCCACCTTCACGCCGCCGCCCTTACCCCGGCCTCCGGCATGAATCTGCGCCTTCACCACCACCCCGCTTGCGCCCTCGGCCAGCAGCTTGCGGGCCACGCCTGACGCTTCTTCCAGCGTGTTGGCCATCTCGCCCCGGGGCACGGCCACGCCGTATTTCGCCAGGATTTCCTTTGCCTGATACTCGTGAATTTTCATGTTGGTAGGGACCGCCACGTCCGCTGAATTGGAAAGGTCAGTTCGACACCATCCGGGTGCCAGACCAGCGCGACCGTGCCAGCGGTACCCAAATACTATCTTGCTAGCCGAATGACCGGCAAACAGAGCCGTGCCGTTGATAACCAGAACACCGGCCCATCACGCGCCTTTACCATAAAGGTAGATATGGGCATGCTGAAGGAACTTTTGAAGCCGCTGGCCGAAGACGGCGCGGCACTGACCCGGGAGCAGGCAGCCGCCGTACTTGAGGAAATCCTCGCGGGTGCAGCGCCGGACGTGGAGACGGCAGCGTTGCTGGCTGTGCTGGCCACTCGCGGCGAACAAGCGCCTGAACTGGCCGGCTTTGTTCAGGTGATGCGCAACCGCGCCTTAACGCTACCCCTCACACCCGAGGAGCGTAGTGAACTAGTCGACGTTGTCGGTACCGGCGGCGGCGGGCCGCTCACATTTAACATCTCTTCCGGCGCGGCGCTAGTGGCTGCGGCCGCAGGCGCCCGGGTGGCCAAGCACGGCAACCGCGCCATCACTTCCCGCTGCGGCGCGGCAGACGTGCTTGAAGCTCTCGGCGTCCCCATTTCCCTGGAGCCGGATCTGGCGGTCGAGTGTCTCCGCGAAACTGGTTTCATGTTCCTCCTTGCACCCCTCTATAACCCTGCCATGAAGGCTGTCGGCCCGCTGCGACGGGCGCTGGGTTTTCGCACGATCTTTAACCTCTGCGGGCCGCTTACCAATCCCGCCGGTGCGCGAGCACAAGTGATCGGTGTCCTCGCCCCAAGCCGCGTATTGCTCCTTGGCCGCACCCTCAAGGCCCTGGGCGCAAAACGCGCCTTCGTTGTCCACGGCACCGATGGCATTGACGAACTGACCACCACGGGTGAGTCCGTCGTCGCCCGCATTGAGGAGTCCGAGACGGGCGAAACCACATTGAAGGCCGCCCGCGTCACTCCGGAGATGGCCGGACTGCCCCGCGCCACACTCGACCAATTCGTAGGCGGCGATGTGCAGACTAATTCGGCCCTGCTCTACGACGTCCTCACCGGCATTCCCGGTGCGCGCCGCGATATTGTGCTGCTCAACGCCGCAGCCGCCCTGGTGGCCGCGGGCCTGGCCGACGATCTTAAGCAAGGCGTCGCGCAAGGCGCCGAAGCCATCGACTCCGGCGCGGCAGCCGTTACGCTGGCCAAGCTGCGCACGTTTGGCGAGAAGCACGCCGACCCAAAGTAGCCGGATAGAATCGCAACGCATTGCCTCACCGCATCAGTTCCAGCGTCAACAGGTCGGGCTCGCCCTCAAAGTACTTCTCCAGCGCAGTTCTAAAGACGGTATCGTCCTCGGCAGCATGGGCAAACAGTGTCATCGACGAGCGGAACTTCAGGTCTTCGGGCACGCCGAAAATCTCTTGTATCGTGCGGTCCTCCACCTCGTTTACCAACCGGGTACACTCCACCAGACGTGGACCCAGCACTGGGTGGCTAAGGTAGGCTGCGGCCTCGTCCAGCGAACTGATGCCGTAGTAGGCTGCCTGCGGGGCGTGGCCCAGGCCTTTCATCTGCGGAAAAATAAACCAGATCCACTCACCGTGCCTGTGGCCGTTACGCAACTCGGCAACTGCCTCCGCATACACACCATCCTGCGCCCTCACAAAGCGGTCGAGAAAGAACGGGTCTTGCATTGCGGTTGTCTCCAGAGGATCTCGATTGTTTAGATTCCCGGTTCGCAGCCACGGTACTGCAATTTGCAGCCAAAATGCAGCCTAAGCCCAATCGCGCATTAAGGTCGCCACCTCCATTACGATAAAAGAGTATGCCGTTTCCTATTAAAGTTTGCGCCGTCTGCTCAGAGGAGTTTGAGTTAAGGCCAGATAAGCCCGGCTTTGCCAACCGCTGCCCAGCCTGCAGCGAACCGGAACAAACCGACCTGGCTCCGAAGCCGCCTGCGGGCGTCGGCGGCCGCAAGAATGAGAGCGAGTTGAATCAGGCCAGGAAGCACGCGATCCGCGACCTCCTCTATCGCAAGGACAGCTAGCGGCTCAGGCGGTCGGCCTGATTCCGCGCATGATCGGTATAGCAATGCTGATCTACGTCATCTCTCTGGCCGCGCCTCTCGAGTAATGCGGACACACCTGAATCCCCGAGCCATAGGGATGCATCTAGATAATAGTTGTTTGAACAATTATCTATCGCGCCCCAAATGTGGGGCCGCAAACCTGGAGGACAAACCCATGACCGTAAGCACACAGCGCCAGCCTGCCATCTTTCTGCCTCACGGCGGCGGACCATGCTTCTTTATGGATTGGACCTGGGGTCCCGCGGACACCTGGAATTCCACGCAACGCTTCCTTGAAGGTCTTGAGGCCACGCTGCCCGCTCCGCCCCGGGCGATGGTGGTCGTCAGCGGCCACTGGGAGGAGCCGGCTTTCACCGCCGGTGCTGCGCCCCGGCCCCCACTGATCTTCGACTACTCCGGCTTCCCCGCACACACCTACCGGCTCACCTGGCCCGCCCCTGGGTCGCCGGAACTGGCCGCGCGTGTGTCCGACCTGCTCCAAGCGGCTGCGCTGCCCGCGGCCCTGAGCCCCAGCCGGGGCTTCGACCACGGCGTCTTTGTGCCTCTCAAGGTGGCGTTTCCCCTGGCGCAGATTCCGGTTGTCACGCTGTCTCTTGCAGCCTCTCTCGATCCCGCGCTGCACCTGGCCGCGGGCCGCGCCCTGGCTCCGCTACGCGATGAAGGCATACTCCTCGTGGCCAGCGGAATGAGCTTCCACAACCTGCGCGGCTACCTCCGTCCCGAGACACCGGAGCGCGCTCGGGCTTTCGATGCCTGGCTGACGGGTGCGGTCCAGTCGCCCGCAGCGGAGCGGGACACCCTGCTATCCCACTGGCGCGATGCGCCCTTTGCTGCCTATGCTCACCCGCGCGAGGAACATCTGATTCCGCTCATGGTCGCTGCCGGGGCCGGTGGCGACGCGCCTGGAACACGCATTTTTGGTGATGAGCCGATGGGCGCGGCCATCAGTGCATACCGCTTCGACGGATAAAGCCGGCGAGCCGGCAGCCAGCTCAGCCCAGCCCGCGCAGAAAGACGCCGAAGATCTCGCCAAGCGGGGATTTGCCGGGAGCATCAGGCATGACACTCAATCAGCGTTGGTACCAATGTTTCTTCCGTCCCAGCCGTACACCGCTATCAATCAGGATGGCCACCGAGCCGAACAGCATGCACAAGTCGGTCCGCGCCTCGTGCAGAAAGCTCAACAAGCCGTAGTGGCTCAGCGGGGCTGGAGCAAACCTGCCGAAGGGCCGGCCCAGAAAGATGGGCACCTTGGTGGTTACAAGCGCCGTGACGATCACTGCCAGCAGCAGCACGGCCGCGTCTCCGGCATACAGGTTCAGAATCACCGCAGCGCCCGCAACAATCTCCACTGCGCCGGCAAAGGGCGCGAGCAACTGGGGCCAGGGCAGACCGATATGCGCAAAGCGTCCTGCGCCAAGTTCCGCAGGATGCAGAAACTTGAGAATCCCTTCAGTGAGAAACACCAGGCCCACAACCACCCGGACCAGGATCATGGGAAGGCTTCGGCGCATCCACTCCTCCCTTTAAAGGGTAATTCCGCCCAGACCTAATCGTCCCAAAGGTAGCAGGCCGTTATTCGTTCCAGACTGGAAGAAGCATACCCCACCGCCACGGATGAATACGAGGCAGGGCGGGGATCGACATAACTTCAGTCATTCGCGAGGCGATGGCCATGCATTAGCCCATCCCCTCGCAAACCTGTAGGGCGTGTGCTCTGCCCTAGGATCTGTGAACAGACCCTAGCTGCCGCCCAGTAGACTTTCGATTGCAGGAGCAAGCTCCTTGGGATCCTTGGCGGGCGCGTACCGGCCCACTACTCTGCCGCTCCGGTCCACCAGAAACTTGGTGAAGTTCCATTTGATGCGTTGGCTGCCGAAAATTCCCGGCTTGCCTGCCTTCAGAAAGCGGTAGAGCGGGTGAGTCTCTGCACCGTTGACATCGATCTTGGCAAAAATGGGAAAGCTGACCCCGTAATTGCGTTCGCAAAAGGCCCCAATCTCCTTGGCCGTGCCTGGTTCCTGCGCGCCGAACTGGTTGCAGGGGAAGCCGAGCACTGCAAAGCCGCGCTCTTTGTATGCGCGGTAGAGCTGCTCCAGGCTTGCGTATTGCGGAGTAAAGCCGCACCGGCTGGCAGTGTTTACGATTAAGAGTACCTGGTCCCTGAACTCCACCAGGTTTACCGCGCGCCCGTCCGGCAGCGAAGCCGAAAAGTCGTAAACAGTCTCCTCAACGCCTGCCATCTTTCCACAATCCTCTCGGCAGAAAGGATGTCATGTCCGGCCCGTCTGCGTCTAAGAGGGATGCAACGCAACATGCGGGAGATGTACAGCCCTCTGACCCATCCGCGTCCGTTAGACTGGGATGGGCCCTGTTGCGGGGCCGGCCCGAGTCCGCAGGCACAAAGCGCGGCAGGGAAAATCTGGGAAAGATACGGTTTCTGTGCTGGCGAGTAGCCCGGCGGTTTGGGCGGGGTGGGCGCGGTCCAATATAATCAATCTTTCCGCGAGGCAGCATCAGATCTTACGCAATGAGGGTGTGCATATTCTTCCCGTGAAGCCTAACCTTGGACCGCACCAGTACTTGTGCTCGCCGCAGGACTCCAACCCGGTGAAGATCAAGCACGCTTTCATCTCCCGCTTGGCGCGGATATCTGTCCGGATGGCGCTGGCCGTTGTGCTGGTGTTTTCTGCCGGCGCGGCCCTGGCCCAGACGTCGCAGACCATCGACCAGATTCGTGTCATCGGCAACCGGCGCATTCCCAAGGAGACCATCCTCGCGCGCCTCTTTACTCACCCCGGCGATACATACGACCCCGTCTCCATCGAGCGGGACTTCAACTCGCTGTGGAATACGGGATATTTCGAAGACCTGCGCATTGAACGGGAAGACTCCGAGAAGGGCATCATCCTCAATGTGTTTGTCCGTGAAAGGCCCACCATCCGCGAGATCGTTTACAAGGGCCTCAACGCGGTCTCCCAGTCGGATGTGCTCGACCGCTTCAAAAAAGAGAAGGTCCCGCTCTCGGTGGAAGGTCAATATAACCCGACCACCATCAAGCGGGCCGAGTCAGTTCTCCGCGATATCCTGTCCGAGCACGGGCACCAGTTCGCCATCATCAAGCCTGAAATCAAGACCATCCCTCCTGCCTCGGTGCAGGTGATTTTCAACATCAAAGAAGGTCCCACAGTTAAGGTGGGTGAGATCCACTTTACCGGCAATCAGCACATTAGCGCGCTGGTGCTTCGCCGCTCCATGAAAAACCTCAAGCCGGTGGGGATTCCCTACTCGATTATCTTCGAGAACCTGTTTGCCAAGACCTTCGACGCCACCAAGCTGGACGAAGACTCCGAGCATGTGCGTTTTGCCTATCGCGATAAGGGCTATGCCAACGCCGCTATCGAAGAGCCGAAGACGCAGATCCGGGATGAGGGCGGCCTGAACTGGTTCACCTTCCGCCCCAACAAGGGCAAGCGCATCGATATCCTGATGCCCATTGAAGAGGGCGGCCGCTACCGGCTGGCGTCAATTACTTTTAGCGGCAACAAGGCCGTCAGTAACGTCAAGGCCCTGCGTGCCACTTTCGCCGTCAGGGATGGCGACTGGTTCAACGCCACCCTGATCGGCAAGGGTCTCGAAAACCTCAAGAAGGCGTACGGCCAGCTGGGCTACATCAATTTCGGCGCCATCCCCAAGCTCAGCTACGACGAACAAAAGAAGACCGTCTCGATGCAAATCGATATCGACGAAGGCAAGCCTTTCTACGTCTCGCGCATCGAGTTCCAGGGCAATACCATCACCCGCGACCGCGTCATCCGCCGCGAGCTTATGCTCGATGAAGGCTCGGTCTACAACTCCCAGATTTGGGAGTACAGTCTGCTTCGCCTCAACCAGCTGGAGTACTTTGAGCCCCTCAAGGTGGATCAGGACTCTGAGGCTCACCAGAACCCTGAGGCGGGCACCGTGGACCTGCTCCTCAAGGTCAAGGAGAAAGGGAAGAACTCCATCGGCCTCAACGGCGGAGTGAGTGGCCTTTCAGGCGCATTCCTCGGTGTGAACTACCAGACGAACAACTTCCTCGGTCTGGGCGAGACGCTTAGCGTACAGGGCAACCTGGGCAACGTAAGCCGCCAGTTCCTCTTTGGATTTTCGCAGCCTTATGTGCGCAATCGCCCGCTCAATGTCGGCTTCCAGATCTTCAACAACAAGCAGGACTTCAACGCCGCCAAGAGCTACCAGGCCACCACCGGGCAGTCAGTCAACCTGACGGCAGCGCAGCAGTCGCTGACCCAGAACTACAACCAGGCTGCCACCGGCTTGAACTTCTCAGTCAGCTATCCGCTTCGCCGCCACGCTTTCCAGCGCGTAGGCTTCACCTACTCTCTCAGCAAGTCGAACATCACCGCCTTCTCGAGCGCCTCGCAAGCTTTCTTCCAGACCATCAGCTTCCGCTCGGGCATCCAGGGATCCAATGCTCTGGCCGGCATCATCAACAGCAACGCCTCGTTCACATATTCCTACAACACCATCAATAACCCCGTGCGCCCCCGCAGCGGCAAGGAATACTCGGCAGTCCTTGCGATCGCCGGCATCTATGGCAACGTACGCTACGTCATGCCGGCGGTGGCCTACAAGAGCTTTCGGTCCATGCACTACCTGACGCCTTCCGCCAACGGACACAACGTGCTCGGTCTGCGTGCCCAGTTGAGTTATGTGCAGGGCTTTGGCGGTGACGTGGCTCCGCCTCAGAACCGCTTCTACACCGGCGGCGAGACTGATTTGCGCGGCTTCGATATCCGTGGCGCCACACCCTACGGCTACGTTCCCAACCGCGTCTCCGTGCAGCTCACCAACCCGGACGGCACTGGCGTTCCCCGCGATCCCAACAATCCCCAGTTGAACCAGTACATTCAGGTGCCGATTCCCGTTTATGGAGTGGCATCCATCGGCGGCGACACCAGCTTCACATCCAACGCCGAGTACCGCATTCCCATTGTGGGTTCACTCACTCTCTCCTTCTTCGACGACTTCGGCATCGACACAGCTCTCAACAAGGGCCAGTTGCATCAGAGTCCCGAGGGCTTTGCCACCCTCACCGCGCCTCTCTATGGCTGCCCGGTCTACAACAATGGCTCGTGCCAGGGCGGCATCCCCGGCTCGCAGGTCGGATTCCAGAAAGACATCCGCCCCGTCGCCGGTACAAACTTCGTGCCCCGCATGTCGCTGGGCGGCGAGATCGGCGCCATGATGCCAATCATCAATGCGCCGGTCCGCATTTACTACGCCTATAACCCGCTCCGCCTCTACGAGCGTCCCTACTGCAACGACGTCAAGCTCGGAGGCAAGGTGCAAAGCTGCTCGGCTGAGCTGATTACCCGCGATATGTTCCCGCCCGGAGGCGCCGGCGACTTCACCTACCAGGAGTCGATCGAATCCTTCGGCGCACAGAATCTCTTCCGCGAACCGCGCAAGACCTTCCGCCTGACGGTATCCACCACTTTCTAGACGAGAGAACTTTACGCATCTACCAGAAGGGCCGCTCCTCCGAGCGGCTCTTTCGTTTGTGCAACAGGGCGTGCAGCCGAAGACGGCAAACAGCTTGCGGACTCGGTCGCCGTCCGGTTTGACGCCCCTATCCCACCCCCCTATATAATCTCTCTAGTTCCTGCTGACGTTTCCGCCTGCGTCTTTTGCTGTCTCTGCCTCATCAAGCGCGGAGCCCCCCGAAAAGAGCGTGAGGTTTCTAGCGAAGCGCAGGTATTTTCCTGTGCTGAAGTGCCAACAGCCATGCAGGAACTCAGAAGGAGTTTCTTACTCGAATGAAGCGCCCGCTTGCAATCATCGTTCTTCTGGCCTCAGGCCTTGCCCTGACCGCCGCCGCTCAAACATCTTCCGCGCCCGCCGTCGCGGCGCCTGCCGGGCCACCCAAGATCGCAGTCATCGCCTTCCAGGCGGCCGTCGCCCAAACCAACGAGTTCCAGCGCCACTTTGCCGACCTGCAGAAGAAGTTCACACCTAAGAAGGACCAGCTCAAGACTCAAAGCAACGAGATTGAGTCTCTGAAGAAGGACTTGCAGACCAAGGGAAGCACTCTGACGCCGGCCGAGCGCGCCACCCGCACCAAGGCCATCGACACCAAACAGCGCGACCTGCAGCACGCCGCCGAGGATGCCCAGAATGAATTCCAGCAGGAGATACAGACGACTTACGGCAGCCTGGCTTCAAAGGTCGGCGACGTCATGATCGCCTATGCCAAGGACCATGGATTCACGCTGGTGCTGGACTTTTCTCAGCAGCAGTCTCCAGTGCTCTTTGCTGCCGACTCCACCAACATCACCAAGGAAGTTATTGATGCCTACAACGTGAAATCGGGCGTGCCCGCTCCGCCGGCGCAGCCGGCTACAGCCGCTCCCAACCCGCCCGCAGCTCATTAGTCTTTGGCTGCGGCTCTCGCAAAGGCTCCGCACTGCGGGGCCTTTGTTATTTTGCTCTTTCTTAATGTAGTCTCAGCCCCCGAGAATTTTGCGGCATTAGCCAACGGCCGCCAAGACAAGCGGAATTCGTGTGCTGCAGGTTTGACCCCCCTATCCTGCCCTCCTATAATCCATCTAGTTCCTGCTGACGTCTCCGTCGCGTCTGTTTCAGTCTTCGCTCCAAAGCTGAGTGGAGGCACCCACTCCGGCAGGCCTTGGTCGCTGGGGTGAAGAAAGACCGTGAGGTTTCTCAGGAGGCACGGGTTTGTTTTCGCGCTAGGGCGCGAACAGCTATCCAGGAATTCTGAAGGAGTAATCCACTCGAATGAAGCGCTCGCTTGCACTAGCCGTTGTCCTGGCTTCGGGCTTTGTCCTGAACGCCTCCGCCCAAGTTCCATCCGCTCCGCTGACCTCCGGGGCGCCTGCCCCAGCCAAGCCTGCCGGACCAACCAAGATCGCCGTCATCGCTTTTCAGGTGGCCGTGGCCCAAACCAACGAGGGACAGCGCAACTTTGCCGACCTCGAAAGAAAGTACGACCCCAAGCGTCAGCAGCTCAAGACCCTCAGCGACGAAGTCGACAACCTGACCAAGCAATTGCAGGCCCAGGCCAACACGCTGAGCGACGCGGAACGCGCCAGCAGGGGCAAGACCATTGATGATAAGAAGAAGCAGTTGCAGCGTGACGCCGAGGATGACCAGAACGATTTTAACGGGGAGATGCAGGAACTCTATAACACTCTGGCCTCCAAGGTAGGCGATGTCATGATTGCCTACGCCGAGGAACGTGGATACACCCTGGTCCTCGACATCGCCCAACAGCAGAGTCCCGTGCTTTATGCCACCGACTCCACCAACATCACCAAGGCCGTCATTGACGCCTACAATGTGAAGTCTGGTGTACCCGCTCCTCCGGCACAGACCGGCTCTGAAGCGCCGTCATCCAACCTGCCCAGCGCACCGGCGCCCAAGAGGCCTGCCACTTCGGCTCCCAAGACGCCTGCAGCCCACTAGACTCGGTTCAATCGGATACAGCGGCCCCGTTTTCCAAGGGCCGCTGCACCCACCTTGATCGCGCCAAAAATGTCGAGCATGACTTTCCATTAGCCGCGGTGTCCCGCACGGCTCCCCTGTGGAAAAGTTTGTGGATTTCTTTCGCGAATCCGCTGCAAATTTTCTGATTTTTTCCCTTGCCAACCCACCGCCGCTTCTGGTAAGCGCTCAAAGCCCTTATTTTTGTTGGAGTAGCGAGGAACCAACCCGGGTGCGCGCTGGCCTGCTCTGTCGCCCCCGGGAAGGGGACATCAACAGAGCTTTCCACAATCTGTGATGAACAGATGATGACTCGCGTATGCGCCAAGTCAATAAAAAGGCATTACTTCTGCTGCTCTTCTCCCACCCGCAACACTGCCAGAAAGGCTTCCTGCGGAATATCCACCTTGCCAATTCGCTTCATCCGCTTCTTGCCTTCTTTTTGTTTCTCCAGCAGCTTGCGCTTGCGTGAAATGTCTCCACCGTAGCACTTGGCTAACACATTTTTACGCAGTGGGCTCACCGTCTCACGAGCCACAATCTTGGCTCCGATCGCAGCCTGAATCGCTACTTCGAATTGCTGGCGCGGAATCAACTCGCGCATCTTTGCCACCAGCGCCTTGCCGCGCTCGTAGGCAAGGTCACGGTGCACAATGATCGACAGCGCATCCACCGGTTCGCCGGAGACCAGAATGTCCAGCTTCACCATCGGCGATTCCCATTCACCGGCCAATTGATAATCCAGCGATGCGTAGCCGCGCGAGACGGATTTCAGGCGGTCGTAGAAGTCGAGCACGATTTCATTCAGGGGCAATTCGTACGTCAGCATCACCCGCGTGGGCGTCACGTATTCGAAGTTGATCTGCCTGCCGCGTTTTTCCTCGACAAGTTTGAAGATGCCGCCCACATACTCCTCGTTGGTCAGAATCTTGGCCATGATCACAGGCTCGCGAATGCTGTCGATATTGGTTGGGTCGGGCCATCGCGAAGGGTTGTCCACTTCCAGTACTTTGCCGTCGGTCAGCGTAACGTGGTAGCGCACGCCGGGCGCGGTGGTAATCAGGTCCAGTTCGTACTCGCGCTCCAGCCGCTCCTGAATGATTTCCATGTGCAGCAAGCCGAGAAATCCGCAACGGAAACCAAAGCCCAGTGCGACCGAACTCTCCGGCTCAAAAAAGAACGATGAATCGTTGAGCCGCAATTTTTCCAGGGCGTCGCGCAACAGCGTGTGCTCGTGCGAATCCACCGTGTAGAGACCGCTGAAGACCATCGGCTTGATATCTTCAAAGCCGGGCAACTGCGTTGCCGCGGGTCGCGCATCTTCGGTCACGGTGTCGCCGATTTTGGTATCTGAGACGTTCTTGATGGTGGCCGCGAAAAACCCCACCTCGCCCGCTGAAAGCTGGCCGATCTCCACTGGCTTGGGCATCAGTACGCCCATCGACTCCACTTCAAATGCTTTCCCATTCGACATCAGGCGAATACGCTGGCCCTTGCGCAGCGTGCCCTGCATTACGCGCACCAGCACGATCACGCCGCGATAGGCATCGAACCATGAGTCGAAGATAAGCGCCTGCAGCGGCGCATCGGGGTCGCCCGTAGGCGGCGGCAGCCGCTGCACAATCGCTTCCAACACCTCGTCCACGCCCTGGCCGGTCTTGGCGCTCACGGGAATCGCATAGGTGGCGTCCACTCCAACCGCCTGCTCGATCGCCTCCTGTGTGCGCAGGACGTCGGCCGAGGGCAAATCGATCTTGTTGATGACCGGAATCATCTCCAGGCCGTGATGGATGGCCAGGTAGGCGTTGGCCAGCGTCTGCGCTTCAACGCCCTGGCTGGCATCCACCACCAGCAGTGCGCCCTCGCACGAGGCGAGCGAGCGCGAAACTTCGTAGCTGAAGTCCACGTGGCCCGGCGTATCGATCAGGTTCAGCTGGTAGGTATTGCCGTCCTTCGCTTTGTACATCATGCGCACCGCGTGCGCCTTGATGGTGATCCCGCGCTCACGCTCCAGGTCCATCGCGTCCAGAATCTGGGCTTGCATCTCGCGCCCGGTTACCGAACCTGTCAACTCCAGCAGACGGTCGCTCAGCGTCGACTTTCCGTGGTCGATGTGGGCAATGATCGCGAAGTTGCGAAGGAAGCGTGTGTCCATGCGATGTTAGCGCGGTTCTCCAGCTTAGGATCTGTTGATGGCTTTATCCAGGGTGGCTCTTTTACAGGAGAACGCCCCTCGACTGCCGTGGATTCGCTCTATAGCAACTGGAGAACGCTATAGGCAAAAGAGAGCAAATGCACCGTTCAGCGCGCGATGCCTCCATCGCATAGCTTATCATCGGCATAGTGTCTTCCGCGGTTCGATAACGCCCGGCTGGATGTTTCTCACATTGCCCATGAGCAGAATTTCCTATCGACTTCTTGGTTGCGCGGCGCTGTCCTTCATGCTGGCGGGTTGCACACCCTCCCAAGATGCCGGTGCCCCCCCAAAAACCTCACCGCAGGCCACTGCGCCGTCGCTGCCCGCGGTTCCGTCGCAGGGCGCAGCTTCCACGCCGCAGCCAACTCCCCAACAGCGCCGCGTGCAGCAACTCATCGAGCAAGTTGAAAAGGCTTACTCCATGGGCGAAGCTGCCTACCGCAAAGGCCAATTGCCCGAGGCCAAAATGCAGTTCGACCGCGCCGTCGATCTCATGCTCACCTGCGGCATCGATATCAAGAGCGACCCGCAGCTGCAGGACGAGTTCGACCACATCGTCGACGCGGTGAACGGGTTGGAGATGGACGCGCTGAAGGAAGGCAACGGTTTCGCTCCAAAGACCGAGCCCACGCCAGCCGATGTGGCCAGCGACATCACCTTTGAAGTCGACCCCAACATCGTGGCCAAGGCCAAAACCGATCTGGCGACCACCAAGTCCGACCTGCCGCTGGTGGTCAACGACTACGTTGCCGCCTACATCAACTTCTTTGCCAACACCCAGAAAGGCCACAACACGCTGCTCCACTCCTTCCAGCGCGCGGGCCGCTACAAGGCAATGATTCAGCGGGTCATGAGCGAAGAAGACATGCCGCAGGATCTGATCTATCTGGCCGTCGCCGAGTCCGGCTTTCAGCCGCGGGCCATCAATGCGAAATCCCGCGCCGGCGGCATGTGGCAGTTCATGCCTTCTGGCAACTACGGCCTCACACGCAACAATTATGTGGATGAGCGCTTCGACCCCGAGAAGTCAACCCGCGCCTACGCCCGCTACATGAAATTCATCTATACCCAGCTGGGCGACTGGTACCTTTCTATGGCCGGCTACGACTGGGGTACGGGCAATGTACAGCGCGCCGTGCAAAAGACCGGGTATGCCGATTTCTGGGAACTCTACAAGCGCAACAACCTGCCCGCGGAAACCAAGATCTACGTCCCTGAGATTCTGGCCGCCATTATCATCGCCAATCACCCCACGCAGTATGGATTCGACGACATCACCCTTGATCCGCCGGTCATCACCGACACGGTGACCGTCAACTACTCCGTCGATCTGCGCCTGGTGTCGGACCTGGTCGATGCGCCCGTTGACGAGTTGATGGCTCTGAACCCCAGCTTGCTTCGCTTCGTCACGCCGCCCGACACGTCGTTCGACCTGCATGTGCCCGCGGGAACGGCCACCTTGTTTGCGCAGCGTATCGCCGGGATCCCCGAGGACAAGCGCAATGCGTGGCGCTATCATCGCGTGGCCGCCGACGACACGATGGCTTCAGTTGCCCACGCCTACCATGTGCCGGTGGCTGAACTTGCGGCGGCCAATCAGATGGGCCAGAGCGACAGCCTTCAGGGTGTCGAGGCTGTAGTTGTGCCCGTCACGCCGGCAGCAGCCCCATCGATGCACTCCATGCTTTACATCGCACGCAAGGGCGACACGCTGGTCTCCATCGCCGACCGTTTCGGCGTTTCGCTTGCCCAATTGCGGCGATGGAACAAGCTCACCGGCGTCAAGGTTGAGCCCGGCCGCCGGCTGCATGTGGCCGAACCCGCCAGCGTAGTGCGCACCAGCACTGGGCATCGTCGCCATGCTGCATCGGGGAAAGCTGGAACACGCGAGGTAGCGAGCACTCCCGGCAAATCCCGCGGCAGCGCGTCCACCGCAAAGGCGAAAAGAAGCAGCGCACCCGCTTCGAAGAAGAAGTCCTCCACCTCTTCCAGCACACATTCCGGTACACACAAGTCGCGTTCCCACAGGCATACCTCGCATTGATTCTCGTGCGCGCCATGGCAAAAATGCGCAGGAGCCTCATTACGTACTTGTCATTTGATAGCAGTTGCGTGCAAGCTATTGTTACAATGATTTCCGCGCGCTTAGCGGAGCATTCTACAACGCAACAATGCAAGACCCGACAATGTCAGCGGTGAGCCGCTGGAGGCAATGGGATGGAAGAAGTGTTCAGGATGTTCGCAACGAGTGACGGCAACCACGATACGGAGCCGGCAGAGTTGAGCTCCGGTCACGAAGAAGACTTTGAAGAGGACGACACTGTCGCAACCTCCAGCATTCTTACCTCCTCGGACGACGATGAGGCGGTGGCTGAGGAGACCGTGATCGTATTCGCCGAAGTGCCCACACCCAAGCCGGCCCCCAAGAAGGCCGCAAAGAAGTCTCCCGCAAAAAAAGCGGCAAAGAAAGCTCCGGCAAAGAAGGCCGCAGCCAAGAAGGCGCCAGCCAAGAAGGCCGTGGCTAAAAAGGCGCCGGCCAAAAAGGCTGTAGCCAAGAAGGCGCCTAAAAAGGCCGCCGCGAAAAAGGTTGTGGCCAAGAAGGCCGCAAAGAAATCCGCCGCAAAGAAACGCAGCGCTGGCGCGAAGGGCGGAAAGACCGTAGCCAAGAAGGCAGCGGTTAAAAAGAGCGCCGGCAAAACCCCCAAACGAGGTAAAAAGTTGGCCGTTAAGAAGGCAGCAAAGAAGGCGCCAGCCAAGAAGGCAGCAAAGAAAGCTACTGCCAAGAAGGCTCCGGCGAAGAAGGCAGCAAAGAAGGCTCCTGCCAAGAAGGCAGCAGCAAAGAAGGCTTCCACAAAGAAAGCAACCAAGTAGCACGGCAACGCAAGAAGCAAGGCAAGCAAAAGAGCCCGGCATGGTGCCGGGCTTTTTTGCGTCTGGACTCGGTACTCGACCCGGTCAAATGGTTGGTGCGCTTGCCGTCAGTTGCTTCAGATGCCAGCGTTGATGACGGGCGTAGTCCTCAATCAGGTATCCCAGCGTAACCGGCGCGTCGTCACCAACCCTGCAGCTTGACTCAAGCCGTTCCTCGGGAATGAGGTCCACGATGGCCATCAGAATCTCGTGTTCCGCCTCCCACCACCCGAGAAGCGTCTCCCACGATTGGCTTGCGTATCCGTGCGCGGCTAACCATGCGTCCTGAGCGTACTTCGGCCCTTCGTATTTACCCTCCGTCGCGGCCCGGACAAATCTCTGTCGATTATTCGTTGCCGAGTCAAGCAGGTGGCCCACTATCTGCTTCCGCGTCCACCCGCCCTCGCGCCAGGGCACATCGGCGAGAACTGCCGGAACCAAAATCAGCGCTCGATGCATATCGTCCAAATCCGTGCGAAACTTCTGTGCAATTTCGTTTGCCACTCAAGCCTCAGCGAGCGGGCTCTTTCAGGCACGAACCCGCTTGCGCGTACACTCTACTACTTTTTTAACTCGCTCAGCGCCGCCAGCACCTCTTCAGAATGGTGCGACGGGTCAACCTTGGTCCAGACCTTCACAATCTTGCCCTGGGGATCAATGAGGAAGGTATTCCGGTTGGCGATGGTAAAGGTCGCAAAGTGGCCCAGCGAACCGTACTCGTCCACCACCTTGTGCTCCGGGTCGGCCAGCAGCCTGAAGGTCAGCCCTTCCTTGGTGCAGAATTGTTTGTGGCTGTCGGGTGTATCCACGCTCACACCCAGGATCACCGCATTCGCAGCATCGAACTTGGCCTGATCGCGCTGGAAGTTGTGGGCCTCGATCGTGCAGCCCTGGGTCATGTCCTTGGGATAGAAGTACAGCACCACCCATTTGCCGCGAAAACTCTCCAGGGAAATCTGCGAGCCGTCCTGCGAAGGCAGGGTAAATGTGGGAGCAACCTGCCCCACGCTGGGCAGTGGCTGGTCGGCCGCATGCACGGTGAGAAGGGAAACCGCGAGCACCACCGCCGCAGCGAGGGCGAAAAGAATCGGCTTTTTCACTTGGAACCTCCAGTTATTGAGACAGGGAAAGGGATGGGCGGGACTCCGCGACCCGGAGACTCGTCCGTCCTTCAGTATCCGCGTGGAACCGCCACAATGGCAATCCCGGCATGGCTGGCGCGCTGCAGCAAGGCCTCGCGATCGAACAGCAGGGTGCGTCCTGCCTCCACAGAGAGGCAGCTCGCTCCTGCCTTGACCATGGTCTCCACCGTGCGGATTCCGATGACCGGCACATCGAAGCGCATGTCCTGGTTAGGCTTGGCCACCTTCACCACTGTCAGCCGCCGCTCCAGCGTTGAAGCATCCGCCTCCAGTGATTGCATCAGCAGCCCGGCCCGCTCAATGGCTGCGTCGGTGCCTTCCATCGCCTCCACGGCCACGCAGGCCTGGGCGGCCACCACCACCGTCTGGCCCACATCAAAGCCGGCCACGGCGCGCGCCACCCCCAGCCCGTACGCAATGTTCTTTCGCTCCTCTTCGTCGGGCGCTCGCCCACCCGGCACACTCCCGGTCAGCGCGCCTTCCTGCGCCAGCAGCGGCTCAAGAAACGCAGTGGAGCTGATCAGTTCGATCCCCTCGTCGCCCAGCACCTTGGCCACCGCCCCCAGCAGCCTGTCGGTCGAGCGCGTGCCCAGGTTCAGCAGCAGTTTGGCCAGCCGCCAGTCCGGCCGGATGCTCGAAAAAATCTGCTTATGCTTGACCTGCCCGGCCATTACCGCCTGGGTGACGCCTTCTTTGTGGAAGACCTCAATCAGCCGCGACAGCTCTCCCAGCGAAAGCCAGTGGACCGTGATGCGTTCATCCCGTGCCGCGCGCTGGTCGATCTCCGCATCGGTCTCCTCGCGGAGCGCCGCCACCACCACCGCAAGGCCTTGGGCCCGCGCCGCTTCCAGCAGCAGAAACGGAAACCGCCCGTTGCCGGCTATCAGTCCAAGTTTCATAGTTATTTGATAATCCCACGCTGGCTGCGCTCGATAAAGGCGGCCAGCAGCGCCGCGTCCTCGCCCTCAAGCTGGCGAATCTTCTCCACCGCCTGCGAGGTGTTCAGCTTGGCCGCCAGTAGCAGCCGGAAGGCCTTCTGCAGCCTCGTCAGCCGCTCCGCCGTGAACCCTCTCCGCGTCAGTCCCACCTTGTTGATACCGAAGGCCCTGTTTTCCCGCCGCGCCGAGGTCAGCGAAAACGGCAGCACGTCCTGGGTCACGATGGTCCCGCCGCCGATGAAGGCATATTGGCCCACAGTGCAGTGCTGGTGTACCGGGCAGAAAGCGCCCACGCTGGCGTAGTCCTCGATGATCACGTGACCGGCCAATGTGGCGCAGTTGGCCAGAATGCAGTGGCTGCCTACCAGGCTGTCGTGTCCGATGTGAACATACGCCATCAGCAGGCAGCCCGAGCCAATCCGCGTCAATCCCCCGCCTCCTACAGTGCCGCGGCTCACCGTCACGCATTCGCGTATTGTGTTGTCGTCGCCGATCTCAACTGCGGTGTGCTCGCCCTTGTACTTCAAATCCTGGGGCGGAACGCCAATCGCGCAAAATGGGTAAAACGTGTTTCGCGCGCCAATCCTGGTGTGCCCGTCCAGCACCACATGCGAGACCAGCACGCAATCCTCGCCCAACGCCACGTCCGGGCCGATGGTCGAAAACGGACCCACTGTGCAGGAGGCGGGAACCACCGCACCGGCGGCGATGACCGCGCTGGGATGAATGCTCACTCCGCCGACCCCGGCGCCGCTTCGTGCCCGCCGTGCGCGCGCGTCTCGCGTTCCCGCGTCACCACCGCACAGGTCAGTGTTGCCTCACAGGCCAGCTTGCCCTCGACGAACGCCCTGCCCAGGATGCGCCCTGCACGCGGCCGCATCGACAGCACTTCCACCTCCATGCGAATCTGGTCGCCCGGTGTCACCGGGCGGCGAAACTTGGCCCGCTCAATTCCCGTGAATACAACCAGTTTTTCATTGCGGTCGGCAATCTCATACAACATGATGATGCCGCCTGCCTGGGCCATTGCCTCCACCACCAGCACCCCGGGCATGATGGGATAACCGGGAAAGTGCCCCTGAAAAAACGGCTCGTTGATGGTTACGTTTTTGATTGCCACCAGACGTTTGGTGCGCTCGAATTCGACGATCCGGTCGATGAGCAGAAACGGGTAGCGGTGAGGTAGAAACTCCAGGATCTCCTGGATGTCAAGCGTCATTCTCTAGCTCCAGAGAGCGCGGCGGCCTGCCACATTGCGCCCGTCAGGATTATAACCAAGCCTGTGGCGCCACTGTCCCGCGCAGGTCCGCCCTACTTCTTGATCCGTTTCGAGGCCGCGTCCACGTTCCAAAAATCGTCCGGCAACTGCCGGTTATATTCCACGCGGTCCAGAAAGTATTGCCGGTACATGTCGTCGCCCTTTAAGCGCGTGATGCTGAACGGAGTCGGCAGCCCGTCCACCACGTGATAGTCGGCATACTCCTCGGCGTCCAGGTTTTTATCCTTGTAGACCGGGTCGCGCCACTCGAAGGAGCGGCGCAGAGGCAGGTGCGTCTCCACGTCCATCTGGATCGTAACGGCCTCATTCTCGGCTGAGATCAACGTTACCTGTTCGGCCAGGTGCCGCTCCGCCATGCGCTGCCCCTCATACACCAGGA
Source organism: Acidobacteriaceae bacterium (assembly GCA_003165075.1). GTDB lineage: Bacteria > Acidobacteriota > Terriglobia > Terriglobales > Acidobacteriaceae > Telmatobacter. The sequence continues at coordinate 93,615 of PLSM01000166.1, read as the reverse complement.
TGGTCTTCGGATCCTTGAGCCACACCTTGATCACCGTCTCAATGGAGTGGTCGCGCCGCCGCAGGTAGTCGTCCAGGATGTCCTGGGTAATGGCCTTCTTGCCTCGATAGGTCACCTCCCACCCCTCGCGGCCTTCGAAGAACTCCAGCACGTCGCGGTGTTTGGTCAGTTCAATCCGGTCGTGGTCCGGCCAGGAGTGAAACTCCCAATAATCCGTCGTCCCCTCGTCGGGCCTGCCCTGGTAGAAAGCTGCGATGTGTCCGTGCCGCATCTGGTTTTTCATGTTCAACCAGGCCGGACCGCCCAAGGCCGCTACCATCTTGTCCAGGGCCGCGCGCGCCTGCTGCGCATTCTTTGCCGCTGCATCGTCGACCGCTTGCGCCTGCACGGCCTGCGGCGCCGCCAGCAACCCCAACGCCAGCGCCGCCAGCAAAATTCTCCCCATCAACCCATTCTCCCTGCAACCCTTCAAGACCTTACCCCACTAGCACTGAGCCGCCGTTCACGTTCAACACCTCGCCGCTGATGAACCCTGCCAGCGGCGTGCATAGAAACAGGACCGGCCCGGCAATCTCCCGCGCACTCGCCGCGCGTCCCACCGGAATCCCCGCGACAATCTTCGGCCATGTCACCGGATCGGCCATCGTCGTCGTCGACATATCTGTCGCCACCCAACCCGGCGCCACACAGTTCACCCGAATCCCCTTCGCCGCCAGTTCGCTCGACAGGCTCTTTGTCAGACTGATCAGCGCGCCTTTGGTCACGGCATAGTCGGCATGGTTGGCCTCGCCCCGCTGCCCGGCCGTTGAGCTGATAAGCACGATATGCCCCACTGCCTCACCCGCAACAGGAGCAGCCTGCCGTTCCATCTGCGTCACCGCGGCCTGCACCAGTCCGAACACCGCGTCCAGATTTACGGCCAGCGTCTGCCGCCATTGCGCCTCGGCCATCTCTGCTATGGGAGTATCCTCTGCCTTCCAGATGCCATGATTGGCCACCAGAATGTCGAGCCGGCCAAAGGTCGCCACAGCCGAAGCCACCAGCGCCCGTCCATCCGCTGCGGAGCTCAGATCCTGTTCCAGCGCCGCGCACCGCCCCGGGCCGCCGCACTCCGCCGCCAACGCCTCCGCCTGCTTCCGCGCTTTGCGGTAGCTGAAGGCCACCCGCGCCCCTGCCTGCGTGAACAAGCGTACCGTTTCCGCGCCAATTCCGCGCGACCCTCCCGAGATGAGGGCTATCTTCCCGTCCAGTTGCAGTGATACTGCTGTCATGGGGTCAAACTATTGCATTGTCACGGGAAATGTCCAGGAATCGACTAAGGTCATCGCGCAGGTTCTCCCTTTTCTCCGCATCGAAATACCCAAATGCGAGGGGGCCATTCCTCCTGAAATGTCATATCCTCCGGCAGCAAATAGATGTCTCTCGCGTTTGCAGGTTATTTCCTCTTCCCGGCGCACAATGGTTCTATGGCACTCCCAACGCACGATTCGCGCCTTGGGCACGCCGGCAACAGGATGCCTCGGCCCTGGCCCCAAAAACGGCAGCAACTCCTTTGTTCTCAGGAATCTGCGGCTAAGTTTAATGTTAAGAATAATTTACAGCAAGGCACTCTCGCCAGGGTAATTATCCCTACAGAGCAAGTGGAGGGGATAATGATGAGCGATCTCAAGGTAGACGAAGGCGCTGAATTCGTTCAAGCAGTTCGGCGAACTGTTTCTCTCGGTGAGCAATATAAGGCTCAAGTGCGGCTGCTATCTCAACAGCCTTCGCTTCCCGAACCTCCCCAAAAGTCGGGTCTAGACCGCGCACTGTCATTTGCAGTGCGATTACTGTGCTTGAGAGTTCGTCGATCTGTCGATGGAGACCGTGGGCGTACTCGATAATGCCGACCAACGCAGCACGCAAGTCGTTAGGTTCGCTCATGGCAACAATCTTACCTTTCAAAGCAAGTTGAGGACACTATGAACCGCTACCAGTCCATCAGGCCCGAACAACGCTACACCGTCCGCCAGTTCGACCAAGAGTTCCCCACAGATGACGCCTGCCTTGAATACGTCAAAGAGAAACGCTTCCCCGGAGGCATGGCCCTCTGCGTAAACTGCCGCATCGAGCGCCGTCACTACCGCGTCACCGGAAGACCCTCCTACGCCTGCCACGCCTGCGGCAATCATATCTACCCCCTCGCCGGCACCATCTTCCATAAGTCCACTAGGCCCCTAAGAACGTGGTTCTTCGTCATCCGCCTCATGGCCTCTACCCGCGTGGGCATCTCGGCCAAACAGATCCAGCGCGAAACCGGCGTCACCTACAAAACCGCATGGCGCATGATGAAGCAGGTCAGGAAATTGATGGGCGATAAGATTTACCTCAAAGGCCCGGTCGAGATGGACGAAGCTGAGTTCGGCGGATCGGACTCAAACAAGCCCAAACACCTGCGCGGCAAAGCCAAAGCTACCGTCTTCGGCATCGTCGAGCGCAAAGGCAAAGTCGTGGCAAGAGTCGTGCCGGATGCGACCAAAGAATCCATCCTGCCCGTCGTCGGCGAAGTCCTGCCGCCCCGCACTACCATCTACTCCGATCAGGGCGGCACCGTGGGCCTGGTTCGCTGGATGGGCCAAAGCCATCGCCTGTCCACCATGAACCACTCCAAAGGCTACGTGGACGGCCTCGCGCACACCAACACGATCGATGGATTCTGGAGCCTTGTGAAGAGAGGAATCAAGGGCGTCTACTATCAGGTCGGAGCAACCTACTTGCAGTCGTATTTGAACGAGTACGCCTTCCGCTACAACCGCCGCAAAGTCATGCGCCCGATGTTCGCTTTGCTCGCCGAACGGACCCCGCAGCAGATTTGCCCTTCCGCACGGGAAGAGAGGCTTTCGGCACTACCTGAGTAGTCGCAGCCTTGTCGAGTAAGTTGTGGAAGGATTCGCGCGTCGGGGCCGGAATGGGCTTCTTCATTTGCTTGCCTCTGGTTGACGAGCCTGCCACTCCGCAAAGTCTCTGTCTACCGCTACCTCGGAAATCAACTTCTTCCGCCCTTCAAAATCGTTGAGCTTTTCATAGTCATAGAGGAACTTGTGAACGGTAGCGGACAGGGCTTCAATTTCCCTGCCAATGAAGCGCAGAGCGATCCAGCACGCGAAAAGTAGCGCGGCGAGGAGTACCAATAAACCGACGATTGCTATATTCGCCATGAGTATCAGGCCATCATTTTAGCAGCAATGAAGGCTGGACTTGGTGCTCCAATTCCAGCTTCTTCATTGCCAAGTTGAACTCGTGGTCGATCCTGTTATTCTCCAGCAATTCGCTCGGTCCGTATGCCAAATGGCGCGGCTGCTTGAAAGTCATTACGACGGTCCAGACCCACACCGCCGCTAACCCTGCCACATAGACCCCGAACACTACCGCCTTAAATTGCCAAGGCAGCGGCATCGGCAACACCAGCAAGAACGACATGGTGAGAGACACAACGATCAGCGCACCCATCCCCAGCGGACTCCTCACCGCATTGATAACCTTGTGGTCCGGCGAATAGGGCGTAGCCATCCCTCTATCGTACCTTTACTTGCTTTGAGCGGTATCATACGGTATGCCAAAACAAACCCCCACTTGCCCAAAATGCGGCAGAAAGCCGCTTGTCAAAGGCACTCTACCGAGCGGTGTGATTAGGTATTCCTGCCCAAAGAGCGACGGCGGCTGCGGATGGAAGGGTAGTTTCCTTTCTCCCTCTTCGCCAAAGGCATTCCGTCCGCCATTCCAGAAAAAACTCTAGGAGTCGCCAAGATACCGTTCCTGAGCCAGTAGCCCTGTCCGCATTTCGTGCATGTCGCATCGTCGCAGTACGCTATAAGTTGCGTCTCCAGTTCGTAGAGCTTATTCCCGCAATCACAATAAACCGAAAACTTTGGCAGCTTCTCACCCCCACTTGCCTTGAGGGGATAATTACCCTCGCCAGCCCACTGAAAATAGGGAATTTATCTACAGAAACGGGGGGAGGGGTAGGGTTACACGGGGGGTGCGGACCGGGGACATACTGACATTTCAACGAGAGGCGGTCAGCTCACCCTAATCAAGCGACAAGAGTGGGTGGGAGGCCGAATGCCCCATCCATGACGCGCTTTTGTCTCTTCGTGGAAGGGTAGGAAGCCTCAAATCGCCCGCAGCATCCGCATCGGCAAGAAGATGATGGCCGCCACCAGCCCCAGCGCACCCCCTACCGCAATGCCCACCACCCGAAACGGCAACAGCAGCAGCCACACCAGCGGATACAGCACCAGCGCCATAAGCGCCACCGGCCAGCACATCACAAACAGAATGCACCACAGCAAAAACTTCACCATAATGTCAGCGTCTCACCGCGCAAATACCACCCGCAACCAGTCACCTATAAATACGCATGCCTCGCAAAACCGGTTCCGGATTTCCCCGTTTATTTTTCTCATCTCTTCCGGGCCTTGGCTTTCTCCGCCAGCAGCTTCTTCCGTTCCCGAATCACTTTGGCCCGTTCCTTCTCCGGCATGACCAGCACCGTCTTGGTTCGCTTGGGCAGCTTCTCAAAGATCAGCGCATGCGCCCACCGCAGTTCCTTTTCAATCTCACGCGGCCGCAGCGCGTCCCAGCGCTCCACGGTCACCCACCCTGCCTTGGCCAGATAGGGCGAGGCGATAATTCCCTCGGTCTCGAGTAGCTCGTGAAACCGCTCCGCGCCGCAGTGGAACCAGAGCACCCCCGTCCCCGTCCCATCCAGGTCCGTCATGGCAAACATCTTCCCGCCGATGTCCCGGTCGCCCACCCAATACACCAGGTGATGCCCCCAGTTCACCGTCTCCGCCACGTACGGCAGCCCCAAACAGATCGCGCGGATGCGCTCGTTGTCCATGCCAGCCAGTGTAAGCCCGATGCGCAACTGCCGGACGCCAAAAAAATCCGCCACCAATTGTGCGTGCAGCCAAGGTGGAATGGTCAGCAACAGTGGCCGCGAGTCTCGCCCTGCTGCACTTGATTCCGTTCGCATTACCCGACTTGCCAGTGGCATCATTGAAAGTACTGCTCCTCCCAGCAGCAGGCACGAGGCAACTGTGTTCGAGACCACGAAGAGCGAGTCCATGTTTGGCTTCGACTTGAAAGACAAGATATGGAGCCTTGTCGCAGCACTGCTTTGTTTCGCGGCCAAAGCTCTCTTTGTCTGGCTCCACTGGACTCCAACCGTTCCTCCGCCCATGCAGGGCATCCTGACCCCTGAACAGCTCACCGACACCATCGCCGCAGTGCCCTTGCTTGTCGCCGTCGCCTTGATCTTCGGCTGGAAAAGATGGTTAGGCAGGCGAAGACATGTAGATGGCAAAGCCAGGCTGGATAAAGTCGTCATCTATGTTGCGGAACTGGAAGGTGACGACAAGAAGGGCTCGCACCGCACTAACATCATTCGTTCCCTGCAACGCGAAATGAGCGATCCCATCCAGATTCTTCGCTGCGGAATGGAGTTGCGCGCCGATGAGTCCGGTGACCCGTCCGAAGATGCGACTTCCGCCATCCGCAAGGCCCGGAAATATCTGAGCGACAAAAAGGCTGACCTCATGATCTGGGGGCAGGTGCTGGCGGGGCCGCCGCAGGTCATTGAACTGCACTTCACCTCGTCCGCCCAGGAGGGGGCGGATGAGGCGCGTTTCAGTTATGACGAGAAGTTTCGTCTCGCCGGAGACTTTGGTCAGGAGCTTGCGATAGCCCTGGCGGCAGCCGGCGCGCAACAGGCGCTGCCCGCCTTGAACAGTGGCATCTATGTCGCAGATGTTCTGGTCCCGATTGCCCAGAAGCTCGGCGAGCTCTCTGCCAGCCCTCCTGCGGCCATGGGACCGGCAGAACGAGGCTTGCTTCTGCATTCCTATGCTCTCACCGAACAGGCAATCGGAGAGGAACGCGGAGATTCCGATGCCCTGGAAAGAGCAACCGAGGCCTTCAGGAAGAGCCTGCTGGAGTACAACCGCGAAGATTTTCCACTCGAATGGGCTGCAATCCAGAACAACCTCGGCGTTGCGCTGGCGATCCGCGGAGGGCGCGAGAACGGAACGGAATTTCTGCAGGCTGCAGTCCAGGCATTTCAGTCGGCACTCGAAGAACGGACGCGAGAACGCGAGCCTCTCGATTGGGCCGCAACGCAAAACAACCTCTGTAATGCGCTTTCGGCATTGGGCGAGCGTGAGAGAGGAACGGAACATCTGCAAGAGGCAGTTCGAGCGTATTGCGTGGTACTCAGTGCACAGTCACGCGAGCACGCTCCACTCGATTGGGCAAGGACGGAGAACAACCTCGGCGCGACTCTGGCGGCACTCGGCAATCGTGAGGAGGGGACCGAAAGCCTGAAGGATGCGATTCAGGCCTTTCGGGCGGCGCTTGAAGAGCGCACCCGGCAACGTGTGCCGCTCAAGTGGGCAATGTCGCAGTACAACCTCGGAAATGCGCTCCAGGCTCTAGGGCTGCGCGAAGGCGGCACCAAGCAATTGGAAAGGGCGGTCCAGGCGTATGGGGCAGCACTCGAAGAGCGGACCCGTGAGCGAGCTCCGCTGGATTGGGCTGCAACCCAGAACAATCTAGGCAATGCACTGGCTGTTCTGGGAGAGCGCGAGAACAGAATTGAACGCCTGGAGGAGGCTATCCAGGCGTACACGGCTGCGCTCGAGGAGCGGACACGTGACCGCGTTCCGCTCGATTGGGCTGCGACGCAGAACAACCTCGCCCTTGCGCTCTCGATCCTGAGTGAGCGCGAGGGCAACGCGGATCGGATGGAAAGGGCGGTCCTGGCTTATCGGGCGGCACTCGAAGAGAAGACGCGAGAACGAGCTCCCTTCGAGTGGGCTGGAACCCAGGTGAACCTTGGAACCGCTTGCGAGGTGCTGGGAAGACTGGATGAGGCCGTCACGGCATACACACAAGCGCTCGAAGTACTCACGCCCGAAGCACACTCCGAGGCTCATGCACGAGTTTCCGGCGATCTGAAGCGTGTACTTGCGGAACTGGGCCGCGGCAACGGAGTCGTCGAGCCTTGATCGCAACACTCTCCCTGTCAAACGCTCAGAACTTCTCCTCGAATAACCTGTAACGCCTCTCCAACTCCCACTGCGCGGCGGCCTTTTCGCTGCTGTCCAGCAGGGCTTTGCATGCGACGGAAGGCCTTTCCCCGCCCAGTGGCTCGCCCTTGCACGCTGTGGCAGGGGTGGTGAAACCGTCCGGCATGGCCCACAGGCTCGCCCCCGGCAAAAAGTTGTGCTCCATCCCGGTGCGGGCCAGTTGCTTCAGATCCCGATAGCTCAGGTGGTAGTCCAGCGCCGCGCGCACATATTCATGCGTAATGTCGATGCGGCTTACCCCTTCATCATCGGTCGAGAGTGCTACTGGAACATGGGCTGCCCGGTAGTTCGGGAATGGGTGCATGTTGCCGTGCACACCCAGGATGCCTTCATTCGAACTTAGGTTGATCTCCACCATCACATGTTTTGCGGCCATCTCTTTCAGCAGCGCCGGAGCGTCGTCCTCATACATCACGTCGACGCCGTGACCGATGCGCTCGGCATGGCCTTGCTCCACCGCTTGACGAATGTGAAAGCGCAGCCCCTCAGGAGGGACCTGGGAAGGGGCGAGCTCGCCGGCGTGGAGAGAGATGTGCACGTGAGGGTACACGGAATGGAGGTAGTCAAGCATATTCATCTGCAGTGTGTAGTCCCGCATGGATACAAAACCGTCTTCCGGCATCACGAAGTTGATGCCTACAAATCCCGTCTCTTTCGCGTCCATGCTGGCCTGCACCGTCTCGAAGCCCAATAGCGCCTGGGCAAAGACCTGCTCCGGCGCCCACCCGCGCAGCACCTGGTAAATGTAACGAACCTCGACCTGGCAGGCAGGTGCGGCCTGGGGGGTGCCGCAGTGCTCAAGTTCGCGGCGCTGCTTCTCGGCAGCGCGGACATGTTCGCGATCGGCCGGGATTTCATCGCGCAAGCCCTGATCCAGCAGAGTCTGCCTGTACTGGGCGAAGGTCGGGGCCAAAGGGTTCTGGCGGGCGATCGAGGCTGCATGGCCGAAGGGCGGTGTCTCCATAAGCTCCAGATACTGCTGATTCTGCGCGGCAGCACGACGGGCCACTTCATCGACCCACTCGCCGGTGTGGCGCTTATCCAGCCCCCCATATCTCGCAAAGGTGGAAAAGAACTGGTCGTGGCCGCTGAAGCCCGGCGTGGGCACAAAGCTGCGCATGGAGAAGGCGTCGACGAGCCGATCGTAAAGATCCTGGTCTGCCGGGGTTAACACACCGGAGAGGCTTGTGGCGGGCTCCAGCGGCGGGGTGCAGGGGGGCTGAGCGAGACGAAGCAACACTGGGTCCACGCACAGCCCGTCTTCGCCTGCGTCCTTAATAAAAGTCTCCGCGTAAACTGCCCCGCTGAGATGAACATGCAAATCGGCGCCCTTGGGGAACCCGGCCAGGAAGGCGTTCAGGGCCAGAGGCCCGCTCTTCAACGCAGCATCATAGGCACGCGCGGCGCGGGTTTCCGCCCCGGCGGCGGGTACTCCGGCGGATTGGGCATGGAGGGCAGCGGCCGCAAAAGCGGCCAAGGCAAAACAGGCGAGACGAAAGGCTGAGCGGCTCATAATTGCCTTCCAGTTTAGAGCGTAGCTGCGGGTCGGAGCCGTGAAATCCACTGGAAGTGGTGTATGTCGAGACACACAACGTTGCTCGAACAGCGGGTGCGGTTGCAAGGACACTCATTCCGTCGAGGTCTGGACAAATTGCTTTGCGACATAGACGGATTTCATGAGGCTCCTGGGCTGATTCGGGGGGGAAAACGTCAGGACGTTACGGCGACAGAAGAAGAGAAGCCGAAGGCGGATGTAGGCAGCAAATGGCGAGTTTGGTCTGGGAGCGGGTAGTTGGTATACTGACAAAGTTGTTGCAGCGCACTGTTCGTGGACCCGCCCCTCCTTCTCCGGCCGTGCCGGACCTCGCGCAGGAAATTGCAACTTAAAAGTCTGCACTGAGGCCAGGTAGCTCAGTGGTAGAGCGCGGCCCTGAAAAGGCCGGCGTCGGCGGTTCAATCCCGTCCCTGGCCACCATCCTTCTCGATGTCATAGAGTCTTGCGAATCACCCCCGGGGACTTATGGCTGTGCGGCCGTCCTGAACATTCGCTAGACCGTATGAATCTCTGCTGATAATGTGACAATCAATGCTCGATTCGTTGCGCGATATCTTCAAGCGCTTGCGACGCTCCGTAGCCCAACGCGGGGTACGGAACATGATCTATAACGTGTGGCGCCGGACGGCGCGCCGAGGCCGCTCCAACACTGGTCTTGCACGCCGGAATGACGCCGGCGTGCCTGCGCGAGGCGCGCTGAAGCACCCGTTCGATGAGCAGTTTGGGGTAGAGACGAGCGGCATCATTGGTTGGCGTGAGTTGGAAACAGGTCATGCCCACGATCTGTACACCGTCAGCTACTACGGGGTGGCCCCCTCTCTCTTTCAAGAAGCAATGACGCGCTGGAAGTCGCATCCGGGGAAGGTCTCGCTGGCAGAATACACTTTCATCGATCTCGGCTCGGGCAAGGGCCGCGCCGTGCTGATGGCGGCAGAGTTCCCTTTCAAAGCGTGCATTGGCGTGGAGTTGAATGCCGGCCTCACCGACATTGCGCGTGAAAACATGGCGCGGTGGAAGGCGGCAGGCAGAGCCCGGAGCCCGATGACCGCGATCTGCCAGGACGCGACAGAGTTCGTCTTTCCGGATACACCGTGCGTCGTCTTCCTGTTCAATCCATTTACGGCCAAAATACTTAAGAAGGTGGTGGGGAATCTCGCGCGAGCGTTCGCCGCGCGTCCGGGCGAGTTGGATTTGATCTACATTAATTCCGAATTCAGCAGCGTATTGGCTGCGCATCCCGGCTTTGAGACTCTCTGGGAGGAGCGGATTCCCATGTGGCCCGAGGATGCTGCGGCCGACCTGGCGCATCAACTGGAGAGCGTTGGCGAAATTTACGGCCAGACGGGAATTGAACCGTGCGGCGCATGGCGCTGGCGAGGGGTGAGCCGCTGAATCTTGAGCATGAATGCGGTACATAGGCCGCGGTGAGGTAGTCACCGTCTTGCGTTTCTGCCGGCCGGCAACGACACCGTGATCGACCCATCGCACCCTGCTCACCGACACCGGCGCCCGGGCAGATTATCATCCCAATGTGCACACTCACTATCGGCTGGGCGACATTCTGGCCAACGCCATTACCCACGGCGTAGGAGCCGTCCTGGCCATCGCCGGCGCCGTTTATCTGATTGCCGCCTCCATGCGCGGATCGACCTGGCTGGTGGTCAGTTGCTCTGTATTTTCCGTCACCCTGGTACTGGTCTACCTTTGCTCCACGCTCTACCACTCGCTGGTACGTACCCGCGCACGCCATGTGTTTCATGTGCTCGATCACTCGGCAATCTACCTGCTGATTGCGGGCACCTATACACCCTTTACGCTAATCTCGCTGCGCGGCCCGGTGGGCTGGGTGCTGTTCGGAGCGGTGTGGACGCTGGCCCTGGCAGGGGTAATCTTTAAAAGCCTTGCTGTGGGCCGGTTCGAAGTGGCTTCGGCGCTGGTGTACCTATTTCAGGGCTGGTTGGTGGTGTTGGCAGCCCACCCGCTGCTCCACGCCATCGGCTGGCACGGTTTGCTGTGGCTGGGCGCCGGCGGACTGGCCTACACCCTGGGCATCATCTTCTTCGCCTTTGACCGTCTGCGCTACTTCCATGCCACGTGGCACCTGTTCGTGCTGGCGGGCAGCGTGGCCCATTACTTTGCCATCCTCTACCACGTGGTTCCGCAGGCCTAGAGTGGGTCGCAGGATCGGCCAGATTGACCTTCCCCTCCAAAGCAGGTAAACTACCTTAGTTTGGCGATTCCTGCCTGTCGCCGCGGAGCCTGACGTTCGCCCTGCGATTTTGCGGGCTTGAGCGTACCGCGGCGCGGAAGTTTCCGCCCGAGCTATTTTCAGGAAGCATGAGCGCACCCGCCGTGGCGGGTAGACGCGCTGGAGGGTTTATGTACGCGGTGATTCGTACCGGTGGAAAGCAATATCGAGTCGCTCCCGGCGACGTAGTCAAGATTGAAAGTGTCGCCTCAGAGAACCAGACCGTGGAGTTCAGCGACGTGCTGGCGGTTTCTGGCGAGCCCGGAACCGTGGCCAAGCCCTCGACCGCCAAGGTGACGGCTGAGGTGCTGGGCGAGGGGCGCAGAGACAAGATCCTGGTCTTCCACCTGAAGCGGAAGAAACAGTACAAGAAGATGCAGGGACACCGGCAGAACTTTACCGAGGTGCGCATCAAGGCCATTGAGGCTGACGGCGTCACCTATACCGCTGCCCAGTAGGACGCGGGAGCAAAATTAAGAAGGGGATTCGGCAATGGCACATAAAAAGGGTGGAGGCAGTTCCACAAACGGACGCGATTCCAATGCACAGCGGCTGGGCGTAAAGGCTTTCGCCGGCCAACTGGTTACCGGCGGCTCCATCATCACCCGCCAGCGCGGCACACGTATCAAGCCGGGCGTGAACGTGGGCATCGGCTCCGACGACACGCTCTTCGCCAAGGTCACCGGCCGGGTCAAGTTTACCGATCACGGAAACCGCGGGCGCTATGCCTCGGTTGAGCCAGTGGCAACCGAGTAGTAACAGATCCAATTTGATCGGATGAGGCCACGGCGCTGCCGTGGCCTTTTCCATGCACCGTGCGGTGGCCTGCAGAAAACAGACTGCAACGCTGAAAGGGCCGGACTCCAATGGGGTCCGGCCCTTCAACTTTCAGATCAGGCAGACGCGTCTACGATTTCGATTCGTTGCCAGCCAGGTTCCGGGTGAGCACCTTGTCTACCACCTTCTCCACATCGGTAAGGAAGAAGCCGTTGGCGGGCTGCTGCACTGCAACCTGCGTTCCATGGCCCAGTGCGGAAGCAATCTCGTTCCACCGGTAGATGGTGGAGTTGGCCGGCATGACGACCGGCTCGCGGGCGGGCTCGGGCAGAGCACAATAGGCAACCCAGGTCCCCAACGAAAGCAGAATTCCGGATTCATAGGCAAACTGCAACGGCGTGGTCAGTGAGCAGTTGCCCGGAATCAAAGCTGCAAAAATGAAGTCGTTCGCACACATCAACCCAAAGCCGAGTCCCAGGCCAAAGGCGATGTCCCTGACCGAAAGGCGAAGTGCATTCATGCACAGGCAGAGGAAGCCCAGCAGGCACAACTCAAGAATGCTCACGGACCGCATGAGCGCCACTGCGAATTCGGGAATCATCGAAACACTGGGGTGGGCGTAGGAGATGGATGCGAGGCTGGCCAGCAATGAAACCAACGCGGCCCAGCGAAACACCACGGTGCCGAGCCTCTTGAGCCCGGAGAATGGCGCGAGTACTGAACGGAAAATCTCCAGGGTAACGAAGAACAGCGTTACTGCGCTAGCGATATATACCGCCCAATATGGATAGAAGTAGAAGGGAAAGTATTGGTGGCCCCAAGGCTGCGCTTGTAGATAAAGGAGACCAACCAGCACCGGCATAGAACCCACGCGCAGAGCCAGATAGAAACTCATGGCCGGGAAACGGCGGTGCATACCCTTAGTCCAAAAGAGGAAGCCGAGCACAGCCCAAAGGGCGAATTCGACTACGCTCAGCAGCGACATTGCAAAGTCTAACGGCATACAAGGCCCTTTCCATTCTGAGGGTTCACCCAGAATAGCGCCTTGCAGCCTGCAAATTCAATGGAAAAAACACACTAAGCCTATAGCACTTTGGTGCTATGACTTTTTATTACTTGAGGACAGTGCAACCCATGCCCGGGCCGCAAGTAGGAACCGGCAAACCTGAAGTCGCCGACAGGTGGCTGGCAACAGCATGCGTGGTGGTGGAGGACAGTGAAGCAGCGGCGGCGCCGGCAACGACCACGGAAAGAACGAAAATGCGGAAAGCGAGTTTCATTGTTGGTTACCCCTTATCGAAAATGATTGACAGAAAGAGTCTCTTCCTAACACCAAAATGGTAGAGCAATCTCTTGAGTAAGTCCATCTTTTTCAGACACATCAAAAGAAAGTATTTGACATGATTACTAGTGTAACATCACGCACAAGTAATCTACCCAGAGGTAACCATTTTAGTAATCGGTTCTTATACCTCCTTCGTGCCTCTCCACGTGATAAAATCAAGTTAAGCAGAATCGTTCAAAGCCCTCATCTATCAAGCGGTTAATCCCCTGAAGTCAAACCCGGCAACGTAGTCCAGAAGCCGCGTCCCGCGTAGAGCTCAGAGCGAAAATCCTGCGAACGGAATCCTATGGCGACTCAACCAGCAAACGGGGCCCCGATGCCAGAAGACAACGGCAGCTACACCGGCGAAAACATAAAAATACTTGAAGGACTCGAGGCTGTACGTCTCCGTCCGGCCATGTACATCGGGTCCACCGGCGAAATGGGCCTGCACCACCTGGTCTATGAAGTGGTCGACAACTCCGTCGACGAAGCTCTCGCCGGCTATGCAAAAAAGATCGACGTCATCATTCACGTCGACAACTCCATCACCGTGGTCGACGACGGCCGGGGCATTCCTGTGGACATGATGGATTTGCCCGACGGCAAGCAGATGTCGGCGGTACAAGTGGTGCTGACCAAGCTCCATGCGGGCGGCAAGTTCGACGCCTCCACATACAAAGTCTCCGGCGGCCTTCACGGTGTGGGCGTCAGTTGCGTCAACGCCCTGAGCCAAGAGTTCAATGTGGAGATATGGCGCGACGGCCACACGTGGGAGATGGACTTCAGTTGCGGTCTGCCGGCGAGCGAACTGCGCCAAGCGGGCAACACCAAGCGGCGCGGCACGCGGGTACACTTTCTGCCCGACAAAAGCATCTTCGCCACCACCGAATATAACTACGACACGCTGGCCCAGCGACTGCGCGAGATGGCCTTCCTCAACAAGGGCCTGGAAATCACGCTGACCGACGAACGCAACGCCGATCCCAAGACCGGCGAGGCTCGCCGGACCGAGTTTCGCTATGCAGGCGGTATCGCGGAGTTCGTCAAGCACCTCAACCGCGGCAAGCAGGTGCTGCACGACAAGCCGATCGTGATGGAGGCCACGCGCGACGCGGTCGAAATCGAGATTGCGCTGCAATACAACGACAGCTACTCCGAGACCGTATTCAGTTTCGCCAACAACATCAACACCGTCGATGGCGGCTCGCACCTGTCGGGCTTCCGCACCGCGCTGACGCGCACCATCAACGCCATCGGCCAGTCGCTAGGCCTGTTCAAAGACATGAAGGAGAACCTTTCCGGCGACGACGTGCGGGAGGGCCTGGTGGCCGTGGTCAGTGTCAAGTTGTCGCAGCCGCAGTTTGAAGGCCAGACGAAGGGCAAGCTCAACTCTGACATCGCCGGCACTGTGCAAGCTTTTGTCAACGAGCGCCTGGGCATGTTCCTGGAGCAAAATCCGCCCATTGCCCGCAAGATCATCAATAAGGCCGTCGAGGCCTCTCGCGCTCGCGAGGCTGCACGCAAGGCTCGCGACCTGACCCGCCGCAAGGGCGCATTGGACGGCGGGGGCCTGCCCGGCAAGCTCGCCGACTGCAGTGAACGCAATCCCGACCGCTGCGAACTCTACCTGGTTGAGGGCGAGAGCGCCGGCGGAACTGCAAAGCAGGGCCGCGACCGCCGCTTCCAGGCCATCCTGCCCCTCAAGGGAAAAATTCTCAACGTCGAAAAGGCCCGCTACGACAAGATGTTGGGCCACGAAGAAATTCGCGCCATGATTACCGCGCNNACCAAGATCCGCTACGGCAAAATCATCCTCATGACCGACGCCGACGTGGACGGCTCGCACATTCGCACCCTGCTGCTCACTTTCTTCTTCCGCCACATGACGGAACTGATCAAGCGCGACAACATCTATATTGCCCAGCCACCGCTCTTCAAGATCAAGAAGGGCCGCTATGAACAGTACATCAAGGACGAGCGCGAGTTTGTAAAGGTGATGGTCAACCGCGCGTCCGAGGGCATGATCGTTCGCCACGGCGAGGCGGCCAGCCGCATTGAAGGCGCCAATCTCACCCGCTTCATGGGCACGCTCAATGAGTACCTCGGATTCGTCGAGAAAGTCGACAAGCGCCTCCGCAACGAGCAGCTGACCGAGTTGCTGGCGCGTGCCGAACTCGTTCACCGCGCCGATTTCTCCTCCAAATCCGAAGGAGACATTCCCGAGAAGCTCGTCGCGCTCCACGCCCAGCTCGCTGAGATGGCGGATCAGTTCCAGTTCAAGCTCAAAGATCCGGTCGAGGACGAGGAGCACCACACCTGGTCCATCTGCTTTACAGATTCGCAGGGTGCTACACGCTGCATCGACTGGACTCTCGCGTCGAGTCCCGAGTTCCGCCAGATGATGTCGAAGTACACCCAGATTAAGGAATTCCTCGAGCCTCCGTTCCTCGTCGAGTTTGCTTCCAAGGTAGCGTCGGCTGCGCAGCCGGGCGCTGAGGAAGAAGAGCCCGATGCCGAGGGTGCCCCGTCGCCCGGCAGCGCGGAAGTGCGTGCGGAAACCAAGGCCGGAACCCGCGGCGCGCGTGCTCTGCGCGAGCCCGTCGAAAAGCAGACCGCGCGCGAGCTTTTCGCCTACATCGTCGAACAGGGCAAGAAGGACTACCAGGTCCAGCGCTACAAGGGCCTGGGCGAGATGACCTCAACCCAACTGTGGGAAACCACCATGGACCCAGAGCACCGCACTCTGCTCCGCGTCAAGCTCGAGGACTTAGTCGAAACCAATGAAATCTTCACCACACTGATGGGTGAAGACGTTGAAAAACGCCGCAAGTTCATTGAAGACAACGCCCTCGACGTCAAGAACCTCGACATCTAAAGCGGCCCGGCAGGTCAGGGCTGCATCACTGGAACAAAACTCCAGTGCCCACCGAAAAAACAATGAGCGCGGTCTCGGCCGCGCTCATTCTCCCTCTGTCTCCACCATGCTTCGGAAGCCAGGTACATCTATCTGGACACAACGGGTGCCTTAGCCATCTGCCGCCAGCATTTCATGATGCGCAGGCCATCCGAGCCCTCAATGGGCAGCAGGTTGAATAGGGCAAAGCATAGATTGGCCAGGCCAAAGGTGGGCCACCAATGCCAGGTCATCATCAGAATCAGATTCACCATGGGGCCAGCCAGAGAGACCAGTATGTTCTTCACCGGAGGGCCGGGTTCCCGCACCGTGTACATGCCCTTCCAGCAAAATCCAACATTCTTGACCTTGATACCCACGGCCAGCGCGGCAATCAGGTGACCGGCCTCGTGGAGTGTCATCGCGACGAGGCCGAGCAAGAGGCCTTGAAAAAAGGGGAAGAACCACTTCAGAATGAGAAATGGCATCGTGACCCCTCCTTCATATCCTTGGATGCACCTTTTTATGCCATCGGACCAGACAGAACATCGAAATAGAATTCGAGGCTCTTACGGCACACAGGGAGATTCATTCCGGGAACAGTACCGCAAATGGGATTTGCCCTTAACGATTGTCTCGGCACCGCATCGTTGGCACTGAGCAACCGCCGGAAGTAGAATTGCTTGAAGCACATAATCCAACTCTGCATCCAGATGAGTTTCCTCGTCTGTCTCGAATAGCTCGTGCTTTGAAAAATGATCCGGCGGACATGCCAAGGTTCTATATCTGACACGCAAGCTCGTTATAAATAAAGGGTCTCCCGCGCACTTCCACTCCGGTCAGGGCTCCGTGAGAACGGCGCAATCCGTCATTTCCCCCTTGCCAGGACATACGCGGCAACGGAAGCCGGCGCATAAAATCCCTCGATCGGCCCTCGATAGCCCTGGCAGCGGGCATAGAGTTCAAGGCCGGGGCGCGTGGGCGTGACATAGGCGATCTCAACAGTCGAAAGGCGTGAGGACCTCTCAGCCTTCGTAATCAAATTATGGTTGGACAAATGTCCCAGATCCATATCGATCCGGACGTGTTCGCGTGTGTCGGTGCGATGGATGATCTCCTGCACCGAGCAAGACGGTTGACGAAAGTCTGCACTCTCAGGTACCCATCTGGACTCGGCAGCTTTGGAGCAGACGATGGCAAGAATTCGAGCGTGAAGGGGAGTGAGTTGGCTGAGCACTTGCACGAGGCGAAGATTCGATGTATCGCTTCCATCCACGGTGCATGACGTCGCCAGGAGACAGCCCCAAAACTGCTGGAACCAATCAACCTCAGCCCATGAACCATCTTCAAGAATGCGCACCACAAGGTCTGGATGTGCGCGCATCTTTTCGCCATCCGCTGTCCGCGCCAACTGCGCTTCCGCCCTGAGCGCAATCTCCACCGCGCTCAGAAGTCTAAAATCACTCTTTCCTTTGCGCAGGAATTGCGTAACTTCTTCAGTTGCAGCAGGCGAGATACGGCTCAGAAAAGCGAAGGCGGCAGCTCTGCGGAACTTTCTGAGGATGTCTTCCGGCGCAATCGGATCTTTCGCGATCCCGGTTTCACTCTCCCAAAGGCGCACATCTATCCCGTTGGGCAAAACAAAGGATAGGCCCACGCCATTGTTGTCCCACCGCACGGCCCTGGCCTTCACTGAAAACCGGTGCTCAGGGCTTCTCTCGGGCGGCCCAGGCCGCTGCAACCAGAGCGAGACCACTTCATCTTGTGACCAGCGATCTTTGGTCACCAGGTAAATCCCAGTCGAACTGATATCCCTGATGCCGGCTTGTTTGGGGACCGAACCGGTGGAATGGTAGGCCGCAAGCCCGGGAGCGATTCTCCTCTCAGGCCTTCGGCGTCGCAAAAGCGGCTGTTTCTTTAGCCATTCAGCCAGCGTGGTCATGCTACCTCCCGTTGCAAAGCTTCGCACTTCTCACTTGTCCGCTGCGAGCGGGATGTTCAGCCTCTGCCGGTGCTTCAGCCCCCGGGCACGGCATTTACATAACTCAACAGAGGATTGTTCCAGTTAGGTAATGAACAATGCAATAAGAAAGAAATTGTAGCGCGATTTGCCTTTTGCACCGCTGGATGCCCCAGAGGCGATTTTGGAGCCGGGGAAGGTGTGAGGGTCTCGCGCAGCGCAGCGCACTGCCGTGCCCTCCCTCCGGTGGTAGCCTTCCTCTGGAATCAATCAGAGCAACGGGGAAGTTGTGGGCATTTCTCTTAAGCGCATTGCCACAATTAGACGCATTGTCACAATTTTGCCGGTCGTTGCAGGAGTATCGGGGATGAAGGCGCAGGGCCAGCCGGCCTCAAAAGCTGCCGTGCAAACTGCGCGAGTTGCCGCCGCCTGGGTTCGGCGACCGCATTGAACGCATCTGAAGTGGTAGCTGCACGTGCCATGGAGGTACATTCCATTCCTATATAGGAATATGTAAAGAAGATTTTCGATTCCCCGCTCGCGGTGGTTCTTGAAGGCAATTGCAGGCCACAACTAAAACGTTTACTATGCCGGATTATGAAGAATTTGGCTCGTTTTCTGTCTGCTATTCTGCTGCTTGCCGCGCCACTGCTTTTTGCGCAGGCCCCTGCCGCTTCCACTGACCCATTGGCGCCCACGCTGGGAGTCAAGTCGGCTCTTGAGATCGACCGCGAATGGCAACAGTCGGTTGCCAAGTATGACGCCGAACGAAACCGGTTGGCCGCTGAAGCCGAGCGGCAGGCCAACGACGGTCCCTTCCGTCCCGATTGGGCCACGCTGGTGAAATACCAGCCGCCGCAGTGGTATCAGGACGCCAAGTTCGGCATCTTCATCCACTGGGGCGTTTACTCCGTGCCCGCTGCGCAGAGCGAGTGGTATCCGCGCGAGATGTACCACCCTGGCGAGGTCGCATACAAGAACTTCCGTGAGCATTATGCTTCGACAGATCCGGCACAGAAGGATGCCAAGGGTTATAAGGACTTGATTCCGCTCTTCCGCGCCGAGCACTTCGACGCGGAGGCGTGGGCCAAATTATTCAAGGATGCAGGCGCGCAATACGTAGTGCCGGTGGCCGAGCATCACGATGGCTTCTCCATGTACGACTCCGGCCTGTCGGATTGGACGGTGGTGAAGATGGGGCCGAAGCGCGACACGCTGGGCGAACTGGCCAAGGCTGTTCGCGGCGAGGGGTTGCACTTCGGGCTGAGTTCGCACCGCGTGGAGCACAACTTCTTCTATGACGGCGGCCGCGCCATCCGCTCCGACGTGAACGACCCTAAAAACGCGGGACTCTATGGGCCGGCACACGAGTTCATCAGCGGCGACGGCGGATTGACGAACGACTGGACGTATGTGAGCGATGCCTGGGCGCGCGATTGGCTGGCACGCGATACGGAACTGGTGGAAAAGTACAAGCCTGAGATCGTGTATTTCGACTGGTGGATCGGCCAGCCGCTGATGCGCCGCGCCGTGGCTGAGTTTGCTGCCTTCTACTACAACTACGCAGCCGCCCACGGCACTACTGCCGTAATCAACTTCAAGGATTTCGCCATCAACCACAAGGCCGGGGTGCTCGACTTCGAACGCGGCCAGCAAGACCACATCGTCTCCGATCACTGGCAAACCGACACCTCCATCAGCGATGCCAGTTGGGGCTATATTGAGCACGACACTTTCAAGACGCCGGCATTTCTGGTGGACCAGTTGGTTGACATTGTGAGCAAGAACGGTAACCTGCTTTTGAACTTTGGGCCGCGTTCCGACGGCACCATTCCCGACGAGGTGCGCGCCACGCTGCTTGAAATGGGCGCATGGCTCAAGGTGAACGGCGAGGCCATCTACGCAACCACGCCTTGGAAGACATTTGGCGAGGGACCGACGCAGGTCCAGGCCGGATCCTTCCACGACACCGATACCAAGCCATATACAGCCGAGGATTTTCGCTTCACGGCCAAGGGATCGACGGTGTATGCCATCGGAATGGCCTGCCCCAAGGACGGCAAGGCGACCATCCGCTCGCTAGGCTGGGCGCACGAGGGGAGCGCGCTGTCTATCGCTACGATTGAGCTACTCGGCTCCAGAGGCAAAGTGACCTGGACACAAGGCGCCAACGCGCTGGACGTGACGCTGCCCAGCGACGCGGCCTGCAAATACGCTTACGCGCTGAAGGTGACCCCGGTGGCAAAATAAGCAGTCGAGGGTTTTTTCCCTGTTGCAGATTTGCGGCGGGGAGCCGGCTCACATGCTATGCTCCCCGTCATGAAATTCCTGATCCTCGCAACCGTACTGCTGTCCGCCTGCAGCGTCTCCGCTCCGGCGCAACAGCCTGCGGCTCCGTCAACCTCCGCACAGCCCGCCGCACCGGCAAAGAAGGCATGGTTCATCCGTCTCATCCCACCCCGGTCTACCTTTGTGCAGGACATGACCGACGCCGAAAAGAATCTCATGGAACAGCACTTCCTCTACTGGAAAGGGATGTTTGAGAAGGGCGTCTGCGTGTTTGGCGGCCCAGTGCTCGATCCCAAGGGGGTGTACGGAGTTCTGGCCATCATGGCCAGCAGCGAGGAAGAAGCGCGGGCGATTGCCGCAGACGACCCCAGCGTGAAAGGCGGCGTGAACCACATTGAAGTGGCGGAGATGCGCATCGCCTTCCTGCCGCCAGTGCACCAACACCCATAAAGAGGCCACCGATGAAAGCTCCACTGTTTGACCGCCGGGAATTTATTGCCGCGGCCGGTTGCAGCACCGCCGCACTGTTGTCCGGTGGTCCGCGAAACCTTCTCGCCAGCGCGCCCGAGATCGCAGTTGATCTGGCGCATGACCCGCTACGGCCCGAGTATCATCTTCTGCCGCCGCACAATTGGATGAACGACCCCAATGGACCGCTTTGGTGGAAGGGCCAATACCACCTCTTTTACCAAACCAATCCAGGTCCCGTTTCGGGCGCCAAGCAGTGGGGTCACGCAGTCAGTGAAGATATGGTGCACTGGCGCCACCGACCGATTGCCCTCACCCCCACACCCGGTGGGCCGGATGGCGACGGTTGCTGGAGCGGGTCGGCGATCGTTTTCGACGGCGTGCCCACCTTTCTCTACGCCGCCGTGCAAAGCGCACCACTGGAGCAGTCAACAATTCGCGAAGGCAACCCCACGTTGCGTGAGACCCAGATGCTGGCTACCGCCGAGGACGACGGCCTTCTTCGCTGGGAGAAGCTCCCCAACCCTGTGATTGCCGCTCCGCCCACTGGATTGGCGGTCACCGGCTTTCGCGATCCCTGCCCTTGGCACAAAGCCGACGGCTGGTATCTAGGGGTGGGGTCGGGAATCCGTGGCGTAGGCGGATGCGTGTTGCTCTACCGCTCTCAGGATCTGCGCCATTGGGAATATCTGCATCCGCTGATTCAGGGAAAAGCGCGCACGGCCGACTCGTCCAATCCCGTGGGCAGCGGCGAGATGTGGGAGTGCCCGGACTTCTTTCCCCTGGGCGACCGGCACTGCCTGCTCTACTCCACCGAGGGCAAAGTCTACTGGACCACCGGTGACTACGATGCACGCGCACATCGCTACACACCCAGCAGGCGGGGCATTCTGGATCAAGGCGCATACTACGCGCCCAAGAGCTTTCTGGCGCCCGGTAACCGGCGCATTCTTTGGGGATGGATTACGGAGACGCGCCCTGAAGCAGAGTATGTCGCGGCGGGATGGGCAGGCGTGATGTCGCTGCCGCGCGTGCTCGCCGTGGACGCCGATGGTCAATTGACAATGGCTGTAGCGGATGAGGTGGAGAAGCTGCGCGGCAAAGAAGAACGGTTCCGGGTGAAGGCAGGCACGCCGCTCCGCCTCGAGCTGCCCACGCTGCGCCGGGAACTACACCTCGGAGCCACGGGGTCGTTGCATGCGGTTACGCTACGGCTGTTGACGAGTGGCAACAAGGCCTGGGAATTGAATCTCGACGTGCGCGGGGGTAAAGTGCACTGCGGCGAACGGGAATTTCCCCTGCCTAAATCGAGGCCGGGGGAGCCAGCGCTGCGGCTCTTCCTCGACGGCTCGGTGATCGAAGCGTTTGTGGGCTGTTCGCAGACCATTACCAGCCGCGTGTATGCTGTGAAATCCGGCCAGACTGAGCTTGAGATCGCCGTCGATGGAGAAGGCGTTCTCGAACTGACGGAATGGCCGCTCGCAGCAATCTCTTCAGACCGGCTGACGACGTAACAAGAGGGCTCTCCGACGCGACGAATGCCCAACCACTTCCCGTCTGCCGCCGTCCATGTACCATTTGTTCATGGCGCTGGTTGAGGTGGACGCGGTTACAAAAAGCTATCCCCGGCGTGTGGGGCTGCGCACGGAATTGCACGCCGTAGTGAAGGACGTGTCGCTGGCAATCGAGCCGGGCGAGACGCTGGGATTGGTAGGCGAGTCCGGCTCTGGAAAGACCACATTGGCGCGAATGATCCTGGGCCTGATCGAGCCCAGCCAGGGGACCGTGCGGGTAGACGGCATCGATGTCGCGCGTGCTTCGGCGGCCGAGTTGCGCGGCCTGCGCCGCCAGATGCAGCCTGTCTTCCAGGACCCCTATGCCGCGTTGAATCCGCGCATGAACGTGCTCGATATCGTGACCGAACCGTGGGCAATTCATGGGCTCGGCGCGGGCGGTGCAGACAACTCCAGAGCACCAAAGACAGGCGGGAAGCGTGCTGTCTTGAGGGCCCGCGCCACCCAGTTGCTGGCAGAGGTGGGGTTGGACGAGTCTGCGCTGGAGCGGCATCCGCACGAGTTTTCCGGCGGACAGCGGCAGCGCATCAACATTGCCCGCGCGCTGGCGTTGCGGCCAAAGCTGCTGATTCTGGATGAGCCGGTTTCGGCGCTGGACGTGAGCGTAGGCGCGCAGATTGTGAACCTGCTGCGCAGCCTGCAACGCGAGCACGGGCTGACTTACCTGTTCATCTCCCACTCTATGCCGCTGGTGCGCTACCTCAGTACGCGCATCGCAGTGATGGAGCGCGGCCGGCTAGTGGAGACGGGCGAAGCAGAGGCCCTGTGCGCCGCGCCCCGCGAGGCTTACACGCGCCAACTGCTGGCGGCCACTCCGGAACTGCCAGCCGAAGTGGGCTGAGCCGCAACCTCATGGAGCACCGCCAGGTTTCTGACCGCATGAAGTTGTAGCGATATGTGCGCCCCATCCTTGCGGCGTATTTGTCTTTGTCGCAAGGGTGGGAAAGCATGACATCAAACAGTCCGAGACGCTAGTTCGCCGGCGGCTTTGCCGGTGGGGCAACAGGCGTTGTCGGCGCTGTGGCAGGAACTGCCGGGGTTGCCGGCGCCGTTGGCGCGGCTGGCGTGGCAGGAGCACCCGGGGTGACAGGTACATGGCCCATTGGGAGGGTCATTCCGGGGCGCATGGAGTTGCCGCCGGGCATCATGCCGGGATGGTTCTGCGGCATCTGCAGCTCTGCCGTGTCCACCAGTTCGATGTCAAAGATGAGGTCGGCTTTGGGAGGAATTAGCGGATGCGCGGGGTCCGGGCCCGGCCGGCCGTGCGCGCCATACGCCAGTTGCCAGGGAATAAACAGGCGGCGCTTGCCATTGATCTTCATGCCGTCAAATCCCTGGTCGAAGCCGGGAATCACACGGCCCATGCCCTGGGGAAATCGGATGGGCTGGCCCGGAGCCTGCTTAGGCTTACCATCGTCGCCCATCACCGGCTTCCCGTCCTTGTCTACAACCGGGGTAGCGGGATGGTCAAAAGAGGAGTCGAACTTGCGCCCGTCGGCGGCCAGCCAGCCGGTGTAGTGAACGATGTACATCTTGTTGGGCTCGGCCAGCGCGCCGGAGCCGATTTTGGTGTCCTGGTAGCGCAGCGAAAAGGCGCTCCTGATGATGCCGTGCGCAGGTGGCACTCCGGGGGGCAGCTTGACCCCAGACACAGCCGTGGCCGATTTGGCGGCGGTGGCGGGCTTGGCGGTGGTTGCGGGCTTGGCGGGGGCCTGGGCGATTGCAACGGCGCTGGCCGCCGCGAGCAGAATCAAGACGAATGGCTTCATTGCGTGCGAGTGCTCCAGTTTGGTTCTTATGGGGAGTGTATCAGCGCTCCCTCTTCAGAGCATAGGCTCTCTCCCTCCCGCTACCTCCGGCAAAGACAGGCAACCTTATGAGCCTTTATGCCTTTGGCAGTTACATTGAAGTATGGCCGCCATTTTCTCCCAACTCCTTCGCGTTCTTTGGCTTCCCGTGGCCTCATTTTTTGCCGGCATTCTCAACAGCATTGCCGGCGGCGGGTCGTTTCTTTCACTTCCCGCCCTGCTTGCCAGCGGTTCCGCCGCGGGGGTGGGAGCCGTGACCGCCCAGGCCACCAACACCGTGGCTCTTTGGCCGGGACAATTGAGCGCGCTAGTAGCTTTCAGAAAGCAACTTCGCGAGTTCGGCTGGAAGCTGCTGCCGCTGGGCGTGGCCTCGGGCGTGGGCGGGGAAATCGGCGGATGGCTGCTGTTGAGAACCGGTAACAGAATGTTTCGCGAGATACTGCCCTGGCTGCTGTTGTTTGCCGCCATCATGTTTGCACTAAGTTTCCCCCTGGGCCGCTGGCTGCAGACCCTCTCCGGCGGGCAGCGTTACAACACCTGGCTCCTCATCGGCACGGTGGTGGTCAGCGTCTATGTGGGCTACTTCGGTGCGGGCGGCGGATTTCTGGTAATGGCGCTATTCGGCTTTTGCGGCATCCACGACATTCACGAGATGAACGCACTCAAGGTTGTCACCGCCGTCGTCTCTATCGGCATTCCCGCCATCACATTCATTGCCGCGCGCCGCGTGGAATGGCGATTCTGCCTGGAGATGGCGATTCTGGCCGCGCTGGGCGGCTACCTTGGAGCACACTTCAGCCGTACGACTAATCAGCGGGCGATGCGCTGGGCGGTGGCGCTCATTGGCTTCGCGACCGCCGGGTATTTCTTCCTAGAAAATCACCTGCGGCATCCGTAAGGCAGCTCCCGGCGCGCCTCATCGCGACAGCAAACCCGCCAGCAGCGCCAGGCGTGGCGCCAGATGCTCCACCACGATGGACTCGTGGCTGGCATGCGCGCCTTCGCCCACAGCGCCAAGTCCGTCCAGCGTGGGAATTCCAAGCGCGGAAGTGAAGTTGCCGTCCGAGGCGCCGCCCGTTGAAGCCTCGTCCAGCGTAATGCCAAGTTCCGCGGCCAGCGCCCGTGCCCGGCGGTAGAGTTGCACCGTTCCCCTGGTGCGCTCCATCGGCGGACGGTTGATGCCTCCGCTCACGTTGAGTGTGCAGCGCTGGTCTACCGGCTTCAACGCGGCAAACCTGCGCTCGATGCGCGAGCCATCGGCCTTTCGGGCAATGCGTATGTCGATCTCCATCCAGGCCTCAGCGGGAATCACATTGGTTTTGTTGCCGCCGCCCGCCGCGCCCACGCTCACTGTCAGTCCTCGCTTCAGGTCGGTCCAGCCGCTCACTGTTTCCACCACCCGGGCCAATTCACGAACGGCACTCGCACCCTTCTCAAAGTCCACTCCCGCATGAGCGGCGACACCTTTAATCTCGATACGCCAGTTGCCGGTGCCTTTGCGAGCGGTCTTGCAGGCCAACCCCTGTGCCGGCTCCAGCACATACACGGCGGAGCACTCGGCCGCCAGCCGCTCGGTGATAGGCCGCGAAACCGGGCTGCCCACTTCCTCGTCGCTGTTCAAAAGAAGCACAATCTCCCGCTCCAGCATCCCAGCCTCGGTCAGTATTTCCAGGGCCGTCAGCGCCATGGCGACGCCCGCCTTCATATCCAGCGTACCCGGACCCCACAGGCGTCCTTCCCCCAGACGGCAGGGCATTCGCTTGAGGGTGCCCAGCGGCCAGACTGTGTCCAGATGGCCCAGCAGCAGAACCCGGCCCGCCGCGCCGGTTTTGGACCGGGGCCCTAAACGCGCCTCCAGCACATTGCCAAATGCGCTCTGTTTATGGAGCTTCACGTGCCCGCCCAGACCCTTTGCGTGCGCCGCGGCCAGGGCCACGCATGCATCCACAGCGGTTTTGTCGTCAGAGGGAGACTCGGCGAGGACCAGTGTACATATCAGGTCGAGGAGCGCGGACTGCTTGCGCCGGGCTCCGGCCAGCAAGGCGCGCATGGGGACGGGAAGATCAGGAGCAGCGGGCATTGGAGGAGCTTTCGTGTCTCAACTCCAGTTTAGTTGATAATTTGCAGGCGCAGCACATGGTCGATGAGCCGTTGCCGTGCCTTATATGAATGTCCGGAAATGTTGACCACCGAAAGACGAACCATGCCGGACAACCGCACTCCGCGTTGCTCCGGAAGCGGCTGCAATTGCGAGGCTTATATGCATAACTATATGATTATAAGTATCTTAGTTGGAAGTGCCTCTTCCGGACCGGGTCGATCAAGGTGGCTTACGACGCGCAAAGTGTGGCAAAAATGCCACATAGAAAGTTTGCCAATTGCCGTCTAATCTATCCTTTGTGTGCGTTTTCCACAGTGGGAGAAGTTGGCTTGTCACAACCTGCGCACCTGGAACAAACCATTGCCGAACCTATGGAATTCGCGGGGGTTGGCCTTCATTCGGGCGCGCCGGTCACCATGCGTTTACTGCCCGCACCCGCCGGTTCCGGCATTGTTTTCCGCCGCACCGATCTTGACAACTTTGAGATTCCGGCGGTCGGCCGCAACGTGGCCAAAGTCAGTTATGCCACCAGCCTGATGCGTCAGGGCGTGCTCATCTCCACCACCGAACACCTGCTCTCGGCGCTCATTGGAATGGGCGTGGACAACGTGATTGTGGAGTTGGACAACCTTGAGCTGCCCATTCTCGACGGCAGCTCTCTGCCCTACGTCGGGGCAATTTTGAGCGTGGGCATCCGTAGCCAGCGCCGCCGGCGCGAGTCGATTCGTGTGCTGCGGCCGGTAGAAGTGCGCGAGGGCAACAAATTCATTGGCGTCTACCCCGGCTCCGGCTACCGCATCGACTACATCATCGACTTCCCTGCCCCTATCGGCTGGCAACACGCCAGCGTCGACCTGGCCACGGAGACCTATGGAGCGTTTATCGCCCCCGCCCGCACCTTTGGCTACAAGGCCGACGAGCAGCGGCTGCGCAATATGGGTCTGATCCGCGGCGCCAGCCCGGAAAATGCCATCGTTCTCACGCCCGACGGGCCGGAGAATGGGCCCTTGCGCTTTATTGACGAGTGCGTGCGCCACAAGGTGCTGGACCTGATTGGCGATCTAGCCCTGGCGGGGCGGCGCATCGAGGGCCATGTGGTGGCCGAGCGCGCCGGACACGCCATGCACACCGCGCTGGTATCGCGCCTGATGAAAGACCGTTCAGCGTGGGAGCTGGCCCGTGTGCCGGTGGCAGAAGAGTCTGCAGAGGGTTCCGAGGCCGCACACCTACCCGCAGCGGCCATGGCCAACCCGGCGCTGATCGGCGCATAGAACAGGAAACCTGAACCCGGCTCCGGGTCACGTAAGTTTTCCGCGCCAAACACTCACGTAAACAGAATGCACATGGGCGCGACCGCCGCAAAACTCTGGCCTTCGCCGGCCAGCTCGCCGGTTTGCGGATGGCGCGCAAAGACGCTGATCACGTTCGAGTCCTGGTTGGCCACCAGCATCCAACGCTCCGTGGGGTCGAGCACAAAGTTGCGCGGAGTCTTGCCCCCGCAGCTTGAGCGGCCAATGGGCGTGAGCGCGCCCGTTTGCGGATCGGCTTTGAAAGCATAAAGAAAATCGTTGTCGCGATTGGCAAAGTAGACGAACCTTCCATCGCGTGTTATCACGGTGTCGCAGGCGCGGGTGGGACCGTGATAGCCCTGCGGCAGCAGCTCGATGCGCGTTTCGAGGGTCAGGCTGCCGTCGGTCTTGTGCCACTCCAGCACATCCACCGTCGAGGCCAGCTCGTTCACGCAGTAGGCGGTATGCCCGTTGTGGTGGAAGTGAAGCGTGCGCGGGCCGGAGCCAGGTCGCGCATGATAGGCCCCCGCTCTGGTGAGCTTGGCGTTGGCCGCCTCGAGACGATAGATATGGATCACGTCGCCGCCCAGGTCGTTGATATAGGCAAATCGGTTGTCAGGCGAGAAGGAAGCAAAGTGAGCGTGCGCGCTTTCCTGCCGGTCGGTGCCAGGGCCAGTGAGGGTGTATTGCTCGGTCCACACGGCCGGGCTTAGACGGCCGTCAGTGACACGAAAGCTGGCTGCGCTGCCGCCGCCAAAGTCGGCCGAGAGCAGCACGTGGCCGGTGTGGTCGAGGGCCACGTGGCAGGTGCCCTTATTGGCCGAGTTCTGCGCAGAGAGAGGATGCAGCTCGTTGTTCTTCACGCTGAAACTGGCCACTTCACCGGTGGGTTTGCCGTTGAAGCTGTCCAGCTCGCAAGCAGC
The DNA here is from genome assembly GCA_003165075.1 of Acidobacteriaceae bacterium. Taxonomy (GTDB): domain Bacteria; phylum Acidobacteriota; class Terriglobia; order Terriglobales; family Acidobacteriaceae; genus Telmatobacter. The sequence continues at coordinate 65,276 of PLSM01000166.1, read as the reverse complement.
GTAGAGGTACTCCCGGCCAGCAGAAAAAGTGATCCAGTCCACGCTGGGAATTTTGGCGGCAACTCCGGCGGCGGCCAGTTGACCCGTCGCGGAGTCCCAGTCGTAGGCCAGAATGCCGTCCGGTGTAAACGAAGCGACAAAGACGCGTTGGCGGGTGGCGGCAATGCCTGGTGCAGCGGCAGCGGCGAGTGTGGCAGCAGATGCGGTCATAAGAAAATCCCTGCGAGAAAGAATATTCATGGCACCAGCGATTGTCGCCGATGAGGCGAGAGGAGCGCCACAGCGCAGTCCATTAAACTGGATACTGGGGAGCAAGGTTTGTCTCACTTCATCAGCTTTGTCCGGATTCCTGCGCTGGCCATTCGCCAGCATCTGCGACCGCTGACACCGATGGCCGTTCTGGACGAGGACCGCATACGCATGCGCGTCTGGCCGAATGACATCGACCTTAATTTGCACTTGAACAACGCGCGCTATCTCAACATCATGGATTACGCGCGGACTCATCTGCTAGCGCGCACCCGCCTGCTCGAACACATCATCCGCTCGCGCTGGCAGCCGCTGGTGGGCGCAGTCTGGATGACCTACCGGCGATCTCTGCCCCTGTTTTCAACCTTCTCAGTCGCTTCACGGCTGGTTTGCTGGGATGAGCGGTGGTTCTATCTTGAGCAGACCTTTACCGGGCGCGAAGGCATGGCCGCGCTGGGCTGGGTTAAGGGAACGCTGCGCGACGCCCGTGGCAGCGTCGATCCCCAGAGGGCGCTGGAGCGCGTTGCGCCCGGCGTGGTCAGCCCGCCCATGCCCGAGGCCTTCGCCACATGGAACGAGCTGACCCGCGAAAAACTGCAAGCCGGCAACTCCTGAGGTTGCAGCCGCGTTGTACGGTCAGTTTGCGTCGTCCATCCTTCCCGGCGTCAGCGGTCCAGCGTGAACACCACGTTGACCGTGGTCTCCACTTCTACAGGCTGGCCGTTGAGCAGATAAGGCCGATAGCGCCAGGTCTTTACAGCGTCGAGCGCGGCCTGTTGCAGCATGGCCGGACCGCCCGCCGCGCGCAGATTCTCAATGGTTCCGATCTTCGAAATGGTGGCTTGCAGAACCACCGTGCCCTGAATCCGCGCCTCCCTTGGAATGGGCGGATACGCGGGCACAGTCTTCTGGATCAACAGCCCCGTCATGACGCCAGAAGAGATGTGCACCGGCCCCTTGTTCTCGGGACGTACAACGGGGAGTGTTTTCCCGCCGCGAAAGATCTCGTTATTGCCGCCCGGAATACCCGCATCGTCACCAAGGCTCGTGAAGTTCGCAGCGGGCTCGGCTTCAGGACCCTGGAACATTGAAATGTATTGAGGGATCTTTGACGGCGCGAAGATATGCCCGTCGGATAGTTCGGAGACACCGTGGAACTGAGTCACAGCTTGCCGCGGCGGCGGTTGAGGATGAGACGGAGCCGCGGGCACTTCCAGAAGGATCGTCAAAACCTGGCGCGGCAGCGCTTCGGGGTAAATAAGTGGAATCAGGATCAGCGCCAGCAGGATCGATCCGTTGAGAGCGAGCGTAGCGATCATCCAGCGGCGGCTGCGAGTGTGTATTCTGCCTGTGGATTCGAAGGTTGAGTCTTCAAACATGGCCTGCCTCCCCAACATCGATTCAGCCGTGCCGTCTGGGAGGCGGAGACTCGCCGCGGGCGCAAGAAACCGTGCCCGCTCACGTATGCTGGAGCGGGGTCAAGGTCCTCTGCGACCCCGGCGACTTAGCTCTGTCGCCGGGAATCTCGGCACTCCGTTGATCCCAATCGGTACCACTGTGCTTAGGTAGACACCGGGCACGTTTAAAATGTTCCAGCAACATGAGCTTGTGCGGGCAAGCCTCGGAGCCGGTAAGTTAAACTCCAAAAGATTTACAACCGTTCGCGTTGGAGTTGGCATGAATCTGATTCGCTTTTCGGTCCTTGCGCTCGCCGCGATCCATATCCCGTTGGCGCAGGCACAGGATGCTGGCGCTCCTCCCAATCCAGCCGCAACGCTCCAATACATTCACTCGGCATGGGACACGCTCACTCGTTCGGCAACCGACTGTCACTCGCTGGCGGACGTGAAGGTGAGCGCAAGCCAAGTGCTCTATCTGCCTGCAGAGATGACGGCGCCGCCTGAAGTTGCGGCACTCGAGCAAAAGTGCAGCGTAAAGGCCGCATCGCTCCCGCGCCGCATTGAGAAAATCGGCGATGTTCGCCCTGAAGAACTGCCCGCTGCCGGACTGCTCTACCTGCCCAATCCCTATGTCGTTCCCGGCGGACGCTTCAATGAGATGTATGGCTGGGACAGCTATTTCATCCTGCTTGGATTGGAAGCGGACCACCGCGAAGCCCTGGCAAAAGGCATCGTGGATAACTTTCTCTTCGAGATTGAGCACTATGGCGCCGTGCTGAATGCCAACCGTACTTACTATCTGACCCGCTCGCAGCCTCCGTTTCTAACTTCAATGATTCGCGCGGTGGTTGAGGACCCGGCCAGCTTTCCGGCAACACCCGCAGGCCGCGCAGAGGCACGGGCGTGGCTGGCCCGCGCCTTCTCACTGGCAGAGAAGGATTACTCCACCTGGACGCGGCCGGAACACAAAGCCGGCATGACCGGACTGGCGCGCTACTTCGACTATGGGACTGGCCCGGTGCCGGAGATGGCCGACGATAGCACCTACTATCCTGACGTGATCCGCTGGCTGGTTGCGCATCCCCCAGCTACGAAATCAAAGGAGGGCGGCGAAGGCTTCCTGATAAAAGGCTCGGAACACCCCGACGCGGTTGAAGCGGCTCGCCTCAAGCAAACCAGTTGCGACGTGCGCGCCAGTGTGGTGTGCATGCGCGCCTGGGCCACGGGTTATCGGCTTAGCCGGGATTTCTATCTCGGCGACCGCGCTATGCGCGAGTCCGGTTTCGATCCCAGTTTCCGCTTCGGCCCTTTCTCTGGAGCCACTCATCACTACGCGCCGGTATGTTTGAACAGCCTGCTCTATCGCTACGAGCGCGACATGCAGCACCTGGCCCTGTTACTGGGCAAGCCGACCGATGCCCTGCGCTGGCAGCACCGCGCTGCGGCGCGCAACGCCGCCATCCAGCGCTATCTATGGCAGGCGAAGGAGGGTGTGTTTGCGGACTTCGACTTTGTCCGCCATAAGTCGTCGAGTTATGCCTATGTTACTTCGCTCTTTCCTCTATGGGCCGGGGTCTCCACGCGAGAGCAGGCCAGCCGGGTCGTGGCCAAACTCAACCTGTTCGAGCGCCCTGGAGGGTTATCCATGAGCACCAATGAGAGCGGGATGCAGTGGGATGAGCCTTACGGGTGGGCGCCCACCAACTGGATCGCCGTGGCCGGTCTCGATGCCAGCGGCTTTCGCGGGGATGCGCAACGCATCGCGGGAAAATTCAATTCGACCCTGGACACGGGCTTTGCCGCCGATGGAACGATTCGCGAGAAGTACAACGTAGTCTCAGGCAACGCCAATGTACATGTAAGTGCCGGCTACATTGAGAATGTGATCGGCTTCGGCTGGACCAACGGGGTATATCTGAAGATGAAACAGGTGATGGCAGAGCCTGCAATCGCGGCAACCCGGTAAGTCGCCATAGACAAAAGGGGCGCCTTCATGACGAGAAAGCGCCCCGTGTTGTTCCGTTCGTTGGCAAGTTACTCCGGCAGTGTCATTGTCCCTTCGATGTGAAACTTCTGCGTCAAAACCTGCGCAGAAGCCTGCGGCTGGCCCCCACCCACCGAGACAATGTAGTCGCCTGCGGCAATGATCGGTTCGCCCGCTTCGGTCACCATGCTCAGGTCGCGCGGCTTCAATTCAAAACGCACCTTCTGCGAGGCGCCGGCCTCCAAGTGTATGCGCTGGAAGGCTCGCAACGCGCGCAGCGGCGCACCGGCCACGCCGGGGAAGCCCAGATAAAGCTGAGCCACTTCGTCGCCCGCGATCTTTCCGGTATTGGTGACGGTAACTTCCGCCGTAACTGGGCTACCTGCAGTTACCGCAGCGGTAGGCACCGTCAGTTCGCTGTAATCGAAGGTGGTGTAACTCAGCCCATAGCCAAAGGGATAGAGTGGCGTACCTTCAAAGTAGCGATAAGTACGGCCCTTCATTGAGTAATCCTCGAAGGGCGGCAACTGACTTATGTCCTTGTAGAAGGTCACAGGCAGCCGGCCTGCGGGGTTATTCCGGCCAGAGAGCGTCTCGGCCACTGCCGCGCCGCCTTCCTCGCCGGGATACCACGCTTCAAGAATCGCATTGGCGTGTTCCTTGGCCCAGTTCACGCCCAAAGCGCTGCCGTTGGTGAGCACCACCACCAGCGGCTTGCCCGTTGCGGCTACCGCTTCCAGCAGATCCTCCTCTGGCTTGGGCAGGTCGAGCTTGGTGCGGTCGCCGCCTTTAAAGCCGTCCTGGTTCACCGGCATTTCTTCGCCTTCAAGTTCGCTGGTAATGCCTACCACAGCCACAACCACATCGGCATTCTTTGCCGCGTCAACGGCTTCAGCCGCGGTGGAGGCATCCTTGCGGAGAAACGAAGTGCCAGGCACAAAATTGATGCTGCCCGAGGGGAACTCCGCCTTCAATCCCTCCAGCACAGACACCGTGTGAGTCGGAATCCCGTTGTAGTTGCCCAGCAGCACCTTGGTCTGATCGGCGAGGGGACCGACCACAGCAATCTTGATGCCCGAAGTTTTGAGCGGCAACACGCCGTCATTCTTCAAGAGCACCATGGACTCGTTGGCGAGCTTGCGGGCCATGGCGCGATGTGCGGCGCTGTCCAACAGACTTTCGTCGATCTTCGAATAGGGCACCATCTCCGGCGGGTCGAACATGCCTAGCTTCATCCGCGCGGTAAACAACCGTGTGACGGCGACGTCGATATCGCTCTCCTTCAGGAAGCCCTGCTTGACGGCATCCAGATACGGCTTGTAGTCGTGGTCGTCGGTCACCTTGTCCGTGAAGTCGACGCATTCGTTGTCCATGCCGCGCTGCAGGCTGATGGCCGATGACGCTGCCTGAGACGGCTTGTATTTGTGGCCATCAAAGATGTTGATCACCGCTCCGCAATCAGACACCACGTAGCCTTTGAATCCCCATTTGCCGCGCAGTTGATCCTCTAGAAGAAACTCGTTGGCGCAGGCGGGCTGGCCATTGATGCTGTTGTAGGCGCACATCACAGAGTCAGCCTTGGCCTCAGTCACCGTGGCGCGGAAGGCGGGCAGATACGTGTCCAGTTCGTCGTGCTTGCTCACTTTCACATCGGCAGTGTGGCGTGTGGGCTCAGGCCCGCTGTGCACGGCAAAGTGCTTGGGAGTGGAGATGACGCGGTAGTAGTGTGGATCGTCGCCCTGCATGCCGGTGACAAAGGCCACGCCCATCCGCGCAGTCAGGAACGGGTCTTCGCCGTAGGTTTCCTGGCCGCGTCCCCAGCGGGGATCGCGGAAGATGTTGATGTTGGGCGCCCAGAAATCCAGGCCTTCAAAAATATTGCTGTGCCCAGCCCGCACGTCCTGCGCATGCTTGATGCGTCCCTCGGTGCCGATGACCACCGCCATCTGGTGGATCGCCGGTGCATCGAACGTGGCCGCCAGGCCGATGGGTTCTGGAAATTCCGTGGTTCCGTCCACGGCCACACCATGCAACGACTCGCTCCACCAGTCGTAGGCGGGCACATTGAGCCGGGGAATCGCGCGCGCCTGGTTGACCAGTTGCGTCGCCTTCTCTTCCAGCGTCATCCGGTGCACCAGGTCCGCCGCACGCTCCTCCGGCGGCAAGCTTGGATCAAGGTACGCAGGCTTCTGTGCGTTCTGTGCCCCTGCCGCCCACGCCCACCCGCAACAGGCCAATCCTGCCGCAATCCACCGCACTGCAACACTCTTCATCGCTTCCCTTTCAGGCAGGCAAGAACCTTCCACATCCATCCAACCCGTAAATTGATGACCTGCCCCCCGGTAGCCTACGCTAATGCGCGGCGCGCCCGGCGTCAAGCCGAAGGTTAACAGGCTTTCCTGCTGGAGAAAATCGCTTTATTGATTTCAGGCAGATTCTTGTACAGGGCGACTACGACGGGATCGCATCAGCCGCCGCGTCCACGGATCTACCGCTTGCATGTAACCTTTCTGGTGCCGTGCAAGTAAAGGTAGATAGAAGGGGGAAGGACGGATGCCGAACGAAGAGAGCAACGTCCTGGACCAATTCAGGCAGGGAAGCCCCGAAACTTTCGAAGACGCGTTTGAGACGCTCTTCCGCCTTCATCAACGCGCCGTGTACGAATGGCTGCTGCGCATCGTGCGCAACCCGGCCGCGGCCGAGGACCTGACGGTAGAGACTTTCTGGCGCATCTACCGGGCCCACGCCCGCTTCCAGCCTTCGCGCGGATTTGAAGCCTGGGCACGCACTATCGCCACCCATGCGGCGCTGGACTGGCTGCGCACGCAGCGGCCTGAAAGTGAACTTCCCGCTGACCTGCCCGCAGCGACCAATGCCGATCCGGGCGTAGTGGACGAAATCCGGCGCAAGACCGCGCTGGCTTTTGGACGGCTGCCGCCGCGGCTGCGCATCGCCGCTTTGCTGGCGGTGGTGGAAGAGCAGCCGCACAAGGAAATAGCCACCGCGCTCGGCATCTCCGTCGCGGCGGTCAAACTGCGCGTCTTCCGCGCGCTTCGCTTGCTCAGGAAAGACTTGCAACAACAGGGGATCGCACCATGAATTCACACGACGAAGAACGCATGAAGCAGTTGCTGCGAGAAGCTCTGCCGCCGATAGCGGAAGCCGAACCTGCCCGCGACTTGTGGCCTTCGATGCTGCGGAAAATGGACGCCAAAACGGACGCACCGCCGTGGTTTGACTGGGCTTTGCTGGGCGGGCTGGTGGCGCTCGCCGCGTTCTTCCCCGCATCGATCCCCGTGTTCCTTTACTACCTCTGAACCCGCGGGCGTATGCCTGCCGAAAGGGAGTTTCCGATGAACACTCATCCGTATCTACGCGCATTCCTGGCGGGAATCTTTGTGCCCACACTGATTCTGCCGGTCATGCTCACCGGATTCGTTGTGATCCGGCTGGTACTTCAAGCCCCGGTTCCTATTGAGCGCGGCCTGGTATTTCCCATGGCGCTGGTGCCTGTATTGTGGGGGTTGTGGAACATGCTCTGGCTGGGCTCGCACGCAAGCACCCACCTGCCCGTCGGCTTGCACGGAGCGGTGCTGCCCTTGCTGCTGCTGCCCGCAGGCGCCACAATTGCCAGTTCTCTGGGCATCCTTGTGCTCGGCTCGCACGGAATGACGTGGTTCCAGACCAGCGACGTCCCTTATGCGTGGATCGCGCCGGGCTTCCTGGCTGCATTGGCCGCATACTACCTGGTGTGGAAGTACATTGTGGGCTTTATAAACCGGGTCCTGGGGATCGCCTGAGCCGCAGTGCGCTTTAAGCGCCGGGCTCAAAAAAGTCCTGCAGTCCGGCGCGATGGGCATGGGCGGCCATTGCGGCCTGAATCTCCAGCGCCAGGGCCAGTGCATCGCGTCCCTGGCGGGCAGTCACACGCGGCTCGCGGCGCGTCCGCACCGCACCAAGGAACGACTCGATCTCCAGTCGCAGCGGCTCTCCCGCGGTCACCGTCGGCTTGGCAAAGGAAAGCCCCGGACCAGGGCCCGACGCCGCAAGCTGCGCCAGCATGGCCGGATCCATGGTGCCTGCCGCGATGGCCGCCGCAATCTCTGCGGGAACGCTGCCATCCAGGCGAATCACCAGCAAGTCCCGCCGGGCATAATCGATGGAAACATACTGGCGCGGCTCAAAGAAACGCAGCTTGCGCACCCGCTCGGTGGAGACGCGCGAAGCGGTGAAGTTAGCTACGCAGCCGGATTCAAACTCCACGCGCACATTGGCGATGTCCACCCTGGGCGAAAGGATCGGCAGCCCCACGGCACGCACCTCGCGCACCGGGGAGCGCGCAAACGTGAGCACAATGTCCAGGTCGTGAATCATCAGGTCCAGCACCACGTCCACATCCAGGGCGCGGGGGGTGAAGACACTCAGCCTATGAGCCTCAAAGAACATGGGCCGGCGTAACTGCGGCTCGACGGCAAGCACCGCGGGGTTGAAGCGTTCCAGGTGGCCGGGCTGCAGAATGCGTTTGCCCTTCGCCGCCAGTTCCAGCAGTTCGTCCGCCTCGGGAAGGCTCGCCGCCAGCGGCTTTTCCACCAGCAGATCCAGGCCCGCCTCCAGCAGCGCCGCGGCTACCTCGTGATGATGCACTGTGGGGACGGCGACACTGGCTGCGTCGAGACGCAGATCCGACGCCAGCAACTCATCCACCGTGGAGAAGACGGGTATCGCGTACTTCTCCCGGACGGCGGCGGCACGGCCTGCGTCGGGCTCCACTGCCGCTGCCAGCGCCACGCCCAGCCCGGCTATTTCCAGTTCGCGATAGACACGAAGATGATTGCGCCCAAAGGCGCCGGCCCCGGCCACGGCAACACGCAGAATAGGTTCGCCGGTTATTTTGCTGCCTCTGTTCCTGGCCCTTTTCCTTCAACGGCCTTCAGACAGCGGCTGTAGAGTTCGAGCAACTGGTTCACGTGCTCCTCCGGCTTGGGCACTGCCGCGCCGCTGAAGCCGGTCGAGGGCGCGGCGAGCCGGCCGACTCCAGCCGTACCTGCCACAAATTTCAGCAGATCGAGGGCAATATCTTCATTGCGGCGGGCGCCAAGGCCCGCACTGCTAAGAGCATCCATCCTGAATATTCTCCAAAAGGGATGCTACCAGAAACCGCCTGAGTGGGCTCCCACGCACAGATACACCCCACCGCGATACTCTTGAATTCATGTGGACTCTGTACATCGGAGCGGATGCAAACCCGGCGGGTTGGCCGCGGCCCATCGAGTCGTGAGGAATGAAACAGCCAAGCAAATCCCGGCACAACACATGCATATGATCCATCGCCTTCACGCCTGGTTCCGTGATCCTCTTGTCCTCCTGGCCATTGCAGCGGGTCTCATCGCATTCGTTGCGCAGTCGGGAGAGGTAGGGAGTGCGGATACCCAGCATCGTCTCCAGTCCACGCACGCGCTATGGACTTCGGAACCGCCGGTGCTTCCCAACGAGTATCCCGAATTCGGCGTGCATGGGCGCGGAGGCCGGCTGCAAAGCTGGTATGGCATCGGCCAATCGCTGCTTATGCTGCCGCAGGACATCCTCGGAACCTGGGCCGGGAATCTCTCTGTCTTCGACGACTATGGAGATACCGATCCCAACGTGCGCGACATCATCGTCAGCTACCTCACCAGCATTCTGGTTACCGTACTGACCGCGCTCGTCTGCCTCCGCTTTCTGCGCCAACTCGGATTTGGGCTCAGCCACTCTGTCGCCGGCGTTCTGGCCCTGCTCGTCTCCACCACGCATCTGCATTACACCCAGAACATGATGGAGAACAACTACATCTTTCTCCTCACGCTGACGGGGTTCTCTTATCAGCTTGAATGGCTGCGCACCGCCAGCCGTGGCGCGCTCTTCTGGGGCTCAGCCGCCTTCGGGCTCAACCTGCTCACCCGCCTCACCACAGGCCTGGATTTGGTGGCCGGAGCCTGTTTCCTGCTGCTTGTCTTATGGTTCGAAAAAGTGCGCGGCCGCGACCTCTGGAACAAGTGCCGCGTCTATGCCGCCATCACTGTTCCCGTTTACCTCTGCTTCGGCCTGCTCGATCGCGTCTACCAGTTCTATCGCTTTGGGTCGTTCTTCAACACCTACGTAAGCCTGGTTGCCGTCGAAGCCCGACAGCGCGATCCTTCGTTACCTGCCAACTACCCATGGACAACCCCCTTCCACAGCGGCTTTTTCGGTGCATTGTTTGCCCCGGAAAAATCGATCTTCCTCTTCGATCCCCTGCTGATCCTCGCCATTCTTCTCACCGTCCTCTGCTGGAAGCGCTTCAGTCCCGCCGTCCGCGCCTACACGGTCTCCACCTGCCTCATGCTCCTTGCCTATCTCAGCTTTTACGCGCGATATTTCGCCTGGGCCGGTGACTTCGCCTGGGGCGATCGCTACGTTTCCACGGCGGTCGAATTCGCGGCCCTCCTTGCCGTTCCGCTGCTATTGCGGGACCGACAACAGGTGGGCAAGGTGCTTTGGACCGTCGGCATCGCGCTCGTGGGCATCAGCACACTAATCCAGCTTGCATCGTTGGCCTTCTGGTTGCCGCTCGAGATCTACCAGATGGAGACGCTTGGTCATCCCACCTTTGTCATCGCCCTGCGCTTCAAAAACATCGCCGCCTTTGCCCTTGGACAGATGGACGCCTGGGGTCTGAATACTCACGCCATGACCGAGGATCCCTGGGACTATGTCCACATCACTTGCTGGAACTTTCTGCCATTCCTGTTGAGACGAGTGGGCGAGGCGCCCGCATGGGTGGTACGCATTGCCACTGTAGTCTGGTTCGCAGGACTCGCCGCATTGGTTTGCACGCTGCTTCGCCTGAGGCTTGTGACTCGCCGGCTCAATCAAGCATGAACTCGCGATCCGGACCCGGTCCATCGCGATACCCTGAGACTGATGCCGACGGTGTACATCGGAATGGGAGCGAACCTCGCCAGTTGGGCTGGACCTCCAGAGGCTACTCTGGCCGCCGCAGTCTCGCGCCTCGAATCCCTGGGCCGGGTGGTTTGCCGGTCCTCGCTTTATTCCACCACGCCCGTCGGCTTGGCCGCGCAGCCACGCTTCACCAACGCCGCGGTGGCGCTGGAGACCGAACTGCAGCCTCGCGAGTTGCTCCATGAGCTGCTGGCGATCGAGAAGGAGTTTGGCCGGGACCGCGTAGCGGGCATCCCCAACGGCCCGCGGACGCTGGATCTGGATCTACTGCTGTGGGACGATCTCCGGGTCAGCGAACCAGGCCTGGAGATTCCCCACCCCCGGCTGGCTCAGCGCGCTTTCGTCCTCATCCCACTCAACGAGATTGCACCACAGATAGTTGACCCCACCCAGGGGAAAACCCTGGCACAACTGCTCTACACTCTGCTAAAGAATGGCGAAGGTGACGCTCATGCGGTGGTGCGAGTCCACAACGAGATTTGGCGCGCTGGCGCTTGCCGGGATGTTGTTGATCCCGCTGAGCCTCTGCGCGCAGACCACGATGACCGTCACCGTCGACGATAGCCGCGGGGCCGTTCTGTCCGGCGCTTCGGTGAAGGATGCGGCAGGCCGCGTCCTGGGCCTGACCGGCGCAGACGGCCGCGTGACCTTGGATTGTGCCGCCCCTTGCCGCGTGCGCGTCGATGCCCCAGGTTTTTCAGGGCAAAGCCTACAATTGAACTCCGGCGCCATCGTCCGTATGCAACCGGCCGCAGCCGGCGAGCAGGTGACGGTGACCGCCTACCGCACGCCCCTGGGCGAGTTGGAGAGCCCGGTGACCACGCGGGTGCTCAATGAGACAGCTCTGAACACAGCGGCCGCGATCACCATGGACGGCAAAGTGCGGCAGCTTCCCGGCGTCGAGTTGTTTCGCCGTTCCAGTTCGCTGGTGGCCAACCCTTCCTCCCAGGGAGTCAGCCTGCGCGGACTGGGTTCCACGGCGGCCAGCCGCACCTTGTTGACCGAGGACGATGTGCCCCTGAACGACCCGTTTGCGGGATGGATTCACTGGCAGGAGCAGCCGGAACTGGCGGTCCAGAGCGTTGAGGTGGTGCGCGGCGGCGCCAGCGACCTCTACGGTTCCAGCGCCATCGGCGGCGTACTGAACCTGATTCCGGCACGGCCCACGTTCGACCAGGCCGAACTGAAAAGCAGCTACGGCGCCGAGGGCACCTTCGACGACAGTCTGCTGCTGCAAGGCAAACGAGGATCGTGGGGCCTGCTTGCCGCGGGCGGCGTTTTGGGCACCGATGGGTATATTCAGGAGGCGCCTTCACAGCGCGGGCCGGTGGATATAGCCAGCAACGTGCATAGCCAGAACGGCGTGCTGCTTGCCGAGCACGACCGCGGCCCGCTGCGGCTGCTGCTGCGCGCGAGCGGCTTCAACGATGCGCGCGACAATGGAACGCCGGACCAGACCAACGCGACGCGCCTGTGGCGCTACGCCACCGGAGGCGACTGGCAGGGCCCGCACGGCGGCTCGCTGGGAACCCGGGTCTACGGCTCGACCGCGCACTTCCGCCAGGTGTTTTCAAACATCAGCAACCTGCCCACCTCTGCTGACCCCACCTGCTCCTATCGCTGCAGAGAAACCCCTACGCGCTTCTCGCATACACCGGAGAACGAGTTGGGCGCGGTGGCCCACTGGACTCAGCCTATCGGCGCCGGGCTCATCCTGGTAGCCGGGGCCGATACCCACGATGTGCGCGTGTGGGACCTGGAACAGACTTACGGCGCCACAGCCGCGCTCACCAACCTGCACGATCACCAGCGCGACTCCGCCGCCTACGCCGAAGTCATGTGGGTTCGCGCCGGCTGGACGCTGACCGGCTCCGGCCGCCTGGACTGGTTCCAAAATTACGACGGTCAGCAACTGGCATTGAACGGGTCGGCCTGGACTCCGTCTGCCACCCAGCCGCCGCAATTCGACCAGCATGTTTTCGATCCCCGCATGGGCCTCTCGCGCAAGCTGTGGAATCACTGGGCGCTCTCGGCGTCGGGATTCCGCGCCTTTCGCGCGCCGTCTCCCAACGAGCTTTACCGCACCACGCAGGTTGGGAACATGCTCACCAAGCCCAACGGAAACCTGCTCAGCGAGCGCGCCACAGGCTGGGAGACAGGACTGGCCACGGAGTGGTTCTGGGGCAGCGTCCGCGCCAGCTATTTCGCCACGCAGGTCAACCGCCCCATCACCGCGGTCACTCTCAATCCAACGTCCTCGCCCATCCTGCTGATCCGCGAGAATCTGGGCCAGATCGAAAGCCGCGGCTTGGCCCTCGACTTCCAGCTTGCGCCCCGCGATTGGCTCGCCGTCGATGGCGGCTACCAATATGCCGGCGCGACGGTGACCAAAGGCAGCCAGGACATGGGCAACTGGATCCCCGAGGTAGCCCACAACTTGGCCAGTTTCAATCTGCGTGCATACAAGCCCGCCTTCGGCACTCTAAGCCTGCAAAGCCGGCTCAGCGGACGGCAATTCGACGACGACGCGAACCACTACATGTTGCACGGATTCTTCCGCCTGGACGCCTACGCCTCGCACGACCTCGGCAAGCGCTTTCAAGTCTTCGCCGCCGGAGAAAACCTCTTCGACCGCCAGATTGAGGTGGGCAAAACCCCGACCGCAACTCTCGGCACACCGCGCGTGGGGCGGGTTGGATTTCTGGTTCGGCTCGGCAGTGCGCGTTAGGAAAATCCGGGTTCACAGGATTTACCCGTACACCCGTCCGAACCGTGCTTCCGCCTGACTTGGAGGCCAATTAGCAGACCCTCCCGGATAGAATCGTCTGGTGACCCTCGACTTCACCGTACTCAAGACAACCGCATCGGGGGGCCGTCGCGCCCGCCTCGGATTGCCTCATCAGACCGTCGAGACCCCGGTCTTCATGCCCGTCGGCACTGCCGGAACGGTCAAGGCCGTGGCACAGGACATCGTCGAATCTCTCGGCGCCGAAATCATTCTCGGCAACACCTACCACCTCTACCTGCGCCCTGGCCATGAGGCGATCCGCCGCATGGGCGGGCTGCACCGCTTCATCAGCTGGCCGCGCGCCTTGCTCACCGACTCCGGCGGCTTTCAGGTTTTCAGCTTGAGCGGGCTCCGCAAGGTCACCGATGAGGGCGTCCGCTTTCGCTCCCATCTCGACGGCAGCAGCCACTTTTTTACTCCCGAGCACTCCATGGACGTGCAGATCGCTCTCGGCGCGGACATTTGCATGGCCTTCGACGAATGTACTGAGTACCCAGCCGACCGCCAGCGCGCACAAGAGAGCCTGCGCCTCACCATGGCCTGGGCGCGGCGATCCCTGGACCAAATGCGCGCACATGGCAAAGAAGTTGTGTGGCGCGACCAGTTTGAGGGGCGCACGCAGAGCCTCTTCGGCATCGTCCAAGGCGGCACCTACGCAGACTTGCGGCGCGAAAGTGCGGAGCGCCTCGTCGAAATGGACTTTGACGGCTACGCCATCGGGGGCCTCAGCGTGGGCGAGCCGCGCAACCTGACTCTGGACATGATCGCCGAGGTGTTGCCGTTGCTGCCTCCCGGCAAACCGCGCTACGTCATGGGTGTCGGTTATCCCGACGAGATTGAGCAGTATGCCCGCATGGGCGTAGACATGATGGACTGCGTGCTGCCCACCCGCGCGGCGCGTCACGGGCTGCTCTTTACCAGCGAGGGCCGCCTGAACATCAAGAACAAGCGATACGCTGAAGATCAGGGTCCGCCCGACCCGGCCTGTACCTGCATGGTCTGCCGTCGCTACTCCCGCGCCTACCTGCGCCACTTGATGCAATGCGGCGAGGCTCTTTCAGGAACGCTGAACACCATCCACAACCTGGCCTATTACCTGGGCATCATGGAACGCGTCCGCAAGAGCCTGGCCTCCGCGGAATAAGTGCTTTGCAATATTTTTGCACTAATCGCCTCGGTGAGCCGGCCCGGCATCGGAAATTCAAGCATCGTTCTCTTTGTGGGAGAACGCCGTCGCAGCGGAGAGGAAGGCACTTAAATACTCAAGCCATACCATGCCCCGATGAAAACCGTCTTGATCAACCGCGCATCATACCAATGAGCGGTTAGGGAAAATGAAATCGTGCCCATACGGCGTTCTTTCTAATACAGTTCTCCCACGGCGGGTATGAGTTCAGGTGCGGGATTGAGCAAATTCCTGAGTGTCAACTCAATTCTGCGTCAGCAACGAATCATGCCGCAATTGGTTGGCTTTGAATCTCTCAGGAGTCTGCATGACCGTGTCCTCGATTCTCGCTCCCCGCGTCCCGCTACTCGACCGCGAACAAGCTCCCGCCGAGATCGCCAACCTCTATGACCAGGTGCGGGCAGAGTTGGGGATAGTTCCCAACATGTTCAAAGCGCTGGCCAACGTGCCCAAGCTCGCCCAGGGAATCACCGCGCTGCTGCAGCCGTTGATGGCAGAGGGCTCGCTGCCACGCTGGTACAAGGAGCTGATCGCCATCCGCGTGTCTTCTCTGAACGAGTGCGAGGACTGCATAGTCACGCACCGCTACCTGGCCCTGAAACGCGGCGCTACACCCGCGCAGGTGGCTAGTTGCGACAACTTCGAGACTGGCCCTTTTACCGCCAGGGAGAAGGCGGGCCTTCGCTTTGCCGGACTGCTCCATCAATCTGGCCACGCCGTGAATGAAGCGGCTTTCGCGGCGGTGAGCGAGCACTTCAACACCCAGGAAATCGTCGAACTCGCTGTCGTAGCCGCAGCCTTCGAGCTCGTCTCCCGCTTCAACTCCGGCCTGCGCATTCCGGTCACTCCGGTTCCGAAGGCGGACTGACCGGCTACCGCCCCAGTTCCTTCACAAAAAATTCCGCCATCATGTGGTTGGCCTCTATCGCCTCCGGCAGCAGCGGATCGTACCAGAAGGCGTGCGGCAGGGCATCGAACACCACCAGCCGTGCGTCCACTCCGGCGTTCAGGTAGGCGCGATGCAAGTTCACCGTGCCGCTCAGCAGCAGGTCGCGGCCGCTGGTGACAAACAGCGTCGGCGGCAGCCCATGCAGATCGCCATAGATGGGTGAAAGCACCGGGTCCTTGGGGCCGGCCGAGGCCACGTAGGAGAGATCGTGTGCTCCGGCTTGGGGTGGATCGAGATGCCCGGAAAAGCCGCGCAGCCCATAGATGGCAATCGAGTCCCCATCGCGCGCAAAGTCGCCCATGCCGCTGAAGATGCCCAGGGCGGCCGGCAGGGGCAGGCCCTGCTGCTTCAGTTTCGCGGCCACCTCGGCAGTCAGTATGGCCCCCGCGGAGGTCCCGTAGAGGACGATGTGCTGCGGCTTGTAGGTCTTCAGCAACTCCTTGTAGACCGCCACCGAGTCGTCCACGGCAGCCGGAAACGGATGCTCGGGCGCCAGCCGGTACAGCACGGCCACCACTTTGATCCTGGTATAGCTGGCGATGGGAATGGACTCAGTGTAAGAACCGGAGTCGGAGTTGAATCCGCCGCCGTGCAGATTCAGCAGCACCTTGTCACGATTGGTGTCGGGCATCCCCTCGGGGGTCACAATGCGTACCGGGACTCCGGCAATGGTGTCTTCGACAAGCGTATTTGGACAGAGTTTGGTCCACGCAGCGCGGGCGCGCGCCGTGTATGCGTCGGTTAGAGTGCGGCGCTCCGCCAGCGGCTGCGGCGGTCCCTGGTCCGGCTCAGCCCGGCCCAGGATCAGCTGCGCCTGGGAACTGATGGTCTGCGGCAGCGGAACCACCCTCGTCACGTGCGCCGTACCCTTCTCGTCGATGTAGCTGGTGTCGCGGGTGGGCGCCTGGGCCGCGGTCGTGGGTTGAGGAGTGTTGGTGGGCTGACCAGCAGGTTGCTGTGCGGCCATCACGGCCGATGCCGGCAACAGTAGAAAAGCCGCGTAACGAGAGAACCGATGCATGGAAGTCCCCCTGGAAAGGAGTCAATTTGAACGCTGATTGAACGCGCAGAAACCGAACCCGTTCACAATACCAAATCTCCCTTGCCGCAATGCATACAGTTTCCTGGTGCCTCCACCGGCAATGTCGGCGTGAACATCGGGGTACCCGCGCCCATGGCCTACTTCCCTTTCTGAGGCTGGACAGGCAGCTTCTTTGGCGTAATGCATGCCCAGGGCCGCGGACCGTGGAGTTCTTCACCGACAAAAGGTGATTGTGGAGCGCTGGCCTCGCGAGTGGTCGCGCAAATTCTGATCGGTCTGCAGGCGAAATCGCCCGTCTACTGAAACTCTTTCCGTTACATGGCAGCTACAAAATCGGGGAGGGCTGTCGCCGCATGGTCCTGCAGCAGCCGCGTCATCCGTGCGGCCATCCTGGTATACATGAACGCCGCGCAAAATGCGTTCTCCTGCACGCTTTCAGTGGCTTGCGAGGATGCATATTCGTCCACAGCCTTCAGAACGTAAAGCCGGATCTGCTCGGCATTGTCGCGCAGGGTCTCAAGAATCGAGGGCTCGATCGCGTCGCTGGTACGAGCGGCAAACTCGGCCATCTCCACCATGATCTGCGCATTCTGAAACATGGCCCACAGGCCGTGGGCGCCGTGAATCCGTTCCCAGGCTTCTTCGGGAGTGGCGCTCAGCCCTTCCTTCCACAGGAATTGATCGCTTAGCTCGCGCGCGCTCCAATCATGTCTTAGTCCGGCGATCAGTGCACTCCATGACTGCCTGTTCATACGGAGTCTTCTGGTCTTCAATGGACCAAAATAAAGGACCACCGCCACGAAGGCAATGACTGAGAGCAGAGAGAGAATCAAGGACTATCCTCACACCGGAGTTAGCGACTGCACGGGGCGAACATGCACCGCAATCAGTAACTTAAGGCAGCCTCTTGACCTCGTCAATGGTACTAAAGGGCCAACCGGCGGTGGCTAGTTCTTGCGGGGGCAAGGGGATCGCCCATGATCCGGCTGACTGGGCAGTGTTCCAGGACCACGCAGTTGGAGTTGCGGCGGGTCCGACCGTCTATATCCGAATTGGATTTGGGGTTCGCTTGAGACTCCACGGTTCCCTAGAAACCATGGCTGTTGTGGCGCTCTCGCCTCGTATGGATATGAGCAGCGCCTTCAGACCGGCGAATGCCCTCTCTGCGATACATCGGGCCTGCCTGCCAGTGCCGGGTATCGAAGAAGCGTTCCGCGGTGCATTTGAAGCAGGTCTGATGAGCATCGAAGCCCTCGATGCTTTCGCCATCCAACGACCTGGGCCACGTCCAGACATGGTTGGGACATGCGATCGTCCTTACGAACCAATCAAGACCCAAGATCAGTTGGATAGCTTCCTCGTCGCGCCATTGCTGCTGGAGATTCTCGGCTTTCGAAGCGAGTAGAGCGTAAGCAGAAGTCGCGGTCGTCGTTGCCATTTTTTGATTCCCTCGGTAGGTTATTTCGAGATTGGTTTGCAGGCTTGCCAGGAGAGATCTCGCTCTTCTTTTGCTTCCAGTCTCTGCGAATTGAGTTCAAGATCGCCTTGTTGCTCTCTTCTGTCATTCCTGGTAAGAGCGCTTCAGGCACAGACGAAGTTTTGTAGCGCTGCCCGGCTGGGAATGGTAAGTATGGAACCGTGGCACGCCACTAACTGCCGCTCTTTGAAGATCGAAAGGGTTCGCGTGACGGTCTCGCGCGATGCGCCAATGAATTCGCCGATCTGTTCATGGGTCAGCGAAAAGCGGAGTCGCGATCCGGATTCGGTTGTCTGTCCGGTCTCACTCCAATCGAGCAGTAGCCGAGCGAGCTTCTCGGGCACCGACGACGACAGACCCAGCGTGCGCAAATGGCCGCAGGTAATCGCATATTCCCGTGAGATCTCCTCTGAAATGGCCTGGTAGGCCACGGGATAGCGCATCAGGAAGCCTAGAAATTCACGCCGCCCGATGGGAGCAAGCTTGGCTGGGTAAAGCGTCTCGGCGGTCATTTCGTGAGGCTTGCCTGAAAGTGCCGAAGCCAGCCCAAGAATCTCACCCTTCCCCGCGATGCGAATGCTGAGGCGACGCCCTTCACTGGAGTTGATTGAGAGCCTTACCTCTCCTTCCAGAACCACATACACGCTGCCCGACGCTGCTTTTTCTTGAAACAGAACGATATTCGCGGGATATGAGGACGAAGTCACCAGCGACGTGAAGTGTTTCAGAGCTTCGGGTGACAGATTCTTATAGAACTCGCAGGAACCGTGCATCTGCACCCCTGAACCGCTCTCTCCAACCTGCATCGTTTCCATTCCCACCCTCCTGATTACACTTTCTGCGCTATTTCATGCCGTCCTGCGCTGACATGGCTAAAGCAAGTCCGGGGCCATACACACGTGTGGGTATGGGAGAACCTGTTGCTGATTGAGGAGAGAGAAGTTAGCGATTGGCAAAGCAAGCCAGGCCACGCTGGCGTAACAGCTAGTGACGACGTAACGATGATGAAATCTCGTCACTATGACTAGATGTAGTCACTTCGCTCGATTTTGAACGGAGCGGGGACTCCTTGTGCACAGCACCAGCGCTTCGGATATCGCCCCGTTCTACGACCCTTTCGCCATCTCGGCGATTCACCCGAGTTTGGGACACATACAAAAGGGGAGCGCTTTTGGACACTCCCCTTTCCCGGTTGGCGCCGTAGGTTATGAGTGCGGAAGTACCAGGAGGCCGCTCTGCAGCAGCTTCTCGGTTAATCGATCGAGGGCCTGCGGAAACTTGTAGGAAATGGCGCGAACGCTCATCCCCAGCAAGGTGGCCGCCTCGGCCTGGGTGTACTCCTGAAGAACAATTCTGCTCAGCATCTGGCGGTCCAGCGATCCAAGCTTGTCCAGGCAGCTTTCCACGTCAAGGACAAAGATGACGGCGTCCTCGAAGGTGCGAACTGGACGGCTTGAAACCCACCCCCGCGCGATTGGCTCCCCCAGGATCGACGGAGCCCGCCCCACTTGCATCGATGCATACAGGTAGCGCCGAAGCATGCTTTCCGTATGCTTCCTGTAGAATGCCAGGCTGATATCCGGCAGGTTTGCAGGCAACGTCTCTGCCGCCACCGCTCTCGGATTTGTCCCCGGCCGTTCTTCCGCCGGTCCGCGCTTTCCAAACCCCGTTTCTCGAGGACTGCTTGCTCCCCAAATCATTGACAACTGCAGCGCGGCGCTCATTCCACACCTCCCATTGCATCAGCCACCGCCCAAATCCTTACGATTGGCTTACGGGCGGGACGTCCGCGCCGCTTCCTGCTCTCCGGTGTTGGAAAGTCCCTCAACTTTGTCTCACACTCTTTGCAATACACACTCCCTTGGGTCTGAGCCCGATACCAGAGGCAACCGCATCCCTCGCAAATTTTCAGTTGCACGCGCAATTCCATGACGAATCTTCCCCTTCTGCGTATTTCCCCGCCCGTTCAACATGGTCATCGCAAAATGGCGGGTTAAAGAGAACCAGGCAATGCGCCTCAGGTTTCTTATGACCTGATTGGTCAATGCCGCCTGTCTTCTCTTGTTATTTGTCATGATGGTGGCGCGCAGACCTTGGAATTCTCGCACTCGTCTGCTCTGGGACGCTTCTGCGGAGCGCCTGCAGCCGGGAAGAGGATAGCCGGCACGAATCATTGCGCTTTCAGGATTGCTTTACCCTGAGCCGCCGCGTTGCAGTCGAGGCGACCCTGTGCGATCGGCGACCTCGAACGGACTCTATGGAGCTTGGCTTTCCTTGGAGCGCCGTAAATCCGGCCGGAACTGTTCATTGGTCACCGCAAAGGGCAGAATTCTGCCTCTTCGAGGTAGCACCAAAGATGCATTTCCTCAATAGCTTCCCGCATACCTGTGCGAGTTAAAGTAAAGCCAATCTAGAAAGATGTATCTCTTGCGTCAATGTATTCCAGACTTATTCCTCTCTGTCCTGTTTCATTCCCCAAATAAACGGTGTAAATGAAGGCTAGTTAGCTCAAATGACTTTGCTGCAAGAAAATGGAGAGCGTTCGTCTCCATTGCCGGTGACGGATTTTCCACAGATGAATTTTATCCAGATGCACGAGCGCCTCCGCCTGGAACTGCTTCGCAGGATACAGCGGGGCAGTCTGAGCGTTTCACTTCTGGCCCGGCAGACCGGCTTTGGCCAGTCGCATCTTTCCAATTTTCTGCACGACCGCCGCCAGCTCTCCCTGGATGCCATCGACCGCATCCTGGCCGCGCAACACCTGGCAGCCGACGACCTGCTGCCAGGCACTCAAAGAAATGCCGGATTCCCACTGGAAGAAGACGGGAGTGCCATCCCTGTGGTTTCGCATGCCACGGCGCTCTTTGAGCCCTACATCCGTCCCGTAGCGGTGCGGTCGATGCTTCATCTTCCTTCCGCAGCGCTTGAGTCAGTCCGGGCCCGCGCCTCGTCCTCGCGGCGCGCCTGGCAGCGGTTTGTCGCGGTGCGCATTCCCGCAGCCGATGCGCTGCCCATGGACCCCCTGGTCCTTCCCGACGCCTTGGCCGTCATCGATCGCCATTACAACTCGCTCACACCCTACCGCCTCGACCGGCCCACTTTGTATGCGGTGCAGACCGGCGCCCACCTCATACTTCGCTATCTGGAATTGGTGTCCACACGCCTGGTCCTGCGCCCGCACCACATCGACTTCCCCGTGGAGCTGATCGATGTGGAGCTGGGAGAGTCGCCCGGCAAGTTCATTGCGGGCCGTGTAGCGTTGATTCTGAACGAGCCGTAGAACCTGTCCAGAAACCAGCAAGGCCGGATACGGCACTTGATCCAGGGAGGTTCTCCCCCGCAAATCCGGAGAACGGCCCTCCTTTTGCATTGAATTATGTGCGCGCGGCGCATAATTGGATTCGAGTCGAGAGTTGAAAGGTCGATCGCTGGGACGGGGAGCATCACCTATCCACCCACGCGTCCGGAAGCTGCGCACGGGCAAACGTGAAGGGGGCTTGTCTTCCTGAATTTGGGCGGCAAACAATCGACCGCGCCCCGAAAATGCGGCCTAACTCCTTTAGTGCCTACATTCTGCGGATAACTCTTGCGGAATCAATATTTTGCAGCGCAACCCATATCATAAACGCGTGAAAATAAGTAATTTACTTACAGAATCGGGGGGGGTTACTCATCGGTACGGACCGTCGACCGTCGCCGTACTGCTTGCTGCTACCCCGATGTCGGCCCTTTTGGTCCCGCGCGGGCGCTGCTTCGAGTTCTTGGACAGGCTTTTAGAGCTTTTGGGTACGCTGGACATCACGAACGCCGGCAACGCGGCGAAGACCGAGTACCATGCGGTTGAGGTGGCGCACATCCTCGGCTTCGACCACGAACTCGATGATGGCTTCGCCGTTTTCGTCGCGGCGGATATCCACGGCGCGGATGTTGGTGTTGTCGTCGGAGATGACGGCGGTGAGCTCTTTCAACATGCCGGTGCGGTCGTCGCAGAAGATGGTGATCTTGACGGGGTAGCGCTGCGGGCGTCCGGCCGACTGGTCGCCGACACGAGACCACTCGACGGCGATGCGGCGGTCACTCTCGTAGAGCAGATTCTGCACATTAGGACAACTGCGCGCATGGACGGCCACGCCCTTGCCGCGGGTGACGTAGCCGACAATTTCTTCGCCACGAATGGGGTTACAACAGCGCGCACGATAAACCAGCAGGTCGTTCTGGCCCTCAACCTGGAGCGAGTCGGAACCAGTGAGGTGCAACTTGCGCACCGCATCGGACATGGCCGCCTCACCGCGGCCGAGAGGCTTGGTCTCCGCGCTGGGTTCGGCATCACCCAGATTGGCGAAGCCGGGCGCGAGTTTGTTGAGCACCTGGTGAGCTGAGTGCTTGCCCTGGCCCAGGGTGGCTAGCAGATCAGCGGCGGTGACGACACCATACTCATTGGCGATACGGCCCAGATCCTGGTCGTCGATCTGGTTCATCGGCACCTTGAATTTACGGGCCTCGCGCTCCAGCAGCTTGCGCCCGATCTCGACCGCGCGGCGACGCTGGTCCTCGTTAAGCCAGTGCTTGATCTTGTTGCGGGCGCGCGGGCTCTTGACGAAAGTGAGCCAGTCGCGGCTGGGCTTGTGGTCCTTTTGAGTGACGATTTCAACGATGTCCCCAGTGCGCAGCTTAGTGCGCAGTGGAACCATGCGGCCATTGACCTTGGCGCCGACGCAGGTGTGGCCCACCTCAGTGTGGATGGTGTAGGCAAAGTCGACGGGTGTGCCGTCGGCCGGGACCACGACGACCTTCCCCTTAGGCGTGAAGGTATAGACCTCATCGGGATACAGGTCCATCTTCAGGCTGGAGAGGAACTCGTTGGGATCGGTCATCTCCTTCTGCCATTCGACAAGCTGGCGGATCCAGTTGAGGCGCTCCTCGTCACGGGCGGTCACGACGCCTTCGCCGGCTTTGTACTTCCAGTGGGCCGCAATGCCCTCTTCGGCGATGCGGTGCATCTCTTCAGTGCGGATCTGGACCTCGAACTGGTGTCCGCTTTCGCCAATGATGGTGGTGTGCAGTGACTGATAGCGGTTGGCGCGCGGAATAGCGATGAAATCCTTGATGCGGCCTGGAACCGGCCGCCAGAGGGTGTGGATGAGCCCAAAAACGGCGTAACAGGAGGCAACGTCCTGAGTGATTACGCGTACTGCCAGCAAGTCGTAGACCTGATCGAAGGAGACCTTGGAGCGCTGCTGCTTCTGGTAGATGGAATAGAGGCGCTTGATGCGCCACTCGACGCGGGCCTCGATATGGTTTTCGCGCAACTGCTCGACCAGGGTGTCTTCCACGCCGCGAAGGAATTGCTCGCCCTCGATGCGCTGGGCCTCGACGGCTGCAGAAACCTGCTCAAAGCTCACCGGGTCGGTGTAGCGGAAAGCCAGATCTTCAAGCTCGCCGCGCACCTTGCCCATGCCCAGACGGTGAGCCAGAGGAGCATAAATGTCGAGAGTCTCTCGGGCAATAGCTTCCTGGCGGTCGGGCTTGAGGTGTTCCAGGGTGCGCATGTTGTGGAGCCGGTCAGCCAACTTAATAAGAACAACTCGCACGTCAGTGACCATAGCCAGGAGCATCTTGCGAACATTTTCCGCTTGGCGATCTTCGCGGTTGGCGAACTCGATTTTGTCGATTTTGGTAACGCCCTCAACAATGTGGGCAACCTGATCGCCGAATTCGGCTTCAATCTCTTCGTTGGTGGCTGGGGTGTCTTCGACGGCATCGTGGAGAAGTCCGGCGGCAATGGCTGTGGAGTCCAGCTTGATCTCGGCCAACACCTCGGCAACCTCAAGGGGGTGAATCACATAGGGCTCGCCCGACGCGCGCATCTGCCCTTTATGATGCTGAACGCAAAAGTCCCAGGCCTTGCGAATGAGGCTGATGTCTTCAGTGGGGCGATTGGCTTGGACCCGGCGAAGCAGGGCTTCAAAACGTTGGTCGATGGTGGGCTGGTCCGAGACACAGGCAGCAGGCGCCGCCGCTCCTGGAGGAGCCGAAGTGGCGCTGGGGAGATCCGCCGCGATGGCCTGCCGGACTGTCGCCATGCTTCATTATAGGCCGGAGTGATTTGAAACGGATCAAACGGGACAAGTTGCGGGTCAGGCAGCGCGCTGAAGAGGTTGAAGACCGCGCCGCGCTTCAAAACAGAGGAGAGCGGCAACTGGTCTCTGACCGCTTGATGTTGTATCAATGTCGGGTGCCTCAGGTCTCGCTTTTGACCTGGGAAACCACAAATTTAAGGAGCGAATTCATACGGTCAGAGACCTAGCGGGCAATTTTTATCTATCCTTTTGATTCTATGCACGTTGAGAGGGAACTCTGGATTGTGAGCCGTGGCCACGGGGAGGGGACGAAGAGCGCTTCTGAGAAGAACAATATGCAGATGTACTGGGAATAGGACCGGCATCAAGATAGATAGCTTCCGCGCGTAGGTCTAATACTCAATAACTTAGACGATTGGTTACTGAGATTACTTTTGAATTGCTAACAATCTCACGAGCAGTCTAGTAAATGAGTCACGCTTGGTTGAACTTTGACTTCTTCAGACTTAGTGTGCCTTCTAATTAGCCTTGGTTACAAATGTAATGACACTCAGAAGGGAATAATTATGCGGTATATGCCCTTGAATACTAGCGTTCCTGCCTTGGTTCGTCGGTGCCGTAAGGTTCTGTTGAGTGTGCTGGCCATCACAGCATGACTATCATAAACAAGGAGTAAAGTCCCCCCTGCGGATTTAGAGGTCCGAAACGGAGGAACTAATGTTGAAACGCCTCTTACTTACAACACTTGCTGCGGCTGTTGCCGTCGGTATAGGTTATGCAGATCAGTCCAGAACAAAGGTGATAATCCCGGTCAACAAGACTTCGCCGACGAGCGGCAAGCAGATGTTTACCAGTTATTGCGCGCCGTGCCATGGGGTAGACGCCAAAGGGAACGGTCCCGCTGCGGCCGCGCTGAAGACCCAGCCGACCGACCTGACGGGGTTAAGCAGGAACAACCACGGAAAGTTCCCGGATACGCACATTGTTGCGGTAATGCAGTTTGGCTCGAATGTGCAGGCGCACGGCACGGTCGAGATGCCCGTGTGGGGTCCCATCCTTGGTAAGATGGACATGACGAACGCCCAGGCGAGACAGCTCAGAATCAGCAATCTGAGCCGCTATTTGGAAAGCGTTCAGACAAGGTAGAGACCGGCGGCCTAAACGCTCCCGGCAAGGGCTCGACGAGACCCCCGAAGGAGCAAATGACCAAGCCGCGCAAGCTACAACCAACTACGGACCAGAGGGCGCCAAAGGCTACCAAGCCAATGGCGCCTTTTGACCGAAATCGCGAGAGCCCCTCATTGCCTCTCCGCACGGATGGCCGCGACTCCCAGCGAAAACCCTATTCGCCAGGCAACGATCCCAACCTGGCCAATGCAGGCCCGGGAGCGCGTGTGAATCGGCGCGCTGCCGATCGGTTGCGTGCAGGCCATCTTTGGGTTTACGCCTCCGACATTGAATCGCTGGAAACCGGTGAGGGTGGCCCACCGGCGCTGTTGCCAGTGGCGGATGCCCGCGGTTTGCTGCTGGGGACGGCACTTTATAGCCCGTCGTCGCAGATTGTGTTGCGACTGGTGTCGCGCGAGGCTCTGGACGAAGCCGGATGGCTAAGACTGCTAGAAACCAGGTTGCGCGCGGCTATCACCAGGCGCAGGCCGCTGCTGAACGAAGAGACAGATGCGTGCCGGTTGTGCTTCAGCGAGGCCGACGAACTGCCTGGCCTGGTAGCGGACAAGTACGGCAACCTCGTCATTCTCCAACTGCTCACAAAAGGCCTGGACTCCGCACCCGTCCGTGAAACCTGTGTGCGCGTTTTCCGCGAAGAGTTGCATCCTGTCAGCATTCTTGAGCGCCCCGACCCGCGCATGCGCGAGTTGGAGGAATTGGCCGCGCCCGACCTCGCTCCCATTTGGGCGGCAGATCCCGCTGCACCTATCACCAGCACGCAATTCAAAATTAACGGTCTGCTGTTTCACTACGACGCCAACGCGGGCCAGAAGACCGGAGCCTTTCTCGACCAGCGCGCGAACTACGCCGCAGCACGGGAGTGGGCGGAGCGGTTGGGAGCAAAAGGGCGGGCGCTCGATGTCTGCTGCTACCAGGGCGGCTTTGCGCTGCATCTGGCACGCGTCTGCAAGAGTGTCACAGGAATCGACGCCTCGCGCTCTTCTCTCGAAGTGGCCGAGCGCAACTTTGCGGCCAACCGCGACCGGCTCATTGCGGAAGTTGACTGGGTGGAGGCCGATGCCTTTCAGATTTTGCGCGACTGGTCGGAGGCGGGCGAGCGATTCGACACCATCGTGCTTGATCCGCCCGCGTTTGCCAAGACCAAACGTGCGGTCGAGGGAGCGCTACGCGGATATAAAGAGCTGAATCTGCGTGCTTTGCGGATGGCGCAACCGGGGGGTCTGCTACTGACCTTCTCGTGCAGCCATCACGTAGGGTGGGCGGATCTGGAAGGTGCGGTCGCCTCCGCGGCGGCCGATGCGCACCGGCGGGTAAGGCTGCTGGAGCGGCGAGGCGCGGCACTGGATCATCCGGTGGTGCTGAACCTGGCGGAGACCGAATACCTGAAATGCCTGGTTCTGCAAGTGGAGTAACCGACATGGGGAGAGAGCGCCGAGCACAGCAAGGTGACAGTCGCCGGTCAACCGGTGAGTAGCCCTGCCCCCCTCCCCCCCCTAGATTCTGTAGATAAATTACTTATTTTCTTGCGTTTACGGAAGGGGCTGCGCTGCAAAATATTGATTCCGCAGGAGTTCGCCGCAGAATTTAGACATCAAAGGAGTTAGGCCGCATTTTTGGCCTGCCGGGTAGTTCACATCCCAAATTCAGGATGACATGCACCCTTCTGCGCCTGGCTGTGCGCAGCTTCAGGGCGTGTGGGTCGACTGGTGATGCTTCCCGTCTTGCCCTCGACCTATCAATACTCCAATCGAATTTCATTATGCGCTGAGTGCACTTAATTTCCTGCAAAAGGGCGGCCGTTCTTAGGATTCGAAGGGAAGAGCATCCCTGGATTGAGTGCCGTATCCCGCCTTGTTGGTTTTTGGATAGGTTCTCAGGGGTGAGCTCCGTGCGGGTTACTGAACCAGTGGGAAAGGAACCTTGATAGCCAGGCGGGTGGAAAAGATCTCTTCATTGCGGTCGCCTTGGTGACGTCCGTCGCGGGAGCCGACCGGAACTGCGCCAGCGCTTCCCTGACCTGCATGCGCAAGGTTTCCGCCTCAAAGATACAGGAACGCAAATAGGCAGAAATGCTAAGACCGGCTTGCGCTGCGCGGGCACGCAATTGGGCGCTTTCTGCCCTGCTAAGACGAATGGTGATGCTTGCGGCCCGACGACTTTGTTCAAGAACTGCGGAATCAAGTGCAAGGCTGGGTTCGGCCGCTGCGTTGCGATCTGGTCCCGAGGGCGGAACTGTTGCCTCCATGGCTGAATTTGGCGGATCAGGGTGCGACGGTTGCAGGCGGAGGTCACCACACCCGTTGTCTTGACTCGGAGCCGTGCCGCCGGCCTGGTTGGAACGCAAGCGCGCGTGCGTGCGGAGAGCCTGCTCGTAGCTGAGGGAGGCAACGTCGTCGGCCAAGGCGTCATCGCCCCATGCGGGCGTTGACTCAGCCGCAGAAGCGGTAAGGGAGGCCAACAGGCTGGCAAAGCCGAAAGTGGCGGGAGAGGGCGAAGTTGCTGCTGGCTCCTGCATGGCTTGAAGCATAGGGCAGGATGGTCGAGCGGCGAGAGGGATTTCCCATGTGGGGGCCAAGATGATTCCCACATGGGAATGGAGCGCGCAGGAAAATCCGAAATGAAATCGCGTTTGCCGGGTCAGGATGGAAATCCGGCGGCCGAAGGATCGAGGTCTGCGGGATCGGGGAGTATGTGACCGGGAAGGCGGAGAAGCCGGGTCACACCTTCAGCAGTCATGGGGCGGGCAAAGAGGAAGCCCTGGCCGTAGCGACAACCCATCAGACGGAGCAAACGATACTGCTCGCGTGTCTCAATTCCCTCGGCAACTACGTCCATGCCCAAGACGCGTGCAAGTTCCACAATGGTGCGCACGATTTGGAGGGGTTGGTCCCCTTCGGTCATGCGGCCTACGAAGGATCGGTCAACCTTGAGCACATCGAAGGGAAAGGAGTGGAGGTGATTGAGGGAACTATAGCCGGTGCCAAAGTCGTCCATTAGTAAGGAGACTCCGAGGGAGCGCAGACCGGTGAGGACTTCAATTGCGATGCTCATGTTGGGAATGAGACTGGACTCTGTCATCTCAAGACCGAGCTGGCTGCTGGAGATGCCTGACCGCAGGAGCAACGACTCGACGTGGTCAGCGAGTCCCTTGCGAGAGAACTGGCGGGCGGAGAGGTTGACGCATACCTGGAAGGAACGATCGCGGGGATCTTGACGGTTCCAAGCCTGAATCTGATGGCAGGCCTCGGCCAGGCCCCAGTCGCCGATAGGCAGAATCAATCCGCACTCTTCTGCCTGGGGAATGAAGTCCTGGGGCGAGATGAGACCGCGCTGGGGGTGCTGCCAGCGGATGAGGGCCTCGACGCCAATAATCCGGCGCGAGGCTAGATCGACTTCGGGTTGGTAGTGCAGCACAAACTCGTGCTGATCGAGGGCGCGGCGGAGGTCGGAACTGCGCGGCCAGGTTCGTGTGCTGTTGCTGAGAACGGCTGCGCGAGGCCGCCGCAGCCCGCTCCTGGTGAATATCTTGCGAAGCCTGTGCAATTCGATTTGGTTGGCGGCCAGACCAGCCAGACTCACAAGCATCTCCAGTTCCTCGGGACTCATGGAGGGGCGTGGCCGGCGGCAGAATATTGTGAGCACGCCGAGAATAGTCCCATTGGCGGAGCGAACCGGAGCACCCGCGAAGAAGGCCGCATCGAAACTCCGGATCAGAGTGCAGCGATCATGGAAGTGGGGATGCCGGGAAAGATCCGGGACGACCACTGGGCCGTCCTCATTAAGGACCATCTCAAAGAGGGAATGTTCTCTGGGCAACTCGCGAACGACTTCACCCCAATGGGACTTGATCCAGATGCGATGGGTGTCAACAAAGCCCAGCAGAGCGACATCGGCGTGAAAGTAAGCGGCGGCCAACCGAGTGATGGCGTCGTAGCCGGGTTCCGGGGTGGAGTCGAGGATCCCCGCAGAGGAGAGAACGGACAGCCTGGCTGCCTCCTGCTGCCGGTCTGTCTTGCAAATGCTTACTTCGGCTTGCGGCATATTGACACCGGCCCTGGCACAAGAGCGGCTTCACAGAGAAAGGAAACACAAAGAGCTTGCCCCGTGGACTACTGCTCAAATGCAACTCTTCACTTATCGGTAGAAAGCCGGGATGGCTTCAGTCCGGGGCGCAAGTGTCCCGGGGCGATCAGGACCGGGAGTCGCGCAATGACTATCGGGCAGATGCCGGCTGTCCTGTTTCGGTCCAGAGGAAGGTGAGCTGGTCGGCGTCATCCTGTATTTTCTGGTCAACGCTGACGCCGGCGGAGTGGCCGCCTGCGAGGCTGTAGTGGAGGAGGACCGGGCGGCCGCTGGAGGAAGCCGACTGCAAGAGAGCGGTCATCTTGCGCGCATGGAGGGGATCGACCCGAGTGTCGCCGTCGCCGGTGAAGAACATGACGGCGGGGTATGGCGTGGCGGCCTTCACGTTGTGGTAAGGCGAGTATTTGAGCAGATAAGGAAACTGCTTTTCGTTGTCGGAGGAACCATATTCGGTGGTCCAGTAGTAGCCTACGAGGAACTTCTGGTAGCGCAGCATATCCAGCAGGGGATAGCCGCAGAGAACCGCCGAGAACAGCTCAGGGTGCTGAGTGAAGGCTGCGCCCATGAGCAGGCCGCCATTGGAGCGGCCGGTGATGGCGAAGTGAGGAGGCGTGGTGTATTTGTTGGCAATCAAGTAGTCAGCGGCGGCGAACCAATCGTCAAAGACGTTTTGCTTTTTCTCGAACATGCCCTGCTCGTGCCAGTTTTCGCCGTACTCGCCACCACCGCGCAGGTTGGGCATGGCGAACCATCCGCCCTGCTGCAACCACCAGGCGTAGGTTGCATTCCACCAGGGGGGCAGGCTGCTATTGAACCCTCCATAGCCGGTCATGAGCAACCGCTCAGTGCCGTCCTGCTTGAGGCCCCGTTTACCGGCAATGAACATGGGAATCCGAGTACCGTCTTTGGATTTGAAGAACACTTGCTTCAGTTCAAACTGCCGAGGGTCGAACGGGATCTTGGGCTGGAAGAAGATCTCTCGCTTGCCAGTAGCCGTATCCAGACGATAGATAGTGGGCGGCACAATAAAAGATTCAAAGCTGAAGTAGCCAAAGCGATCCGTGGTCCGTCCCGCGGGAACCGAGGCGGAGCCGATCCCGTCGTATTCAATCTTGCCTGCGGGCTTGCCATCCAAAGTGAAGACCGTGGTTTCAGTCTTTACGTCCTTTAGCCGGTTGACATAGATCTTGCCGCCGACGATGGACCAGTCATCGATCACGTCTGTTCCTTGGGGCACGATGGTCTTCCATGCGTCGGGCAGGACTCCGGGATCGGCCTTGAGAATGCGTCCCAGGGGCGCCTGGTAGTCGGTCTTCACATACCAGCCGCCCTGGGCATAGACGGCGGAGAACCTCGACTCCAGCCCCCAAACCAGCACCTCAAAGGGTGAGCCGGGTTGGGTCAGATCGCGAAAGACGATGTCCACGCGTTTGGGGGGAACACCGCGACCGATCTCAACCACGAGGTAGTGGCCGTCGTCAGTGACCACACCCGAGAAGAGGTCGTTGCCAGTGAGCGGCTCGCCGCGAAATTCGCGACCAAAGACGAGGGTGTCGCGCGAGGCTCGGGTTCCCAGCACATGCTGGTAGAGCAGTGTTCCCTCCTTGTTGTTACGCGCGTAGTAAAAGCTGGCCCCGTCGGGCGCAAAGCCGGCGCCAAAGTAGCGGGCCAGGGGCAATTCGTCTTCCAGCGTCTTGCGGGTCTTGACATTGAACACATGAATGCTGGTCTCGTCCGCTCCGCCCTGCTTGATCGAATAGATCACTTGCGACGCATCGCGAGAGATATCGTCGAGATCAACCGAGGTGTTTGGATCCTTGCTAAGCGCCGCCGGATCAATCAGGCGCTCATCTTTGCCCGTCCATCCGTGACGCACATAGATGGAGAACTGCTGCTCACCAGCCAGACGCCGGTAGAAGAAGTAACTGCCAGCACGTTCCCATGGAGCGCTGGTCTCGGAGATATTCTCCAGCGCATCCAAGTCGTCGAAGACCTGGGCATGGATGCGGGCCTGCTTCAAGTAACGCGTTGTGTAGGCGTTCTGGGCATCGATGAAGGCTCGAGTTTCAGGGCTCTTTGCGTCTTCAAGCCAGCGGTAGGAATCGGAAACCTTGACGCCAAAGTAGTTGTCGACGACGGGAATGGCTTCAACACTAGGCGGAGGGGGTAGGGTGATGCCCTCGCGGCCGTGAATCGTCTGGGCGAGCACATTGATCTGAAGCAAGAGAACAAGTCCAAGACGCGAAATAAGCCCCATGCAAAGCCCCCTGCCAAAAAGAATACCGGGAATGACAGCAGAATTGAGCACCGGTGTTGAAATGTCCGGTGCGCTGGTGAGGCATGCAAGATCGCGGGCGCACACATCCCCGGTAAAATCAACTCTAGTGACAGAAACACATTCAACCCAACCGGGGCGGCTGCCGAGTTCGCGATGGGCGCGCGCGATGGGGATGCTGCGCCCGTCGCATGCGCACTCCGCATTCAGCGCGACCGTGGTGCTGATGGCGTCGACCTTTCTGTCGCGCATTATCGGCCTGGTGCGGGTGAAGTATATTGTGTGGCTGTTCGGCAGCGGAGTGGAAGCCGACGCGCTGAACGGCGCCTTTGTGCTGCCGGATATGATTTCGTATTTTCTGGTGGGCGGTGCGGCATCAATCACCTTTGTCACCATCCTGACGCGCTACCGCGACTCGGGGCGGGAGGCGGAAGGCGACCGGTCGCTCTCGGTGATTCTGACCACCATGTACCTGGTGCTGGGCGGAGCCATTGTGCTGGCGGAACTGGTTGCCCCGTGGTACATCCGCTGGTGGTTTCCGGGATTCAACACGGCCAAGGCGGCACTCTGCGTGAAGTTGACCCGCATTCTGCTGCCGGCACAGTTGTTCTTTTTTGCGGGTGGCGTGTTTGGCGCGGTACTGCTGGTGCGCAAGCAGTTCAATGTGCAGGCGGTTACTCCCCTGATCTACAACATGGGAACAATTGTGGGCGGAGTGCTGCTGGCCCGGCGAATTGGCGTCTCTGCGTTGGCGATCGGCACCGTAGCGGGCGCATTTTTCGGGCCATTCCTGCTGAATGCGGTGTTTGCGCGCAGGGCTGGAACACGCTATAAGCCGATATTGGACTGGCGCGATGAGGGACTGCGCGAGTGGGTGCGACTGTCGTTACCGCTGATCGTAGGTGTCTCGCTGGTGACGGCCGATGGCTGGATCATCGCCCATTTTGCTTCCAAAATCGGAGGGGCCGTCTCGCTGTTCAATTATGCGAAGCAACTGTTTACCGCGCCCATGGCAGTGTTGGCCCAGGCGGCTGGAGCCGCTTCAATGCCGTTCTTCGCCAGCCTATGGATGCAGGAGAAGCGCTTTGAGTTTTCCATGGTGGTGGCGGACTCAGTGTCGCGGGTTGCCTGCATGGGGCTTCTGGCGGCCTCGGCCATGGCTGCGCTGGGCGTTCCGCTGGTGGATCTGCTGTTTATCGGCGGGCACTTTTCCGCGACCGATGCGCGGGAGTGCGCCGCTTATTTCGCGGTCTTTTCGGTCTCGATGTTCTTGTGGTCGGCGCAGGCGATTTATGCGCGCGCCTTTTATGCCGCGGGCAATACTTTTGCGCCAATGGCCGCGGGGACGGTCATCACCCTGATTTCACTTCCCATCTATAGCGCGTTTTATCGCTGGTACGGAACCATGGGGCTGGCCGCCGCCTCGGATATAGGCATCGCGCTGCAGACGGTTGCGGTGGCCGTGTTGCTTCACAAGCGGCGGATGGTGTCGTTGGCCAGCCTAGACTATGCCGAATTGGGCCGATGCCTGCTGGCCGGGATTGCAAGCGGCGCGGCGGTGTGGATGGTCGTCTCCTGGCTAGGCGACGTGGTGGTTCACGCTTGGGGAGCGCATCTTCCGGCGGAGAGCCGATGGACAGACCTCGGGGTTTTGAGCGGAGGAACGGCGCTGTGGCTGGCGGTTGCAGCATGGGTGCTGGTGAAATCCGGGTCGGCACTACCGAGAGTTGCGAGAAAACGCCTGGGGCTGGGATAGGAGAGTTTGCAGTCTATTCCCGGCCTGCTTATTTTCCGATCTCTTGCTGATTTGATCTGCGCAGCTGATTCACTGTGAGTTGCGCGTGGATTTCAAATCGGCCCTGTCAAGTCACGACCATCGTCCAGCGCGGATCGGGGAATATCAATGATTCCGCGCCAACTCCAAGGCCCCGCAGTTGCGAAGCCTTGGTGTCTAAGCGGCACGCAACAGTTGCTAGACCTGGACCGTCTTGGAGGGCTCGGAGGCAGGCGTACCGGTCGTTTTCGAGTCGGGCTTACGAATGTCGATGCCGCCCTTGAAGAAGGCGCCATCCTCGATGCTGATGCGTGCTGCGGCCACATCTCCGCTTAGAGATCCCTCGGCACGGATGTCGACGCGGTCCGTGGCGGAGACATTGCCACGAACCTTGCCCAGGACCACGATCTCGCGGGCGGTAATGTTGGCGCTGACCTGACCGTTACGCCCCACGGTGACGCGGTTGCCAGCAAGGTTGACGCTGCCTTCGACTTTGCCGTCGATGAAAAGCGACTCGGAACCGCTAATCTCGCCCTTGATATAAAGGCCTTTACCGATAGTGGCCTGCTCGCCGGCAGGAGCCGCGGGACGGGCAGGTTCAAAAGCCGGAGACGCAGGGACGGGGCGAGAGGGCTCAGGGTTTGAGGGGGGAGCAACGGGTCCGGATTGGGTGGGTTTCCACATAGCGCTCAAAGTATTTCCTTTTCTGTCCTGATGGGACTGGGTTGCCAAGGCAGGGGCCAATACCTTGGTCCCAAGAGTCTGAGTTTTCAGGCTGCCGGGCCGTCGTGCGCGGGTATCCCGCATGCGCCCGCACCATGATGTTAGCCCATCCAGGTGGAAGCAGCCATGTCACTGCGGCTATTTTAAGACGGCAAGGGGCGAATGTTCCAACCTGGTAAGCGGCAAGGGTCCAAAGTAGCCCCTTGTGACAACAGCGAAGTGAGGCAAGCGAACCAGAAACTTGCATGGCGTCTGCCAGGGCTGGAGCGAATTGACCTACTCTTGAACTATGACTGATCGCGAATTAGTGGAGCGGATTGCCCGCTCACCCGGCGGCAAGGCGGGCTACAAGCAGCTGGTCCGCGAATTGGGGCTGGGCGGCGGGCGGGAGCGGCGCCTGCTGCTGGAGCAACTGGCGCGGCTGACCGCACGAGGCGAGCTGACGAAGCTGGACCGCGAGCACTGGAGTATTCCGAAGCCTACGGCGGGGTACGGCGGCCTTACGCGCGATAATCTGGCGGCCGGGCGGCTGGATCTGCATCGCGATGGGTATGGATTTGTGCGGCCCAACGCAAGACAGGCGTCGGGGCAGGAAGACATCTTTATTCCGCCCAACGAGATCAATGGGGCTATGCAGGGCGATCAGGTGCTGGTGGAGGTGGATCCTCCGCGCGCCGATGGACGCAGACTGGGACGGATTGCGCGCGTGCTGGAGCGGCACAACCCCACCGTAGTTGGCATATTCCACTACGCGCGGTCGGACCGGGGCCAGGGACATTCGGTGGTGCCGTTTGACGAGCGGATGACACAGCACATTTTGATTCCCGCCGGGCAGGAACTGCCGGTAGCCGATGGCGGACCCACTCCGCACCGGGTGCTGGGAACGGAGGCCACAGCCGCGGCCCACGAAAACCTGGAAGGCCTGGTGGTTGATGTGGAGATTACGAGCTGGCCCACACTGACAAAGCCAGCCGTAGGCCGCGTGATCGAGGTGCTGGGCGACCCGGACGACTTCGGGGTGGATGTGGAGATGATGATCCGCAAGCACCAGTTGCCCAGGGTCTTTCCGGAGGGGGTACTGGCAGAGGCGCGCAGAGTGGCGCACCTGGATGAAGCCGAGGTGGCGGCGCGCCGGGATTTTCGTGGGCTGCCCATTGTAACTATCGATGGCGAGACGGCGCGGGATTTCGACGACGCAGTTTTAGTGAGGGAGCGCGCGAACGGCGCCGGTTACGAGTTGCAGGTGCACATTGCCGATGTGTCAGAGTATGTACGCGGAGGCACGGACCTGGACCTGGAAGCGCGGCTGCGCGGGACAAGCGTCTACTTTCCGGATCGCGCCATTCCCATGCTGCCGCAGGAGCTTTCAACGAATATCTGCAGCCTGCGCCCTGGGGAAGACCGGCTGGTGTTGAGCTGCATTCTGCAGCTCGACGGGGAAGGCCGCATCGAAAGCTACGAGATTGTCGAGGGAGTGATTCGTTCAGCGGCGCGGATGACGTACACCGAGGTACACGCGATTCTGGAGGGAGACGTTGAAGTGCGCGCGCGTTTCGCGGCGCTGGCGGAAGAGTTCGATCGCATGCGTATGCTGGCAGTGCTGATGAACAAACGGCGCGAGGAGCGGGGCTCTATCGATTTCGATCTACCGGAGCCGGTGATCGAGTTTGACGAACAAGGGCAGATGCGCGGGGTGACAAAGGCCGAACGCACCTGGGCGAATCGGCTGATTGAGGAGTTCATGCTGGCAGCCAACGAGTGCGTGGCCACATGGCTCGAAGACCTGGGGGTACCATCGCTCTATCGTATCCACGAAAAGCCGGAACCGCGGCGCGTGGTGCAGTTTGAGGAGTTGGCGGCGAGCTTCGGCTACTCCCTGGGCTTGGGCGCGCTACCGGTGAAACGCATCCAGACTCGCGGCGAACGCAGAGAATCCCATGGCAGCGGGAGCAATCCGCGGCAACACGAAGTGCCTGAAGACATTCCTGTAACGCCGCGCATGTACCAGAAGCTGGCGGCACGCATTGAGGGCAAGCCGGAGGAACGTATTCTGAGCTACCTGATGTTGCGCTCGCTGAAACAGGCGCGCTACTCCGAGATCAATGAAGGCCATTTTGCCTTGGCCGCGCCTACGTATACGCACTTCACCTCGCCCATTCGCCGGTACCCGGATCTGATTGTGCATCGCATTGCCAAGGCATTGTTGCGGGCGGGCGTGGTGGGGCGGGGTGATGTGGCGGAGGGGCGGCACAACTCTCCCTGGACGCACCCCAACGAGGGCCTGGCTGGAATCCGTGTGACTCATGCGGGCAAAGCACAGGATGCATTCACTGGCGAGCCACCCATCCCCGAAGCTGAGCTGGCACAGATTGCGGAGGAAACCAGCCAAACAGAGCGCCGCGCCGCTGAGGCCGAGCGCGAGCTGGTGGAGTGGAAGAAGGTTCGCTTTATGGAGGACCGGGTGGGAGAGGAGTTTGCCGCCCTGGTGCTGAACCCGGCCAAATTCGGACTGTTTGTCGAGTTGACCGACCTATTTGTCGAGGGTTTAGTGCCGATCGACACGCTACGCGATGACCGTTACACCTGGCGCGAGAATACACACGAGATCATCGGTGAGCGCTGGGGGCGGAGGTTTAGAGCCGGCGACCGAGTACAGGTAATTCTGGACCGAATCCTGGCCCAAGAGCGAAAGCTGCAGTTCTCGATTGCGGAAGAGGGCCTGCCGCTTACCGGCAGGAGAGCTGTCAGGACTACGCCGAAATCCAAGACGAAACGGGTGCGCGATCGCGAAGCCAAGAAGGCCGGCAGGAGGCCAGGGAAAAAAGGACGGCGATGAGCCACGGAGGCTCACCTGCGAAGCCCATTGGGCCGCCGAGTCAATCTCCCGTATCTCGCTTAGTTGCCAGCGTGCAGAATAGACAGCGAAGAGTGCGGAACCTTAGAATTGCCCTTCGAGGATCCCTCTTTCCGCAAGGAAGTGCCGGAGCAATGGCCCCTGACGCATCGCGGAAGAAACCGTTCTTAAAACGGACCAAGCAGGTTTCCTGGGTTAGGAAGGTGCAAGGATATGCCTATCAAGCGTCGTAACTTCATTAAGGTTGGGGCTTACAGCATTCTGGCGGGAATAACTCCCCCACTTAGACTCGGCGCGGAGAACGCTCTGTTTTCCATGGGAGATGTCCCAACTCGCGAAAGTCGAATGAAGATTGCCGCAGAGTTAGTTGAAATCATGGAGAAACACGGAACTCATAAGCACCCGACAGAAGGCTATTACTATTCCGGGTACGGCGAAAGCCTTTTCACCTGGGAGACTTATCTTGACAACATAGTTCTGCTTCATGCGGGAGATACGAATCTGGGCAAGAATGCGCTACGCATCAATCTCGGTCTTCAGCGGGAGGACGGGTTCATTCCACGCCATTGGCCGGGTATGAATCCGCCACGCGCAGAGGACAATGTTTACGGTATCTATGAAGGGGAGGAGCACGCGCAACCGTTTCTATTCCAGGTAGCACTGTTCCTGAGCAGGGCAAACGGCGGAGACACTTCGTGGATTACAGATGAAATGTACCGTCGACTCAAGAAGTATCTTGGGCACTGGACGACTGCGTGGGACAGGGATTCAAACGGACTGAGTGAGTGGGCGAGCGCTTGCCATACGGGAGAAGACAACCAATTCGATCGTGCCGGAGTGTGGCGTTCTTACTTTTGCGAAGGTGCGGATCTGAATAGTTTCATGTATCTGGATTTCCTGGCGGCAGAAAAGATAGCGATAGCAAAAGGGCATCCGGACGATGCTGCGGCATTTGCCAAAGCCGCCCGCGAGAAAAAAGAGCTAATCCAAAAGCTCATGTGGGACGAGAAAGACGGCTTCTATTACGACAGAGATATCCGGACTGGAAAACCAATAAGAATCAAGTCACTCGCGGGTCTATATCCCCTGTGGGCCGGCATTCCAGACCAGGCGCAGGCGAAACGCCTGGTGGATGAGCACATCATGAACCCCAAGGAATTCTGGAGCGCATATCCGTTACCTAGTTATGCGATGAACGAACCCAACTATACCCAGCACCATGTTCCCCCACCAATGATCGATACTTACTTTGCCTTAGAGGATGGACATTGTAATTGGCGCGGAGGGTTATGGCCCCATGGAAACTACTTTGTGACCCACGGCTTGCAGCGATATGGATTTGACCGGGAGGCACGCTTGCTGGCCGAGAAGAGCTATGAGGTATCTGCTCCCGATAAGTCGGTCCGTGAATGGTACAACGCCGAGACGGGAGAAGGCCTCGGAGGTCACGAACTCTACGCAGGCGCCGAGCTTCTGATGCGCTTTACTTCTACCGAATTGGAAACCGGCTTTCAACCTATGTTGATTGAGGAAACGAGCAAGCCCATCCAAAGTGACAAGTTAAGAGCTGCGCTAGGCCTGAAAGGGGCCTTCAAGATTCAGAGCTAGCGCCAGATCTTTGAATCTGGCTGCAAATGTCAAGTCAGTAAACTGGAAAGCGGGCCGCAACGTTGGCTTCTGATTGTGGAGAGACACCGTGGCAGTGTGCCGAGTCTGCTTCCGGGCCGCAGAGGGTATCCAATACAATTGTTGAGGGAGCATACATAATGGCGCACATGGTATTTTGTGTTCGCAACAGGAAGGAGATGGAGGGCTTGGACGAGCCGCCCTTCGACTCCGAGTTTGGCCAGAAGATTTACAAGAATGTCTCGAAGGCAGCCTGGGGCGAGTGGGTGGATCGACAGAAGATGCTGCTGAATGAGTACCGGTTGCAGCCTTGGACACCGCAAGCACAGCAATTCCTGGTGGAGCAGATGGAACAGTTTTTCTTTGGCGAAGGCTCCGCGCTGCCCCAGGAGTTTGTTCCGCCTTCGCACTGAGATTCCGTCGGCCGCTGGAGCCGATTTTACGGTGAAAGTGTGCGGAGGCAGCGCCGTAAAGCCGTCGGGTGGCAGCAGACGGCGATGAGCAGCTCGCGCGCAATGGTTGCCGCTGGTGTAAACTAATTCAGACCCCAAAAGCCGGCTCACCCGAGCCAGCTCGATTGTGTCGGGACGTGGCTCAGCCTGGTAGAGCACTCGCTTGGGGTGCGAGGGGTCGGCAGTTCAAATCTGCCCGTCCCGACCATTATTAGAATCAATAGCTTACAGAACTTCTCTCCGTAACGAGAACCCTAACGCGAGGGGTCAAATGTGGCAAGGTTTTTTCCATGCCCTGGCCCGCGTCACGGTCTCGCGTTTTACGCTGACCTATCCGGTAATCAAGCAATGAATTTCTATCGTCTATCAAATGGGCAATTCGTGGAAGAACGCGGCCAGCCGGACTTGCTTGGTCTATTACAGCAAATCGGTGCCGTGGCAACACGCGAATGAGTTACTTCCGTGTGACGTACTTGTGACGTGACCCGGCCAAATATGCTCCAAATCGAACGAGGAGCGGCTCGTAAGCTAAACAAAAGACACGACTGTCAATCTTCAGTGCCTTTTGGAGTGTGAGGGGGTCGGCAGTTCAAATCTTCCTTGGATTGCTTGCAGAGGATGGCGAAGGATAGCAGCAGAATCTGGAACGGGCGGGCGGATTGGTTCCATTGGGGCGGATCGAGCAGAGATAGTATGCTGGCATTTGAACAGCGGGGACCGGTAAGTGATTCGAGCGCTCGTTGATTTCGCTCTCAAAAGCCGCTGGCTGGTCCTGGGCGGAGTGGTAGTTTTGTCTGCGTGGGGCGTCATCAGCTTCCGCGCGCTGCCCATCGAAGCTTACCCCGACGTCGCCAACAACTACGTGCAGATCATCACCCAGTGGCCCGGGCGCTCGGCGGAGGAGATTGAGCGCCAGGTTACGGTGCCGATCGAGATCCAAATGGCCGGCATTCCCCACCTGGCCCATTTGCGTTCCACCACGCTGGCCGGCCTCTCGAGCCTGATGTTGATCTTCGACGACGGTACCACCAGCGACGTGAACCGGGAACACGTGGTGGAGCGGCTGGGGCAGGTGAACCTGCCGGCCAACCTGGTTCCCCAGATGGGCACCGACTGGAGCCCTGTAGGCCAGATCTACTGGTACACCCTGGAAAGCACCAATCCCACCTACGACGTGATGGAGAAGAAGTCGCTGGAAGACTGGCTGCTGGAGAAATCGTTCAAGGGTGTTACCGGAGTGGTGGACGTATCGAGCTTCGGCGGCCCGACCAAGGAGTACCAGATCAAGCTGGACCCGGAGAAGCTGGTCAGCTACGGGCTGAGCATGAGCCAAGTGGAGCAGCAGATCGCCGCCAACAACACCAACGGTGGGGGCAGCTTTATCGAGCAGGGCGCGCAGCAGATCAACGTGCAGTCCCTGGGTCTCTACACCAGTGTGCAGGACATTGAAGACACGGTGGTGAAGACGCAAAACGGTACGCCGGTCACGGTCAAAGATATCGCGACGGTTACGCAGGGAGCGAAGATCCGGCTGGGGCAGATTGGCAGAGCGACCCATCGGCCCGACGGGGTGATCGTCGACAATCCGGACACCGTCGAAGGCATCGTGCTGCTGCAGAAAGGCGACGATTCCGACCCGGTTTTGAAAGGCATCCACGATGAAGTGGACAAGCTGAACCATGGCATCCTGCCCGCAGGTGTGAAGGTGGCGCCGTTTCTGGACCGCTCAGACCTGGTGAAGTACACGGTGGAGACCGTGGAGCACAACTTGAGCATGGGGATGATCCTGGTGGCGATCATTCTGTTCCTGTTTCTTGGCAACGTGCGCGGCGCCATCATCGTCACGCTCACCATACCTTTCGCGCTGATGTTTGCATCTATCTGCCTCGACTTGAGCCACATCCCCGCCAACCTTCTTTCTCTGGGTGCGCTGGACTTCGGCATGCTGGTGGATGGATCGGTGGTGATGATCGAGAACATGGTGCGCCATTTGTCGCAGCAGGACGACACGCGCACCCCGGCGCAAAAGATTCGCGACGCAGCGCACGAGGTGCAGCGGCCGGTGTTCTTCGCACGCGGCATCATCATCACCTCGTACCTGCCGATCTTCACCCTGCAAGCCGTGGAAGGCAGGCTGTTCAAACCGATGGCTTGGACGGTGACCTTTGCGCTGCTGGGCGCACTCGGCTTTGCCATCATCGTGGCGCCGGTGATGGCGAGTATCCTGTTCCGCGGCGGGGCTAAAGAGTGGCAGAACCCGATCATGCACTGGCTCATCATCCGCTATCGCACAGCAGTGCGCGCCGCCATTGTGCATCGCTACGTGACGGTGGGCATCGCGACGATTCTCTTCGCGATTGCCATCTATCTCACGGTGGGCGGACCGATCGGGTCAGAGTTCCTGCCGCACCTGGATGAAGGCTCGATCTGGGTGCGAGGAACGCTTCCACCCAGCGAAGGTCCCACGGCCAGTATCGGCTTCACCAACAAGGCTCGCTTGGTGATGGCGTCGTTTCCTGAGGTAACCGAGGTGGTGAGCCAGACGGGGCGTCCCGACGACGGCAACGACACCACCGGATTCTTCAACACGGAGTACTTTGTCGACCTGAAGCGAAAAGAACAATGGCGCCCCATCTTTCACCGCGACAAGGAACAATTGGTGGCCGCGATCGACAAGGAACTGGAGAAGTTTCCGGGCGTGATCTGGAACTACTCCCAACCGATCTCAGACAACATGGAAGAGGCTGTCTCCGGGGTGAAGGGTGAACTGGCAGTGAAGCTTTACGGCGACAATCTGCGCACCCTGGAACAGACGGCGGAAAAGATCCAGGCGCAGATGGCCTCGGTGCGGGGCGTCGGAGACCTGGGTATCTTCAGGATTGTGGGACAACCGAACCTGAACCTGCAGGTTGACC
Organism: Acidobacteriaceae bacterium; assembly: GCA_003165075.1. Lineage (GTDB taxonomy): Bacteria > Acidobacteriota > Terriglobia > Terriglobales > Acidobacteriaceae > Telmatobacter. Next base: position 23,253 of record PLSM01000166.1, on the reverse strand, counting down.
GCAAGGCTGCAGCCCGGTGGGGCATCAACGTGGCCGATGTGCAGGACGCAGTGCAAACCGCGGTGGGCGCCAACGCCGTGACCCAAGTGCAGCAGGGTGAGGCGCGCTTCGACGTGACGTTGCGCTATCAGCAGCAGTACCGCGACACGCGCGAAGCCATTGAAAGCGTCCGCTTGCTTTCGCCTTCCGGCGAGCGGGTATCGCTGGCGCAACTGACCAAGACCACTACCGACGACGGGGCCGAACAGATCAATCGCGAATCGGGCCAGCGTTACATCGCCATCAAGTACTCAGTGAAGGGCCGCGACCTGGGCTCAACCGTGGAAGAAGCCATTGGCAAGGTGGAGCACAACGTGCAATTGCCCTCGGGCTACCATCTCGAGTGGGCGGGCGAATACGAGAGCCAGAAGCGGGCCAACAAACGGATGGCCATTATCGTTCCCATCACCATGCTGGCCATCTTCCTGATCCTATACACCATGTTTCGCTCGTTCAAATGGGCCATGCTCATTCTCATCAGCGTGGTGATGGCCTCGATCGGCGGGCCGCTAGCACTGTTTGTCACCCACACCAACTTCTCAGTCTCATCAGCGGTGGGATTTCTGGCTCTGTTTGGAGTTTCGGTGCAAGCCGGCGTGATCATGATCGAATTCATCAACCAATTGCGGGCGCGCCGGAGGGGCATGGAAGTTTCTACACAGGAACATATTGTGGAAGCCGCCGTGGAGGGTGCGGTACTGCGCCTGCGCCCCATTATGATGACCATGCTGGTAGCCACGCTGGGCCTGCTGCCGGCAGCACTTTCGCATGCCATCGGCTCCGACTCGCAGCGGCCCTTCGCCATCGTGATTGTGGGCGGATTGCTGGCCAACCTGGTGATCGGCGTGTTCCTGCTGCCAACTTTGTATGTGTGGGCGGCGCGCGAAGACGACATCCTGCCCCCTGTGGAGAACAGCGAAGAGTTCTGACGCCCCTTGATTCACAGCTAAAGCTCCCGCCTTCAAAGCCACGACTCGTTCATTTCTTGGCGGAGCGAGCCTGAAATCGGTCTTTCCAAGGTGTTTTGGAGCCAAAAACAGGGGAAAATTGGGGAGTTCTATTTACCGATGAGTATATAGGTAAAATTTTCAAACTATTCATTGCAATTGAGTTAACTTAAAAATGCCCCCCCGGAAGCCGGGCTTTGGAGGGGGAGGGGGGTGGGTACGGTCATCATTCGGAGGGGGATTTGGGCAGGTGGCGTTCGAAATGAAGGCTGCCGAGAGCGACCTGGGCCGCGTAGAGGAGTTGGCTGCTCTTTTCGGGAGGGATGGCGCCGATGAGGATGCCGTGCGCGGCGCAGGCTATGAAGTCGCGGACGCCTTCGTAACCGGCGAGCAGGGGCATGGCGTTGCAATAGGCTTCGGCTGCGGCCCTGGCGGCATCGATATCGAACTTGTCGTCGGAGTTTTCCGGATCGTCCTTGCAGGCCTTGAAGGCACGTTGCCAGGCAGCGCAGCAGCGGCGAAGGGCGGCTTTGGCGTTGGAAGAATTGGGGCCAGGCCCCGGGGAGAGCGTGGTGGCGGGCGCATTGCGCTGGATGGATTCAAGAAAGGCCAGTTCTTTCGCTGATAAATCGGACATGTGAGATTCACCTGCCGATAGTGTGCGCCGGGAAGGGGTAATTCTCTGCAAAAGGGAGTTGCGGATGAGGGTACCCGACCCCGTTCGAGTTGGAACAAACAATGCTCGCCACACGCTCGCCGCGTCGTAAGTATAGTTCAATGTCCCTTCCGGCGTGGCTTTCGAAGTCAGCCGGTCCATGCTGTCGTAGCCGTAGTTCGTGGTGCCGCTGGCGTCGGTCATGGTCAGGTGAGATTCGTGCTTTCCCATGTCTGAAACTCCAGACATGGGGCACCCAGATTCCTGGCTAGCTAGACCTGGGCCACCCGCCATCGTAGGTGTAAATCGTCTGGAAGCCGTTGGGGTAGGTCGCCGTGGTCACGTTGTTTGCCGGATCGTAGGCATACGTGGTGGTGCCCAGCCGGCTGTCCACCACCGTGCCCAGCCGGTTCAGGCTGTCGTAGGTGTAGGCCATCGACGCCCCGTTCGTGTTGGAAGAAATAATACTCGCCACGTGACCCGCCGCGTCGTAAGTATAGCTCAGAGTTCCTTGTGGGGTTCGTGGTCTCCCATGTCTGAAACTCCAGACATGGGGCACCCAGATTTGAGGTTAATCACCGTTCCTTGAGACCTGGGCCACCCGCCATCCTGTACTTAGTGAGCCGTGCGGGCGGTATTCCCTTTTGCATACAAACGCTCCTCAAAATGGATCAGACGAGGACGGACGAGGCCCCCCTCAGTTGCTGGGCAGGTCATGGATGGGGAACTCGGCACGAGTTGCTGTGTCGGCCCTTTTGGGGATTAGAAGCAACGGGACTTGCAGGATCGCAAAGACGGCGAGTACGAGCCACAAGTGAGCCGCGCTTCTAATAAACAAAAACCACAAGGTGATCACTGCAATCGAGAACGCGGACGCAACCCATCTTTGGAGACCAATCGAACACGCCCGCAGCCAGACGCCCATTGTCCACCGCACGGTGCAAATCAGCGCCAGTACAAGCTCGAATGTTGTACCACTGACTTTCGTGAAGATGCCGGAATTCAATGACAGATAGGAAATGTGGTCCTGTGCCCATGCCCATGAGAGCAAAAGGTAAAGGACCGACTCCCCAAGATATCCCAATCTGTTCTTGAAACTCCAAAAGCTCCGTCCCCAGATGTTAACCATGCGCTTTCACCCCCCACCGCATAACTACAAGCTTGGGAAACCAAACCCGCCGATGGGCGTACATCCAAACGTCAGCCACCATGGCAGCGGAGGAGTGCCCCCAGTTGCTTTTGCAATACCTGTGGTAATCCAACCTATCCACTTGATCTCAAAACATATGACCTTGGCTGCATACCACACGACCTTTAAAGCGTCGGTGAAGGTCACTATGCCGGTTTCTGCAAGATCTGAACGCCCGGTTGGATCCCATCCGTTCACCGGATCTCCGCCAGCATAGAGATACTTATGGAGCGACTTCGGATCGGCGGCCTTTCCGTCCTCCGGATCGCGTGACATGAACCTACCGGTGTTGGGATTGTAGTATCTGGCGCNNCCACGAAACTTCACGTGTTGCGCAAATCGCGGCGGTCGTCATAGGCGTAAACCTCGAATCGTAGATGAAGAGTTTAGGTTCCCATGTCTCAAAAGCGAGACATGGGGCACCCAGTTTTACGAAGGGTCAGACCTGGGCCACCTGCCATTCCAGTAGCGAGCGCAGGGTGTTTATTGATCCTTCTCCACCAGACACTCACGACAACCAAAAGAGCAAGGACAATTCCAGATACAGTCTCGAACATGATTTGAGCGCGGCTATGAAGCAAAAAGATGATCCAGACTCCGCAGAGAACCGTCACAATTACAGAGTGCATCCATCTCAACTTTGGCATTGATTCCTCCTAACTGTAGCCGCTATGGGAAGAGACAAAAATATAGACCCACGCTATCCTGACCAGCACCCCAGGGACTCCACTCATGATTGACGGTCATGTAAAGTGCGTCCGAAATGGTCAAGAAGCAGGCGATAAGTCGGTTCGCTAGCGCTGTAGTGCCCACCTCAACCTCGGTGTACACCGCACTTTCGCCCAATGCGAATTCGATTATGTCGCGCCCCGTAGCGTCCTTTGCGTTGACTGGATCCCCGGCAGCATATAGGTACTTGTGAAGTGACTTCGGATCCCAACGCTTTCCCTCGTTGGGATCTCTGCTCATGAACCGGCCCGTGAGCGGGTTATAGTAGCGCGCTCTCAAGTAGTACAGACCTAAATCAGGGTCCCACTGTTCGCCGCGGTAGAGGTAGTTGTTCGGCGTCGCGCCGGTTGAGTTCACCTTGTTTCCGAAGACGTCGTAATCGTAGCTGTCCGTGACGGACGGGCGGTGCAGCGCTTGGTTGATGGCGCAAGTCGTGACGGACGTCATAGATGTAGATCGGGCATCGTAACGCATTCTCGGGTATAAGAATCGTGTCCAGTCCTCGTTTCCTCTCGCTCAGCCTCCGCCAGATATGCCGCTGCCTCTTGGAAGGAAATGTGCTTATACTGCCCTAGCAGCCCTGCGCAGTCGCAGCCAAACCCAAGGCGCGTGGCCTGCACGAGCTTCTGACGTTCTTGCGCATTAAGTTCCTTCCTCAGATTCCTCGATATCCCTCTCCAAATCCCATTCAAGTCCAACTCGGAATGTTCTTCTTGGGCGATTACAACAGATGGACACTCCCGAACTATCTGTTTGAGGAATGCCGGTAGGACGGGACGCCACCATCTCCATTCGACGATGAGACGCCCGGCCTCGTTCGCTACGAGTATCGCCTTATATGGCTCAAACGGCGTTAGCAATGGGCGGAGTTGTCCGGTGATCTCTTCCGCGACCGCCTGAAAAGGTTTGATTACCAACCACTCGACAATCCTGGACTTGGGCCCGTCCAAGAATACTTCCACTCTGCGGGCCGACATCGAAGCGATTTCCGAAGCTTCGAGTATGAGCACATCTGGATCATTGGCGCTACTCTGGTCCTTGCTGTTCCAGGCAAAAATTCGAACATATATCTGTTCAGCACACTCCACTATGACCCACCTCTGGTGGGAGACTTTTGCACGCCAAAGCACACAGCCATAGAGCACGAGGAGAACCGGAACGCTAACCCACGCCGCTGCGCGTGCCGATACACTGAAACTCAGGATTAGTGCGAGCAAGAGGGCAAGAACGGTCGAGGTGCTGGCGAAACCAAGTGTGTACCAGTTTCGGCTAGCCCAAACTCCAGCCGAAGCGATGCTGCGAACTACGTCGGGCGAGTTAGATCTAACGAGCTTCATCTTCTCTTTGGCTCCCACGCTAAAATCCGTTTGCAGCGCAAAGAATTGCGAATGCTTTTAAGGACCAAAACGGAACCCCAATGGGCGATGGCGCGCCTGGAAGCCATCCCGAAGAGGCGTCCGTGATGGCCTCTGCGGCTGCGCAGAAATATACAGCCACGGCCCTTGCCACTATTCCGGCACCTTCCTCCAAAGGCGAACTAATCTCCGCCGTTGTGAAGAGTGTTTCAATAGTAGCTGCACGACCTGTCGGATCGATGGCATCGACGGGATCACCGCCCGCGTACAGGTACTTGTGCAGGGTCTTCGGTTCTATGGGCTTCCCGTCCTCCGGATCGCGACTCAAGAAGCGTCCAGTGAGCGGGTTGTAGTATCTGGCGCGGAGGNNGGGTCGTATTGTTCGCCGCGGTAGAGATAGTTATTCGGCGTCGTGCCGGTTGAGTTGACCTTGTTGCCAAAAGCATCGTAATCGTATGTGTCGGTCACTGTGCGGGCTGAATTCGTCAACTGCCGCACATTTCCGCCGCCGTCATAGCCGTAAAAACTGGGCGTCCAGGTGTTGCTGATGACCTGATCTTCACTGATCCGCTGCAGCCCATAGGTGTAGGTGCGCGTGACCGATGCGCCGGTCAGCTCATCGATCACCTGGGGGTAGCCGGTTGGGTTCAGCTCATCAACCAGATACCGAGTTGTTACTCCACTCACTGTTTTCGAAACCCGATTGCCGTCCCCGTCATACACCAGGCCGACGGTGCTGCCCATCGAGACCAGTTGGTTTTGCGAGTTGTACGCGAAGGTCTTGCCGCCCGTCGCAAGCGTGTTGCCGTTCTGGTCGTAGCTTTCCGTCGAGACTTCGTCGTCGGCGTTGTATCCAAAGCTGCCCGAAGGAACGCCGGACAACGATGAATTCTCCGACTCGCGGTTGCCCACCGGGTCCAATCCGTATGCCACGGTTCCGTTTTTTCCACCCGCAGCGCCGGTGATCGCTTCGTTCGTCAGCCGGTAGATGCCGTCATAGCTCCACGTAACCTGGCGGCCACTGTACTCGGATGCGCTGGTGCGGTTGCCCGTCGGACCCAGTTGGTAAGTGTAGCCGGAGACCTGCGAAGCTTGGGCGGTGACGCGATTCAACTCATCGTAGGTGTAAATCGTCTGGAAGCCGTTGGGGTAGGTCGCCGTGGTCACGTTGTTTGCCGGATCGTAGGCATACGTGGTGGTGCCCAGCCGGCTGTCCACCACCGTGCCCAGCCGGTTCAGGCTGTCGTAGGTGTAGGCCATCGACGCCCCGTTCGTGTTGGAAGAAATAATACTCGCCACGTGACCCGCCGCGTCGTAAGTATAGCTCAGAGTTCCTTCCGGCGTGGCCTTCGAAGTCAGCCGGTCCATGCTGTCGTAGCCGTAGTTTGTGGTGCCGCTGGCGTCAGTCATCGACTGACGTTTTCCCGTAGCGCAACGACAAGGTTTCAAGATACCCACTCATCGCGATAAGGCCGCGATGAATGGGGCACAGACTGTTCCTGAAGCGTGTGGGACCAGGATCCATGAGTGGACCACCTGCCGGTATCCCCGGTCCCCAAGTGCGAGGGACCGGGGGCACCCACATTGTGGTTAGAGACCGGGGCCACACGCCCGATCTTCGCTCAGGATGACAGCTCATTTTTGATGCGAACTTTAGAGATAGGACACTAGGGCGGGAAAAGCGAGCCGGAATGAGCGGGCAACGTAGCCACCCGCGGGCGGCGGCGCGGGGCACCCGGGCGAGGCGAGGATAGCAGGCCGGCTATTTCGCGCAGCTCGGCCCTGGCCTGGCCAATGGCAGCGGCTACGTTGTCCTTACGCCGCTCGGCATCGGGGCCGGGAAGCGGTGACGGCGATTGCACATCGGAACGGCGATTCTGAGCGAGCGCCTGCCGAGCCCCTGACAGGGTATAGCCCTCGATGTGCACAAGACGCTTGATCTCAAGGGCAATCTCGACATCGCGGCGGCGGTAAAGGCGCTGGCCGGTCCCACTCTTGTTGGGCTTGAGTTGCGGGAACTCAGTCTCCCAAAAACGCAGGACATAGGTTTCAACGCCGCAAATACGAGCCACGTCACCAATCTTGAAATAGAGGCGGTCGGGGATCAGGGGCGAGTCGAGCACGCGCTTCTGGGAAAGTTGCGTGGCCATAAGGCTGAAGCGAGGGGGCGCCGTCTTCCGCCGGAAGCCCCTTCTCTAACCGCAGTATAGGCCAGCATCAGAGTGATTTGTGAAGCAAAATCGGCAACCGGGCCGCATCTTTGGAACTGAGACAGATTTCGAGCATGATCAAGCGAGTACCGGGGTGCCAGTTTGCGACGCCTGGCTGGGGCGGACAAGAGGCTCACGAGCCGCCGAGTGACGGGGTGCAGCGCGGAGATACTGTACGGGCCAACTGACAGGTTCGCCGAGCGCAGCAGCCGCATGAACCGGCCAATAAGGGTCGCGGAGCATCTCGCGGGCCAGAAAGACCAGGTCGGACTGGCCCTCGGCGACAAGGGTGTTCGCCTGGCTGGGGTCAGTGATCATGCCCACAGCCGCGGTGGCAATGCCGGCTTCAGCACGGATCCGGGCGGCAAAAGGCGCCTGGAAGCCGGGACCGACGGGAATTCGGGCGTCGGGGACCTGGCCGCCGGAGGAGACGTCAACAAGATCGACACCGCGCGGGCCGAGGAGCCGAGCGAGTTCTACAGACTCGTCGATGGACCAGCCGCCCTCAGCCCAATCCGTGGCGGAGATGCGGACGAAGAGGGGCAGATGAGCCGGCCATGCGGCGCGCACAGCGTCCACAACTTCAAGAAGCAAGCGAGAGCGGTTGAGGAAGCTGCCGCCGTAAGTATCGGTGCGGTGGTTGGCAAGCGGGGAGAGGAATTCATGGAGCAGGTAGCCATGGGCCGCATGAATCTCAATGAAGTCAAATCCTGCTGCGAGCGCCCGCTGTGCACCTTGTGCAAAGGCGTGGATGACGGCGGCGATTCCGGCCTGATCGAGGGCCTGGGGTACAGCGTAGTGGGGAGCGAAGGCTACAGCGCTGGGGGCGACGGGCTGCCAACCACCCTCCTCTGGAAGCAACAGGCGTTCGCCGCCGAAGGGTACGGACATGCTGCCTTTGCGACCGGCGTGGGCCAACTGGATTCCGGCGCGGACACCCTGCGCATGGATGAAGCGGACGATTTGCTCGAGGCCTGGGATGTGCGCATCTTTCCAGATGCCAAGGTCTCCGGGGGAGATGCGGCCTTCAGGGAGGACGGAGGAAGCCTCGAGCAAGACGAGGCCCGCGCCACCTTGAGCGCGACTGCCAAGATGGACGAGATGCCAGTCGTTGGCGAATCCGTCCTGCGAAGAATACTGGCACATTGGCGAGACGCCGATGCGATTGGCAAAGGTGATGGAACGAAGTTGAAGTGAGGAAAAAAGCGGAACACTCATAACCGATTGGATGAACGGTTGCGGCTGGGGATGCAGAGAGGCTGCAAGCAGTGATCAACTGGTGATTTGATTATCTACTGCTTCTTGAGAACGGCTGCGCCACGTTCATCGGCGAGGATGGCGCTTTCAAGCTGGCGGAATGCAGCGGGATTCAAGGAGAGTGGAGACCAGCGCAAGCGGCAATCCGACGACGTTGAAGTAGTCGCCTTCGATGCGGGGAATCCAGCGGGCAGCGCGGCCTTGAATGGCGTAGGCACCGGCTTTGTCCATGGGCTCGCCGGTAGCGATGTAGGCGTCTATTTCCGCATCTGAAAGGGTGAGGAAACGGACGGCGGTGGTTTCAGCGGCAACGTCCACGGCGTTTGCAGCGACCAAGGCGACGCCCGTGATGACGCGATGGGTACGGCCGGAAAGCAAGCGCAACATACGTTGAGCGTCGACGGCGTTTTCAGGCTTGGCAAGGATTCGGTTATCGATGGTGACCGTGGTATCCGCGCCCAGAACGGTTGCGTCAGGAGTACCCATTTCGGTGTAGACGGCCTGCGCTTTCTGGCGGGCGAGTCGAACTACATAGGCAACCGGGTCTTCGCCGGGAAAGGGATCTTCGGGAATGTGCGCAGGATGAATCTGGAAGGTGAAGCCAGCCTGCGCGAGCAATTCGCGGCGGCGGGGCGAGGCAGAGGCAAGGACGAGCATATTGAGATTATGCGACAGAGGATGAACCCGGCCGGGGGCTTGTGGTTTTCCCGGCCCTCCACGAAAGACCTGCGAATGGACAAAGGGCCGAGTTGAAGAGACATGGGCGACTAGAGGGTGAGGCCTGTGTGGAGACCAGCAGGAGTGGCGATGCCCCAGGCCATGGCGGGGGTGTTGTGGGCCAGGCCGAAGCGGCCGTCGGGACCGAGCAGGATGATGCCTCCATGGCCGCCGAGTCGATTGTAGAGGTAGGAAATGGCCTCGCGCGCGGCGAACTCCGGTGCGACGCCAGCGCCGACGCGGTCTGTAGCCCACTTGCCGAGGACCAATTTCATGATGGGTTCGCCCCAGCCGGTGAGCGAGACGGCGGCGGAAAGATTGTCAGCATAACAGCCGCAGCCAATGAGGGATGAATCGCCGACGCGGCCAGGCGTCTTGTTGAGCGTGCCACCGGTGGAGGTGGCCGCAGCCAGATTGCCGGCTACGTCCAGGGCGACGGCACCGACGGTGTCGTGCGACTGCAGCTGCGAAGATGAGGACTCGTGCTGCGGGGAGGCGGTTTCAGGGCTCTTATCGTCACGAAGGGTGTGGCTGTGTAAGACTTCAGGACCGGAGAAAGATTGGTCTGCAAGGCCTGCGGCCTGGCGTGCCTGAGCCTGTGCGAGGCGATCGCGCTCCCGGTCAAGGACCAGTTCGGCATTGTCGATGAGGGACATCCCGTGAGCGAGGGCGAATTGTTCCGCTCCGGCTGCAACGAAGTAAACGTGAGGGCTGCTTTCCAGAACCAACCGAGCGGCCTGAATGGGATTTCGAATGCGCTCGACACAGGCAACGCCCCCGGCTTTCATACGGCCTCCATCCATGAGCAGGGCATCAAGCTGGACGCGGCCATCGGAGGTAAGAAAGCTGCCGCGACCGGCGTCGAAGGTGGGGTCGTTTTCAAGAATCGTCACAGCCGCTTCCACGGCATCGAGTGCGGAGCCGTTCTTCGCAAGGAGACGGTAGCCGGCTTCAAGCGCATGGCGCACGCCAGCCTGGTGTGCAGCCTCGGCGTCCTGGGGTATGGCCCATGCACCTCCGTGAACAAGAAGCGTGGGAACGTGCGTGGAAATCGTCACTCGAATATGGTAGTGCATTCGGTAAGAGCCGGATTGCGGCGGTTGAGTGGAATAGCGAGGAAGATGATTCTCAAGTGAGTATGGTTGTCAAAGGAATACAAGGGTTGCATTGCACGTAAGTGATTGAACAACATGGACCAAACAGCAGCACGACCTTTGCAGGGAATTATGACGCGATTGGTTATGCTTAGAACATTCAATACACACCGAATGAACCGAGGAGAGTACATGAGGCTCTACGCTTTCTCTTCGGTCTCATTCCGCGGACTTGATACCTCAATAAAGAAACTCTGGTGGTTCTGAAAGTTCGAAGATCGATGCGGGTGGGGCAATTCTCAAAAGGAGTTGCTCCATTTTCAATCTCTTTGCGGGATAGAGTGCAGGCATGTGGAAGGCTGCCGTGGGATTGGCTAACAAAGGATCGAGGCAGAACGCAATCCGCCGGCGATGAGAGAGCCGCACATAGCTGAATCGGGGAAGCAGGAGCGAGGCGGAGGAGCCACGATGCCGGTGCCAGACAGCGAGTATTTCGCTGCCGGCACGAGGGCCCGGACATCGCGCCGGCACAGGCGAGCAGTTCCAAGACCGGGAAATTCCCCGCGCATCAAACTCCATTATGATTTGGCAAAAGGACGTCAGGAACCCGGAATGCCGATGTGGTTGGCTGGTTCCGGAGCCTAGCAGACGAACTGGCAGCTGAGCCACATTGGCCAGACGAATTGAGCGAAGAAGACGCGGAGACAGCCCAGGGGCACCCGGGAATCGAAAGACTAACACCAACGCAGACGCCTTCTGGCGACGCAGCGAATGACAGTAGATGAAGGGTCATGGCTTTCGACCCTAGCGGAAAATGCGATCTGCGCAAGGGGAAGACCATGGCCGGAACAGCCGCGCAGGCCGGGAAGACCGGACGACGCAGCAAGCCCAGATACGAGTGGAAATAGAAGAAACAGAAATTGCTCAAGAGAAGCGTATGAGCATAATGCAGCAGGTAAAACAGAGAAGGACGTGAAACGGATGAAGCTCACGGGCAAGTGGCTCAGCACCGGCAAATGGGTGGCACTGTGTCTGATCGCGATGGTGTTAGCTTGGATGGCTAGCGCGCAGACAGTCACCACAACAACAGTTCAGGGCACGGTGTACCTGGCAAACGGGCTGCCTGGAACAGGAACCCTGCAGCTGAGTTGGCCGGCCTTTACCACAGCGAACAACCAGACTGTAGCAGCGGGCCGGACCACCGTGACCATTGGCGTGGATGGGTTTGTGAGCGTAAATTTGGCTCCAAATCTTGGCTCCTGGCCCGCGGGATTGTATTACACCGCCACCTATTATCTGAGTGACGGCACGACGAGTACCGAGTACTGGGTGGTTCCCGCAGCGGCGCAGGCCAGCATTGCACAGGTGCGAGCGCAAGTGATGCCGGCGGCGCAAGCTGTGCAGGCGGTAAGCAAGGCGTATGTGGACCAGGCAATCCAGTCGATTCCACAGAGTTCTCTGACACCCTTCGGCGGGACAATGAGCGGCCCGCTGTATTTGAGCGGCGACCCGTTGCAGTCGTTGCAGGCCGCAGACAAGCATTATGTGGATTCTGCGCTTAGCCAAGCGGTGCCACTGACGGGCGCAACCTTAACCGGCCCGATCAATGGGCCTTCATTGAATGCCAGCGTCAACAAGGTCTTGCTTGTGACCGCCCCACCGTACAACGCCAAGTGCGACGGCATGACCGACGATCAGGCGGCGATTCAGGCTGCGTTCAACGATGCGTACTCTAACGGCTATTCGGTGCAGTTCCCTGCCGGAACTTGTCTGACTTCCACTGTCACTATCAAGGGCCAATCTTTCTTCGGCGCGGGCGTGGGCGTGAGCTTCGTGAAGGGACAACCCGGAGCCGATGTGTTTGAGACCCCCGATGCTGCGGGCACCTTGATTGCAAACGCCTCGATTCATGACTTAACCATTCAGCCGGATGCCTCGGTGAATGCGGCTTCGTCTGCGGCCGGCGGCAACAACACTTTTCCGAACCGCATCACTGGGACTGCGGGCGGAACGACGCCGCTTGCTACGCCTCCGGCGCCCGGCCCGATGGTGTTTACCCCCGGTTCAGGTGGAAACTGCGGGGGATCGATCAGCGCCAGTTCGAGCACTCTGACAGTCTCTTGCGGGTACTTTACCAGCGTTGCCTCCGCTCTTGTGGTGGGCCAAGCGATCACCGTCAATGGCGCGGGAGCGTCAGGAGCTAATCTTTCGACCACAGTTACCAGCGTGGTAAGCGGCACGCAGGTGACATTGGCGGCTGCGGCCTCGACGACGGTCAGCAATGCGACTGTAACTCTGGCGACCCCGATGACACCCCCCTGGTACATCGGCAACTGCGGCATTGCGGTACCGGCCTCCAGCGGCGCGGCAATGGCTGGTGGATTGCTCGACTGGAGCCTGACGAATGTCTATTTTCAGGCAGTGAATGAGCCGGGAATCGGCGGCAACTATACGTGCGGACTTTTCCTGCAGGCGCAGCCCTATGCGTGGCGCTACACGAACCTAGACTTTATGAATTTCTGGGCTGGATTGGTAGAGGCTCCTCCAGCGTCGAATAACACGAGTTACAACGACTGGACGCCGGATACCAGCAGTTATAAGGACATCAACTTCCGCAACACGATTCTCCCCATGGTCTGGTACAACGGTTCGAACCGGACCGTACAGGGCATCAACATCTATGGCACGCAGCGGCTCTTTACCCTGGGCATGTGGCATTTCGCATCTTCATTAGGCTCCTCGCCCACTGTCTATCCCTACGGAACTTTCACCCGATATTACGATGAGTGTTTCACTCCGGGAACCGGCGAACATGCGCGGTGGATGGCCAATCGTGCAAGTTCCGATGTGTTTGCGGGCAGCGATTTGGCTATCTGCGGTGGCACGTCCTATTTGAATTTCGCCACAAGCAACAGCACAGTTGACGGCAAGATCGGGAACACTCTCCAGATCAACGGCAATCAGAATGTTTTCACAAACACTGGTCTTGTCGCAGGCGAGGTTACCGACAACGGCTTGTCTAACTCAGTGCGAGCCGGAGAAAACGATGCCAACGCCAACGAGCAGCGCGTAGTGTATCGGCAACCGATTCCTCCACAGGAGCCGGTGGGCAAGCTGGATGCGGGCTTCGTGTTGAATGGCAACAGCACCGCGCCTTTCCTTAGCTCAAGCGATCTGGTTTTTACGGCACGCGATTTTGTTGCGGCTATCGGTGGAACCAGCGGCACGGTTGTGAACGATCCCACCGGCACGGAGATAACTCACAGCTATGTGCATACGGTGGGCACGGCCAGTTTCAACTCCGGCGGCGCTGGATATAACGGCCTTTTTGTTGTAGGAACCCGAGTTCCGCTTGACCAAGCCTATGTGCTGGTGAATGGCGAATGCGAAGGTGCGACGGCGTGTAGCACGGTGTTCAAAGTGTGGGATTCAACCACCAATACCCAGATAGGGTACTGCACGGTGAGTTTTACCGCTACATGGTCCACGGATGGAGGACCGTCAAGCACGGATAAGTGCCTAATCAACTTCTCTGCAGCTACTCCAGGCGACTATTTTGAGTTTCGAGAGAATAACTGGACTGGCACCGGCTTGACAGGAGTGCGCAGGGCTTTTATCGCTTTCCAGCCGACAAATACCGATGTGATTGCGGAGGCCAAGCCAACCTTTGTACAGAAGGCCGGCGACACTATGACCGGCCCGTTTGTAATCCAGAATACTGTGACTATTGGAACCACGGTGTTCATTGACTCGGGTACCTTCTCCACACTTGCTGCTGCATGTTCGGCCGCAGCCACGGCGGGCGCGCCGTTGCTGATCTCAAAGGTGTGGACGAGCGTCCCGACGCAGACCTGCGCGGCCAATCTTACCTTCATGGGCGGCAGCGTCCAGCCTGCGGCATCGGCGGTCTTCACGGCTTCAGGGGTGATCAGTGCCGGACTGGTGAAGATATTCGATACCTCGGTTGGCGGGGCGGCCAGCGTAGTGATCGGCAAGCTGAATGCAGGCGTCTATCCGCAGTGGTTTGGCGGGCAGACGGCCAACGATTCCTTTGACAACACGGCGTCGATCAACGCCGCGCAAAACGCATCGGTGGCGAACGGCATTCCGATCCTCATCACCGGCAGGATGCAGGCAGCGAGCGTTCTCTATCCGCTGTCCAATACTACATGGCAGGGAGTGGGGCCGATCGCGGAGATCGTAGGCAATCCAGCATCTTCTCCTGCCTCGGTTCTTACTTTCTGTGGAACTTACCCGGAGTCCCCTTCGACCAATGCGTGCGTTGGTAGCTTTGTCACGTCTACTTATGTGCATCCAATCAGCCCGGCGCTGCGGGGCTCGACCACTATCACGTCGAATCCTACGGGAGGCTTCGCCAACATCATTGCAGGGCAATGGATTCTCTTAGTCGAAGGCAACAGCCCCAAGTGGAATACCTACATGAGTTACCACAAGGTGAACTCCATCACTGGAGACACGATTACGCTGGACCGGCCCACGGAGTTTGATTTCACAGGCGCGACGGGAGCTACGAATTTCGGAGTGATCAGCATTAACCCGGTGACCAATGTCACGGTAAAGGATTTACGCATCACAATGGGCGCAAGCAGCGCCGGGGCCTACGTCTTCGGATCGGGGCTTTCGACGAACATCCTTCTTCAGCATGACTCGTTCAAATCGGAGTCGAGCACTTATCCTCTCGCCTATGCCTACGCGAATGATTCCTACAATTTCCGCCTGAAAGATAACACCTGGCTGAGTGGCATGTTCGGTGGGTGGGACCGTGGCAGTTGGGGCGTGGAAGAAGGCACTGTTGCCATGAACATTGGCAACAACAGTCACGAAGAGGGCGAGGGGTCAAACCATATTGTCGTGCGGAATGGCTTCTATGCGAACCAGACGGGCGCATCGAACCTCTTTGCCGGACCCGGTTTCTATTGGACCATTGAAGGAAACACGATTGTCAACGCAGTTCAAAATGGGCCTATCTCCGTCGGCGGAGTGGGAGAGAAAGTTGTCAACAATACGATTCTAGGAAGCTACGGCGGAATCGGATTTTCTCAGGCAACCTACAGCAACGATCTGCTCCGGCCCCACGATATTCTGGTGTCCGGTAACTATGTCGAGTCTCGCGTTTCATCTTCTGCCTGCATGTACCCTCCCATTCCCGGCTCCATGTTTAACGTGACCATCGTCAACAACACTTTCAACTGCCCTACGCCAGTAGCTTGGAATGGGGGTGTGGGGGTTGCGGATACCAACACCTTCACTTACATGGGCAACCAGGAGATGATCCAAAACGGCGTGACTCCTACGGCAGGAATAACTGGATACACGGTCGCGGGTGCTGCCTCTGGCGGCTCACTGAATAACAGCAACCTTGCCTCGATCCCTATTTTCGGCGGTTATCTTAAAACAATGTACTCCTTTCCCGTCGCGGCCAATCATCAAACGTTTAACGCAGGCGACATTGTGATTGCCTCGCCTTATACGAGCGGCGCACCGACAATCGCCATGCAGATTTATACGGCGAGCGGCACCTATGGCACGCTCTCCGGCGTCACGGGGTCAACCGTGTCCGGCTCGAATGTTCTGACCATCACGGCCGGTACCGTAGTGGGGCAGCGCTACTACACCATCGCGGGTGTAAGTGGAACGAAAAAGCTGGTCTTTCAACTGAACGCTACTCAATGGCAAATGGACAGCACCGCCAACGCCACAGTGACGGGCGCGGCAGTGGGTTATGCCAACCCAACTTACTCCACTATCCCGCTTGGGGCATCGCTGACGGCGNNCAGACGTGGAACTATCCGACCGCGTTTTACTACACTCCCGCGATGAGCATTTCAGGGGGAAGCTGCGGAACCTATAACCCGACGACCACGGCAAACACTTTTACGTTTCCCGCGAATGCAGCGATGACCGCCGAGAATTGCAACATCGTGCTGATGGGGCAATGACGGCGAGAGATATTTGAAATGGATGCATCGGCCAACGAAATGCAAATCACGGGTCATGCCCCCTGGAAGTTCAGCTTTGGAAGCGTGGTTGGTGGTTTGTATTCACGTGGGTTCTTTTCTATCGCGGCGCTGTTGAGCCCAGCGGCACCGCGATCACCACGGGGGCATGGCACTTTCTGGTTGGCACCTACAACGGGACGCAGGTTTGCATGTATGTGGATGGAAGTCTTCCAGACTCTTGCGTGGCATCGACGATCGCCATTGGGATTAACCCTGGACATGCGTATATCGACATGAGAGCCAATGGATCGAGAAAGACGGCCCTGACTATAAACCAGGTGCGGGTCTACAACTGCGGGATGACTTCCACGCAGGTTTCAACTGCGTATGCGGCGGGGCACTAATTACAGACCTGGATTTGGTAATCCACGACTAATTGCATTGTTGACTGCCGAGCTAAGTTGGAGGATGCTGGCGTCTTCAGCGTCGCCCTTACCCCCAACACAGATTGGCACGTTGTACACGAATCGGCCAGGGGTTTAACGACGGCTTGACCAACACCGAGAGCGGCTCGAGCTATTGAAACGGCGGTATGAATCTCGCCTGCATAAAAACGTCCCAGTTTCATCGTTGGCTATCTTCAGGGATTACTCAGCGGGAGGTTGTTGATGACTTCGTTTCAACGCAGGTTACGCCCGGGCTGCAGTTCAAGGAATTACGCTGCCATGAGAGGCGGGGGCGACGCACGAGGTTGACCTTTCGTGGATTGCGTGCCAGGACCGCACGGGCGACTAGAACGGCCTCCGTGACGATTTCTCGCATGGATGACGAAGCCTTCATGGCGAGTAGCGCTGTGTTGGAACTAAGACTGCCAAGGCGACACGGGAAGACGTATCCTAGCCGACCGATGGAAGGGGAGGACATGTGGTGAAGGCAGATACCGATGACGCAATGGGGGCTCGGGCCTGGGCCATGCGGCCCGAGGAATTGGACCGTGAGGAACTGGAGGGGTTGGGGAAAATCCTCGACAGGCGGCCGGCGAGGCTGCGCGGGCGGACGGTGGGAATGGCGCTGGCCGGTGTTCTGTTGCGGGTAAGGACGCGCGAGGGGCAGGCTGCACCGCTACGAGCAAATGCGGTGCAGCGAATCTTTGAGAGCCGGCGAGGCGAGCGGAACATCGTGTTGAAGGCGCGACAAATGGGATTCACGACCTGGGCCGCGGCGCGGTTTTTCCTGAAGACCGTGACCCAACCGGGAACACTGACCCTGGAAGTGGCGCATACGCAGGAGGCAGCCGAGGAGATCTTCCGCATTGTGCACAGGTTTGTGGAGTGTTTGCCAGAAGAACTGCGCACGGGGCCGCTGCGGACATCACGGGCCAATGTGCGGCAGATTGTGTTTCCGGCGATGGACTCACAGTACAGGGTCGTGTCTGCCGGGGAGCGGAACGCGGGCCGGGGATTGACGGTGCAGAACTTGCATTGCTCGGAGTTGGCGCGCTGGCCTGGCGATCCGGCGGAAACTCTGGCGGGTCTGCGCGCGTCGCTGACGCCGGGGGGAGAGCTAATCCTGGAGTCGACGCCGGAGGGCGTGGGCGGGTGCTTTCACGAGGAGTGGCTGAAGGCTGCAGAGACTGGTACGGTGCGGCACTTTTTTCCCTGGTGGATGGAGCCGCACTACCGGGCCGAGGCAGTGGACGAGTCCAGCTTGACTGAAGAGGAGCGGGCCCTGAGGTTACGTCACGGGTTAGACCTGGAGCAGATCGGATTCCGGCGCCAGGTGCGGGCCAACTTTCGCGGCTTGGCGCGGCAGGAATATGCCGAGGACGAGGAGAGCTGTTTCAGGGCCAGCGGGGATTCGGTTTTCGAACTAACGGCGATTGAGGAGCGCATGGTGACCGCGCAGGCTTCAGTGGAGCAGAGGCGAAATGGAGAGCTGGAAATCTGGCTGCCGCCTTTAAAGAGCAAGGAGTATGTGGTGGCGGTGGACCCGGCCGGGGGCGAAAGCGACGGGGACTACTCGGCGACTCAAGTGCTGGAGATGGAGACGGGTCTGCAATGCGCGGAGTTTGCCGGGCACGTGGGCGGCCTGGAACTGGCGCGGCTGGTGACTGCACTGGCAGCCGAGTACAACCATGCGTGGCTGGTGGTAGAGCGCAACAACCACGGCAGCGGTGTGCTGGCGCTGGCGGAGACAGTGTGCGGGTACCGGCGCATCTACCGGCAGGCCGGACAACCGGGCTGGCTGACCACCTCAATAAGCAGGCCCGCGATGCTGGGTCGGCTGGACGCGGCCCTGGTGGAGGGGCCGGAGCGTTTCCAGAGCCGGCGGCTGCTGGGCGAATGCCGCAGCTTTGTGCGGCTGTCGGGCGGGGCAACAGGGGCGCGGGCGGGTACGCATGATGATCGGGTGATGGCGATGGCCATCGGTCTGGCGGTGCGCGCAGAGTTGCTCGAGAGCGGGAAAAGCAATTGCCGGCCCCAATCTGCTCTCGCGCCGCATTCCAGTCGATGCGCTTAGAATTCGAATAAGCGCTCGGGATTGAGTAGCTGGGAAAGTGAGGGGACGGGCTTGGCGGTTCTGGCAGTGCAGCATATCCGGCGGATGCGGGGCGGTGCACAAGGCCAGTTGATGCTGGGCGCGGATGGCCACGCGTACGTGGTGAAGTTCCGCAACAACCCGCAACACATGCGAGTGCTGGCCAACGAATTCCTGGCTTCGCGGCTGGCCGTGGCGGCCGGCCTGACAGCCCCGCAGACCGAACTGGTGGAGGTGTCGAGCTGGCTGGTGGAGAATACGCCGGAGCTGGAGATCGACCTTGGGCGTACGCGGGTGCGCTGCCAGGCGGGACTGCAGTTCGGTTCGCGATTCGTGGGTGGCCTGATGCCGGGGCAGGTGGTGGACTACCTGCCCGAAGAGCAACTGGGCGAGGTGAAGAACCTGGGCGAGTTCGCCGGCATATTGGCCCTGGACAAGTGGACGGGCAACGCCAACGGGCGACAGGCGGTGTTCACTCACAAGCAGCGGGAAAGGCGGTATCGCGCGGTTTTTATCGACTTTGGGTATTGCTTTCATGCCGGGGAGTGGCGGTTTGAAGATGCGCCGTTGCGCGGTGTCTACTATCGCAACGAGGTATACCGCGAGATTACCGGGTGGGAGTCATTTGAGCCATGGCTGACGCGGCTGGAAACACTGCCCGCGGAGACTGTGTGGGAGGCGGCCAACGAGGTTCCTCCGGAGTGGTACGGCGGCGACCTGAGCGAGATGGAGAACCTGGTGGAGAAACTTCTGGCGCGGCGAAGCCGGATCAGAGAATTGATTGATGCATTCGGGAATTCCGACCGGAAGCCTTTTCCTAAATGGGGCGGAATGGGAAAAGAAAAGGCGGGAGCGGGCTGGAAAGATACGCAGTGGGGCGCTAGCATCGTGGGGAGAGTGATGTAGGAAGGGCTCACAGCAATTTGAGAGTCCAGGGTGGTCGGCGGGCGCAGAGATTGGAAACGATCGGGCCATGATGAAAAGCGGAAGTGAGCGGCGGGCATGCGAGTTTCAACTGCTCCGGTATGTGCCGGACCCAGTCCGCAACGAGTATGTGCATATCGGGGTAATTCTGCGCGAGCAGGGCAGCCGCGAGCCGGCCGAGGTGCGTTTTACGCGCGACTGGCGCCGGGTGCGCTGTTTGGACCCCGAGGCCGACACCGCGCTGCTGGAGGGGATGGAAAGTGAACTGCGCCGGAGGTTCTTGGAAGAGCCGGACGGCAAGCTTATGCGGCTGCTGGAAGAATCGCTCTCGCTGAACGTGCAAATGACCGCACCCAAAGCCTACCTGGCGGAAAGTCTTCCGGCGGGGATGGAAGAGCTGATGCGACTCTACGTCGATCCGTACCCAAGGGCACGGACGCCGCGCCTGAGCGGACGGGCGGCGATCCAGGCGAGGATGCGAACGGAGTTTGAGCGGGGCGGAGTGTGGGACCTGCTGCGCAAGCGCATCGCGGCTGCAGAGTACACTCGGCGGGGGGACCCGCTGCGCATTGACGTGGGCTACCGGCCGAATGGAATGATCCGCATGTTTCACGCAGTGAGCCTCGAACCAGGCGTGGAGATGGCCAAAGTGCTGGCCTTTTCGGCGGCAGGTTTGCGCGCCGGTGTGGAGCGGGTGGAGAAGGCCAGTCTTGAATTGACCGCGGTGATTGAGCCGGCGGCCAAGCTCGGGGCAACCGACGCAGAACCGGAGCGCCTGGAGATGTATCGCTTCGGTGTGGAGACGATGGAGGAGCACCAGATTCGCGTGCTGACTACATCAGACCTGGGCCGGGTAGCGGAGACGGCGCGGCGGGAGCTGCGGGTATGAGAGTCGGTAGCGGCCAGTTATTCGGATCTAACTTCACAGTTATTTGCGATTTATTTCTTAGGAATAAGTATGGCCGATAGTTTGCAGATAATTTCTTACCTTTGCGGTAGGATTGATTTTGTTGATAGATAGATGGCTGGAACTTAGAGGTTACGGCGATCTTCAGTTAACGGACAAGTTAGAACTGAAAACAGACCAGTGATTCCCGACAACGGGTCACCGGCAAGAATGAGGCATGGCCGTTTCAAGGGCTGTGCCTTTTTGCTTTTTGGGACGGAAGACAGAGGAAGGTGCGCGTGAGGCTTGGAGAGCAGTTGCGGGAGATCTGGCGGCAAGCCGCCGGTTGGCCAGCGGGGCGGAAGACGGATGTAAATGCGGCAGCGGAGGTGGAACGCAAAACACTGGCGCTGCCCATGATCGCAAGTCCGGTCCAGTTTCCGGGGCGCCTTATGCCCAAGCCGACGCCGATGAACCTGCGCCGGTTTGCAGAGACGCCCGTGGTGCGCAGGGCCATCAACGTGATTAAAGATCGCATTGCGTCGATGGACTGGCAGGTTCGAGTACGGCGTGGAGTGCAGGCGGGACTCTTGACCGATGTGCAGAACAAGCTGCGCGCGCTACGGCGGACCCTGGAAGAACCCAATTCAGTGGACAGCTTTCGCACCCTGATGGAACAGGTGATCGAGGACGCACTGACCGGCGGATATGGAGCCATCGAGATGGAGCCCACCGGTGACCCGAAGCGGCCGGCTATGTTGTGGCCGGTGGATGGGGCATCGATCCGGATCAATGCCCGTTGGGATGGAGAGGAAGATTCGCCGCGCTACGCGCAGACGCTTCCAGGCCAACTGGAATCGAGTGCCGTAGAGCTATGCGACAACCAATTGATCTACGTGCGGATGAATCCGCGCAGTTTTACTCCCTTCGGACTGGGGCCGCTGGAGGTGGCCTTCGAGACTGTCAACCAATTCCTGAGCGCGCATCGGTTTGCGGGCAAGCTGGCAGCCAACGCGGAAGCGCAATATGCACTGTGGCTGAACGAAGCCAGCTCCGCTCAGCACGACCGGTTGATTCGCTGGTGGCAGGACGAGATCGAAGGGACGGGGCGCGTACCGCTGATTTCGACCGAGCAGAAACCCGAGGTTTTGCGGTTTGCGCAGGGAACAGATGCGGACCTGCGGCTGGCGTGGCAGGAGTTTCTGATTCGCATGGTGGCTAACGCGTTTGGACTGCCTCCCTTGCTTCTGGGCCTGGAAGGAGATGTGAATCGCTCGACCGCGGCAGAGCTGGCGGATGAGGCGTTTCGTGGAGCGATTTTGCCCCTGGCGCAACTGTTGGCCGGGCACCTGACGCGGGATCTCTTTGCAAAGTGCATTGGCTGGCGGGAGTTTGAGTTTGTCTTCAACGATCTGAGCGCGAGAGACGAGGAAACGGAGTTGGCCGTGCAGGTTCAACTGCTGAAGGCCAATGTTCTGACGGTGGACGAGGTGCGGGCCATGCGGGGACTGGGACCGTTGGCAAGGGATGGGGCGGCGCAATTGGCGGGAGAAGCCGTCTGCGAATCGAGTGGGCGGACATAAGCGCCATCGGGCCGCGTTGAGAGGACGAGGGCGAATGGCCGGTTGTGGGATCGGATAGACGGAGAGCGCATGCGATTGGAAGCGATGGCAGTGAGGATTCCCCATGTGGACGGGCACCCGAATCGGATGGCGTTCGAGGGGGTATTGACAGTGGTGAACGCGGCCAGTGACAAGGCTCCGGCCGGAGGGCGGGGGCACCGCGTAATGCTGACGCGTGAAGCGGCAGAGAAAGCGCTGCCCTCGCTTTTGGGAATGGCAGTGGACTACCGCCCGGGGTGGGACGGGCATGACGCACGACGCAAGATCGGCCTGCTGACCGAAGCAAACCTGCTCGGGAACCGGCTGGTTGTGCGGGGATATCTTTACGCGCGGGACTTTCCCGAGGTCGCCCAAGACATTCAGGCACAGGCGCCCGAGACATTGGGCATGAGTTACGAACTGGCCGANNAGGCGGCTTACCGGGCCACCAGCTTTCGCATGGCCAGTTAGATTTCACCTAACTATCGCAGTTAGCCGCAGAACTCCGCACGACGGAGCTTCTCCACTTAGCGGCGAAGGGATGGGGTGCGAGCAGTTGACTGCAAACAAGAAAGGAATGGCATGGAAATAGTTGAAAGGGACATTGCAGAACGTCTGGAAGCCGCGACGGCCCTGCTGGAGCGAACGCTGAGTTGGATCGAAGAGCGGCAGAGCGCCTTGACCGGCGACGTGGAGCACATTTCGGCCACGGTGGAAGCCGGCCGCAAGGAAGCCGAACTTGCACAAAAGCTGGCTGCTACGGAGCGGGAGTTGGCCGAAGTAAAGGCTGCGGATGCACAAACAACGCTGAATCCACTACGCCGGACGGTACCGGCCTCCACTACCGAGATGCTGGCCAAGCACGGCATNNGAGCGATCGCCTGAGCACAGAGTTTCACGAATGACTTCCGGGTGCTTACGGCGCACAGAAGTACGGCGAGTTGAGTCGAGAATTCAAAGCGCAATTGAAGCAATACGGACTGGATCTTAAACAACAGTAAGTAACTGGAACCAATCACTGGCAGCTAGAAGCCAGTAACTGGTATCCAAGCAACGACTGGCCCCATGGAGGGGGTGGAAAGAGCCTATGAACGCAACCTTTGCAGACATTCACGCGGCAGCTGAATACATAGGGCCGGGCGCTGTCGAAGT
>PLSM01000021.1 GCA_003165075.1 Acidobacteriaceae bacterium | reverse complement strand
ACAGGGCTTGTTCAGAGGTTCCTTAAGTTCGATTCTGGCCATGACAAGGTTCTGACGACAGTTGACTGTCATCGTTATTGCGGCCAAGACGTTGAGGTTGATTAGTGATCAATCAAGCTTAAAAGAACAAGCTAAAACTCCAAGAGTCGCTGTAATCTCAAAAAAACGCAGGATGGGAGATGCCATCCCATTCCTGCGCCATTTTGCCGCGCCCACAGGCGCGATCATTGTGCGGTTTTAACCGCAATGCCTTCCAGGCACTGCGCGTTGGCATCATGCGTGTCTTGGGACATGCTGATCTGCCATACTTTATCATTCGATCCCTGGGGGCTGACCGTCGTCACGACCGGAACGCTGTCCTTTGAATCGATGATGATCGTTATGTTCGCCACTACCGGGGTATTGCTCGTCGTCATCCCGGCCTTGTCGACATAATTAAAGCTTATCCTCTGCTCGGGAGTGAAATCCTTCGTCCAAAGGAAAAAAGGACAAGAACGCTCCCCCGGCATGAGCGAAGCAGGTTTCGGGAACGGTGTCAGCTTGAACTGCTCTAGCAGCACCACCTTCGGCGTGGCTTGCCCGTGGGCAAGAATCATCGGAAGCGCACCCGCAAGGATCGTGAGAATCAGGGCAAAAGCGAATGACAATCGGGGCTTCATTTTTTCTCCTTCCACTTTCCACAATCTGGAATTTCCATTCTGCCTTCTCGGCAACCCACCAATATACCCCCATTTGCCTCCGCTCGCGATCTTTCTTGCATCCGTTTCCATCCCAAAGCCCCAGGCGTGCCCAGCAAGGCCTTTGCCGGGACCCATAAACCATCATTTGCACCATTTCGAAGCGATTTCACGGATACCCCTCCCTCAACTCCTCTCCGCCGTCCAGATTGGTCTTGCCTGGCCGCCGCGCCTATCCAGCGGGCAGTGGCAAAGCCAGAATTCGCCGCAGCATGCTTCCGAACAGGCGCCGCGTCAGGTGGCTCGATGTTCGCTTTTGCCGGACTGTGGGACTCGTGGAAGGATAAGGAAACCGGCAAGGCGCTTGAAACCTACACGGTCATCACCACAGACCCAAACGAATTGATGGAGCCGATACACAACAGAATGCCGGTCATTCTCCACCGGCAGGACTACGAACGGTGGTTGGCGGTTGGTGACCCGGCACAGTTGCCGGTAGACCTACTGAGACCATATCCGGCTGAAGAGATGAAGGCATGGCCGGTCAGCCGGGATGTGGGTAATGTTCGGAACAATCGGCCCGAGTTGATAGAGCCTATCACTGACTGAATGGGTCAAGTTTTGTATGGAGAGCACGCGGCCTCGTCCAATGACAGTTCCATCGTTGCGTGCCGCAGGCTTTTCGCGATTCTGTAATCTGTCAACCAACCTGAACAGCTTTCTCTACATCTACCTGCTTTCCTTTTCCCTGTTCATCGAGAGAAACAGGTCTAAGGCGGAAGATATTTGTTCCTATTCCTATCGGTACCATCGCTAGGCGAATGGGAGTTTTATCCCGCTTGCCGTGCAGATATTTCGACTCAAGCCAAACGGATAGTCTCTCATCGAAAATCTCAGGTTGATCTCGCCTGAACTCAGGATTCAGGCTGCATCGGATTTGCAGGTGACCTAGATGTAGGTCGATTTCGGAGATGCTCTCTGGAAAAAAGCGTTGAACGTTTTCGACACCAACATGTAGTCCTGTTTTACCGGGCGTCCTGCCAAATGTTTCAACCAACATATGCGCCTCCCTACGACTTCGGACGTGGTGCTGCCAAACAGCCGGTTAGAGAAATGCTTTGGGAAACAGAAGATACTATGTTCATGACGGATGAGAAGTCAAGGGCAGGTGTACCGGGGCTGCGGAAGCTCGAAGAAGTCAGACGGTAAGAAAACCGGAAGAGTGAATTCACAGGCCAGTGACGCGGAGAGCCCATGCGCGGGAATCATCTCTTAGCTCTGACCAGCGTTCTGCTCCTGCTTGTGTTCGCATGTCGCGATGCGCGAACGTCGGGCAAAGCGGGGGCATCCACGATTGAGGGAGTAGCGCGATGTCACTTGCGGTTACGACGACAGCATTCTCACCGGGCGGTGCAATTCTCAAGAGCTACACCTGCGACGGGGCTGACACCTCGCCCAACTTGTCATGGTGGGGAGCTCCTGCCGGGGTCCAGTCGTTTGCGTTGATAGCCGACGACCCCGACGCCCCGGTCGGCACATGGACACACTGGCTCATCTGGAATATCCCGGCGCAAAACTCTGGATTACCGAACGGTGTGCCGAAAGTCGAGACCCTCGATGACGGCACTCGCCAAGGCAGGAATGACTTCCGGCGCATCGGCTACGGCGGTCCGTGTCCGCCTCCGGGAAAGCCCCATCGTTACTTTTTCAAGGTGTACGCTCTCGATGCAGAGCTCGACCTGCGGGCGGGAGCGAACAGGGATGCACTGGAACGGGCGATGAAGGGGCACGTGCTGGCGCAAGGAGAACTGATGGGCAAGTACGGGCGGTAAGGAACTCCTAGCCCCTCACCCGCCCCTCTTCGTCCTCTGCCAGTCAATCCGAAAACGCCCTCCGGCGACGGGAGCCCAGAAGAGCCGCTTGTACGGCGTCTCTCGCGCCAGATGGTAGAGAACGGCGGTGCGTTCGTAGAATCCTCTCGTGTGCCACGAATCTCTGAACTTGAACAAATGGTAGTCGAGGTGGTGACAGAACTCGTGGCACAGCGTGCTCAGAAATGTCCCAAACGATGTGATTTCTTTCTTCCTCGCAGTTCGCATCCACAGCCGCATGAGCATCGTCGTAGGGTCGTAGTCGCCGAACAGTTCAGTCACCCATTCACGGCCTTTAAGCGGTCGCGCTGTCAGCACCCGGACGCCGCACTTTGGGACTTGATAGAAGCGAGAGGCTTGTGAAAGGAACTCCGCACAAGCAGCTCGAACCTCCGTTGTCTTGCCCGTCTGCATGGCTGCTTCAATATTTTTCGCAATCTCTGGCAGCAGTCGTGCGTCCTGTGGCAGGTCGAGGATATTGATGCGGTCGCTCTCCAGAAAGCCAAGCTGGTCTTTGCTTCGAGGAGGGGTATCGGTAAACATGGCGGACTCGTGCGCCAATTATCGCAGCACTGCCTCTGCGTCAGTGGCGAGAAGGACTCACTGTGCGGCATCGAGCACTACCCGTTCACCCTTAACCGAAGGAATCTACTTCCTTTTCATCGCGATGGGCACGGTCATTCGAAGGCAGCGAAGCACATCCGAAGTCTGCGCCAGCGTACCACAGAAGAGATCGCTGAAGAGCAGGCCGCAGCCCGTGCGGTCCACGGTTCCGACGTCGAACTGGTGAATATCTTCACTCGGGAACGGCTAAATCACGCAAGTAAAGCCGCCCAGCAGTCCCCAAAAGTGCCAAAACCTTGTATTAGCCATATAGGGGTACCCCATGCCTGAAGAGAACCAGTCCGCCACGACTATGACCGCCGCTGAGCAAAGAATGGCGACCTACAACAGGAAGATGGCCGGACTGTTCACCGAGCGCGACAAGTACCCCGTGGACTCACCGGAGCGTGAGGCCGCAGCCAGAGCCATCTTAGCTCTCTGGGTGGCAGAGGGCGACTAGCCGGAAAGCTTTGTTGTTTCCGAATGCCTTTAATTCCTTGTCATACCGATCCCGACAACAAGCGACGGCCGCCCCATCTTTACAACCTGAATTGAGGCTCTCGATGGGATTACTTGGAGAATTATTCGAAGCTGCCATGAATTTCGCCGGAATTATTGGGGTTGTTCTTTTACTCGGCGCGATCATTTTCGGCGTCGCTTTCGCTGGGATGATGACGTTCGCTGGCGTTGGAGTGACATGGATGATTTTGACCGAGGATAAAGACGACAAGCCCGTTCCCTGGCGCGTGGTTCTCATCATCGGTGTGCTCACCGGACTTTGCTTCATCCGCTGGTACGTTCCTCTGCTGGCCGTTCTAGCGGCGGCAGCGGCATCGCCGCTCGTCTGCGGGTGGGAGCTTGATCGCCAGGATCGCGAGAATATCGCTAACAAAGAGAAATGGGAACAAGAGCGCCAGAATCGACTGGCTCAAAGAAAATCTCAGGATGCTCAAAATGGGTCTGCGAACCTCCCTCGGCGAAGGGTAAAAGAGTGACGGCCGAGATCAATTTCACGAGATCGAGTGCAAGATGGGGACGTGGAAAGAGAGGAGCATTATGCCTGCTGATTTCAGCGAGGTTGAACTCGGCTTTGTAGTGGACCTGAGAACCTTGCGAGAGACGCTCAAGGTTCTGAATATCGCGGGCAGGCGCTGGTGGCTCTCCTCAGACCCTCAGGATGCTGCCGAAACCGGGTACATCACGGTTGCGCATGGTACCGTCGGAGCTTACGACCGCTTGAACACCCTCCATTTCCGCGTTCCCGTGGTGGGCAATGATGACTCGAACGGCAGGACAGACAGGCTCATCTTGATGATCGATCCATCCACAACAACTACTGCCGAAGAGCCCGGCTTCTACCTGGGGGATGGCCACATAATGGAAGACCCTGCGGAGGACTTCTACAGCTTCTACGAGCCGATCGAGCGGGCGTTAATCGCTCGGCTACAGACAAGAGGCTGATCACATACCTTCTGTTTGGAATCGGGTAGTATTCAGCGTCAGTAGAATCCGTCAAAGTGCGGCAGAAAGCCAACGACGTACAAAACAACTCAAGGAGAGCTATGGCACATCGGCACTGGTGCGACGTCTACGGACATGAATGGGACTGCGAAGGAACCGCGCTGCGCCACCTTGCGGGCGACACCGAGCCATCTGTCTGCATGTGCATCCGGCATCGGGTTCCGATGGAAGAAGGAGATCACTCAGAGTGCTCGATCGAGCTGGTCGCCTGCCCTGAGCACCGCGAAGAGCAACTCAGGAGAATCAACGAGAACCGAACGAAGCCGACTGCAGAGGAGTTGAATGCAATGGATGGGTGGGACGATCTCTTCCGCCCTATGACCCCAGAAGAGCGCATGAAGTTCGAGGCAGAGCATCGATTCATGGATCAGGTCATTTTCGTCGGCCTGAAGAATCTCAATACGGGTTTTGATGCACAGGGAATTCATCATTTCTCGCCGGCCGACTTCGGCGAGGTGATCAACCGGTGCGAACCTCTGCACATTATCCCCATAGGCATTGAGGTATTCACGACTGATGGGGGCTTTATTGAGGTCGTATTCGCGCTGGACGACGGCTCTCCTGAAGAGGATTCTGACTGGGCACGACGACTTGTCCAGAGGTACAAGGAATTTGCAGACATCACGATGAGCGCCACATTCAGAGTGCCTGATTCGTTGCTCGCATCAAGCGGACCAACATCAGAGCTAGGACATTCGCTGGACGGAGACAGCGCCCCCAAGATCGGGTCTTGATACAAGCAAAAACGGATGGGGACGCGTCGAGCGGCATCTCCTCGGACCCAAAGCACGCAGAGAAATGGCAGGTTCGTGCTCTCGCCCTTGAGAACTGGTCAAAAAGGGAGCGCTCAGACGTACCGTACGTTGAAGGGGAAATAGGTGCGGAATGACTAAAGGCGGGATCATCGAGAACGTTCTGAAAGAAATGCGAGCCGCCCGATCTCGTAAGACAAGGCGACCCGCTGAGGAGGACAAAGAGGAGCAAGATGTAATCGAGCATCTCGAGGAACTCCTGCGAGACGCCGAGCCTGATACAGATATTCTGACCTGCACTGACTTCATCGAACTCAACGTCGAGTGCTGTACCCAGTGCCATTGGTTTATGTTCCCTTACGATATGTGTTCAGTGACCAAACTGAAAAATGGTGAGTACGCCTGGGTCTGCTGTGCCATTGGCAGCGTCATTAAGCGTGCCTCAGGTGAAGAGATTCTTCTGAAGGGCCCGCCTCCTGAACAGCCGGCGAAATCTATGGGGTACAAGCCGTTCGCCGACTTTTTCGGCGGAAAGGTTGAGGACGACGATGCCACGTAAATTCACCGATCAAGACCGTCAGATGGTCGGTATCTTTTGACTTCCCATTGGGAATCCAAACGAAAGGAGCAATATGAACGACGATTGGGTACCCCTTGAAGTCCCCGATAACCTAGACGAGATGTTTGAGGCGATGACCAACTACTCTGGTGAGAAAGTAGGATGGTGCGTCCTGTGCAACAGCCCCATAATTTCTGAGTCCGACCTCCTACCAGAAACCGGGGCCCATGATTGTCCCGCCGGGCGAGAGTTCGAAGCAAAGCACGCACCACAGAAGAAGAAGCCCCGGTGCAGATCAAATCGACGAGCCCACAAGTAGAGTCGCTGCTGAGTATTCGCCAGAAGAATCCAGTTTGAACCCCACGAGGAAAACTCATGAACGCACAGACTCTTGCTGCCCTCAAGGTTGGCGTCCTGCTACAGTCGGATGATCTCAGGATTATCATCGCCCTCAGCCACAGTGAACCGCTCACGGTCAGCAAACTGTGCGAGCTTCTTGACCTGAGGTACGCCGACATCAATCAACGAACTTCGAAACTCGAATCCCTGCACCTCATTTCTCAGGTTCCCATCTTCCTGCCTGAGGACGCTGTCCGCCTGGGCTGGACCATTGCCTCATCTCCGGGGTTTGAGTTCGCGCTGCATGCGCTTGCCGACACTCTCGACGTCGATACCATTAGTCCCAAGAAACCGACCTAGGGAGACTCTGCACAAGTCCCAACCCTGCACTCTGCTTGGATAAAATGATAAGTAGAGGGTGAGCGCGATGCGGCAACAAACACTGGCGTCCCAGGCGAGTTTTGAGAAGTTTGGTCGTAAGGGCAAGCGAGAGTTGTTTCTGGACCAAATGAAGCAGGTGGTGCCGTGGTCGGATTTGTTGGCGCTTGTCGAGCCTTATTACCCCAAGGCGGGCAACGGGCGGCAGCCGGTGGGTCTGTCTATCATGCTGCGAACTTACTTCTTGCAGCAGTGGTTCAAT
This sequence comes from Acidobacteriaceae bacterium, assembly GCA_003165075.1. Taxonomy (GTDB): domain Bacteria; phylum Acidobacteriota; class Terriglobia; order Terriglobales; family Acidobacteriaceae; genus Telmatobacter. The sequence goes on along the minus strand of PLSM01000021.1, from coordinate 5,198 downwards.
CTTTCCGACCCCGGGATGGAAGAGGCATTCTATGATTCGCCGGCCCTGCGCCGCTTCGCCGGCGTCGATCTGGGTGTGGCTGCGGCCCCCGACGAGACCACGATCCTTCGCTTCCGTCATCTGCTGGAGCAGCACGAGCTATGCGGCAAGATGCTGGATACGGTGAATCTCTATCTGGATAGCAAGGGGATCCGGATCAGCACTGGAACCATCGTGGATGCAACGTTGATCAACGCTCCCAGTTCGACGAAGAACTCCACCGGCCAGCGCGATCCTGCGATGCATCAGACCCGGAAGGGACAGCAGTGGTATTTCGGAGCCAAGGCGCATATCGGCGTGGATAGCAAGGAGGTCATCGTGCATTCGGTGATCACGACGGCAGCCAGCGTGGCCGATGCGCATATGCTGCCCGACCTGTTGCACGGCGAAGAGAAGAAGGTATGGGGAGATGCGGGCTATCAAGGGCAGACTGAAGCGATTCATGAGGCCGCTCCCGATGCGCAGGATATGACCAACCGCCGGACCAAGTTCAAGAATTATGTGGACGAAGAAGGCAAGCGCAAGAATAAGACCAAGTCCAAAGTCAGGGCCAAGGTGGAGCATCCGTTCCGCATCTTGAAGCGCGTCTTCGGATTTACCAAGGTGCGCTACCGGGGTTTGAAGAAGAACCACGAGTGGCTGTGTGCTGCCTTCGCCCTGGTGAATCTATACCAACACCGCAACCGGCTGGCNNGGCCCCTCAAGGGGCGTAGTGTCTCTGGATGCCGGAAAACGGTCTTCGGAGACCGCGAAAACAAGCTGGCGGGAAGCTATTTCGAGCGATTTTCGATCAAGAACGTGGAAAATCAGCTACGTCTGCTTCACCGCTAAGAAAATAGGAACCTGCGCAGAGATTCCCTAGAAGCGGCGTGGCCGGCGTCGCGGGTTCCATCTGCAAAACCTTGCCACTCATACGTTGTTCCTCGGACGTCCCAGTCGTACTTTGCCGTGGGGGCAACGGTTGTCGAGGGACGTGGCTTAATTTTCCCGTGAGACGGTCGAGGCCAACGTGAATTTCGATATCCAGTCCGTGGCCAAAGAGGATGGAACCTGTCCGCTGTGCGTGATCGATCTGCCCAACCCAGGAACTCACGGGGGGGCTCTGCCGGGCCTATCTGGCGCCCGAGCACGTAGATCAGCTCATCGAGGCACTGACCGTCTGGAAGGTGCTGCAATGAGTGCGACGACAGTAGTGATGGTGCCAGCGGAGAGGGCTGAGCACATCGACAACATCTTCGAGGGTCTGGTGGGACTTGGGTGCCAACTGGCCTGGGCCGCGGACGGGATCAGAGATGGGATCGTGCTGCGCCGCGTTTTCAAGAAGCATTCCATGGAGGCGCAGGAGTACTGCCTCGCGGCCGGAGTATTGGTAGCGGAGGGATGGTTGTCCATGGTTGTGGTTCAGGGCCAGATCAAGGGATTCATCCGGGACTTCCCGAAAACGGCCGCACCACCCCCTCCACGGAACATCCTGCAGTTCCCCAGAAGAAAATGTGCGAAAGAGTCTACGAAAGCGATTCCAGCAGCGGTAGTACCCCTTAGGAGACGCTGACATCATGATCAGCCACCGAGTGGTCATGGTGGTTGGGCTTAAAACTCGGTGCACCGTAAACAGCCGGATGCGTTCATTTGGAGATTCGGTTACACATTGCGGACGATGAGTTCGTTCTTCCACAGTGCCAGCACGACGTCCATTTGGCTGTTGTGCGTCTTCTCTAGGTCATCAGTTACTGCTCGCCACAATGAATTCGTGGACCAGCTCTGCTTACCTTCACGTAGTAATTCCGCGGCGCGGACTGCGTAAGCCTTGTTTTCTTTAGACGCTGTGTAGCGACCAGCCGGAATTCCCTTCACCAATCCCTCTTCACAGAGCCCCAGAAATGCTCCACGCGGGCCGCCCTTCTTTCGTGCCGTCGGGCTGGTCGGATATAGCATCTGCATTGCGTTTTCCCAACGAGCGACAGGATCGACGCCCGCCGCGGAACTTCCCCGGGCCGCCATCAGTGCCGCTTCTCCGTATCGATTTGCCATCCTGGAACCTCGCCTAGCTCGAACCGATTCTACGGCAATCGCAGGATGCCCCACATTGAAGTCACCGGTTCCGACGCTGTTGATTGCCAATCATCTTCCGGACGGCCTCATAAAGGGCCAGGATGCCCCGACGATGCAGACGAGTACCCCCAGCGTGATATCTGGCTCTTGCATGCCCGGTCTGAAAAGGCACTTGGGGCAAGTGCACCGAAGCGGAACAATCACCGGCGCCGCCGAGTACCCCTCCAAGGAGTTCGCCCTCGAACCCCTATAGATAAAGGAGTTGGAGCGCCGCCTGCCTGAGTTCTTGGACCCTTGAAGCTGCATGGGAGGGTTTGGTGCAGGATTTGTTGGTGTTTTTGGTTCAAGCCTGCAACTTTGATGGAATGGCACCCGAACGCAAACTGAACTATAATCGTTCTCTCAATTGACCCCCTCGGCGCCGCCTGCTGACCAGCGATGTCGATGCGGCGGAATCCGGGTTGATCGGCAGTTAGGAAATGTCGTGCTGGGAATCTTTCACGAACGTACTGCGTGTTCCTGCTCGGAAGATAGCGTGAACTGGAGTTGGCCATTCACTCGTGCGCACGAACGGTACCATGACCTAACGGTCACCACCGTGACCTGCCTGAAGCATCCCTGGTCTGTCCGCTTGTACGATCCTAAACAGATGAGATTCGTGAACGCCGCTGAGGAACGTGAAATCGTGCGTCAGATTCAGGCTGGGTTCGATCAAGGTCATCAAACGAATGCACATGCCGTAACGGCCGGCCTTTAAGGTCTGACGAAGGGCGCTTCTTTCGCTTTGGCACCCCAGCTTCTTAGTTGAAGCGCCGCCGAAGCTTTTGAATTCCGCCGCTCGCGTTATCCTTGCCAACACCGCCGAGCACCCCTCAAGGAGTTCAATCCTCGCGTACCCGCATGGACAGAGGGTTTGGAGGAACTCCTGCTGACGGCCGTGACTTGATCACGCTTTGAGGCATGGCGCCCCAACCATGCGGGTTACGGCACCTTTGACTACGCCCGATACGCTTTTTGTGAACGCCGCGCTGTCGGAGAACGATACGGTCGCACTGACCGTGCGGTAGATCAACATGAGTTGAAGCTGCCACATCCCTTCTTGGGTGCGGTGACGACGCCCAGCGGAAGGATCGCTTTCCGCCTCTGGCGAACCGCGTGACATCTTGACCATCTGCCAACACCGCCGAGTGACCCTTCGCGGAGTTCAACCCCCCGTACCCCTATGGACAGAGGGTTTGGGGACTCCCGTTCGACATAAGCTCCCCATGGGGTGACTTGTATTCACCGGGAATCCGCCACCGGATTCAATCGAATTCCGCCGCAGGAGACGCTGTTGATTAACCAGTTATTGACGGGTAGGCCACAATCCGACCGGAGCATCACGAATGCCATCCGCAGGGCGGTGCATGCCCCGTCGCGGGAATAGGCTGACCCAGTCGGCCAATAGCGATGCACGAATAGCGGTTGGCTTGCAGCTCTGACCGATGCGGAACTGCTGGAGCGCTTACCCGTCTTGAACCCTGGACGCGACACTGCTTCGCTGGGGTAGCAAGCGGTGCTAAAGGGGAACTGACTGCCGTTGACTGGTCGCCTATGATCGAAAACCTGGCGTGGCCGAACCGGGAGGTCTCTCTTTGAAGTTTCAATCACCACATCATGTGCAGGTTCTGGCACCGAGGGTCTTCCGTCTTTACCGCCTCAATCCTGCACCGGGGGTCTTCCATCCCAATCACCACGCGAATGGCCAGGCTCATGCACCGCAAGTCTTCCATCTCAATTTCCACGCCACTGAGCAGGTTCTTGCACCGAGGGTCTTCCGTCTTTACCGCCGCGATCTTGCACCGAGGGTCTTCCATCTCAATCACCCCATCACTGGCCAGGCTCATGCACCGAGGTCCCTTTAACACCGCCCCTGACACGAAGTTCTTGCTCGGTGAAATGATCGTGCAGAATCACATTGAGCAACGACTTATGGACCCGGATGCGACCGTCGTATTCAATAAGGCCGAGCTGGCGAAAGCGATTCATGAAGAAGCTGACGCGGGAGCGGGTGGTACCGACCATCTCTGCCAAATCATCTTGCGTGATGGGAGGGATGAAGGGCTCCGGTTTACCCGGCTCACCAAATTCGGCAAACAACAGGAGAATCCTGGCCAAACGCTTTTCGCTTGAATTGAAAAGCTGATCGACAAGGTCGGCATGGGTTCGCATACTCCGGGCCAACAGGAATTTCATGTACATTTCGGAGAGGGAATGCTCCTCGTGCATCACGCGGATCATTTCTTCCCGCGCTATCTGGAGCGCTGTACAAACGACAATGGCAGAGGCAGTGGTCAGGTACAGCCCGCCCACGCTCGCGAGAGACTCATCTCCTATGAACTCCCCGGCACGGAGAAGCGCGACCGTGGCTTTCTTGCCGCCCGGCGAAACGACTGTGAGTTTTGCGCGGCCCGTCTGAAGATAGAAGATAGAGTCAGCCGAACTTCCCTGTGAAAAGAAGACCTGCTTTGGCTGCAAGTGGACGACTCTTCGTCCCACTCCCGCTTCTTCCAGAAAGGTGGCGAGGTCAAAGGTCATGCTTCTCACCTCCGACATTTGAATGACCCGTCCCGGATGCGGTCTTCACGGGAGCAGTTCGGAAGGGTACGCGACCGCTTCAGATTGGAGAAAGCCAGAATTGCCATTTTGGCTTTCCTCGTACCGACTACTCTACTCTCATCCGCAATAGTAGGGGCGATTTCTTGCCTTCGGGTCGTGTCCTCATAGCGTTAGCGCGTTGCTGGGGAGACAAACGGCGGAATGGTCAGGATGGACTATTCTTTTCGCCCGCTTGACCGCCGGAGCCTGGCAGTCCTTGGGTCGGCTGTGCTGACCATGTACAGGCAGCGCGTTCTTCTCCGGATCGCTGAACTTGAGAAGCATTTAGCCCACGAGCGTGACGCGTCTGCCACAAGGTCAAAGTGATTCGTGTTCATGGCGCTGCGACGAAGCGGCGAGACTTGTTATGGGCGGGTTGTTCTGGGCGGGTGGTGGGGAAACCGTCAGTACTACTTGAGGCAATAATATACTTGGCAAAATAGAGAATTAGGGGTATTTACTTGACGCCA
>PLSM01000135.1 GCA_003165075.1 Acidobacteriaceae bacterium | reverse complement strand
TTGCCTTCCTGAATCAGGTCCAGAAACTGCAGCCCGCGGTTGGTGTACTTCTTGGCGATCGAAACTACCAAACGAAGGTTAGCCTCGATCAGCTCCCGCTTGGCCTGCTCGGCATCCATGTCGCCCTGGATCATCTCGCGCTGCGTGCGCTTCAGCTCCGCGATCAACACCCCCGCGTCGCCCTCGATCTTTTCCAGGTCCGCCCGGCAATTCTTCTGCTGCCGCCGGTACTCCTTCTTCAGCTCCTCGCTCTTGCTGGCNNTCCAGCGAGCGAATCTGCCGCTCCAGCGTGCGCATGGTGTCTACGGTCTTGTTCACCTTGTCCAGCAGGCGCTTGCGCTCCAGCCCCGTGTAGCGCAGTTCGCGCACAATACGCGAAACATAGACCTTCTCGCGAGCGATCAGCCACCGCGAACGGCGCTGTTCCCGAGCGCTGCTCTTGCCCGTAGCCTGTTTTTCTTCCAGTTGCGCAATCCGCTTCTGATGCTTCACCAGCGCGTCGATGCGTGCCACCGTCGCGCGCACGCGCACCTGCACCACTTCTTCGGTCAGCTCTTCTTCGTCGAAGACCACGACCTCTTTCACATTGCGCACACCGCGCTTCAGATCCTCGCCCAGGGCCACGATCTCGCGAATTACGATGGACGAGCGCGAAATCGCTTTCAGCACCCGCATCTGTCCGCGCTCGATGCGCTTGGCGATTTCCACTTCGCCCTCGCGCGTCAGCAGCGGCACCGTGCCCATCTCCCGCAGGTACATCCGCACCGGGTCGTTGGTCTTTTCCAGTGTGCCGGGCGTCAGATCGAGTTCAACGTCCTCGCCCTCTTCCGCTTCGAATTCCTTGTCGGGGCCAAACTTCGGGCCGTCCAGCAGATCGATTCCCTGGGTGCCGATGGTGGTGATCAGATCGTCCAGATCGTCGGCCGAGCTTATCTCTTCCGGCAGCATGTCATTCACGTCGCCATAGGTCAGGTAGCCCTTTTCCTTACCAACTTCAATCAGGCCATCTATCTCGTGGTCGAATTTCTCTTCAATCGCCAATATGCTCCTGCTCTCTTCGGCATGACCAGCCATGCTGCGTCTTGCCCGATCTCATATTCGGTCGCCGCTCCCGCATGGTCACGCCGACTTGAATGCCGTGCCCTCGGAATGTGTTCCCCTCAGGTCATGCGGCCGCGCGAATGAATCTATGCACCGTTTCGCGCACCGGTGCGGGGTCCGATCGTGGCGCTAAAAAAGATTTCATCTCGGAAATCTTTGCGCGCGCAGACACGGACCTGCGGTCTCCCGCAAAAAGAAGCGGTCTCAGGGTGTTGCTCGGAGCAGGATGACAGCGCTTCAGGTTTCGCCTGGATCGCCCGCGAGCCGCAGCTCATGGATGGGGCAGAGGGGCGCGCATCCTCACAGAGATCAATAGATTACCATAGGTTACACGGCTTTTGCCAGCGCAAAATCTGCGCCTTACTCCAGGGCGCGACGGTCATTTTGCTGGCTGGCCGCTACCGGGCCGGGCAAACTCCACTCCTCTGCCCGCTCTGTTCCTCAATTAATTAGACGCCGGAGTGTCTAATTCGACGCAAGGAATCAGAGGCTTGGACCGGGCGGGCAGGGCGCGCATCGGCCCCGTGGTACTCAACAACAGACTTAGCATCCAATGTTCCCCAGAGGCCGATGAGGGTAGGCTTACGCCGTCCCCGTATCGTTGCGGTGCAACTGCCGCAGCGCCCTGTCCAGTTCCAGCTTGCGTTGCGTCAGCAGGGCCAGCTCGGCAAAATCGCCGCGGCGCTCGGCCTCCGCAATCTGGGCCCGTAGGTCGCGCAGGCTGCTCTCAATCTGCCGCTGCTGCACGCTGACAATCGCTCCCCGCACAGCACCCGCCGAGGGCGGCTCCGTCTCCGCCAGCAGAGCCTCGGCCAACAGCGCCCGTTGTGCCGGGTCCTCCACCACGTCCATCGGATCCCGACTACCCCGGCCAGCCAGCGCCTGCAATGCTTTGAACGATCCAAGTGACTCAAACCATGCAGGTTGACGGTTGATGGCTTCTGCCGCCAGGCGTCGTGCCTCTTCGTCTGCCGGATCGTTGATGGCCAGGGCTCGCAACAGCACCCGCTCCACCTCCGTCAGAGTTGCGGTCCGCACTTCGATATGGTCACGCCGGCGCAGTGCAGCCTGGCGCAACTCTTCCCGTAGCACCGACGAGTCAATACCCAGCTTTTGCGCCGCGTCCCCGGCAAACTGGTCGCGCACCAGCTTCTCCGGGATGCGCCGGATGTGCGGCAGCAGGTAATTCATGGCCTTTACCTTCTGCTCCGCGCTGGCACCGGGGAAAAGCTGACGGGCGCGTTCGATCAGGTAGTCCGACTGCCGCCGTGCCCCCCGCACCGCCGCCGTATACGCTTCTACGCCCCGCTCGCGGATAAATCGGTCGGGGTCCAGGCCGCCATCAAGCGTGACCAGCTTCAGGTTGAAGCCCTCTTCGGTCAGCAACGCAATCGACTTTTCGGCCGCATTGGCTCCGGCGGCGTCGGGGTCGAAGTTGACCACCACATTCGAGGTGTGCCGTTTCAGAATCGCCACCTGCTGCTCGGTAAAGGCCGTGCCGCTGGTGGCGATCACGTTCTGTATCCCACGCAGAAACACGCTGATGCAGTCCATCTGCCCCTCCACCAGCAGGGCAAATTCCGCCTGGCGGATGGCGGTCTTTGCCTTGTCCAGGTTGAACAGCACCTGGCCCTTCTGGTAGAGCGGCGTCTCCGGCGAATTAATATACTTGGGGCCGGCCTTGTCCCCACTGTCGAGGGCCCGCGCCGTAAAGGCAATCACCCGCCCGCTCTCATTGGCGATGGGGAACATCACCCGCTTGCGGAACCGGTCGTAAATCGGCCCCAGGCCTCCATCCCCCTGCTCCTTTGAGCTGAAGAGCCCGCTGGCCCGCAGCGTCTCCTCGTCGGCCATGCCGCTCAGCCGTTCGCGCAGCGCATTAAAGCTGTCAGGCGCGTAACCGATATGAAATGCCTTGATGCCCTCCGGCGTCAGCCCGCGCCCCGCCAGGTACTCGCGCGCCACCGCCCCCTCCGGCCCGCGCAACTGCTCCTCAAACCATGCGGTTGCGGTCTCATGCAGTTCCAGAAGCCTCGCCCGCATCCGCGCTCCGGCGGCCTCCTCAGGCGACGAGAACTCTCGCTTGGGCAGCGGAATCCCGCATTTCCCTGCTACGATCCGCACTGCTTCGGGGAAGCCTACATTCTCAATCTTGCCCACAAAGCTGAAGACATCTCCCGACACGCCACAACCGAAGCAGTGATAGAACTGCCGCACCGCGTGCACGCTGAAGGACGGCGACTTTTCCTTGTGGAACGGGCACAGGCCGGAGTAGTTTTGCGCGCCCGCCTTGCGCAGCCGAATGTATCCCTCGATCACCTTGACGATGTCGGCCTGTTGCTTCACGGTCTGGGAGAAGTCGGACACGGGAGGAACTGTATTGAGAATAAGGCCGGCGGGACGCAGCCGATGTGGAAGCGGTGGAAAGCCGGAAAGCTTCTGCGCCTGTTCAGCCGAAGTCTGCCGCTGCGGGCGGAGGGTTTGCGGTGCAGCAGCGGTTCAAACGGAGGGGGCGGAGATCATGAATCAACCCCATGATCCCCGCCCCCCCACGAATCCAGTGCGGTGACCGGCCTTGTGTGTCGGCCGGTCCCCGCATTGCTTATTGCGCGCTCACCGAATAGAGCCGCACCGGCCCCAGCAGCCCTGACGGCAGCAGCGGCGAGGTTGCCTTGAACGGCTTCTCATCGGCAAAGGTGTATTTGGTTGCTCCCGGTTGCTCATCGCCGATCAGGCGGTTGGTCCACGCATTGGTTACCGTGATCGACACTTGATTGGCGCCCGGCTTCAATGCTCCGGTTACGTCCACGCGAAACGGCGCGTGCCACACCAGGCCCAGCGGCTTGCCGTTCACCTTCACTTCCGCCAGGTTCTTTACATCGCCCAGGTCGAGCCACACGTGCGTGCCCTTGTGCAGCCACTCCGCCTTGGCGTCGATCGTCTTGGTGTATTCGCCGTGTCCGGAGAAATACTTCACTCCCGCGTCGGAGTTGTCACTCCAGGACGAAAGCGAATCCAGTGTCGCCGTCGCGGGCGCTCCGCGGCCGGGCTGGAAGCTTACCTTCCATGCGCCGTCCACCGTCGCCAACTCCTTCTCAGTCGGCTTCGGCAAGGTGCGCTCAGTTTCCTTGGTCGCCTTCTGGAACACTACGAACACCGTGCCCCAGGGTTCAAGGTGCATAGGTACCGTCGTGCGTCCATCGGCGATCTTGAACGACGCGGGCTCTGACTTGCCGGTCTCGGGGTGCCACAGTTCCGCGGCCTTGCCGGCGACACGGAATGTCGCATCTACGTTTACTTCGCTCGCACCGCGATTGTCCACAAAGTAGAGGTCGGCATCGGCCAGCTTGCGATGAACAAAGAGCAGCCGGTTGTCGGTCTCCGGCTTTGCATAGTCGAAGTCGGGTTTCAGATCGAGCGCGGCGAAGACGTCCTTGAGATCCTGTCCTGCATACACCGTGCCCTGGCCGACCTTATGTATCCCTGTCCCATCACCGAACAACTCATCGTTCAGCTTGTTGAACTCCGCCTGGTCATCGGCCAGGCTCGGATCGTCGAAGGGTTTGGGACCGGCAAGCGTCGCGCCCTCGGATACCAGCTTGTGAATTGCGCGCAGCACCGGCAGTGACATGTGCCGGCTATACGGATCGAGTCCAAGCAGGCGATAACTCATCCCGCCGGACGATTCGATGCGGCCCGCCTTCACGCTCAGCACGTGAATCAGCCCATCGGCATTGATGTAGTCAAATCCGTAGCCCGCCGGGATGTCCGGTGACTTCTCGGCAAAGATCGCGGTCAGGTTTGAATCCTCGCCGTAAAAGTAGATCAGGTCCGCGCCGAAGTGCCCTTGTTGCAGCATGTAACTGCTGCGCGAAATGTAGTCCACCCACGGACCAGCCTGCTCCGCCCACGTTTCGTTGCGGTTGAACCACTGGCCGCAGGGGCCCAGTGTCATTCCCGGAGCCTTGTCCACCAGCGGCTGATGGGCCGACTCGTGAATGACGAAGCGGTTGATGCCGTTTAGTAGCTCCTGATCGGCAGTCGGTTTCAGCGTTTGCGGCGACCACGCCCAGGCATACGTTGAGTCGCAGGTGGTCAGTGACTCAGCTGCGGCCAGGTTCTGCCCGTAGATATGGGCCACCGATGCGGATTCACGATCGTCTGCGTTGTAGCCGAACGTTTCCTTGTCCTTAGTCGGGTCCAGGGTCTGCGTCCAGATCGCGCTCATGGGAATCTCGTTGAACTTCTTCACTTCCATCCCATCGGCAATCAGGGCGCGGCCCCCTTCGTGTGATTCGCCATAATGGGCCATGCCGCGCTCGTGAATTGTCGCTTCCAACTGACCGTAGTGCTCATCGGCCACCAGATCGGCAATGGTTTTGCGGAAGTCCCACAGGAACCGGTCGCTGGCTTCGGCGCTCTCTACTACGCGGCCGGCAAGAACCGGCATCCAGGGCAGCGGATCATACCCGCGCAGCCGCTTGAATTGGTCGATCATGTGATCGGTCCAGTTTTGTGTCCCGGCTTCCCAGCTATCGTTGATGATGTAGCGGAGTCCCCGCTTGCCCATCATTTCGGGACCCACCGTATTCTTGTAGCTGTCCAGGAAGGTCTCCATGTATTTCTTCACGAAAGCTCTATCCAACTTGTCGACTTCGAGGCCCGTTGCTTCGGCAGTCGCCGGATGATTCGTGATTCCCAGCAGGGAGTAGCCGAAACGAAGCACGACCCAGTCGCCGGCCGGAGGCGTCCAGTCCAGCGTTCCATCCGGATGCATCTTCGCCGTCAAGTCGATCACATCGGCTTTTGCTACGGCATCCGTCGCGGCTATTGTGGGCGTCGCCAGCGGATAGTTGTTCGATTCAGTGGTAAATGCGGCCTTGTCCTCAAACCGGTTCACGCGCGCGCCGGAGTGAAGTTCCAGCTCGGAAATCAGATAGTCGGCCGGCGGGCCCTTCTTCATATCAGGCGAGTTGGGATCAACGTCCTTGGCCCAGTCCGGCAACGGAGGCGGCGGATTGCGCTTGAACACCACGCGGAAATACCGGGCCGTGACGGCGGGGAACGAGATTGTGTCCTGCGGCGCGCCCTCGCCTTTCAGGAAGGTCACCAGGTGGAAGTTTTGCCCATCTTCGCTGGCTTCGAGTGTTTTCTGCGGAGCGATGATGCCCGCCAATAGCGCAGCGGGCCCATCGGGATCCTGCGAGGAAATGGTTATTGAGCGGATTGTTTGCGCCGCCGGAAACTCGTACTGAATCCAGACGCTTGCGCCCTCGGCCGGAATGGGCAGTTTGGTCGTTTTCTCCAGATCACCGTCCGTCAGCATTGCAAAGTCCGGCGAACCCGCACTGGCCGTGATCTTCGCCTGCAGCGATGCGAAGGACACGTCGCCTGCGGGCCTGCGGTAGGCCACTACCACAGAATCGGCGTAGAACGAGGGAATCGCCGCCGAACCCGCGGGGGCTGCGATCACATCGTGGATGTTCATGCTCTGGAATTCCCCGGTATTCGACGGGGGATGCGCCAGCGTTCCGGTGAAGGGCTTGCCGCCTTCCACCAGGGTCTCGCTCCACACATACTTCTTCATTCCCTCGGCTGCCGGCACCCACGGGCCGCCCGACTCGCTCCAGCCCGGAGAGCCAGCGATGGCCTCTTCCAGGCCTAGCTGATCAGCCAGTGTGGTCGCGTACTTGAACGCGTCCTTCCACTCCGGCGTCATATACACCAGGCGCTTGGGCACCACCTGCGGCGTTTCCAAAGCCGCATCGAAGTTCTGAAATCCGGCCACCCCCACCCGGTGCATCCACTCCTCGTCCAGCTTGATGCCTTCCTTGGTGATGTTGCCGTTCATCCAGTGCCACCAAACCCGCGGATGCGCGCTCGATGGCGGATTTTCAAATCCGCTCTTGAGCGGATCGGGTTTGCTCTGCGCACCGGCCACGCCCGCGCTCAGCAATATCGCCAGCCCCAACCAGATCAATCTCTTCGATCCCAGTTCCATGTATGTCTCCCTTTTAAATTCGCGCGCCGGCTTATCTCGCTCCTCCGTTTCGGAGACGATCATCCCTCTTTCAGAAGGCGAAAAGATGTACTTTGCGCGACGCAGGGACGATAACACATCGGAACGCCCGGCGTCGCCGACGCAAACCACATTGGTACCGTCAAATAGGGCCATTCGCATGCCCTTGCGCCATAGCCGGAAGTGGGTGCGAGTAGGCCTTATTCCCTGTCGAGGCAGAGACAGGACGCTAGCGGCGAAACCAAGACACAAGGTAAAGGAGCGCGGACAGCAGGATGCTGATCAGGAGGCAAGTGCCAAGAGGTATGAAGACCGACGCATGCCTGCCTCTATACGCAATATCGCCGGGCAAGCGGCCCAGAGGGATGCCGATTCGTCCCGCCAGCATTAACACTGCTCCGATGAGGACCAGGAGCAGCCCTATGCCGAGAAGCGCTTTGCCAAGTTCGCTCATAACGGGCTTGTAAATGCTTGTTCCACTCCCGGTTTCTTCATCCGCAACGACATGAACTTGCCTGCGCGCAGATGGTTTTCTATGTCTTCCAGGCTATGCCCGGTGGTCTCCGGGACAAAGCGCCAGACGAAGAGGAAGCCGAGGAGGTTCAGCCCCGCATAGACCCACATGGCACCCCCAGTTCCCAGCAGGCTGACCATGCTCAGGGCGGTGGAGGTAATGATCAGGTTTGAGCCCCACAGCGTAGCCGCGTGAATGCTGCTGGCCTTGCCGCGAATCGCCAGCGGGAACATCTCAGAGCCCATCAGCCAACCGATCACCTGGACGCCCCCGGCGTTGAAGACCATGTAGACCAGCAGGCAGGCCACCAGCAGCCACGATCCCGATTGCGTCCTGGCCATGCCCATGCGGAACATGCTTCCCAGGACCACCAGGCTAACCACGGTGCCCGGCACCATCACCAGCGTCAGCCTTCTGCGCCCTACTCGGTCCACAATGTGGCGGCCAATAGCCGTCATGGTTACAAACACGATGGATACGCTCAGGCTGGCCAACAGTGCCGCCGACTTGCCGAATCCCGCCCCCGACAGCACCGTCGGAGTGTAGTAAATCATGGTTTCCAGTCCACTGAGTTGCGTGAAAGCCGCCACGCCAAACGCGGCCACGGCGGCGGGGCGAAGCCATGGCTCCAGCAGCATGCTCCAGCTTGCTTTTTTCCCACTACCACCCTCCGCGACCACCTGCCGGATCTCATCCAATTCGAAATTCACATCCGATTCGTTGTCACGAACCTGCTTCAGGACCGAGCGCGCCTTTTCGATCGACACGTTCTCCGCCAGCCAGCGCGGGCTCTCCGGCAGCCGCAACATGCAGAGCAGAAGGACAATCGCGGGCAGAACTGCGGCCACGATCATCCACCGCCAACTCCACACATCCTGCAGTGTGAAGCCCACAATGTTGGCCACCAGGATGCCGATACCGATCGATAGATTGAACGAGATGACCAGCCGTCCACGCCGGCTCGGAGGCGCCAGCTCGGCGATGTACATCGGTGTTACCTGCGATGATCCGCCCACGGCAAAGCCCAGGAGAATACGCGCTAGCGCAAGCAGTAGAGGACTGGGCGCGAGACTCGAAGCCAGCGACCCGGCGCAGAACACGCAGGCCACCGTCATGATGGTTCGCTTTCTGCCGATGCGCTCTGAAATCGTCCCGCAGCTCAGGGCGCCGATCACCGCGCCCACCAGGATCGAGGAAGCCACAATCTCCTGCATCCGGTGTCCCAGGTGAAACTCGCTCGAAATCGGCAACAACGCGCCCGAGATGATTCCCGTGTCGTAGCCGTAGAGGAAACCGGCAATGGCTGTCACCCCGGTAATGACGTATAGAAATGATGAAATCCTCGTTGCCGGACGATCTATGGTTGTAGCCATCCTGCATTCCTCAATCTGATTTAATGGCACTCTCTACACTGCGGCCAAGGTTGCGATCCAACTTGCCGACATCTCCAGCAGCACCTGGTCCAATTGCTCATCTCCTTGCCGTACACAGATGAGCTGCGAACCCCAGAAGCCAGTACTGTTCTTCAGCTTCGTCAAATACTGGTCCGAATCATATCAATCCGGCGCGCCTTGACGTGTTCACTTACTGATTCAGTTTTGCTCCGCCGTTGACGTGTTTCGCTACAGATGTTCTTCTTGACGTTGCATGAGTAAGCCAACGCCAACCCCTCAATTTACCCTCGACGACTACGAGACAGACTTTGCCGATCGCCATTTCTTGCATCATGTGGTGGCCAGGTGGGCCAAGGAAAAACCCGGCGCTCTCGCCCTTCTCAGTGCAGACGGCAGCCGTAAAGTCACATGGAGCGAGTTCGACCGTTTCACGACAGTATTGGCCATCGAGTTGTTGCACCTTGGCTTCAGCAGAGGCGACTACCTCGTCACCTTGTTGCCCATGTCTGTGGATCACGTCTTGCTGGAATATGCTTGTTTCAAAATCGGAGTGATTGTCGCTCCGATCGATCTGCGCCTATCCTCCGCCGAGGTGATTCGAGCCCTGGAAATGCTTCGTCCGCGCGGATTTGTCTGCCTGGGCCTGAATCCTCCCTTCGACCTTCGCGAAATGTGGCGCGCAGTGCAGACGCAGTGCCCGTGGATCCAACATTCCATCGCGGTCGACTCGGCTGACGCCATCCCAGGCACACGCTCTTATGCTTCCCTTGCCGAGCCCGCATTCCGTTCCCTAACGGATGCAGCTCTCCCGACCGATGCTGACTCTGCGGCCCTGGCACATGTCGCCTCTACCCTCACTGAAGAGGATGGCGCACTGGTCATCTTTACCACCGGTTCCACAGGTTCTCCCAAGCCGGCCTTGCTTTCGCACCGCAACATTACCGTGCAGAACATGTGCCTGAGCGGTGGACTTCTAGGTGGAGACCGCGGCTTGCGCATCTTGGTCCATCTCCCTCCTTCGCACGTCGCCAGCCAGAGCGAGATGACAATGAGCATGCTCTTCGGAGGTGGCTCGGTTGTTCTCCTCGAGGTCTTCGATGCCAGCCGTACGTTGCGTGCAATTTCACAACATCAAGTAGAGATCCTGGCCCAGATTCCGGCCATGTTCAACCTTGAGTGGATGCTGAAAGACTATGACCGCTACGACCTCTCCAGCCTCAAGTTTGTCGCCTTTGGAGGCAATGCCGTTTCGCAGTCCTTTGTAGACCGAGTCGCCTCCATGGCTCCCTTGATCGGCACTGGGCTGGGGCTCACCGAGGCTTCCGGTTTCTGCACTTATATACGGGCAGGTGCGGCCGCACGGAAGACACTTCTCGCCGGGCTTGGCCAGGACATGCCCATCTACCCGTGCTCCATTCGCCAACCCATGCGCGACGATGGCAATGCCGGCGATGAACTACCCTCCGGCACGATTGGCCATGTGTGCTTTCGCGGGCCGCAGACCTTTCTTGGCTATGTCAACGATCCTGTCGCCACCGCTAAAACGATCTCGTGCGATGGCTTCTTATATACCGGCGATCTGGGATACAAGGATGACGTAGGATTACATCTGAGCGGCCGGGAGAAGTGGGTAATCAAGTCGCTTGGCTACCAGATCTTCCCCGGTGACGTGGAGAACCACATCTGTGCCCTTTCAGAGAAGGTGGCCAATTGCGTGGTAGTCGGAGTAGCGCATGAGGTTGTTGCGGAAGCCGTGGTGGCCGTGGTGGAGAAGAGACCTGGAATCGAATTAAGCCCCAAAGAACTCGATCGCCACGTGCGTCGGCTGCCCACTTATATGCGGCCCCGTCATTGGATCATTCTCGAACCCGGCAAGATGCCGTTGAACCGCGTGGTCAAGCCAGACTACCTGCGCGCCCAGGAGATGGCCTGCAACGAAATCGCCCAGCTGCGTGCCCGTGGCGAGTGGGACAGCGACTACGTCAAGGGCCAGTAATGCGAAGCCAGTACCGGGGACAATTTGCATTTTTTCGCCGCGTCTGCCAGATGCCATAAACGCGAGGAACAGTGTCACTGTCCGTTTGCGTACACCGGTTTTCGGAATTGGACACCGCGCAGGCTCGCGATGCGGCACCTCGGTAGTCCTATCGCAACGATTCATTGAGGTTTCCGAATCTCCGGCTTTGGCAGTTGGAATGCTGATGTGTCAGGTTCAGGAACCACCTTTCTGAAGTTCCACTCGGTTCGCGCTCAGCCGTCCGACATCCTGCAAGCGTCTGAGCAGCACCCAGATCACGGGCGTGGACCTTGCACTTGAAAGGATGCTGTCCAGTGGGGACATTCACGCAGAATCTCAAATTCTCGATGCGGCAGTTACGCCGCAATCCCGGCTTCACCGCGACGGTGGTCTTCACACTGGCACTCGCCATCGGCGCGAACACTGCGATCTTCTCCATCGTGAACGCGCTCATGCTGAAGAGCCCGCCTTACGCGCATCCAGAACGCATGGGGGCCATCTTCGAGCAAATTCAGGGCACGGAGTCCTCGGCCGGACGCCGCGACATTGATGGAGTGCAATGGGAACTGCTGCGCGATAACGTTCCGTCGCTGCTTTCGGCTGTCTCCGGCGGAAGCGCGTCCGGCGTAAATCTTCAGGCCGGCGAGCGCGGGCAGTACGTCCACGCGGCGCGTATCTCCGCGCACTACTTCGACGTGCTGGCGATCCAGCCCACCATTGGGCGTAACCTTTCGGAGACCGAGGACAGACCGAACGGACCAAAAGTCGCTATCCTCAGCTACGGGCTGTGGCACACCACCTTCGGAGGCAACCCGACCCTGATCGGCCGGACGATCCGGCTCAAGGGTGAACCCTATACCGTGATCGGCGTGCTGCCGGAAGGAGCTACCACCCCACTGAGCGCCGATCTTTACACAGCTCTCCAACCGAGCCGCGAGGGCGAGGGCGGCGGGACCAACTTTGACGTCATCACGCGCCTCCGCGACAGCGCCACGTGGCAACAGGCGGACGCGGAGATCAACCGCGCCTGGGCCTTCCGCGCCGCCCGCTCTGCAGCCAGCCACTCCGGCGCGCGAGTGACCTATTATTCCGTGCCGTTGCAAAAAGGCGAGACCGCCGAGCTGCGCCCGAAAGCATTGACGCTGATGCTGGCGGCCGGTTTCATCCTCCTCATCGCCTGCGCCAACCTGGCCGGCCTGACGCTGGTGCGCATGACACGCCGGGTGCCGGAGGTCGCCACGCGGCTGGCTCTGGGAGCTTCGCGCTGGCAGATTCAAAAACAGTTCTGGGTGGAGAACCTGTTGTTGGCCGCTGTAGGCGGCGCGGCCGGAGTGGGAGTAGGATTTCTTGCTCTTCGCGGGTTGTTGTCGCTGCTCCCTGAAGATTATCTCCCGGTGGCCGGCGTGCCGCTCGACGGCCGCGTGCTGGTCTTCACATTGGTTGTCTCAGTGCTCACAAGTGTGCTGTTCGGCATGTTGCCCGCGCTCGCCGTCCGCAAGGTCAATTTGCGCTCGTCGATGGCCAGCCGGACCGTGGCGAGCGGAGAACGGCTGCGCCTGCGGCAAATGCTGATTGCCGGCGAAGTAGCGTTGACCGTGGTTCTGTTGGCCGGCAGCGGCTTGCTCATCCGGACTCTGATCCATTTGCAGACCTTGCAGCCGGGATTCAATCCCTCTGGGGTGATGACGGCCAAGGCTTCATTGGATGATGCGCGCTATCACGATCCCGCGGCGTTCCGAAAGCTGCTCGACGACAGTACCACCGCCATGCAGCGCATTCCTGGCGTCAAAAGCGCTGCGGTTGGCTTGTCGCTGCCATATGAACTCGCATTGAACAACGGGGTCACAATTCAGAACGGGCCGGAAGCCGGACAACAGGCCGGAACCGATGTGGTGTACGTCACGCCCGGCTACTTCGCTACTTTGCAAATTCCGCTGCTGGCGGGTCGCGCCTTTACCAATACGGACGGCCCGGACAAGCAGCAGGTGGCAATCATCAACCGGACATTTGCGCGGAAGTTCTTTCCCGGAGCCAATCCCGTCGGCAGCACGTTGAACAAGGGTGTGGTCATCGTGGGCGTTGTATCGGATGTTCAGCTTTCGTCGAGGCTCAATCCAACCGCCCCGCTCATGAGCGAAGAAACCATGTACATTCCCGCAGCTCAAATGACCCAACCGGAAGTCCTCGCGCTGGTGCATACCTGGTTCCAGCCCAGTTGGATCGTGCGTACCGCCGGGCCGGTGGAGGGGTTGACCGCACAGATGCAGCGCGCGCTGGCTAGCGCCGATCCCGGTCTGCCGTTTTCAGGCTTTTACGGAATGAGCGATCTGATGGCCCAGACCCTCTCGACGCAGCGCATCGAGGTAGCCCTGCTCAGCGCCATGGCCGGCCTGGCCCTGCTGCTGAGCGCAGTGGGAATCTTCGCGCTGGTGTCCGGGATGGTGGCGCAGCGAACGCGCGAAATCGGCATTCGCATTGCCCTCGGCTCCAGTGTCCGCCAAACCATGGTCCACGTTGCAGGCTCGGGAGTCCGCGCATCGGCGTATGGACTCATCCTCGGTTTAGTCCTCTGCACGGCAGTGCTACGCGTAATGCATAGTGTGCTCTATGGGATAAGCGTCTACGATGCGCCGACGATTGTGTCGGTAGTGCTGGCGCTTGCCTCCGTTACGTTGCTGGCTTCGTCAATTCCAGTGCTGAGAATTGCTCGCATTGACCCGGCGCGCACGCTGCGGGACGAATAGGACAATCGTTCGCGGAGACAGATTCTCGCGCCGGACTCTAGGCAGTTCTCACAGGTAGAGAGTCCCTCTGATCTCTGGTCCTTACCCCCAGCCGTTGCCTGGCGAGTTACTTGTTGCAACGAATATCTATCTGGCGCATCCAAACAGTTGAAAGGAGCAATACAAATGTCTACTGCCAGCACCACCCCTGCCGCCCTGACCACCTGGAAGATCGATCCGGCCCACTCTGCCGCCGAGTTCAAGGTGAAGCACATGATGATCTCCAACGTGAAAGGTAAGTTCAGCGGCCTCAGCGGCTTGCTGAGCCTCAACGAAGCTGACCTCACCGCCTCCAGTGTCGAGGCTGCTATCGACGTAGCTACCATCAGCACGGGCGACCCGCAGCGAGACGGCCACCTCAAGAGCGCCGACTTCTTCGACGCCGAAAAGTTCCCCACCTTCACCTTCAAGTCCGTTGCCGTGCATCAGGATGCACCCGGCGAAGTGGCCGTTACCGGCGAACTTACCCTGCACGGCGTCACCCGCACCGCGACCTTTGCCGTGGAAGGACCAAGCGCACCCGCCAAGGATCCTTGGGGCAACATCCGTGTCGGATTGTCGGCTACTGCCAAGATCAATCGAAAGGACTTCGGCCTTACCTGGAACTCCGCATTGGAGACCGGCGGCGTGCTCGTAGGCGAGGAAGTCACCATCACTTTGGATGTGCAGTTCATCAAAGCTTGAGCCTGCGCCGGGCTGATTACCTGTTGCAACAAATATCACGCTCGCGCATCTCTTAATGTGGAGCATGTCAGGAGGTCCACCATGTCGCTTCGCCCCGTCAAGCAGATACTCGAAACCAAGCCCACCATCGAAGGCGCAGGCGTGAAGTTGCAGCGCGCCTTCGGGTTCGGCAAGACAAAGGAGTTCGATCCCTTTCTCCTGCTGGACGACTTTCGCAACGAAAACCCCGCCGACTACCTGGCCGGATTCCCCTGGCATCCCCACCGGGGAATTGAAACCATCACCTATGTGCTGGCGGGCGAGGTAGCTCACGGCGACAGCCTGGGAAACAAAGGCCGTATGACCGCGGGCGATGTCCAGTGGATGACGGCGGGCAGCGGTATCCTTCACCAGGAGATGCCGAAGGGCGATGCCAATGGCCGCATGCACGGCTTCCAGTTGTGGGCCAACCTGCCCGCTTCGTTGAAGATGACCGACCCGCGCTACCAGGACATCCCGTCCGGCGCCATCCCCGAAGTGACCGAGGACGACGGCACCCGGGCCCGCATTATCTGCGGGGAGTTCTGGGGTAAGCGAGGACCAGTGGAGGGCGTAGCTGCCGATCCCAGCTACGTGGACATCTCGGTGCCGCCCAACCAGCGCCGCCGCATCCAGGTGGAGACCACGCGCAATGCATTCGCTTACGTCTTTGCCGGCGCGGGGACGTTCCGTGACGCCTCAGAGCCTCAACCGGTGCTCGCCGAGTCGGCCGTGGACCCCAACGCAACCCCGGAGTACGACGCGAAAAACCACTCGCTTGTGCTTTTCGACCGCGGAGACGAAATCGTGGTCCAGGCCGGCCCCAAGGGCATACGCTTTCTGCTGGTATCTGGCAAGCCGCTTGAGGAGCCGGTGGCGTGGTACGGCCCCATCGTGATGAACACCCAAGCTGAACTGCACCAAGCCATGAGCGAATTGCAGGACGGTACATTCATCCGGCACCGCTGACACAAAAGGGTGCGCTCCAACGCGCACCCATTCATTTGGATCCCCCAGTTCCCACGAAAAACTAGAAGCCTTTACTTCTCCACCGGCAGCTCCGCCGAGAGGATGTTCATAGGCGTGAGGCCGCGTTGGCGCAGGGCGCGGAGGCTCAGCGCGTCGTGACGCTTGGCCAGGCGGCGGCCATTGTGGTCTACAACCAAACTGCAGTGGAACCATGATGGATTGGCGAAACCCAGCGCGCGGTTGAGCAGGATCTGGCGAGCGGTGGACTTGAGCAGATCAGCCCCGCGCACCACCTCCGTGATGCCCATGGCCGCGTCGTCGGCCACGCAGGCAAGCTGGTAACTGGGAACGCCGTCGCGCCGCCACACCACGAAATCGCCAAAATCCACGCCGGCCTGAAAGCGCTGTGGGCCCAGGTTCAGGTCGTCAAACTCAATCACTTCGCCGTCAACGACGCGAAATCGCCAATTCGAGGTGCCGGGATTTTCGAGATCGATTGCGGCGGAGTGGGACGGTGCCGGTGATTCACCCGCCTTGGGGCGGCAGGTGCCGGGATAGATGGGTTCATCGTCGAGCGGTTCCAGTTTGCCGTGCGCACTCTCGTGTGGCGCGCTGAGAGCGGCGGCCAGATCTTTGCGTGAGCAGCGGCAGGGATAGATGAAGCCGCCCGCGAGGAGCCTGCGCCATTCGGCCAGATAGACCGCGTGCCGCCTGCTCTGCGCATAGGGTGCAAACGGACCGCCTTTGTCTGGCCCCTCGTGCCAGCGGATGCCGAGCCAACGCAGGTCTTCAAGGGCGGCCTCAGCGTATTCGGCAAGGCTGCGGTCGGGGTCCAGGTCTTCCATGCGCAATACCAGCGTCCCGCCCGCGTTGCGCGACCGCTGCCAGGCCGCGAAGAATGTGCGCGCGTGGCCCACGTGCAGGTAGCCCGTGGGCGAAGGCGCGAGCCTGCCGCGATAGCTGGATGTGGGCGCGGGAGTGAGGCTGGCCATGCTGACCCCAGTGTAGCCAGCCTCAAGCGATCAGGATATGGAGAGTTTGGTGCGGGTTAGTCTGACTCGTCGCCGTCGCGATCGTTTTCGTGGTGATGTTCGTAGTGACCGATGCTCTGGCTCAGGTGGTCGGGGTCAACCGAGACCTGGACAACGTCCAACTCATGCCCGTCGAGATCAAGGACAAACAAACCCACGCGATTGCCTTCAGGATGCATGAAGATCAGCGTCTGCTCGTTGCCGTTGCGGCTGGTTTCGCGAATCACGCGCTCCCAGCCCTGGCCCAGCTTCTCTTCGACCATGCGATTGAGTTCATCACCGTCTACCGATGCGGAGAAATTGTCGAACTCCGCCACATGGATACCACTGACGCCGTCATGCGTTGCTTTGCGCGAGATGATGCTGATGAGGCCGAGCAAGGGAATGCGCGTGGCGTGCGCGTGGTAGCGCGTCTCAATGGAGTTGACAACGCCGTCAAAGCCGCCCTCGCCATTGCCGGCCAGCACCACAACGGGAATCAGCAAAGCTACAAAGCAGATCGGGATCCAGATAAGCCTTCTCATTGGTCGCCGCCCTTCTTGTCTTTCTCTTTGTCCTTGGCCTTGCCTTGTGTGTTCTTCTCCACATCACCCAGCGCGCCCAGACCGCCAAGGCCCTTGAGCTTGCCCAGCTCATCCATGCGGATGGGGCCGAGGATCAGCACGATGCTCAACTCCTTGGGCTCAGCCGACAGAATGAACATGCCGCGAGTTTCGCCGTTCACCAGCTTGACCATCACGTCAGTGGTTTCGCCGGTCCTGCGCTCGCGCTCGCGCACGATGGGCGACCACTCGCTAGTTTCGAAATACTTGCGCAGTTGCTCGATCTGCTCCATCGAGTACTGGCCTTCCTTGTCGAACTCGTACTCGCGAACGTAGATGCCATCGAGCCCCTGGATGAGTTGGCGGGTGTTGGCTTCGTCCTTATCTTTGCCATTCATAAACTTGGCGGCAAATCCGAGCATGTTCTTGCCCAGCGTGACCTCAGTGACGTTGGAGGCGCGCGCTGCCAGTTCTTTCTCGACAGGCGAAGGCAGCGGCAACGGCGAGGTCTGTGCCAGCATCGGCGCAGCGAGCGTGGCTGCTCCCAACACGAAAATTGCAATTCGTTTCTTCATCCTGGGCTCCTTACTCCTGATCGGCGCGGCCATGTGAAGCGAGCCGCTCATTCACTTTGTTGAGGGCGTGACTGGTAACACGCAGCGCAGTAAGAACCTGTTGGCGGGCCGCTTCGCCCTGGCGTTGTTCTTGCTGATGACGCCATGCCAATCCGCCGCCCAGAGCGCAGGCCAACGCGACTGAAGCCGCCAAGCGCTGCCACAGCACAGCGTGACCACGCTGGTGTTGCGTGCGGCGCCAACGCCTGCGCTCCATCAATCTGTGCTTCAAGCCGGGCGGCGCGGGCCGCCGTTCCAATGCCTGGCGCAATTCGATTTCAAAGTCGTCCATCGATTCAGGCTCCACGAATGTACTCCCTCAAGTGGCATGCGGCCTTGGCTCGCAACAATTTCAGGCCCCGCTGCAGGTGACTCTTTACCGTGGCCAGCGGCGCATCCAGCGTGGCCGCAATCTCCTCCGGTGTCAGATCCTCCTGGTAGCGGAGCACCAGGGCCGCGCGCTGCGGCTGGGGCAAGGTAACGAGCAGGCCTTCCAGGCGAGCTCCCAATGGAGAAGATTTCTCCTCAGGGCGCGCGCCGTAATCTTCTTCGATCTCCACCCACAGGTCCACCCCACGTACCCGGCGACGGCGCAACGCATCTGCTGAACGGCTCATGGCCACGCGGCGAAGCCAGAAACATGCGTGCTGCGGCGATTCGATCTTGTCCATGTGCCTGTCCAGTTCCAGAAAGACATCCTGGGCGATTTCCTCGGCCAGGCCACGATCGCCGGTCATGCGCATGGCGAGCGAAAACACCATGGACTGGTGCTCGTCTACGAGTCGTTCAAATTGCGGCTGCCAGTCACGGGCCATGGGGCGCTTCTACTCTCTTATCCGCAGAAAGTTGCGGGAGGGGATGCAAGAGTTACGCGCAGGGAAAGAAAAAGTTCAGGCGGGGTGGATGCGGGCGGCGGTACGGGAAGGGCCGGGGGCGCAGCAGAGCTTCACAGCTTCACAGTTTCACAGTTTCGCGGTTTCACAGTTTCTGTGATTCTGTGAAGATGGCGAGCGGAATTGATTGAAAATGCGGGGGTTAGGCGGGCTTCACAGTTTCACAGTCAAAAACGGAGATTTTTTATTTGGGAGGCCTGTCAAAGTTGGGAGAGGATTGGGCGGGACTGCGCTCTTCCTCCATTACCAATTGTGCGCCAAGGGGAGTTAATTCTATGCAAGGCAAGAGGGAGATGTTTGCCTGCCCGGTGAACTGCCTCAGGAAACACTCTTCACGCAGGGGATATGGCTATCGCTTGCGGTAAGCCGGGTATCCGCGGGGACCCCGGTGAAAATCGAGACCTGAGGCACCCAGCCCTGGGTGCGTGTTAGATGAACTGGGATCTATTTGCGATGGGTTGGTTAGAAGAGGTCGGGGATGTTGTGGAAGGCGATGCGGGTGGGGGCGGCCTTGAACGCGGTGAGCATGGTGGCGGGAGCCAGGGCGCTGAGGCCGTACTTGTGATTCAGCTCATCCATGGCCGCCATGAGGCGGGTGCGGCTCTGCGCGCCGTCCAGGGTGTCGAATAGATTGAGCGAGTGAAGGCGGTCGGGGACGAGGGCGGTGAGTTGAACGCCGACAAAGTAGGGCTGGTCGAACTCCGGCCCGGCGGGACGGCCGGCCCATAGACGGCTGAGCGCGGCGATGAGGGTTTGATTGTCCTGGCACTCGCTGAGGCGCAGGTCGCCGTGCCAGCCGCGCGTGGGCACGCCGAAACGGCTGACGGGCGCATGCTGCTCCCGGGGTACGGCAAAACCCACGGCGAGCCCGATATTGCCGGCCCAGAGGCCGTTGGAGCGCAGGCGCATGGCGGCTTTGTGGAGCAGCTTATGAGCCACAGCCCAGGCCTTCTCCGCGGTGCGCATGTCCGGGGCCAGCACATGGGAATGGCTGATGGACTTGAGGTGCTCGGTCTCAGCCATGTCGAAGTCTTCGCCGTGGAGCCAGTGCCAGAGGCGCTCGCCCCAGACCGAGCCCCAAAGCTGGCCGGACTGCTCGGACTCCATTGCCAGCAGATCGTGCATGGTGCGGATGCCTTTGTCGTTGAGGTGCTTCTCAGTTTGAGCGCCGATGCCGGGCAGGTCGCGGAGAGTGAGCTGGGTGAGCGCTTCAGGCAAAACGTCGACAGGCAAAGCGACCAGGCCGTCAGGCTTTTCCATGTCACTGGCTACCTTGGCCAGATAGCGGTTTGTGGCCAGACCCACCGAACTGCGCATCACGGTGCCTACGCGCTCGCGGATGCGCGCCTTGACCTGGCGGCCCAGTTCGAGCGCCGCAAGCAGCGGGCGCTCGCGGCCCATGAGACGACAGGCCATCTCGTCAATGGAGAGCACGGCGGTGACGGGGAGACAGCTCTCGACCGCTTCGACGATGCGGTGGTGGTAGTCGACGTAGATCTCGTGGCGCGCCTCGACCAGGATCAGGCCGGGACACATCCGCTTGGCTTCGGCCACGATGGTACCGGTTCTGACGCCGTGCGCCTTGGCCTCATAACTGGCGGCGATGCAGCAGGTTGTGTCGGCCATCATGGGTACGACAGCCACGGGCTGACCGCGCAACTCGGGGCGATCCTGCTGCTCGACCGAGGCAAAATAAGAATTGAGATCGACGAAGAACCAGTTGAGGCAGGGGCCGGAGTCGGGTTGCCGGGCGGCAGGCGGGGCCTCGCTGTGAGGAAGCGGGAGAGTGTCTAGCCACTGGTCCGGAAGGGCTGTGGGCAGCGGATTGGAGGCGGCGGCCATGTTGCAATTATTTTCGCTTTTTATTCTCTCTCGTGCAATGGAAATGAGGGAGCAGACTGAAGAAAATTCGGGTGCTATACTGCGCTTGCTTGGGTACTGGCGCTCTGACGCTTGAGGAGTTGACCGGAACGCCGGTTTGACAGCCTGGCTTTGGAGTTGAGTCCATGAAGTTTTGGCTTATGCATAGCGTAGTTCATTGGTTTGCGGCGAATGCGAATCTCCTTGCCATCCTGGTGACGGCGGGGGTGGCGGTTCTGCTGGTCTGCTGCCTGGAGTGCACGAAATGCCCGTGCCGCGACAAGGACGATCTGTTCCGCCACCACGGAGCCTGAGAGGCTAAGGCGATCGCATTTCAGGCGGATCGCGTGCCTTGGTGGAAACGCAAAAGCCAGACGCCCGACACATGTGTCCACAGAGAACTGCGCAAGACCNNCCATCGGCGATGGCGCGGCACCGGAAATCTTCAATGGCGGGCGGCTCGAACTTCTCGGTCGACAGGAGATGGAGAATCTGGTGGCGCGACCAAAGCCTGCCGGACGAGCCAAACTCTACAAAGTCCTCGGCGAGCATGGCTGAAACGCGGGCGCAGTCTCTGCGTACGGCAGGGTCGATGAGTGCTTCTTCGCAAGCGCGAAGGTGCGAGGTAATCGCGGCCATTTCGCTGGTGTTCATGGGA
The DNA here is from genome assembly GCA_003165075.1 of Acidobacteriaceae bacterium. Classification (GTDB taxonomy): domain Bacteria; phylum Acidobacteriota; class Terriglobia; order Terriglobales; family Acidobacteriaceae; genus Telmatobacter. Next base: position 35,359 of record PLSM01000135.1, on the reverse strand, counting down.
CGGAACTCATTGCACGGGCGGCATCAGGTACTGCTCAAAGTGGGCCAGGATGCGGTTGTACAGATGGGTCCGCACATCGGGTCCGGCGATGGAGTGGGTTTTGCGCGGGTAGATCTGCAGGTCGTAGGGGATGCCGGCTTCAATCAGCTTCTGCACAAATTGCACCGTGTTTTCGATGTGTACATTGTCGTCGCCGGTTCCATGCGCGATGAGCAAGCGACCTTTGAGATTGGCTGCGGAGTTGACGACGGAGAAGTCCTTGTAACCGGAAGGAAAGTCCGCGGGGAGGCTCATGTAGCGCTCGGTGTAGATGGAGTCGTAGTTGCGCCAGTCGGTGACTGGAGCCACCGCAACCCCGGCCCGGAAGCGGTCGGAGTGGGAGAGGGCGTAGATGGTGAAGGTGCCGCCCCAACTCCAACCCCACCAGCCCAGACGCTTGGGGTCGAGTTGCGGGTACTTGGCCAGCGCGGCATCCAACACGGTTAACTGGTCCTCAAGCTGCACGGGGCCGAAGTTGTGATACGCGGCCTGGGCAAAGGCGCGGCCACGCATACCGGAGCCGCGATTGTCGGTGTGGAGGACGGCAAAACCGTGCTCGGCCAGCAACTCGTCGAAGAGGAGACCGTCGCTCCAGCGGTTGGCGACGTCCTGCCCGCCGGGACCCCCATAAGGATTCACGATGACCGGAACGCTGGCCGGGTTGGTGGAGCCCGCGGGCAGCAGCAACGTGGCATAGAGCGTGGCGCCATCGTGGGCTTTTACCTGAAGCTGCTCCGGGGCGCGCAGGCCATAGGGATCGACGGCGTGCGTGGTCCAGAAGACCTGGCACTTACCGCCGGTTTGGCAAAGCTGGAGGGTGGGCGGACTCATGATCGAAGAGAACCTATCGGTATAGCTCAGGCCGGATGGCGAAAAGTTGGCCTGGTGATTTCCGGCGCCGGTGCTCAACTGGCTGCGCTGGCCGTCGAAACTGACCTTCCATATCTGCTGCTCCAAGGGATTGCCTTCGTTGGAGGCAAAGTAGACAAGTTTCTGCGCGGGATCGACACGATAAATGGTGGCAACATCGAAGTCACCCTGGGTGAGTTGGCGCTCCAGCTTGGCGTTGGCGCCGGTGGGATTGGCTTCGTTGTAACTATAGAGATAGATGTGGGTGTGGCCGTCGGACCAGTTGGAGAGCACGATGGCGCCTTTGGCGATAGAGACGTCATAGTTATCGTCGAGAAAAGAATCGTCGGCGAATTCGAGGACAGGGTGCACGGGGCCATCGGAGAGGGCTGCAAAATAAATTGCCTTGTGTTTGTGATCGCGGGTGAGGGTCTCGATCCACAACGTCTTGTCGTCGACCCAGCCAAAGCGCGGGATGTAGTCCTGGCCAGGTTCGATGGGCAGCTTGACCCAGACAGTTTTGCCGCCGCGGGCGGGGACCACGCCTACGCGGACGCTGGGGTTGGGATCGCCGGGTTGCGGAAAGCGCTGCGTCTCAACCGTGGCGTGGGTGGGGATCCAGTCGGTGATGGGGTACTGCGGCACATCGGTTTCGTTCATCTGCAGGAAAGCCAGAAATTTCGAGTCGGGCGACCAGAAGTAATTGCTGCGCGTTTCAAGCTCTTCTTCATAGACCCAGTCCACTTCGCCATTGAGCGTGGCGGGGTTGGGCGGGGGCGCCAGCAAGATGGTGGGTGTGCCGGGCTCGCGCAGATGGACCACGGCAGGGCCGTGATTGCGCATGAAGGAGATGGACTCGTCGTTGGGCGCGAACTTGGGATCGTCCCCAGAAGCCTCGCCGGCAAAGCCGACTTCGAGGCCGGTGGCGGTGTGCAAGTCATAGATCCAGATGCGGCCGTTAGAGTCGAACATCAGGTGCTGCGAGTCCGGGGCCCACATGTAGCTGGCCATCCCGTAACGGCTGCGATGGTCGCGGTCCTCCTCCGACGCGGTGGCACTGGCGAGCGAGGCCAGCTTGGCGCGGCTCACCAGGACGTGCGGCTTGCCCGAACCGGGGTCCAGATCGACCAGCTCGCCACCATCGAGATAGGTGAGGTGCTGACTATCGGGCGACCAAGTGAGGCCACCGGGCGGGTGGCCGATCAACGAGCCGTGGGCAAAGATCTTCTCCACGGTGAGCGGAGTTGCGGGAGGCTGGGCGGCAAGGGGAAGAGTTGCAAAGGGAAGAGCGAGCACGGCGGGGAGCAAGAAGGCGACGGCGCGGGTCAAAGGACATTCCTCCGGGGGAACGGGGCCCGTAGCGTTGTTCCAGAAACAGACCTCTGTGCGCCGGGCATTCTGGGAGAAGTGTAAATCAAAGGGTATGCGGAGTTGTGGCAGGAGTTTACGGCCATACCGGCTGCGGAAATAGGAGCCGCGATCTTTGATTCATGCGAAGAAGCTCCGAGCAGGTGTCATACTCATCCCAAGGCTCAACACAACGTTCAGGGGCATTCTATTTGGGGTAGAGAGCTGCGCCATGAGAGTTTTCTGGAAAGTTTCAATAACTGTCATATCTGGCATTGTGGTCCTTGGGGCGGTTGCCATCTGGCATGCGTACAAAACGAAGGCGGATGCGCGAAAGCTGGCCGAAGATGTTCGAATTACGCTTGCCCACGCGCAACGAGGAGATGCGGAGGCTGAAAATAGGCTCGGTGGCATGTATTACTACGGCCAAGGTGTGCCACAAGGCTATCTAGAAGCACTTCGGTGGTACCGCGCGGCAGCAGACCAAGGCGATGCGAAAGCCCAGTATAATGTCGGGTATCTGTACGACACAGGCAAGGGCGTTCAGCAAGATGTCGCTAAGGCCTACCACTGGTATGAGCAGGCCGCGAACAAAGGAGACCGACAGGCTGAATGTGGACTTGCCGCAATGTATTACGACGGTCGAGGTGTGCCACAAGACTATGCTAAGGCTGCCGTGTTGTATCGTCGTTCAGCCGATCAGGGCTTACCACGAGCCCAATATGACCTCGGCTATATGTACTACCACGGCCAAGGGCTGCCGCAGGATCGAGTGGAGGCCAGGCTTTGGATTCGAAAGGCTGTGAATCAAGGCGATGAGCATGCAAGAGAGGCCTTGGGCATGAAGCTCACACCGTGGTTGATTTTTCTATTGGCAGTTCAGGGCCTCGGAGGATTCGCGATTGCTTCTCGCCCTCTATCCTTCAATATGTGGGAGCAGAACGAGGGCGCGCATGACTCGCGTGACTGGATGTCCATCGGAACGGGAGTCCTCATCCTAACGACTGCGGGGATGAGTTGGTACGGCTATACCCATAACCTTATCTGGTGTTGGATTTACGGCGTCACCGGATTCGCGCTGCTCAAATGGTCCCTTAATACAATCGCACTTGTACTTCTTTACATCGTCTTTTTTCATAGGAAACCGTCGGCTCCCGAAGAGGCCCAAGAAAAGCTCTGAGCAAATGACCGCCTATCCGGACAGAACCTAACTTGTAGGCGGTAATGTCCGGATCAGCGCTGCGATTACTACGCAATCCAATTGGGTGTCACTTGCCTCTTAGTCCATCGCGGTAGGCCATCGCCTCGAGTTCCACGCGAATGGCGTCGGCGACGGGGATGACGGGGCGAGCTTCGAACGTGAATGCGGGCAGCATCGAACAGAACTTATGCACTTCGAGCGGGTCGTCACATTCCATCAACATATATCCGCCCCAATCACCGACGCGGATGACGAACGACTCAATTTTGAAATTGGCCGGCGCTTTCCACGGGCTGAAGACCTCCCGGATTCGCTTCTGTGCATTTTCGTACTCGATGGGCGTACCCTGCGGACGTTCGTTCCAAGTGATCATGTACTTCATGATTTCTCTCCTCTCTCGCATTTTGTGACGATCCGCCCCGTCGCTTATAGAAATGGCTTAGCAACTAGCCATGGGGAAACTTGGGCAAGGATACTCTGGCCCGCTCGGATTGAAACAGCCAAAAACTTCGGCAAGTCCTGCCATGGGCGACAGGCCGGCTGTTGGGGTCTCCCTCGACCCTTGCCCCGGTCGGTTAGCCGCCTGCCAGTTAATGCCTACCAGTTAATTACCAGTTGATTAACACTTGTGCAGACTTGGAATTCGATCAAAGGGCGATTGAATCTAAAAAATGTTTCCACCGTTTTTCGCCATCGTTCGACGGTCACTAAATTTGTAACTTGTCTTTATCTGAGGTACTTTCTCCTGAGTGCCAGCCGGCACTACGGCAACAGGTAACACCTTCCCAGTGGGGAACGAAGGCGAACCAGCCGGCAAGCCCGGATCAAACAAGATCCACTTTGATTCGAGGCAGGCCACATGGCACAGGTACAGATTGCCAAGTAGTTGTTCCCACCGAATTCACGGCCTATCAAGTTAAAAACTCCACCGTGCTCACCCACGAGGGGTGCTCAAGGGAGCCGTGTCTTCAAGGGGAGAGCAGCGATTCTACTTCGGAGCCGGATTCCCGGTATCTTTTGTTTCGGCTTTCGATGCATCCGTGGCATCGGGGGGCTTGGAGAGATGGAGCTTGCTCATCTCTTTGGCTCCGACCGATGGATCCTCGGGCGTGACTTTGATGCCCGTTGCCATGGCTCCGGCGGTCCATTTGTAGTAATAGGCTTTGCCCGCCTCTGCCTCAAATCGAGCCCGCTCGTTCTCTTTCTTCCTTGCTTCAGCCAAGGCCGCACCGGCGGACTGGATGATGCTTCCGTAGTACATCTTGGGCAACCCGGAAATGACCACAGTCCCAGGCGGCACTTCAAGGAATTCGTATTCGCCGTTCAGTAGTTTGCCAAGATGAGTGTCGTTGACAAAGATTTCGTCGTGTGAGGCGGAGCCGGTAAACCTGTACACACGGTAGATGCAGACAATGGCTTTGCCGTTGGAGGGCGCGGGCAGCACAGCGGGAGTTTTGGAATCCTGTGCTGCAGAGACAGGCCCTGTGAAGAGAAACGCCATCGCACTGGATGCGAGCAGAAGACTTGCGAGTGACATGCAAGCTCCCCTGAGCGGTACGACGACGCCGAAAGCAGTGTTACGCATAGGAGCGTTCCTCCCTTCATTGGAAATCTGGATCGGCACTGTAGCAGGTTGCGGCTGCCAGCGACGTGACGGCTGCCACAGCCGCTATGGGAACAAACGAGGTCACAAGAAGTGGATGGGACGAGCAGAGGGTTCCCGGCATCAGCGGCTTCGTCTATGTACCGGCTGAAGCCCGCACCCTTCGTCCCGAGGACGCTTTCCCGCAGCCTGCAAAGGCCTGCAGCAACGGGCCAGAGGTGGAGGGCTGCCGGGTTGCGCGGGGAAGCCCGAGGGTGTATGTTCCCGGACATGCACTGGGCAAGTCCGGAAGAGCGTCGCAAGCTGGGCCAGACACGACGCAAACAGGTTGGCCGCCAGCATCATGACGAACTGAACATCAAGGCGCGGCAGAGGCCGGCCTTGTCTCTGCTGGAGCGGGTGGAACGCGGACGCATTCCGGCGCTGCTGAAACTTAAACACCAGCTCATGGCGCAGTCGCCCTTTGGCTATTTTCGCGGCGCAGCGCCAGTGATGGCGGCGGACCTGGCCGCGTTGCCCAATACGGGCATCCTGTGCCAGCTGTGCGGCGATGCGCACGTGCGCAACCTGGGCGCGTTTGCCGCGCCCGACGGCCGGCTGGTGTTCGACATCAACGATTTCGACGAGACCATTCGCGGACCGTTTGAGTGGGATTTGAAGCGCATGGCCGCGTCGCTGGTGCTGGCGGGGCGCGAATCGAATCACAAGGAGGCCTCGGCCAGGCAGGCCGTGGAGGCGTGCATCGAGCGCTACTGCGCCCAGATGCGCGCTTTTGCCAAGATGCCGAGCCTCGAAGTGGGACGGTTCCAGGTGCATCGCATCGGATCTGTGGAGCCGGTGCACGATGCGCTGCTGAAGGCCGAGCGGGCCACGCCGCTGCACACGCTGGGACAGCTCACGGTGGCTGCGGGCGGCAAGCCGGGGGCAACGCGCCGCTTCAGGGAGATTAAGCCTGCTTTGGCGCGGGTGACGGGCACGCAGGCGGAAAGAGTGCTGGCCGCGCTGGAGCCTTATCGCGAAATGCTGGAGCCGCAGCGGAAGCATCTGCTCTCGCTCTACCGGCCCGTGGATGTGGCCTTTAAGGTGGTCGGCACCGGCTCAGTGGGACTGCGCGACTATTGCATTTATTTCGAGGGTAATGGACCCCAGGATCCGCTCTTTCTGCAAATCAAGGAAGAGGCGCCTTCAGCCTACGCGCCTTATCTGCCAGATGCCCGCCCGGCCACCCACAACGGCCAGCGCACGGTGGAGGGCCAACGCGCCATGCAGGTGCAATCAGACCCATTTCTGGGCTGGACGCACATTGGCGCGCGTCACTTCCTGGTGCGCCAGCTCAACGACCACAAGGGATCTATCGAGCTGGAAGACATGGCCGGTGGCGCCCTGACAGCCTTTGGCCAGGTTTGCGGGGAGTTGCTGGCCCGCGGCCACGCCCGCTCGGGAGATCCACTGGTGATTGCGGGCTATCTGGGCTCCGGCAGCAGCTTTGCCGAAGCGCTTGGCAGGTTCGGCTCGCTTTACGCCGACCAGACGGAGAAGGATTGGCAGGCCCTGCGCCGCTCCGGTAAAGTTGGGGCCAAAAGCTAGACACATTTCAAGGAGAATCGGATGAATCGCCGCACGTTTACCCAGGCACTGGCCACCGCCGCGCTCACGGCCGCCGCGCCGTCGTTGCCCTCTAAAGCGCAGAGCGCAGAGACTGCGCCGCAAGCCGGGCCCTTTCCGCTTTCCGTGATGCTTTGGACTGTATTTACCGAACTGCCGTTTGAACAACGGCTGGCGAAGATTGCCGAGGCCGGTTACAGCAACGTGGAGCTGGTGGGGGAGTACCGCAAATGGTCTGAGGCCGACTTTGCCAAGGCCAACGCGGCACGCAAACGCCTGGGCATCAAGTTCGACGCGACTGCAGGACTGGACCACGGCATTGCGGACCCTGCGACGCGGGACGCGTTCCTGGCCGACCTGCGGGAAGGCCTTGGCCCCATGGAGACCCTTGGCTGCCCGGCGATGATCGTGATGGCGGGCAACGTGGTGCCGGGGCTCTCGCGAGAAACGCAACACCAGGCGGCGATTGAGACGCTGAAGCGGGCGGCGGCAATGGTGGAAGGCCGGAAGATCGAAGGCCAGCCGGTACACCTGCTGCTGGAATGCATCGATCCGGAAGAGAATCCGAAGTACTATCTGCAGTCGGCGGCCGAGGGGATCGAGATTGTGCGTGCAGTGAACCACCCGCAGGTCAGGTTCCTCTACGACATCTTCCATGAGCAGATCGCCGAGGGCAACCTGATTGAGAAGCTGGAGAAGCACAGCGATGTGATCAGCCTGGTCCACATTGCCGACGTGCCAGGCCGCCACGAGCCGGGCACGGGCGAGATCAACTATTCAAACATTTATCGCAAGCTGGGAGAGCTCAAATACCGCGGCATGGTGGCGATGGAGTTCCGCCCAACCGGAGAGGCTGTGGCCGCGCTGCGCAAAGCCAAAAACATGGCATGGAGAGATGCAAAGGTTTAAAGGCCTTCAGCTAGCGGGCGGAAAGACGAGGCAGAGCGTCGTCGGCTTGACTGATTACGGTCGAGATGGACATTTGTGGGCTCCCACCCAGATTCGTGAAAAGTTGAGGAGCGCCGGGTTGAGTACTGAGGTATCCCAGGTCCGAAAATCCGGACCTGGGGCACCCAGAGTTCTGTTCACACTCGAATCGAAAATGCGCTAGGCTGCGAAGGGGGACGGGCCGACGAGTTGCATCTCGTATCTGCTGAAGAACGCGGCATCCTGAGTTGGAGGATTGGGTATCGCGGTCGCGCGGAAGAACTGCTCCATTTTCCGGCCGGCTCGGCTCTACAATGAACCGGTATGCCGACCGCCGTCCGCTCGCACGCAAAAATCAACCTTGGCCTTTATATCGGCGCGCCCCGGCCGGACGGATTTCACGGGCTGGCCACCGTTTACCAGACGCTGGAGTTGTATGACCTGGTAACGGTTAGAGCCCAACGGGCTCCGGCGACGGCTTTGCGGTTGAGCTCGAATGACAAGCGCGTTCCCACCGATAGCAGGAACACTGCCTGGAAGATGGTGGCCCTGGCGCTGGAGGCGTTGGGGATTACCGCGGAAGTGGAGATCGCCATCGAGAAGCGCCTGCCGGTGCAGGGCGGACTGGGCGCGGGCTCGGCCAATGCGGTTGCGGCGCTGGTGGGGCTGGAAGTGGAGCTGGGGATTTCTGCCGGCGGGTGGCCGGCGCGGCGGCTGGAGATTGCCGCACGGGTAGGGTCCGACGTGCCTTTGTTTCTTATTGGGGGCGCGGTTCTGGGCCTTGACCGGGGCCAGCAAGTCTATCCCCTGCCGGACATCGAGCCGGTGTGGTGTGTGGTGGCCACGCCCGCAGTGGGCGTTTCTACGCCACAGGCCTTTCGGGACTGGGACGCGCTGTGCGCCACCGAGGGTTTGACCGCCAACGCCAGTGCAGATAAACTAAATGAGTTGAGCCGAGCTTACGCCAGCGCCTTTTCGGGAGCGGTTCCCAGAGGCCGGCAGGGAGCAGGCTCCTCCGGTGTCCTCTCCGCGGGGGAGGACCTGGCCGGACCACAAGAGTCCGTGCTTGTCCGCACCGGGATCAGTAGCTGGATCCAGAGCGACTTTGAACGCGTCGTTTTTCCCCAGCATCCTTTCCTTGGCGAGATCAAGCGCATTCTTGCGGCTTCGGGCACACCGGAGGCGGCCCTCCATGCTTCGCTGTCGGGGTCCGGTTCGGCGCTCTACGGGTTGTACCTGACCCGCGGAGATGCGGAAGCGGCCCAGGAACGATTGCGGGCGGCCGGGGTTGAAAGCCGTTTGACACGCACCCTGCCGCGCCCCGCTTACTGGGGTGAAATGCTTCTGCTGTAAGAGAGTTGACAGCCCACCTTTGGTCGCGAGAGACTCACGGGCGGCTGTCGAACGCGGATTCCAGGGAGGACCTGGAGATTCGCGGAGTTGGGCGATCGTCTAATGGTAGGACAGTGCCCTTTGGAGGCACTTGTCCAGGTTCGAATCCTGGTCGCCCAGCCAAGATTTACGGTGCGGACCCCGGGGGAAGCAGCCAAAGCCAACCAGCTTGGAGGTACTCGTGGATGGAGACGGAAACTGTGACGGCAACGGTGGAAGATAAGCGACAGGACGGCGGATTGAAAGAAGCCCGCGAAGCCGCAGCGTTAGACGGCGCGGCGAAAGCAAAGGAGACCAAGGTGGCTCCGGAGCGCAAGCGGAGCCGCAACCTGAGCGAGGACCGGCGCTTCAAGCTCTTCAGCGGATCGGCCAACAAGCCGCTCGCCGACCAGATTGGTGAGCACATCGGCGTAAAGGTGGGCGACGCCAAGCTGCAGCGCTTTGCCGATGGCGAGGTTTACTTCCAACTGCTGGAGAATGTGCGCGGCGTAGATGTGTTCGTGGTGCAACCGACCTGCTATCCGGTGGACCAGAACCTGGTGGAGTTGCTGGTGATGATCGACGCGCTCAAGAGGGCGTCGGCAGCCAGGATTACGGTGGTAGTGCCTTATTACGGTTACGCCCGCCAGGACCGCAAGGATCGCCCCCGCGTGGCCATCAGCGCCAAGCTGATCGCCGACCTGCTGACCACGGCGGGGGCCAACCGCGCCCTGTTTGTGGATTTGCACGCGGCACAGATTCAGGGTTTCTTCAACATTCCCGTCGACCACCTGTTCGCCAGCCCGGTGCTGGTGAGCTATTTCCGCGAGCTCAAGCTGCCCAACCTGACGGTGGTTTCGCCGGACGCGGGAGGCGTGGAAAGAACGCGCTTTTTCGCACAAAAAGTAGGAGCGCCCCTGGCCATTGTGGACAAGCGCCGTACGGACCTGAACGTGGCGGAAGTGATGAACGTGGTGGGCGATGTGCGCGGCAAGAACTGCCTGATCATCGACGACATTATCGATACGGCGGGCACCCTGGTAAAGACCGTGGACGCTCTCTATGCCAACGGTGCGGAGGCGGTGTACGCCTGCGCCACCCATGCCGTGCTTTCGGGCCCGGCCATCGAACGCATTGCCAATTCGCGTCTGGAACAGGTGATTGTGACCAACACCATTCCGCTGCGCGACGCGGCACAGAAGTTACCCAAGATCAAAGTACTCTCGATCGCCGGTCTGCTGGGCGCAGCCATCGAGAGCATTCACATGGAAACCAGCGTGAGTACGCTGTTTTCGTAAGTGATCAGTGATCAGTGATCAGAGTTGGTAATCAACAGTTAGTCGGCAGGGGCATTGATTCAGTGGAATGCATTCGTGAGTTGAACACTGAATTCTGATGACTGGCCGCTGGCTCAAACAAAGGGAGCGAACCCCAGGGGTCGTGCCCGATCGCAGAAACGAGAGACCGAATGCCTGAAGTAGTGATCGCCAAGCCCCGTGAGGGCAAGTTCAACAAGAACGCCGCGCGCCGCGTCCGTGTCGCAGGCAAGATTCCCGCCGTGTTTTATGGTTCCGGACACGAGGCCGTGGCCGTCGAAGTGGACCCCAAGCAGATTTCCCGGATTCTCTTTTCGGAGACCGGCCATAACACGATTTTCGATGTCGAAATTGAAGGCAAGCCTACGGCCAAAGCGATGATCGTCGACTGGCAGCGCGAACCGCTGAAGGACCAGTTGATTCACATCGACCTGAAGCGCATTGCAATGGACAAGGTTCTGCAGGTGAGTGTCCGCGTGAAGCTGTTGGGCATTCCGGTGGGCGTCAGGGCCTCAGGCGGCATTCTGGACCAGGTGATGCGCGAGGTAGAGGTCGAGTGCCTGCCTCAGGACATCCCCAACCACATCGATGCGGATGTCAGCAATCTTGAACTTTTCGGATCATTGCGTGTGAGCGATCTGCCGCACTCGGAGAAGATCAAGTTTCTTAACGCCGAAGACGCGACCGTGGCGCACGTGGTGTCGATCCGCGAAGAGGTTGTGGAGACCCCGGCCGAAGGTGAAGCAGTGGTTGCTGCCGATGCTGCCGCCACTCCAGGTGAACCCGAAGTGGCCAAGAAGGGCAAGACCGAGGCTGAGCCTGCGGCCGGTGGCAAGAAGGCCGATACCGGAGCAAAGAAGTAGACCTTGGCCGAGGCAAGTGAGTTCCTTCGCTCCAGCGAGCAAAAGTCGCTCGCTGGGGAGCGCGAATCCGGGAGCCGGCGCGGCCCCTTCCTGGTGGTGGGGCTGGGCAATCCCGGCGAAGAGTATCAGTGGACGCCGCATAACGCGGGGTTCATGGCCATTGACCGCATCGCCCAGCAAGAGGGCGTTGTGGTGCACAACCGGCGCTGCCGGGCCGCCACAGTAACCTGCCGTTTGGCGGGGCGCGAAGTGGTCCTGGCAAAGCCGGAGACTTTTATGAACCTGAGCGGGCTGGCTGTAGCCGCTCTGGTGAGGGAGTTTGAGGCGGACCCGGCCAGGGATCTGCTCGTCCTCTATGACGAGCTGGATCTGAAGCTGGGGACCTTCAAGATCAGGGAGCGCGGTTCGCCGGCGGGCCACAACGGAGCCCGCAGCGTGACCTCGGCCCTGGGCAGCCAGGAGTGGCTGCGCTTGCGTATCGGTGTGGGACCGGATCTGCCGCCGGAGGCCATCGCGGCCATTGGCAGCAGGCGTCCGGGTAGAGACTTTCTGCTTTCACCGATGGGGAAGGTGGATTTGACGGTGCTGGACGAGGTGCTGGACAGGGTGGCTACGGCTACACGACGCATCCTGGAACTGGGGCCGTCAGCCGCGATGAACGAGTTCAACCGCCGCGAACGAAATGGTGCGGCGGAGGAGTAAGGAAAGGGAACAAGCCGCCAAGGTATTTGCCGGCGGTTATGGCTGGAGATCAGGGCTGAACTCTGAGCGCCCAGCGGAAAAGGAAATCGGATGCCCCGTTTGTATGAGGTTATGTTTATCGTTCGACCCGACGCGGTCGAAGAGGATGTCGACAAGCTGATTGCCGGCTTTAGCTCCTCCGTGGCGAATGGCGGAGGAGTGGTGAAGACCGTCGAGAAGATGGGACGGCGCAAGCTTGCCTACACGGTGCGCAAATTCAACGACGGCAACTATGTACTGCTGACCGTCGAGGCCAATGGCAAGGTGGTGACAGAGCTGGAACGCCGGCTGCGGGTTACCGAGCCGGTGATCAAGTTCATTACCGTGCGCATCGACGAGGAAGAGAAGCGGCTGGCCAAGGTGAAGGCCCTGCGCGGCACTCGCAGGAAGCTGAGCGCAGAGCCCCCCGCCGCGGCTTCATCGCCCGCAGCTACCGCACCGGCAGTTACGGCACCGGCAGCAACCGCACCGGTGGCTACTGCACCGGCTGAGGCCGTCGAAGCGGTTCCGACCAGCGCCTGAAATTTGTGACGAAATTGCCGCCGCCGCCGCCCCATTGCCGGGCCGGCGGGATGCGGCCTGATCCTGTGTTCGCACGTCCCTGACGGGGCGGCGGAAGCGAAGAGAGTAAAGAGGAAAAACAATGTCTGAAGAGACCAATGGCAAGGCACCCGAAACGGGCGCACCCGCAGCAGCACCCCAGGCCTCTGGAGGCCCGGGTTCGGGCCCCTCGCCCCGCTCGGGCGGACGGCCCTCCGGTGGACCCGGTGGCCGGGGCAAGTTCTTTCGGCGCAAGAAGGTGTGCAAGTTCTGCACCGAGAAGATCGACTCGATCCCGTACCGCGACGTGAGGCTGCTGCAACAGTTTGTGGCCGAACGCGGCAAGATTGTGCCGCGCCGGATCACCGGCGTGTGTACTACGCATCAGCGCCGATTGACCCGGGCCATCAAGCAGGCCAGGAATATCGCCTTGCTGCCGTTTGCCACACGGCACTAAGCGGGACTTTCGCCTGCCCTGGCGCATTTTGACCCTTTCGTAACGGGTTTTGACCGCCGGGAGATTGCTTTGCAGGCGACAGGCTTTGAGACGCCGATGTAGAATCCACGGCGGTGCAACCCCTGTTGGGCGTTGGTGTCTAACAGACAAGACGGCCGGCTCGAAGCGCCGCCCGTAACATTGGAGATTTTGAAATGGAAGTAATTCTGAAGGAAGACGTAGCTAACCTGGGCCACCGCGGCGATGTCGTCAAGGTGGCCGACGGCTACGGCCGCAACTTTTTGCTGCCCCGCAAGCTGGCGCTGCAGGCCACTTTGGCCAACAAGGCTGTCATTGAGCAGATGAAGGCTGCCGCCGCACGGCGCTCCGCCACCGAGAAGGCACAGGCGGAGGAACTGGTTGTGAAGCTCGAACCGCTGGTGCTGAGTTTTGCGCGCAAGTCCGGCGAGAACGGCCAGCTTTTCGGTTCGGTTACCTCGGTCGACATCGCTGCCGGCCTGGAAGCCAAGGGCTTTGAGGTAGATCGCCGCAAGATTCAACTGGCGGAGCCCCTCAAGAGCCTGGGTGACTTCACCGTGGCCATCAAGCTACACCGTGAAGTGACCGCGCACGTGAAGGTTCAGGTACTGGCCGAAGCGCAAGAAGAAACACCGGCTGCCGAGCCCGTCGCGGAAGAAGCGGTCGCCGAATAGCTTTCGGGCTGAGTGTTGAGATATCCCAGGTCCGAAAATCCGGATCTGGGGCACCCAAAGGTGCGTTCGCACTCGAATCGAGAATGCACTAGAAGATGTCTTTCTCCGGGGCGCCGCCACTGAGGGCAATGAGCTTCTTCAGGGCCTTGGCCATCTTGGCCTGAAAGTCGGGCACCTGATCCGCCTTGGTGAGGGAGAAAAGGAATCGGGCTCGATTTGTGGCGGCTCTTGCATCCACACGGCTCTGCCGGTCGTAGCAGGTTCTGGCTGTCTTGCCGCTGACCGAGACGACGGTGAGGCGGAGAAGCTTTTCGCGGGACTGAAAAGAGTCGGTGGCGTCGAAGATATCCCAAACCACAGTGTTTGCGTCGAGAGCATTCAGGAACAGATCGCAATGGCCATCGGGCTGCGTCACCGTCAGGACAGTTGAGGTTGAATCGAGAGTGACCTCAAGGTTGTCGTTGATCCGGTCGTCCGGGCTGAGCGAGAGCAGTTCCCCGCGGACGAACGCAGATAGCTCCGGGGCCGTCGGCTCAGGCTTGGGGTCGGGCTTCTTTTTGTGATGTGTGGCTTGGGCGAGACACACGGGCAGAATCACGAGAAGCGTCGCGGCGCAGATGCGTGCCAGGTGCTTCATGGGTTGCCCTCTCCCTGCCTCTGCCCGTTTCCGCTTGTGTGAATGCCTCAGAGTGCGTCGATCCGAAGCAGTTTCAATGCTTTGCGTTACCGTGTCTGCCTTCATTCGGTGTATAGGTCCGTTTCCGCCCTGGAACTGTCAACCATCGCCAGCGGCTTAGTGCGGTCAGAGCGCAGGCTTGGAACCGCAGCCAGCAGTCTGCGGGTGTAGGGGTGCTGGGGCGAGGTAAGCAGCCGGACGCAGGCTCCGGTCTCTACCACCTTTCCCGCGCGCATGACAGCCACACGGCTGGCCACCTGACCCACTACCGCCAAATCATGGGAGATAAATAGCATGGCCAGACCATGCCGGCGCTGGAGATCGCCGAGAAGAGCCAGAATCTGGGCCTGCACGGTGACATCGAGGGCAGTCGTGGGCTCGTCGGCAATCAAGAGGCGCGGCCGGTTGATGAGCGCCATGGCGATGAGAATGCGCTGCAGTTGTCCCCCCGAGAATTGGTGAGGATAGTCACCATAACGGCGTGCGGCCTCGGGAATGCTGACTGACTCCAGCGCGGCGATGGCCTTGCGACGGGCCTCTTTTCCGGTCCAGGTGGGAGAGTGCGCGGAAACACACTCGGCCACCTGGCGGCCGATGGGCATGACCGGGTTGAGAGCCGTCATGGGCTCCTGAAAGATCATTGAGATTTCTTTGCCACGGAGCCGCCGCAGGACTGCTGCGGGCTGGCGCAGGAGGTCAATCCTTGCCTCGCTGTTGCCGTTCACCTCGGTGCTTTTGAAAAGAATCTGTCCTGAAACCTGCGCCGTTGGCCCCAGCAGGCCCAGAATTGCCAACGCCGTAGCACTTTTGCCAGATCCGGACTCACCCACCAAGCCCAGAACTTCACCTTCGTCGAGCTGGAGACTGATGCCGTCCACAGCTCGAGTTGCTCCAAAGTGGATGTGCAAATCCCGAAGTTCAATGAGCGGGAGCATGAGGCAATCGTAGACGATTTTCAACGCGCACAGAAGCGGAACTCATTCAGCGGAAATAGATTGCTGCAGGGGTAATTGACTTGTGGCATCTGACGAATGCGCCAATGTGGGGGACGACGGGCAAAATTAGACAGGGCCGGCACATCTGATTGCCTTGGAAAGGAGGTTCCCACGATGAAGCTCAAATGGATTGTTTTTTCAGTTCTCGCCAACGCGTTGCTATTGGTGAGCCCCGCGATAGTCAAGGCTCATGCCACAGCGCCGGGAGCGTCAGTCGCGAGTTTTGCGCAGGATCACGACGATTGGGACAAACCCCCGCAGGAATTTCGCGATGCCCAGCGCAAGGGGTTTCACGATGGCGTCGACGCTGCCCGGAAGGACTTCGACCACCACCGCCGAGCGGATGCCGATGATCACGACCAGTATCGTCATCCCCATGTTTCGCGCGATATGCGCGATGACTGCCGCGATGGCTTCCGCCAGGGATATGAACGGGCGACTTCGCATCTGCTGGAAAATCATGACCATGATCACGATCACGATCACAATTAGGTGATCCTCCCCAACCACAACCCAGCCGATGTAAATACCCGGTCTAACGACCGGGTATTCGTGTTGGACCGTGCAATCATGTCGCGGCCCGGATGGATTGCTGAAGGTCTCCCGGGTCACCGAGATACCCACAGAGGAGAATGACGAGAGCTGGGGAAGCTGATTACAATCGTCTTGATTCGCGGGTGGACAGGCCAACCCAGCGCCGTGCCCGTACCACGATGCCACTTCACCATAGACCGCAGTAAGAAGGAGATATCAAGCGATGAATCTCAACCGGTTTGCAGTTCCGGCACTGGCAGTTTTTCTGGGAGCGGCCGGACTGGTTACAGCCAAAGCATCGGGTGCGCCCCAGGGACCACCTCCTCCGGGGTATGGCCAGGAACGGGGCGGCTGGGATGCGCCTCCGCAGGAATTGAACGAAATCCAGCGCAGGGGCTTTCACGATGGAATCGAAGGCGCGCGCAAGGACGCCGGCAATCATCGCCGACCAGACGTGAACAACCGCGACGAGTACCGGCACCCGCACCTTCCGCCCGAGGAGAGAGAAGCGTATCGCGAAGGCTTCAGGCGTGGCTACGAACGAGCCATGTCTCACCTGATGGGGGAACCGGAGCGGCGTTGAGATGGTTGATAGAGACGGGCACACCTGGCTTGCACCCGCCAGGTGTGCTTGTCAGCAAATCGCCGGGCCAAGAACTTTGCGCAGCTCCGCAGTGAACTGCATAGTAATCACCCGCTAAGCGTTTTCGGCTTGACTGCTTACAGCCGAGTTGGGCATCTGTGGTCTCCCACCCTTTCCGCAAAGAGTCACCCACGGACGAAGACCTGTCCGCGGGGACCCCGACGGAGCGCCGCAAGGATGGGGCACCCAGATTAGTGCAATATCGAGCGGTCAGATGCCTAGGCCTGCTTCATTGCGGCAGACAATATGCGCAACACCTCATCGAGCGCCATCTCCCAGGGAGCGAGCCGAACCCCAAAGCGCGCGTGGAGCTTGTCATTGGAGAGGACTGAGTTGTGCGGGCGCGGGGCAGGGGCAGGATATTCGCTGGACGGAATCGGATTTACCGTTGGCACCTTCCCGCCCATCAGCGTCTGCGCGCGCGCGAAGATGGCGCGAGCGAATCCGCACCAGGAGACCGATCCGGAGCAAGTCATGTGGTACAAGCCCGCCCATTGCGCGGTGTCGCCGAATTGTCCGCCCAGTGCGCCGCTCACGATGGCGCGCGTGGCATTGGCCAGTTCGATGGAGGTGGTGGGCGCGCCGACTTGATCATCCACAATCTTGAAGAGGTCGCGTTCGCGGCCAAGGCGGAGCATGGTCAGAAGAAAATTATTGCCGCAGGAACCATATACCCAACTGGTACGGAAGATGAGATAGCGGCCACCAACCTGACGAATCGCCTCTTCACCCGCGAGCTTGCTGGCTCCGTATGTATTCATGGGGTTGGGCGTGTCAGTTTCCGTCCAGGGAGTCGCTTTGGAGCCGTCGAAAACATAGTCGGTGGAGTAGTGCACAAGAAGCGCGTTGGCGCGAAGCGCTTCTTCGGCCAGGAGGCCTGGAAGGTGCGCGTTGACAGCCATTGCGGCTTCGGGCTCGGATTCAGCGCGGTCTACCGCTGTGTATGCCGCCGCGTTGAGGATGACATGGGGCGCGACGCCGCGGACCAGAGTGCGCACTTGATCCGGGACGGCCAGGTCGACCGTATCGCGGTCGTGGGTGATGATTTCACCGGCATCGGCGAAGCTGCGCTGCAGTTCCCGACCGACCTGCCCCGCGGCCCCAAGGATGAGAATGCGCGACTGCGTGCTCATGCGAAAACCTCGGCCTCGCGCAGCGCCTCGCCTTTGCGGTCCTTGTCGGAGAGGATGGCGCTTTCGGCGGCAATCGGCCAAGGGATGGCCAGATCGGGATCGTTCCAGGCGATGGTGCGCTCGCCCGCCGGGAAGTAGTAGTCCGTGAGCTTGTAGGCCAGACCGACAAGGTCGGTAAGCGCAAGAAAGGCGTGCCCGAAGCCTACCGGAATGTAGAGCATCTCCCCGCCTTCCGCAGTGAGCTCGACGGCCACGTGGCGGCCGAAAGCAGGCGAACTGCGGCGCAGGTCGACCGCGACATCGAGCAATGCTCCCTGAGTTGCCCGAACGAGTTTCCCCTGCGGCTGCAGCACCTGATAATGAATGCCACGCACGACGTTTTTCCTGGAGACGGAGCAGTTGTCCTGCACCCAGGTTGTGGGCAGGGCCGCCTCGGCCATTTGGAGCTGGCTCCAAGTTTCCCAAAACGCGCCGCGGCCGTCGCGATAGATCTTTGGCGTGAGCAGCACTACGCCAGGCAGCGATGTCTCAATGGATTTCATAGGCCATCCGTCTCAGAAGTGAACCTCGGCTCGTTGCGCAAGGCCTGGAGATACTGACCATAACCGCTCTTGCGCACCGGCTGCGCCAGCTCTTCCAGCTGGTCAGCGGTAATGTAACCAAGGCGATAGGCAATCTCCTCTGGACAGGCAATCTTCAACCCTTGACGCCGTTCGATGGTCTGGATAAACAGGCCCGCTTCGAAGAGCGAATCGTGCGTGCCCGTATCAAGCCATGCCATCCCGCGGCTCATCACCTGCACGCGCAGTTTGCCCGCTTCAAGGTAGAGGCGGTTCAGGTCGGTGATTTCCAGCTCGCCGCGCGGCGACGGCTTGAGCGATGCCGCGAGATTCACCACTTCGTTGTCGTAAAAATAGAGGCCGGTAACAGCGTAGCGCGACTTGGGAGAAGTGGGCTTCTCTTCAATGCTGACCGCATGTCCAGACGCGTCGAACTCGACTACTCCGTAGCGCTCAGGATCCTGAACGGGATATGCAAAAACGATTGCTCCCTGCGTCAATGCAGCCGCACGCTGCAAGTGAATGGAAAAGGATTGCCCGTAGAATATGTTATCGCCAAGTATCAGGGCGCTGGTATCTGCGCCAATAAAGTCGCGACCAATGACAAAGGCCTGTGCCAAGCCGTCGGGGCTAGGCTGGACGGCATAACTTAGATTGAGACCCCATTGTTTGCCGTCACCCAGTAACTCTGCAAAGCGGCCCGTATCCTGCGGTGTAGAAATGATAAGTATGTCGCGCAGCCCAGCTAACATCAGGGTACTCAGTGGATAGTAGATCATCGGCTTGTCGTAGACGGGCAGAAGCTGCTTTGAAACTACCTGCGTCATCGGATAGAGCCGGGTTCCCGATCCTCCCGCAAGAATAACTCCCTTCATCGTGGAATCCTCTCCTCGTAGTTCTGCTTTATCCAGTCCCTGTATGCGCCGGTTCGCACGCTTTCAATCCAGGAGCCATGCTCCAGATACCACGCTACGGTTTTGCGCAGCCCGTCTTCAAACTGCAGGGCAGGCTTCCATCGCAGCTCTTGAGCTATCTTCGAGGCATTGATGGCGTAGCGCAGGTCGTGACCCGGCCGGTCTCCGACAAAGGTAATAAGCTTGCGGCGCGGCCCTAACTGCGCATCGGGACGCAGCTCGTCGACAAGGTCGCAGATTGCCGCGACCACATCAAGGTTCTTGCGTTCGCTGTTGCCGCCGATGTTATAGGTTTCTCCGACGCGGCCGCGAGCCAGTGCGATGCGGATGGCCGCGCAATGATCTTCAACGTGGAGCCAGTCGCGCACATTGCTTCCGTTGCCATAGACGGGCAGAGGCTTGCCTTCAAGAGCGTTGAGAATCATGAGCGGAATCAGCTTTTCAGGAAACTGGAAGGGACCGTAATTATTCGAGCAATTGGTGGTAATCACCGGCAAGCCGTAAGTGTGATGATAAGCGCGCACCAAATGATCGGAAGCCGCCTTCGACGCCGCGTAGGGACTGTTGGGCGCGTAGGCGGTGGATTCAGAAAACGCCGGATCGCCGGGTCCCAGCGATCCATAGACCTCGTCGGTGGACACATGAAGGAATCGAAAGGCATGCCGATCGGCATCATCGAGCGCAGTCCAAAAGAGCTTGGCCTGTTCCAGCAGCGTGAAGGTACCCTGAACGTTGGTACGGATAAAGGCGCCAGGATCGGCAATCGAGCGGTCCACGTGGCTCTCTGCCGCGAAATGGACGATGGCCCGAGGCCGGTGGTCGCGGAGCAGGCCGGCAACCAGGTCGGCATCGCAGATGTCTCCGCGCACCAACCGATACCGTGAATCGCCTTCGAGGGCTGCGAGATTGCCCGCATTGCCGGCATAGGTGAGCAGATCGAGATTGACGACCGAGGCCCCGGCGTCCCTGAGCCACTGGAGCACAAAATTTGAACCGATAAACCCCGCACCGCCGGTTACGAGGATGTTGCTAGACGTGGCCTTCATTTCTCAAAGCGTCCTTCAGGTGCAGGTATCGAACAGACTGAAACAGACGACAAAATCGAATGGCGATGGTATCCGTTCGCGCGCGACACACCTATACGCAGTAAGACTAGCATGGTCAGTACGATATGGGGGAGGCTCCGGCGGGATACTGCTCTGTTCACGGGGATATTGTCTCTATGTACGTGAGTCAGCGCGAGGGAACCAGGAAGGCGTTGTGCACGCCGCGGCCGCGGCAAGCATGGACTGATCAAGTAAACTCGATGCGCACTGCAAGCAAGAGGAAATTTCGCCATGAAGGTCGTGTGTTCCGCCGGCATATTCAGTTTGCTTCTCTCCCTTTCGTCCGCGATCAGCGCACAGAACATGCCTGCACACATGCGCATTGACGCCACCGTGCCCGCACCTGCGACGGAGACCGGCTTCCTGCACCTGGGAGGCGTGTCGCCCACTGGACATCGCGTTGAAGTCAACAGCCAGTACCTTACCTATGACGGCAAACCGTGGCTTCCGGTGATGGGCGAGTTTCATTTCTCGCGCTTTCCTCAGAAGTATTGGGAGGAAGAGATCCTGAAGATGAAAGCCGGTGGCGTGCAGATCGTCGCCACGTACGTTTTTTGGATTCATCACGAGGAAGTGGAAGGACAGTTTGACTGGACGGGCCAACGCGATCTGCGAGACTTCGTCTCGCTGTGCGCACGCCACGGTCTCTATGTGTATCTGCGGATTGGGCCGTGGGATCACGGCGAAGCGCGCAATGGCGGTTTTCCAGACTGGCTCCTCAAAAAGAAGATTCCTTTGCGCCGCAACGACCCCGAATATTTGAAATATGTGGACCGCTGGTACGGACAGATTGGCAGCCAGATCAAAGGCCAGCTTTGGAAAGACGGCGGTCCCATCCTCGGCGTACAACTGGAAAACGAGTATGACGAAAAAGGACCGGGGACCGGCGCTGCGCATCTGGCGGAATTACGCAGAATCGCAATCGAGGCCGGCATCGAGCCGCCACTTTTTTCGGTTACGGGCTGGCCGACTCAAGATTTCCCGGCTCACGATTTCATCCCTGTATTCGGCGGCTATCCGGATGACTTCTGGACCGATCTGAAAACCGATGCACCGCCCAACTCTGTGTATCTGTTCGATCCCAAGCGCGCAGTGCGCGATCTCGGGGCAATGAATCACGGAGACCAGTCCGGCCAAGTGAACCTCGGCCATTATCCCTTTTTCGGCGCTGAAGAGGGCGGCGGAATGGAAACCGCATACCATCGGCGACCGTTGATCCAGCCGGAAGACATTGCCGCGCTCACGCTCACCAATATCGGGTCAGGGGTCAACCTCCACGGCTACTACATGTTTCATGGCGGAGCCAATCCGATGGGCAAGTTGACCACGCTGCAGGAATCCACAGAGTCGGGCTATCCGAACGATCTTCCCGTGGTGAGCTACGACTTTCAGGCGCCGCTCGGCGAGTACGGGCAGGAGCGGGAGTCGTTTAACAAGATCAAGCTGATCCATTTCTTTCTGGCGTCGTTTGGCGAGGAGCTGGCGCCGATGCCGGTCTACCTGGCCACCGCACGGCCCAGCAACGAAGCGGACAACAGCGTGGCAAGAATCGCGCTGCGCGCCCGGGATAATCATGGCTTCCTCTTTATCAATAACTACGTACGCAAGCTCACAATGCCTGCACGCAAAGGCTTTCAGACGGAGATTCACTTTCCGTCGGGCACCGTAGTCATTCCGCAAAGGCCGGTGGATCTGGCTGAAAACAGCGCCATGATATGGCCGGTCAATCTCGATCTTGGACCGGCCACATTGCAGTACAGCACGGCTCAATTGATCGCCCGCATCGATGGGCAGAGCGAGCCCATCTACTTCTTCTTTTCTGTGCCCGGCGTGACTTCGGAATTTGCCTTCACCGCCGATGACGAAGCTGCTGTTCGCACTTCATCGGGCAGCGTGACACGACAAGGCGGCCTTCTGGTTGCGCACGATCTCAGGCCCGGACGAAATTGCTGGCTGCATGTCTCCGGTCACGGCAAGAACGCTCTGATCGTCCTGCTGCCGCAGGAGGAAGCGAAACATCTGTGGCTTATACCCAGTGGCAAGGGATTTGAAACTGCACTGCTGTCAGAGGCCAGCGTGTTTGCCGCCGGCAATGACGTGCACCTTCGCTCAACAGATCCCCAAAAAGAGCACGCATTTGTGTTTTCGCCCGTCTTCTCCGGCGGAAGCGCAGGGGCTTTGAAAACCGATAGCGAGCTGTGGAAGGAATTTGCTTTCCCGATTCAGCCGCGAAAGATTCAGTTCACATGGGAACAAGTTCGAGAGGCTGCGCCGCTTGGTGCAATCAAGATGGGGGCTTCCGCGGATCAAGGCAGGCCGGGGGTGCCGCGCGCACCAGCCGAGGCAGACTTTGCCCGTGCTGCCGCATGGAAGCTGAAGATTCCGACACAATCGATGGACGGGTTGAGCGACATCTTTCTCCGCATTCATTACGCCGGCGATGTGGCTCGCTTGTACGAGGAAAATGCGCTTCTGGACGATGACTTTTACAACGGCCGTACCTGGGAAATCGGTCTCAAGCGTTTTCTTCCGAGTGTTTTTGACACCTCATTGGAAGTTCGCATTCTGCCGCTCAGGCGCGACTTTCCGATTTACCTCGACGCAAAAGCGTGGGAAGCGATCGCGGCGTCGGGAGAGACAGCGGTTGCCCAGCTTCCGGAGCTGCTTCCGGAGTACGAGGTGGTCCTGCATCTTGCCGGCAATTGAGATATGTTGAGTTGTTGATGGTTTTGTGAACCAAGGAGAACCCCAAGTTAATGTCGATCTCACGGCGTGGATTTTTGAAAGCTGCCACGGCGACCGGCGCGGCCATCGCCTTGCCTGGCGCACAGTCTGAGCCGGTTGCCGCACCACAACGCATCACGATGCGCAAGGAGATCGGAGCGGGATTGACCGCGGCCGCCGGCGAGGCTGGGCGCACGGGAGTTGCAATTCCTTCCTGCGCCGCGATGGCCTCTGGAGCGCCGCTAGGCGGCATCGGCACGGGCTACATCAGCCTTCGCCCGGATGGGTCTTTCTACGATTGGTTGATTTTTAACAGCGGTGACTGGGCAGGGGACAGGCCAGCAAGCCAGTCGAGCGTAGAGCCGGATATGGGTCCGCAAAGCCTGCGGTTCTTTCTCTGGACCCGGGAGAGCGATGCGCCGGTTGCTAAATTGCGACGGTTGAGCCTCGACCCGGAATCAAACAATCTCTACTCGTTGGGCTGGGCACAGAATGTGGAGTCAACAGAGTACGACGCCTGGTATCCGATGACGGGCATTCACTACAACGATTCCACTTTGCCTGTGCGCGTGAAGTCTGTTGCGTTCTCGCCATTCATTCCGGGGCATGCTCGCGAGTCGGCGACACCCGGCTTCCACATGGTGTTTACCGTCGAGAACACCTCCCGGGCGAAGGTGGAGATATCCCTTCTGTCCATCCTGGACAACCCTCTCGCATGGGGACAGGCTAATCGTGATTTAGTCAGTTCCATCGAGCGCAAAGGCGATACGACCTCTCTTTTGATGCAGACCGAAGCACAGCCCGAAAACACGACAACAATCGGCAATATGTGCCTTTCAGTAACTGGGGGCGACGCATCCTGGATCAGCGGCACGTTCCGGCAATACATGTCGCCGGACTTATGCAGGTGGAAATCGCCGCGGGCCAACCACGGGTTCATGGTGCTGAGCGTCCTTCAGGACTACGTCAAGACAGGCCGCCTGCCCGGCACTGAGAGCGAGCGAGATCCGTCAAGCTTCTTCACCTTGAGCGATGCGCAGATTGATGCTCTTCCGCAATCGGAAGTGAATAGCTGGCTTGGACGGCTATCGGGCGACGCATTGGTGAATCGGGTGGTTACCGAGGCGCTGGCAGGCGACCCTTCACTGTTCTCGTCTGCAGCGCAATTGAAGGAATTGCTGAAGGAGATCGGCCGCAATCTTTCTGCGAACCAGTCTGGGAAAGATCGCGCCCCCTCGGACTGGGGGACAGGCGCATTGGCCTCGACGGTCGAGCTTGCGCCCGGCCAAAGCGTAGAGATCCGGTTTGCGCTGAGCTGGTTCTTCCCGCATCACTACAGCCGATATGGCCAGGACATGGGCCATATGTACAGTAACTGGTTCTCTGATGCCAAAGATGTAAATGCATTTCTGGTGGAGAACTATGCAAGCCATCGGCAGCAGACTGAGCTATTTGCCAGAACACTGGCGGACACTTCGCTGGGCGCCCCGTTGGCGTTCGCGTGGTCAAGTCATCTGGGCACAGCGATCACCAATACCTGGTGGGTAAAGGATGGCAACTATGCCATATGGGAAGGGCTGGGCTGCTGCGGGTTGAGCACCATGGACACGGAATACGACGGCAGCTTTTCCCAGGTGGCGCTGTTCCCCGAATTGAAGATGGGCCAGATGCGGCACATGCTGAAGCTTCAGAACGAGCGCGGCCAGGTTCCCCACACCTACGATGGCGATTTTGACCATGTGGACGAAGGCGGCTGGGGCCGCGTGGACATGAATCCGCAGTTTGTGATGATGGTGTATCGCGACTATCTGTGGACCGGAGACAGAGCTTATCTGGAGTTCATGTGGCCTCATGTGCTGAAGGCCATGCGATATACCGGCTCGCTCGATGCGGACGGCGATGGTCTCCCGGACCATGATTGCAGCTTGCAGACCTATGACCAGTGGGGTATGCGAGGAGTTCCTTCCTACATTGCATCGCTCTGGATCGGCGCACTTAAAGCCGCGATTCGCATCGCCGGCGAGATGAAGCAAGCAAAGATGGCAGGGGATTGGCAGGAGACGCTGCAGAAAGCCTCCGCCAGCTTCGACCGCCTGCTGTTCAATGGGAGCTACTACAGCCTTTGGGTAGACGGCAAGACACGGGATGAGACCCTGATGAGCGACCAGGTGAGCGGTGAATGGTTTGGCCACCTCATCGGGATGCCCACGACGATTTCAGAGCAGAACCTGGCCTTGGCGGCTGAAAGCATATGGAAGAAAAACTTCAGCCCGGAGACTGGATTGCGCAATGCAACGGTTCCTAAAGAGAAGCGCTATTTTCTGATGCTCGATAACTTGCAAGCGGGCGGCGTGTGGTCGGGGATCGAGTTTGCATTTGCCTCTTTTCTCATGGATCATGAGCGATTCGACGACGGCGCGGCGATTGTATCCGCCGTTCACCGCCGCTACTTACGCGCGGGTACGCCATGGAACCACATCGAGTGTGGCAACCACTATTCGCGACCGATGAGTAGCTGGGCCACGCTGCTGGGGGCTACCGGCTTTAAGCCCGACCTATCTGCGGAGATGCTCACGCTTACCCCCGGCATTCGTGGTGACTTTCGCGCTCCATGGGCCACCCCTTTCGGATTCGGGTCGGTCGAGCGCAAGGCCGATGCGATGCATATCATTTGCCGCCACGGACAATTGCCTCTGAAGACACTGAAAGTCAATAGACGGGGTGTTAGGGGGGTTATCTCACTGGACGGAAGATCGTTGGATTCTGCCGCGGCCGTGGAGGGAGCATTGATCCGCATCGATTGCCGGCGTCGGGTAGTGCTGGCTGCGGGGCAGACAATCACTATTCAATGAACAGACCGCGACAATAAAAAACCGCAGACAGGTTTCCATTTCACGACTCTGCGGTAGTCTCAAATCATTTGGCGGCGGGTAGGCGGAGGCTTGAGGCACGTACCACAAGATGCGGCGGGATGAGTTCGCTCTTCGGGCGCAGCGGGGCCTTGTTGTGGGCTAGCGCCAAAGCAAGTGCGGCGGCGCGCTTACCGATGATCTTGCTGCCCTGGTCCACTGAAGACAAGGGGACACGAAGAAAGTCGGAATAGGAGAGATTTCCGCAGCCCACCACGGCGACATCTTCCGGGATGCGCAGGCCGGCATCGAGGATAGCGCGCATGGCGCCCAAGGCAACCGGATCGTTGAAGCAGAAGATACCGTCAGGCCGCTTCTTACTGGCGAGCAGCTTTGTGGCTGCCTCATAGCCGCCGCGCTCGCCGCGATGATCTCCGGATTTGCCGATGGAGACGATGTGACCTGGGAGCGGGGTCATCCGATGAGAAGCGAGGGCTTGCCTGTAGCCGTCGAGGCGACCGATCGCCGTGCTCACCTCGGGGCCGCGAATGTGAGCAATACGCTTGCATCCCTGCTCCGCCAGGTGCGATGTGGCCAAGACGCCGACGGCTCGATCGTCGACGCCCACAAAGTTACATTCAAGCCCAGCCAATTGCCGGTCCAGGAGAATGTACGGGATCTTCTGCTGCTCGATTTGGCGAAAGGTTTCAATGGTCCACTGGGCCGAGGCAATCAACATGACGTCCACACGCCGGGCCAGCAATTGCTTGATCTCCTGCCGTTCCAACTCCGGATCCTCATCGGAGGAGGAGATGAACAGGGAATAGCCTTTCTTTCGCACTTCGGCGGAGATCAGCTTGGCGATTTGCGCGAAGAATGGATGCAGCAGATCGGGTACGACAAGGCCAATGGTCCAGGTTTGCCCGGTGATGAGTGAGCGCGCAGCCAAGTTGGGCTGGTAGTCCAGTTCCTTCATCCGCTTGAGCACACGCTTTCGCGTGGCTTCACCGATGTCAGGGTGATTGCGCAGCACCTTTGAAATGGTGACGACCGAAAGACCCAGATCGTTGGCGATATCCTTCAATCGCGCGGGCATGCTTTTATTGTCTCCTCAATTTCCTTCGTGATTCCCTGCAGACGCTACGGAACTGCGCCTGCAAGGTGACAAGGCGACGATACTGCAAGGGGCCTCAACAGAGTTGAGCATCATCGTAGCATTTCATGAGTCGCCTCGGCGTTACCGAACCGATATTTGGTCTTTGATGGGACGGGACAAAACTTGACAACGCCCAGACCTCGACGTAGGCTCATCCTTGCCAAAGTTAACGATTACTTTCTACCGTCAGGAGCAGGTATGCATGTGACGAGCGCCCGCTGGGATGCGGCAGCCGATGCCGTCGATCCCTCGCTTATCCCCCAACGGCATCTTTATACGGGCGCCACTATGCCTGCCATCGGTCTTGGCACTTTTGGATCAGATCATGTGGCCCACAGCGTGGTGGCCGAGGCTGTGAAAGCTGCAGCCCAGGTTGGATACCGGCATTTCGATTGTGCTTCGGTTTATGGCAACGAAGACCAGATCGGCCTGCGGTTTGAAGAGATGCTGAACAGCGGCCTGGCGCGCGAGGACATCTGGGTCACTTCAAAAGTCTGGAATGACATGCACGGAGAAGCGGATGTCATTGCCTCATGCGAAAAATCGCTGGCCGACCTCCGCCTGAACTACCTGGATATGTACCTGGTGCACTGGCCCTTTCCGAATCATCATCCGCCGGGCTGCGATGTGAGCGTGCGCAACCCCCACGCGGTGCCCTACATCCACGAAACCTATATGCGGACGTGGAGAGCGATGGAGAAGCTGGTGGACCGCGGGCTGGTTCACCACATTGGATCCTCGAACATGACCATCCCGAAGATGAAGCTGCTGCTGAGGGATGCGCGCATCAAGCCGGCAGTGAACGAGATGGAGCTTCATCCGCACTTCCAGCAACGGGAGTTTTTCGCCTACCTGCGCGAGAATGGAGTTGAACCAGTGGGTTACTCGCCCATCGGTTCGCCAGGCAGACCGCAGAGGGATCGCACACCGGAAGATACCGCGCCCACTGAAGACCCGGTGATTGTGAAGATCGCGGAGCGCCTGGGGGTTCACCCGGCGGTAGTGTGCATCAAGTGGGCGGTCCAGCGCGGGCAGACACCAATTCCCTTTTCTGCCAATCGGCGCAACTTTCTGGCCAACCTTCGCGGCGTAATCAGCGAGCCATTGACTGCAGAGGATATGAAAGCCATCGAGAGCATTGACCGAAACTGCCGCCTGGTGAAGGGGCAGGTTTTTCTTTGGAAGGACGGCCAGTCCTGGGAGGATCTCTGGGACATACATGGCGAGATCACCCCGCCGTGATTGCGGCAGCCGAATCCAAACTTGAAGCATTAGAATCAGCGGAACGGAGAATATGAGCAAGACAATGAGAGCAGCATATCTGCCGGGCAACAGCACGGTCGAACTGAGGACTGTGCCGGTTCCGGTTCCGGGCCACGGCGAAGTCTTGATTGAGGTGAAGGCCTCGACCATCTGCGGCTCCGATATCCGGTGCATCTATCACGAGCACCTGGGCAAAGGACCGGAGGGCTACCAGGGCGTGATTGCAGGCCATGAGCCCTCCGGGCTGATTGTGGAGGCAGGTCCGGGCTGCCGCAGATTCAAGACTGGCGACCGCGTGATTGTCTATCACATCTCGGGCTGCGGGGTGTGCAACGATTGCCGGCGCGGGTTCATGATCTCGTGCACCAGCCCGGTTTATCGCCGCGCCTATGGGTGGCAGCGCGATGGGGGCATGGCCGAGTACATGATCGCGGAGGAGAAGGACCTGATTGCACTGCCCGACGCTCTCACGTACGCGGATGGCGCGCAGGTGGCATGCGGTTTCGGCACAGTGTATGAGGGCCTGGAAAAGATCGGCATCTGCGGCAACCACGCCGTTCTCATCACCGGCCTGGGGCCGGTTGGGCTGGCCGCCGGCGCTCTCTGCCGCAAACTGGGCGCGCAGAAAATCATCGGCATCGATATCTCCCAGGAGCGGCTCGATCTGGCCGTCAAACTGGGGCTGTGCGATGTGGTCCTGGCCTCTGGCACGGACAATGTAGCACAGGTGAAGGAGTTGACCGGAGGCAACGGAGTGGAACGCGCAGTGGACTGCTCAGCCAACGCCGAGGCCCGCGCAACCGCGATTCGCGCCACCCGTAAATGGGGAAAGATGGTGATGATCGGCGAAGGCGGCACGGTCGCATTCAATCCCTCGCCCGACATTATCCACGATCAGAAGACGATCTACGGGTCGTGGGTTACTTCGACCTGGCTGATGGAAGAGCTTGTTGAGCGCCTGGTGCGCTGGGAGCTGCACCCGGAGAACATCATCACCCATCGGTTCGCTCTTGAACAGGCGGGTGAGGCCTATGCGTTGATGGCGTCAGGCCGATGCGGCAAGGTTGCTGTTTGCCCAGGAAAGGAGTGACGGATGGCTTTTGCGATGACCCCGCCGACGTCCGATCAAAGCGAGAACAAGCCGCTATTTCCCGCTCAGAGCGCAGCCGCATTCTTCCTCGTCACCGGGCTCTTCTTTCTTTGGGGAATTCCGAACAATTTGAATGACGTTCTGATTCGCCAGTTCATGAAGTCATTCGAGATTACCCGATTACAAGCGGGGCTGGTTCAGTCGGCTTTCTACACCGGGTACTTCCTGTTCTCAGTGCCGGCGGCCATGGTGATGCGGCGCTACGGCTACAAGTTTGGCCTGATCACCGGTCTTGTACTCTACAGCATCGGAACCTTTATGTTCCTGCCTGCCGCCGGGGCGCGAAGCTATTCGCTGTTTCTTTTGGCTCTGTTTGTAATCGCCAGCGGCCTCGGCTTTCTTGAGACAGGTGCGAATCCACTGATTGCGCAAATCGGCGACCCGGAAAGCGCAGTGCGGCGGCTCAATTTCTCACAGGCATTCAACCCGCTGGGCTCAATTATCGGCGTTCTGATCGGCACATTTTTCATTTTCTCAGGCATTGAACTCAAGGCTGCCGACATTGCCAGGCTCAAGCTCGCGGGAACCTACGACGCCTATCTTCAACATGAAACGATGCGGGTCATCGCGCCCTACCTGGTGCTTGGCGTTGTTGTGCTGGTTTGGGCTCTTCTTATCCTCCGCACACCATTTCCCGCCATTGCCGGCGCACGGTCCTCGGATTCCGAAGAGCCACAGGGCAGCTATCGTGAGTTGCTTCGCTATCCACACTTTCTGCTCGCGGTGGTCGCACAGTTCTGCTATGTGGGCGCACAGGTCGGCACGTGGAGTTACTTTATCCAATATGTTCAGGACTACACACACCTTCCGGAGAAGGCCGCGGGCTACTTCCTTACCGGAACCCTGGCCGGCTTTGGGGTAGGGCGTTTCGCCTCAAGCCACTGGATGAAGGTGATGCGCGCAAACATGTTGATGGGTATGTTTGCAATCATCAATGTGGGACTCGTAACCATCGGTGTTCTCTTTCCCGGCTGGATCGGCTTGTGGGCGATCTTCCTCACCAGCTTCTTCATGTCGCTGATGTTTCCAACCATCTTTGCACTCGGCATCAGGGACCTTGGCCCGAACACGAAGGCCGGAGCCTCGCTGATCGTGATGGCGATTATTGGAGGCGCGGTGTTCACGCCGCTGATCGGCCTCGCCTTTCAAGCTACAAAGAGCATGGCCGTTGCAATGGTGGTGCCGCTGCTCTGTTATATCGCCGTCGCAGGTTACGCCTTCTGGGGGAGCAAGCTCGCGCCCTTTGCCGATCATGGAACTGCACTAGACGAAGGGACTGGAATATGAGCGCCGCCGACCCGCTGAAGCGGACACGAGAATGGGAAGTGGTATTGGGCCGCAGATTGCCGCTTTTCGGCCATCGCAACTGGATTGTGATCGCCGACGCTGCCTACCCGCATCAATCGGCAGACGGTATCGTCACTATAGTCGCGGACGGCGATCTGTTGACCGTCACCGAGCGGGTGCTGGCACTGATTGCCCAGGCAAAGCACGTGAAGGCGAATGTCTACACCGACCGGGAGCTGAACTTTGTGGATGAACACGATGCTCCCGGCGTCGATGCATTTCGCCGCGAGCTGGCACGGCTGGTGCAGGGCGCCGAATTGAAGCAGCTTCCGCACGAGGAGATCATTGCCAAGCTGGACCGGGCTGCGCGGGCATTCTCGATCCTTATTATCAAGACCACCACATTGATTCCCTATACGTCTGTCTTTTTTGAACTGGATTGCGGGTATTGGAATGCGGCCGCAGAGAATCGCCTGCGCGCGGCCATCGCAACGGATTGATTCTGTGCCTTCCCACCCTTGCGGCAAAAACGAATACGCCGCAAGGATGGGCCATATAGGTACAACATCATGCGGTCAGAGACTTAGGCGCCTCGGACGACCCGGGTCTAGGTGACGGCTCGAAAAAGGAAACCCCGGTCTGCCGAAAGATTTGCTACGATGCTTTTATCGCCAGGGCAGTGGAACCGCAGAGGACATTGAATCTGAGGTTGCAGGAAATGAACCTGGCAGTTCCGATCGTCTTTGTGACAGCTCACGCAGACGCTTCGGTTCGCGACCTGCCTTGTTTAGGGTGCGGACGGAGCCTTTGGTGCAGGCGTGGCTCCGGTGGCGTGTTTCGGTGCGGGCCTTGCGGCCGGCTCAGACGACCAGTATTGTGGATCAGATTCGATCCAGGATTTCTCGACGTAGCTCCAT
The DNA here is from genome assembly GCA_003165075.1 of Acidobacteriaceae bacterium. GTDB lineage: Bacteria > Acidobacteriota > Terriglobia > Terriglobales > Acidobacteriaceae > Telmatobacter. The sequence goes on along the minus strand of PLSM01000135.1, from coordinate 3,901 downwards.
TCCGGATTCACCATCCAGAGGTTGTCCTCGACGCTGGTCACGTTCTCTTCGGAAAGCTTGTTGATCCGGCGTTTCCCTTCGTCGCCCAGCGCAGCGCCGAATTGCTTCTTATGTGCCAGGGCAGTGTCCTCATCCTTTAGGGACGTCATCGGCACCAGGACGAGGTAGGCGTCGGTCACGCCCATCATTCCCTCGTAAGCCGACCAAGGGGTGTTTTGGCCGATCTTGAGATTGGCGTCGCGATAAAGCTTTGTCAATTCCTCGAACTGTTCGGCGTGACCGGAGCGCATATGGAAGATCATCACCTCCCAGTAATGGGAGTGCGGTATGTCCGCTCCGGTGACGTTGTTGCTGAGGTCGGGGCGGTAATGCCAGAGGGTGTGGTGGACCTCGGATATGTAAGGAGCCTCGCGCGCATCCTGCGCGTCAAACTTAGCGTCGGTAGCCGCGTCGCCAATGAGCCACTCCTCGCTCTTTTGCAGAGCCTCGAATGAGTCGTAGCCGGAAAGGTAAATCGCTCGAGGTGTGCCCGTCAGGGCTTCCATTGCCAGGACGTGCGTCGGGTCCTTGAGTTGCTCTGACAAGGCAGGGTATTCTGACGCAACTTTGTCGTAGGGTCCATCGAGGTCAGGTTTTAGGTTGATCATTTCGACGTCGAGGATATTGGGTGGCGGGACTGGTGGAGTCTGTGCGTGCACGGCCAGAGAACCTGCCAGTGCCAGGGACAATCCGGCGACGGAACAAAACCATTTCTTCATGTCTGCCCACCTCCCGGGGGCCAGAAGCGGAATTGCGAAAGAGAAAAGAACCGAACCCTGCCCATACCGTGGACAGCCGGCTAGACCTAGGTCCGAACGCGTCTCTGAGCGAGAGCCTGATCCACGTGCCGACACCCGGCCCTGGACCCACCTGTCGCCTCACGGAGAGGCAGCATGATTAGTACCGAATCACAATGATGGGATGACCACGGTGGTATCTGTGGTGTCTCCGGTGGTGGCTGGCGAACGCAGGCGTGGCCGCGGATAGCGCGAACACAGCGAGGAGCAAAAGAACCAGAACTCTTTTCATTTCTGCTCCAGTAACTCCCCCTTGATAGACTTAAGGCGGGATTTACCACGCGACGATTTAAAGCATTCTGGGCGACATTGCGTCTGTTCTCAATTGCTCACTGACATGGGATCCGGATTGCCGTTGCTAAAGCCGTCACTGCGTGGACGTTTGATTCGGACATTGAAGAATGGTTAGTAGTCCTTCGTAATCATTCGGTTCTCACCGATGGCAGTAAGCTGCTACATCGACTCCAGCCCCTCGACATGCGCCCTGATTGCGGCGTCGCCAGCGGGCGAGAAATAGCGCATCACACCTTCAAAATCGAATGACCGCGATTCTTTGCGCTGGCGCCTTGAGGGCGGCCGGATTCGCCGCCAGTCCAGTCTTGAACCGGTCCGGAGACCGTAGCCACAGCGGACCACTTGAATTCGCTGCAGCCGACATCTGAAAGCAAATGATTTAAATGCGGATATGTTGAAGCCCTTGTAGACCGGAGCTTTCCGCGAGGGTCACCTGGCAATTTGATGTTGAAGGCAAAGACTGCCACGGCCTTAGTTCCTCCAAACAACGACGGCCCAGGCGCATTGCCTGGGCCGTCGCGGTGAACTGTTGATATTGGACTAAGGCCATCGCGCTATCGTGAGTGCCCAATCATTTTCACTCATGCTCCCAAGCCGCGATCACTCGGTGGCGCTGCCGGTCAGACCGGCTCCTTGGAGGCGACAGAGTCGTCGCTCCATTAGAAGAATGGCCACCCTGCACATCGGGTCGAGGGATGCATCACAACGTGAAAGGATGTGGTAGCGTCCCATGCGGTTGAATGCTCTCCGCCGGGGTAACCTTGGGGTCTGGGGCGCGATGCCCTAGGCTTCAGTCACCTCACGTAATGTATTGCTGGAAGTGTCTCTCTGCATCTTTTGAACAGACCTCCTTCCGACTACAACCTGAAGAGCCAGAGGAAATCACGGACAATTCGCCCGGAACAAGTTTATGCCAGTTATTAAACCATTCGCATGGCTGCTCTTATTATTTTTTCCCGGCTACGTGGCCGTGTCCATCACGCACTTCATTCCCTTTGAAGTGGGTGACCTTATCGAGAGGCTTCGAAGCCTCGGGTTTCTCGCCACGTTGTGGCTTTGGGCCGGTATAGCCGTGTTCGGGATGAAGACGGTTATTTACGTGGCCGCGGAAGTCTTCAGAGCCATGAAACCACGGGCCAGTGCCAATGAAGACACCACCCGTAAACCATTCCTGGCCGTAGTAGCCGTAGGGCGCACAGTCATAAGGAGCGGCGTCATAGTAGCCGTAAGGACAATCGGGCGCAACTCCAATTTCCACAGCAACCTGAGCCGCTCCTTTCGGAGCGGTTGCCATCATAAAGCATCCAGCAATAGCCGCTAGTACAGCAAGCTTAAATCCCGTCATAAGCACTCCTCGCTATTATGGGGCGTTCATCGAGCACCCCTAGGCTGATCATCGTAGAGACTTGGATCATCCTCGTCTGAGCAAAACGGACCACGTGCGATTTATGCGATATGGGTTTCACGCGCGTTCGGAACATGAGCCCCTTCGCTCTGCATCAGGGCGTTTTCGGCTTGACTGTTTACAGCCGAGTTGGGCATCTGTGGTCTCCCACACAGGGTTTTGTTCATACTCAAATCGAAAATGCTCTGTGACCGCCATCCCGCACCTCTTTACGGCCGCAATCGTAAAATTCGTAATCTTATCGGAGTACGCTCTACACGCCCAGTTGGGGATACAAGCGCGCGCCAATCAACACCAGGACGATGGTGGTCAGCAAAATGACGGCATAGTCAAGACCCAGACCGAGGCTGCTCGCACTGCCGGCAAGCATGAAGGCGCGAAGTGCATCGACGACATAAGTCAACGGATTCAAATGAGAAATGACCTTGAGCCACGCAGGCATGATGATGGTGGGATAGATTGCGTTGCCGGCAAAGAACAGCGGCATGGTGAGCATCATATATATATCGATGATAGTTGTCCGGTAGCTCTTATCATCTAACTGGAGTCCGAAGGCTTTACCTAGAACAAGTGCGTGTTTCCTGATTTCCAGCGTTTTCTCGATCGAAGAGGTCTCAAAATGCCTGTGGGCAATAAGGAACAACATCACACCGGACGCATTGGATGGCTGCGCGCAGCGGTCCTGGGAGCGAACGACGGCATCCTGTCAACATCCAGCCTGGTGCTCGGTGTCGCAGCCGCGCATTCGACACACAGTGGCGTATTGGTCGCAGGAATTGCCGGCTTGGTGGCTGGGGCCATGTCCATGGCTGCCGGTGAGTATGTTTCCGTCCATTCTCAAGCAGACACCGAAAAGGCTGAACTGGCTCTTGAGCGTGCAGAACTTAAGACAGACAACAAAGGCGAACACCGGGAACTAATGGCAATCTACGTGGCCCGCGGACTCGATCCCGCTCTCGCGAAGAAGGTCGCCGAGCAGTTGATGGCCCATGACGCGTTGGGCGCACATGCCCGCGACGAACTCGGTATCTCCGAGACGCTCCGTGCGCGTCCGATTCAGGCAGCGCTGGCATCTGCCGGTAGCTTCGCTGTCGGGGCGGTAATGCCAATAATAGTCCTTGCAATCGCTCCTGCGGCAGGATTGATCCCGCTCGTCTCCGGATCCTCGCTGGTGCTCCTCGCACTTCTGGGCGGATTGGCAGCAAGTGCAGGTGGGGCACGCGTGATGACCGGCGTAATACGCGTGACCTTCTGGGGTGGATTGGCCATGGCGACTACCGCAGGTATCGGATGGCTATTTGGAGCAGTTGCATAACGGCGCCAATCGGAATCTGCTAAGCAAGTCGATCCTGAAAAAGTGATGATT
>PLSM01000107.1 GCA_003165075.1 Acidobacteriaceae bacterium | reverse complement strand
GGGTCGAGGTGGTGTCCTTTTGGGATTCTGTCCTCTACCAGCCTCACCAGCGTCGCAGCGATCTCCTCAGGCGTCTCCCTTTCAACGAAATGGAAGTCGGAGCCCGCCTCCGCCGTGCGAAGCTCCGGCATCCTCCCCTGGCGGATGAGGTGGGCGCTGGTGATGATGTTGCTGCTGGCCGCCTGCCGGAACACTTCGGTCAAGCGAACGACGGGTACCACTCCACTATCAATAAGGTCACGCAGGGCATTTCCCGCTCCGACCGAGGGAAGCTGGTCAACGTCACCGACCATAATCAGTGCAGAGGTCTTAGGAAGGGCACGGAGCAGGGCGTACATCAGGAGCACGTCCACCATCGAGGTCTCATCGACGATCAGCAGGTCGCAGTCCAGCGGCTTGTCTTCGTTGCGCTGAAACCTGCCCGTAGCCGGATCAACCTCCAGAAGGCGGTGGATGGTCTTCGCTTCGAGCCCGGTGGTCTCTGTGAGCCGCTTCGCCGCCCGTCCGGTGGGTGCACACAGCAGGCACTCCACCTTCTTGGCTCTCAGGATGAGCAGGATTGAGTTCACCAGGGTCGTCTTGCCCACGCCGGGGCCGCCAGTGATGATGGCGGCGCGGCTGGTCAGGACGGTCTTCAGTGCCTCCCGCTGACTAGGGGCGAGGGTCTTGCCGGTCTGCTCCTCAACCCAAGTCACGGCCTTTTCAAAGTCGATCATCGGATAGGTGACCCCGGCGCTGGCCAGACGCTTGATCTTCGTTGCAATGCCGTCTTCCGCCTTCCGCAGGTGGGGGAGGAATACCAGTGGTTCGCCGTCGATCTCTTCCAGCAGGAGGAAGCCACCTGTGAGCATGTGGGACAACGCCTGCTCGATGGTCTCCACCGGCACTTCCAGCAGCTTCACAGCCGCCGCCTTCAGCTTCTCCAGCGGCAGGGCGCAATGACCCTCAGAGGTTGCCCCGAGAAGCACGTGGTCAATCCCAGCCCTCGCCCGATTCTGTGAGTCCTTGGGGATGCCGACGCTCTGGGCGATCTGATCCGCCGTGGCGAAGCCGATGCCATGGATTTCCTTCGCCAGGGTGTAGGGGTTCTCCTGAACCGTCTGGATTGCCAGATTGCCGTACGTCTTGAAGATGCGGACAGCCCGCCCAGTGCTGACCCCGTGGCTATGGAGAAAGAGCATTATCTCCCGTATCTGCATCCCCTCTTGCCAGGCAGTGGCGATCCGTTCACGTCGCTTTGGGCCGATGCCGTCCACGGATTCCAAGTCGGCAGGGTTGTCGCTGATGACACACAGCACCTCCGCGCCGAAGTGCCCGACCAGCTTCTTTGCGAGGACGGGTCCAACCCCCTTCACGAAGCCGCCCGCCAGGTACCGCTCAACACCCTCGCTCGTGGTTGGCGGAGTGGCTTTCAGGACCTGGGCTTTGAACTGGAGGCCGTGCTCCTTGTCCCGGACCCACCAGCCTTTGGCGGTCAGCCACTCTCCGGCGCTGACTGCTGGCAATGAGCCGAGGACCGTCACCAGTTCCCGATGCCCCCGAACCTTCACCCGGAGCACGGCGAACCCGCTCTCCTGGTTGAAAAAGGTGACCCGCTCCACGAGTCCGGCGATTTCTTCTGAGGGGGTACGGGGTTCTGGGGAAGAATCGCTCATCCTGATTGAAGTCTATTCGTTGAAGCTGGTATCAGCAGTCCGGCGCGGTTCGAACAAGACTGGGAGGGCACTACAACGGACATCGCGGCCTGAGTGCAGGGGACGATAAAAGAGTCCGGTTTATACGGATTCTGAGTGCGAAGTCACCCTGCTACGTCTAACGGCCAGAGTTGATGCTTATACAGTAGGAGGGATTAGCCACGCAAATCCGTTTTTCGTCAATTCCGCTGCATGGATGTGTCCACCGACAATCCGGCACCACGGGTCGATTTCCAATGCGGCAGGATGCGAACACGCCTTAACAAAATTTGTTGTTGCCGTTTGTGCATCCGGGTGATTGCGATCATATTTGAAGTGGGCAATGCGGGGATCGATTGCACCGTCTCCGAATATCATTCGTGCGATCTCGTCGGAACCAAAAGGAAAAATGCCGTTCTGCGACAAAGCTTCGTCTTGAGCCCTCAAGCGGAAATGAGGAACATTCTCGTTGTAATAGAATGAAGCGATTTTCAGGAATGGCTTTTTTCGAAAATGGCCAAACAATAATAGCCTAAACAACCTCCCCGTTTCTTCTGGAGGCAAATCTCCTGCCATCGGGATCATCGGGATGCGGCCATCTTCTAGGGCTTTCTCGAAGACCTTCGTCAAGTTAAAACACAATTTGTCTGCATATTCATAACCGTCATTGAACTTGCGCTTTGACAGCATCTGAATTTGCCCATGCACCGCAGTCATTGTCTCAAACGAGCCAATCGCAGCAAGGCCAGTCATGGCGTAGACTATTGCGACATATTGGGTTTGCTCGAAGTGGATTTTCTGTTGAGTGTCGGTCTTGATCTGCACTGGCATTGTGCTTGTCGCACATCGCCCATCAGAGGCAATCACGAAACTCTTCTCGGAATGGTCAAAAGCAACTGCTATGGCGGTCATTTGATTCGGTCACGGCGGCTTGGTGAGTCATTCACAAGCTCTTTCCATCTTACGACTTGTGCGTCGGTTTGGCTCGGCTATGAGGATGTCCCAGCCATAGTTGAGAGTTGAACGGCGGTTCAGCCTGCTTCCTTAGAATCGGGTTGCCAAACCTTGAAGGAAGACACGCCGTGAGAAAACTATATCGCACGATGCGCCAGCAGGGGAAAGTCGGCACCGCAGTGTGCACCTGCAAATTGGGAGCAGACCCGCCCTCACATATCCATATCGGAGTAGATGAATCCCTTTTCGGCCAGGGCAAGCCTCCGCTCCGCATACCGCCGCTTTGCCTCATCCAGAATCCAGAAATAATCGTGCTCTTCCTCATCCCACATGACCTGTCCATCAATTTCGCTCCACTCGGCGTGTGCCTGCCGGACTCTATACAGAGTTCCCAACTCATTGGCTTCGTCAAGCAGGCTCAACTCGTAAAACTCCTGCCCGCGTAGGGGAGCCCCTGGATCGACGGTTTTTGAGAGCACTTCCTGCATGACAAGAATGATGCTCTTCCAACCTCGGGGAGCGCAACCGTGGGAGCTTGAGCAGCTTCCCAGATTGCCTCAGGTCTCCTGCCTTCATACATGACAAGCCGGTCGCCGTCCCTGAGAATTGAGCCAATCTGCCCAATTAAGGTTGCTGGCGTAGAGTGCATGGGTGTAAACTTCACGCGCTGAGGAGACAAGAATGAAATCGTTACGAACGCTCACAATAGCAGGTTTCCTGCTGTTAATGGGTCTGCTGCCAGTAATGGCTCAAACAATTTCTGCGGCGGACGCCAAAAATCATATCGGAGAGCAGGCTACAGTTTGCGGGAGAGTGGCCAGTGAGAAAACTGCGACAAGTAGCCGGGGAGAACCGACTTTCATCAATCTGGACGCCGCATACCCAAATCAGGTTTTCACCATCTTGGTGTGGGGGGACGACAGGAAGAGCGTGGGGGATATGCCGCAGGTTGGTTCGCACATTTGCGCCACAGGGCTGATTAAGGACTACCGGGGGGTTCCTGAGATCGTGGTGCGGAGCAGCGGGCAGTTCAGCCGGTAGTTTCAGACCACACTTTGGAGCCCCTTTCAGAACCTCGGCGATCTGGCCATGGCTTCAAATGTTTGGCCATGTCCGACAATAGGCGGGCAGCACAGTATGCGGTGAAGCAGTGGAGTATATGCACATGCGCTACTGGTGGGTAAACCAGAACCAGACGTTCCGGCAGGAGATAAAAGGAGGATATCTCTGGTCCCCGAAGCGCAGTGCCAACGACGTTAGGAATCCCTTTTATGAATTTATGAGAGAGGTTACACCTGGCGATCTAGTATTCTCCTTCGTGGACACTCGGATAGTTGCCATTGGCACCGTTACCTCCTATTGCTACGAGAGCCCTAAGCCTCTGGAATTCGGCGGAGTTGGGCTGAACTGGGAGAAGATTGGTTGGCGCGTACGAGTAAACTTCACATCCCTCATTCACCAAATCCGGCCCAAAGACCATATCGACCTCCTGCGGCGGATGTTGCCCGACCGATACTCCCCCCTCCAGAAGTCTGGAAACGGAATTCAATCGATATATTTGACTGCGGTCCTGGAGCCATTGGCTCAGACCCTCATCGGTCTCATTGGCATGGAGGCCACACTTATCGCGGGTCGCAGTTCCGCATTGAATTTGGAAACTGCGGGCCAAGCCCAGAACGCGGACTTGGAGGTGTGGGAGCATCACATCGAAGCCACTATCGAATCAAATGTAAATATTTCAGGCACGGATCGTGAAGCGCTGATTGTGGCTCGGCGAGGACAAGGGCTTTTCAAGCAGCGGGTCATGGAAATTGAAAGCAGATGTCGAGTCACCGGGGTCAGCAACCCAATCCACTTGCGCGGGAGCCACTGCAAGCCCTGGCGCGATTCAAGTAACGAAGAACGCCTTAATGGGGAAAATGGGCTGCTGCTTACGCCGACGATTGATCATCTCTTTGACCGCGGCTTCATTAGTTTCGACAATTCAGGGGAACTGATTGTCTCTCCCGTCTCTCATGCTCCCTCACTGAATCGTATGGGGATACCCATGGACAGGGTGATAAACGTGGGGACATTCACCGACGGGCAGAAGCATTTCCTTGAATATCACAGGGACTCTGTCTTGCTTCGTGTTGCTCGGTAGTTTGCCTGGGCGAACGTCCACCTCTAGAATTCTGGTCGCCACAACCACGCAGATAGTTCGCGGGACGAGTGTCAGCGCCCCGGAATGTTGGGTTTGAGGGTAGGCTCGATTACGATGTGGAGAGTAGCGGCGGAAGGTATATTGTGTGCCCATGTTCCCGCAAAACCTGGCCCCCGCCGTATGGATTCCACTCGTTGGACAGAAGGTCTATATTTATCAACAGGTTGATTCTGAATACTGTAGCAATGGCCAACAACACCATTCGGTTCATTCTGTGTGGATACCGATGAGCCGCTATAGTTGTTTGGTGGATAATCAGCAGAGAGACAGGAACGGGAATGCCGGTAAAGGAAGCGACAGCACGCATTAAAATCAACAAGTTGCTTGACGCAGCGGGGTGGCGCTTCTTCCCTCAAGACGGAAAACCCGCGAATATCCGGCTGGAACAAACTGTCAAATTCACCCCGAACGAACTGGATTCTCTTGGCGAAAACTTTGAGAAGACCAAGCTTGGATTCATCGACTTCCTCTTGCTCAACGAGAAGAGCTTTCCGCTCATCGTTCTTGAGGCAAAAGCGGAAGACAAGAGCCCGCTTGTAGGCAAGGAGCAAGCCCGCAAATATGCCCGTTCGCAGAATTGTCGCTTCGTTATCCTCTCCAATGGCAACCTGCACTATTTTTGGGATTTGGATCGTGGAAACCCATACATCATCACTTCATTCCCCACGCCGGTGTCGGTTGTTGGCTATCAGCGCGTCGAGCCAAACCCTGAGCGCCTTGTCGAGGACGCGGTAGGCCGCGACTACATCGTTCTGACCCAGCGTCAGGGCTACCAAGCCGAGGCCGCCTGGCTGAATGAGGCCGAGCGCCCAGGCTTTATTGAAGTGAACAGGCTCCGTTTCCTGCGCCCCTACCAGGAGAACGCGGTTCACGCTGTCCAGGCAGCGGTCAAGGCCGGTAAAGACAGGTTTCTCTTTGAAATGGCCACCGGGACAGGGAAGACACTCACCGCCGCCGCAATCATCAAACTCTTTCTCCGCTCCGGGAATGCCAGCCGCGTGCTCTTCCTTGTGGACCGGCTCGAACTTGAGGATCAGGCGAAGAAAGCCTTTGTCGGTCTCCTCGCAAACGACTACAAGACGGTCATCTTTAAGGAGAACCGCGACGATTGGCGGCACGCTGAAATTGTCGTCAGCACTGTCCAGTCCTTCCTTTTCAACAATAAATATCAGACCCTCTTTTCACCTACCGACTTCGATTTAGTCATATCCGACGAAGCACACCGCTCCATCGGCGGAAACGCCCGCGCCGTATTTGACTACTTCATCGGCTACAAACTCGGCCTCACGGCAACGCCAAAGGATTATCTTAAGAAGTTCGACAAAGCGAAGCCCACCACAAAAGACCCACGCGAATACGAGCGGCGTCTCCTGCTCGACACTTATCGAACCTTCGGCTGCGAGGACGGCCAGCCCACATTCCGTTACACATTGCTCGACGGCGTCAAAGAGGGCTACCTCATTAATCCAACCGTCGTAGATGCCAGAACTGGCATTACTACGCAGCTTCTCTCTAAGCAGGGCTTTATCGTCGATTTCAAGGACGACCCAGGAGACGAACAGAACGAAAGCTATAAACAAACCGACTTCGAGAAAAAGTTCTTTTCCCCTGCCACCAATAAACTTTTTTGCAAGACCTTCCTTGAACACGCTCTCCGCGACCCAATCAGCGGCGAAATCGGCAAATCTATTGTTTTTGCCGTGAGCCAGAACCATGCTGGAAAGATCGCTCAGATTCTCAATCAGATGGCCGACAGGATGTTCCCCGGCAGGTATCAATCCGACTTCGCGGCACAGGTTACGTCCCAGGTCGATAACGCCCAGCAGATGACCATCAACTTCACCAACAATCGTCTGCTCGGCACGGCAAACTTCCTGCCCACGTACAAGACCAGCAAGGCCCGCGTCTGCGTGACCGTCGGCATGATGACCACCGGATACGACTGCCCCGACATCCTCAACCTCGGACTCTTCCGACCCATCTTTTCCCCCACGGACTTCATTCAGATCAAGGGACGCGGCACGCGCAAGCACAGCTTTCTTGAAGAACTTCACGACGTGTCCCACAAAGCCGACCTCAAAACCTGTGAGAAGATCACTTACAAGCTTTTCGACTTCTTCGCAACCTGCGAATACTTCGAAGAGAAGTTCAACTATGACGAAGTCATCAAGCTTCCTGCTCCCAGCAAGTCGGGGAAGCCGATACACGGTGTCGGCCCTGTCGGCGGCGACGGCATTTACAACCACACGGGTGACGATATTCTCTCCATGATCAAGGTGGAGACTGTCGGTGTTGAGGGGATGCGGATCGACCGTATGTTCTTCCGTCGATTCGAAGAGACCGTCAAGGAAGACCCGGCCATTGCCGCCAGCGTCGAAGCGGGCGAATGGGATAAGGTCATCGACTATGTCAACCGCGAAGTCTTCGACAAGCCCGAAGAGTTCTTCAGCCTGGAAAAGTTACGCCGCGCTGCCGCCGTTGACCGGCGTCTAACCCTTCGCGAGATTCTTGAAAAAGTCTTCGGGCTTATCCCGCGTTTCAAGACCAAAGACGAATTGCTCGAAGAGGAATTCGCCAAGTTCGTTGCCGACCGCAAGCCGCAGGAGCCTGAGGCCATCCCCGCCATCAAGGACTATTTCAAGGCCTACGTCTCTGACGGCCAGATCAGGCACATTATTGACACCAGGGACTTTATCCAGTTCGCCACCAATCCGTCTTTCTCGACTCACGACTTCAAAGCCGTCCCCGAAGTCTACCGGACGCTCATCCCCGAGTACGTCAAGGATTACGTCTCACTGAACCAGTTCGCCCCATAGAGGCTAAAGGAACACATTGCTCGACACAGATACCAAACGACGAATCGACACCGCCCGCGACATTCTCGTAGGCAAGGTTCCCGACCCCAAGTCCCAGGTCGAACAGATCACCATTGCCCTCATCTACAAGTTCATGGACGACATGGACGCCGAGGCCGAGGAGTTGGGCGGCAAGCGCAAATTCTTCACAGGCAGCTTCGCCCGCTTTGGCTGGAACAAGCTCATGCATGCCGGTCTCGGCGGTCATGAAACGCTCAACCTCTACGCCGAAGGCATCACCACGATGCCCCAGAATCCCGGCATTCCGCTTCTGTTTCGCGACATCTTCAAGAATGCCTACCTGCCTTATCGCGACCCGGAGACGCTGAAAAGTTTCCTCAAGATCATCGACGAATTCAGCTACGACCACTCTGAGCGCCTCGGCGATGCCTTCGAGTATCTGCTCTCCGTTCTCGGCTCCCAGGGCGACGCCGGTCAGTTCCGCACCCCGCGCCACATCATCGACTTCATCGTCTCCATCGTCGATCCCAAAAAGAACGAAACCATTCTCGACCCCGCCTGTGGCACTGCTGGCTTTCTTATCTCGGCATACAAGCACGTTCTTGCCTCCAACACTGACGCCAAGGGCAACGTCAAGCTCACGCCGAGCGAGAAGGGGCGACTTGCCCAGAACATCAAGGGATACGACATCTCGCCGGATATGGTGCGGCTGTCGCTGGTGAACCTCTACCTGCACGGCTTCTCCGATCCGCACATTGTCGAATACGACACTCTCACGTCTGAGGATCGCTGGAACGAATTCGCCGACGTGATTTTAGCGAATCCGCCTTTCATGTCGCCGAAGGGCGGCATCAAGCCCCACAAGCGTTTCTCCATCGACGCCAAGCGTAGCGAGGTTCTCTTTGTCGATTACATGGCCGAACATCTCACGGCCAACGGCCGCGCCGGTATCATCGTCCCCGAAGGCATCATCTTCCAGAGCCAGGGCGCATACAAGGAACTGCGCAAGATGCTGGTCAAGAACTCCCTCGTGGCCGTTATCTCCCTCCCGGCGGGCTGCTTCAATCCATACTCTGGCGTAAAGACCTCCATCCTCATCCTCGATAAATCCATCGCCAAGCAAAGCGATACCATCGGTTTCTTCAAAGTAGAGAATGACGGCTTTGGCCTCGGAGCCCAGCGCCGCGCTATGGACGGAAGCGACTTGCCGCAGGTCAAAGCCGAAATCGACGCCTACTTTCACGCACTGCGCAACTGCAAACCCACCGACGACCTGAATCCCACCTGCGGCCTGATCGTGCCGAAAAAGAAGATCGCCGAGAATGGCGACTACAACCTCAGCGGGGAGCGGTATCGGGAGACCAGGCAGCAATCCACGCATTATCCTTGGTACAAGATTGAGTCGCTCGTTGAAACGATCACACCCCCTACCAAGATTCAGAAAACTTCTTTCGGAGAATCAGGACGGTTTCCAATCATCGATCAGTCTCAGGAGGAAATCGCAGGGTGGACTGACGATGAATCCAGCCTAATCCGCCCTAGCAAGCCACTGGTGATTTTCGGCGATCACACCTGTGCAGTTAAGCTAATCGAAAGGCCATTCGCACAAGGTGCAGATGGAATCAAAATCCTTCAGACGGTCGATAATCTGGACCCGCGCTTTCTCTACCGCCTCCTCCGCGCAAGACCCCTGGAGAGCAGCGGTTACCAGCGTCATTTCTCAAAGCTCAAAGAGTATGAAATCCCCCTGCCGCCGCTGGAGGTGCAGAAGGAGATCGTGGCGGAGATCGAGGGCTACCAGAAAGTCATCGACGGTAACCGCGAACTCATCGCCCGCTTCGAGAAAAAGATTCAGGCCACCCTGGACCGCATTTGGGGTGAGAATGAGTCATAAATTCGACGAATTCGACCAGTACTCTGAGAACATGCTCCTTGGGCAGTATGATATCTCCGAAATCATTAGTCACGAGTTGCTGAAGGGAGAGATTCGGGAAGATTTTCTCATTTCAACCCTGGAGTCATGCTCCGAGCCACCACCGAAGCTTGTAAAGGGGACCATCTCGGATGGAATGAACGATGCTGGTCAACTCGACATAATTCTCTGTCGGCCCAATTCCTTTTTACGAAGACTCGGCACTCAGTGCCTCATCGATAAGAACGATTCATTATGCATTATCGAAGTGAAAGGAAACTGCACAGGGGAAGACCTGAAGCGCTCAGAAGCCAAAGCAATAAAGATTAGAGAACTGCAAGGTGAACACTCGCCCCTGTTCGGTGTAGTTTGTTACAAAGTAGCGCTTCAGGAAAAGACTACCCTGAAGCGCTTCGGGTTCTTTTATGACAGAGAGACAAATACGTACTTCGATCCAGCAACTATTCAAGCTGAGCCAGAGAGAGGTTGGGGAAAGCTCGAATATCCCAACCTGGACTTCTTTATATCGCTGGAAGATGAAAAGAAATTGTTTCTGCGGAAGTACGAGATAGCACCAGGTAAGCCAAGGTTCATCCGTTATACAAGCACGCCTTTGATCAAGGATTTGTTTATTCTGGTCAGGAGTTTGTGGGTGCCAGCAAGTCAGAACTGAATTGGAGCCTTCTTCGTTCAGGAAAGGGATAAACTGATGAAAATCTTCATCGCGAATTTCGGCAAAAAGAATTGAGCATGGAAGAACTGCTTAGAATGTTCCTCGATTACTGTCATGGATGACCTGCGAATGCATACTTACTGGGAACGAGGAGATGAGGCAGGGTACAACGCCGAGGCAACCCCGGCAGCACTATTAAGCCGCAACTGATTGCGGCATGTCAGGAATCGTAAAGGCGCACGGAACTGTGTGAGAAGCTTTACGGCTTCGGCGTTCTCAGGCCGCGCTTCTTCTTGCTTCGCGCCTCTTTCGTGCGTCCATCGACTCCGCCTCGATCCCACAGGGTACTCCGGCACTTCTTGCTGGCGCAGAGGGTCGGATGCTCGACCGAGGGAATCCAGGTGTGTCCACAAACATCACAGCAACATACGCGCATCATTTTCCATCCCATGCACGAGATTATACATAAAA
>PLSM01000007.1 GCA_003165075.1 Acidobacteriaceae bacterium | reverse complement strand
ATGCGTTCAGCACATCACGGTGTTCAGCGATGTAACCATCGGCTACGAGCCACGGCACGGCCTTCATCCCAAACTTTTGCGGGTGCAGAACCAGGTTCGGAAGGTGGCCCCAGAACCCCACGCCGACCACCACGTCCGGCTTGAACCAGCGGTAGTACCATTCCTTTTCCAGGGACGATTCCAAATGTACCGGGTGGACGTCCACACCCATCTCGCGGAGGCCCCGGCACAATAGTTCGCCCTGCAGCGCCAGGCCTGAGGCCGGTGCAGGGTATTCAGTCAGCACAAGTACTTTCACGATTGCTGCTCCCATAATGCCGTTCGTTTTACCGCTGCTTGCGCCGAGTCAAAACACCAGAATCCTTCTTCTCGCGGAGTGGTCTTTGCCTCCCAGCTGCCGGCTCCATAGCCGTAAACCTCCGTAATCAGCCGGCGCTTCTCAAGCCATACGCTCTCTGGCAGCATCTCCCGCCGATCCGCGCCGTCATGAACGCGCGGCAGATACGCTCGGCCTCCATCTTCGTAAGCAAACAGCCACAATTGCCCTGTGTTGATAAGACCCGCGTGCCAAAGCTCGACGACACTCCGGCAGCATTCCTCATGGCGGCGGTGATGCGTATACTCGCCCCTCGGACCATGGGTCAGAATCAGGTTGTAGGAGGCTCCAGCCAGCAGCCGAATGATGGTTTCCTGAAGCTGCCCGGCTGACAGCGGGGACTGGTTAGGTTCATCATCGAGATCCGCCATCTCGCCCTCCGCTCCCAGTTGCCGCAGAACCTGGCGAAACTTTGGCGCGCGGTCTGTATCCTGCGCTCTGCATAGAGTCACAACTCGCCACTGAAACTCCGGATGGGTGAGTATGTAGCCACCGCACCAAAGCGTCTCGTCGTCCGGGTGGGCGACGATAACTGCTGCCCGCTGGCGAGGACCGCGTGTTACTTCATCGAATTGGACAGGGGGCATAGTCCTCCACGGAAAGCATCAGAATGTCGATAACCTCTCCTCGATCTTGCAGGACCTCGCTTGGCTGCAAGCCATCTTCACTCACTTGCTAACGAGAGCCATCGATTCCTCTGACGCGCTCAGAGGAAAATATACTGGCTGCTGCGATCTTCGCCAAGCCGCATAGCGGTCATATTACTGGACTGATTTCACAACTTGCGATGCAGCCCGCAATGTAGCGACACTATTCGATTAAACTATCCGCGCTGGAAGATATTCTGCTCTCTTTTGCTCATGCTGCTCATAATCGGGGCCGGACTACCGTCGCCAGCAACTCAGCGAGACCATTCCATGCGATCTGGACGCCAATGCACAACAGGATGAACGCAACCACGCGCAAGATGCCATGTGCAGTCGATGGCGGAATGACCTTGGTGGTCTTCGGCGCGTATGCATAACAGAAATGGACGAGCACGCTGAGAACGGCCACGGCAAGAAATACTCCGACATGGGCCAGAATATCCTTTGAGATAACTCGACCCGAGATGTGGGCTGTAAGTGTCAGCAACGCGACTAGCGTGCCGGGTCCGGGGAGCACTGGAAAGGTGAACGGATAGAAGGCATTCTGCGCAAAGAACCGCGTCCTCGTTTCGTCGCATACATCGGTCTCCTCCTGCTTGTTTCTGGAAACAGCGCGTGCGCCCCTTTCGTTCAATACAGACCATCTTATCGCCGCGATACCGGCACGACATGCTGTTAGTCCGGCGTTTGCACGTTACCGGCAAACTGCCCGCCGATCATTAACGACATGGCTTTGTGAGGGGGGCCGAAGCCCCCTGCTCCCTCCGGATTACGCGATTTACAACTGTGGTACTAGAGACCGGTCGTCTTCTCCAGGTTTTCGGGGTAGCGCTCTCCCTGCACCTTGATCTTGGTAGCGACGCTTTCAATCTCGCGAAGATCATCAGCCGTAAGTTCAACGTCTATCGCTCCGATATTCTCTTCCAGACGGCCCAGCTTTCGAGTGCCCGGTATCGGCACGATCCACGGCTTCTGCGCCAGCAGCCACGCCAACGCGATCCGCGCAGGGGTTGCTTGCTTCTGCTTAGCTATCTTGCCTAGCAGGTCAACCATGGCCTGATTTGCCTTGCGTGCCTCCGGCGTAAAGCGAGGCAGGATGTTGCGGAAGTCTGAACTGTCGAACTTTGTGTTCTCGTTGATCTTTCCGGTGAGGAATCCACGGCCCAAGGGACTGTAAGGAACAAACCCTATGCCCAGCTCTTCGCACGTCGGCAGCAGTTCGTTCTCTGGCCTTCTGAACCAGAGCGAGTATTCACATTGGAGTGCGGTCACCTGCTGAACGGCGTGAGCGCGACGGATGGTTTGCACTCCGGCTTCGGAGAGACCGAAGTGTTTCACCTTGCCTGCCTGGATCAGTTCCTTTACCGCTCCCGCCACATCTTCGATCGGCACGTTCGGGTCGACACGGTGCTGGTAGAGGAGATCGATCACGTCAACCTTAAGCCGCTTCAGCGAGCCTTCAACCGCCTGCTTGATGTGCTTCGGATGGCTGTTCAGGGCCATTGGTCCCTTTTTCCCCTGCGTGGCTAAATCCGGGCTGAGGTCGAAGCCAAATTTGGTGGCGATCACCACTTGATCGCGCAGAGGAGCCAGCGCTTCTCCAATAAGTTCCTCGTTTACGAACGGGCCATAGACCTCTGCCGTGTCAAAGAAGGTCACGCCTTTCTCAACGGCCGCGCGCAGAAGCGAAATCATCTCCTGCTTATCACCGGCCGGACCATAGGACATGCTCATGCCCATGCATCCAAGTCCGATAGCTGATACTTCCAACCCACTCTTTCCAAGTTTGCGTTTTTGCATTGCTTCTCCTTTGAAAACCGGTTCTTACACTAAGACCGAACCACCTCGTAGCGTAATCATCGTCCGTTACTCCGGGGCCACTTCATTCAGGCATTTCAAGCCGTTCAGCGTGCGGGGATAGCCGATGAACGGGAGCAGTTGGGTCACAACATCAATCAGCCGTGCGCGGTTGTTGCCGACGTTGAGGTTTGCGGCGACATGGCCTTTGACCTGCGCGTCGCATCCGCCAAGCGAGACGAGCATACTCAGGGTCAGCAGCTCGCGTGTGGGAATGTCAATGCCGGTGCGCGTGTAGTAGTCGCCGAAACAGTTGGCCGACAGATAGTACTGAATGTGTAACTGGTCTTCCGGAGAGGAAGCGTAAAGCTTCTCGACGAGATCGCTGCCGACGATCTGCTTCTCGACCGCGAGACCATTCTCCGCGCGGTTCCCGGGCGTGGTCGTGGACTGCGGCGGGAGGGGCATCTCGACGCCTCGCTCGGTGAGCACG
>PLSM01000118.1:19434-19749 GCA_003165075.1 Acidobacteriaceae bacterium | reverse complement strand
CCTATTTCAACAAGTTCCTAGATTGTCGGGCAAAGTATGTTCAGCTACCGGTCTACTGGAGAATGCCAGTGAAATCTATTCAAAACCGCCAACCTAAACTTAACTGCCTTCAACACCCACATCGCTCTTGCATGTAGCAGGTCTGGAGCCCACCTTGAACTCTGAAAGCCTTCTTCGAATTGCAATCGCAACAGCAGTCGTTACCATCTGCATGAACTCAGCAGCCGCCCCACACCGTAACCATGCACAACGAGAGCGAGTGAGGTTTCTGGCGACCAGCACTCTTGTACGCGGCACCTGGGGGTACAACCAGGG
>PLSM01000118.1:0-19389 GCA_003165075.1 Acidobacteriaceae bacterium | reverse complement strand
GACCCGGACGTCGTACAGACCAAGGGTCTCGTGGAGATACTTGGCCGGGAACCGTTTTAGTCCGGTGCCCGTAAATCCAGATCGGCGCATTAACCAGCGACGGAGTCGCACCTCGGTGTATCGACGGATCCGCTCACGAGTAGCCATGATCGGCCCCTGATTGAAGTAGCCGCACCAGCCACGTAACAGCGTGCTGAGGCGTGCCACCGTACTCAGAGGTGTATCCGCGTACCACTGAGGCGTCGTCCGTTCATGGATACGCATGAGCAGACTTCGCACAGCCTTCTTGGATGGCCGAGTGCCGATATACATGCGCCCGTCCTTCCCGTGAAAGCCACCGATTGTGTACCCCAAAAAATCAAACGATTCTTCAGGCAATCGGGCGATGCGAGTCTTGGCCTTGTTCACCTCCAGCCCAAGCCTCATTATGAGCGCTTCCATCTTTGCCATCGCTACCCCGGCATTACCCGGACAGCAACAGATGACGAAGTCGTCAGCGTAGTTCACGATGTAGGCATCGAGCTGTTCCTGATGACCGTGAAGTTGCCACGCCAGCAGGAAGCGTCGGAAGTAGCAGTTGGCCAGCAGCGGCGAGATCACCCCGCCCTGTGGTGTTCCCCGCTTCCTTCTCCGCGCTTCAGCTGTCTGGATGCGTCGACCGGAAGTGTTCTCGACGACCGATGATATCAACCAGCGTTTGATCGTCTTCAACACCCGGCCATCTGCGATTCTTCGCTCCAGACAACGCATCAGCGGAGCATGTGGAATCGAAGTAAAGTAGTCGCGCAAGTCCGCGTCTACCACCTCTTGTCTCCGGTGCTGCGTCACATGCCAGAAGACTCTACGGACGGCCATTTTGGCATCAAGTCCGGGACGGAACCCATACTGTTGTGGCAGCAGGTCCGCCTCGAAGATCGGCCCGATCACCAGCACCACGGCCATCTGGACCACTCGGTCTCGGATCGTCGGGATGCCAAGCGGTCGCTGGCTTCCGTTGCTCTTCGGTATCCACACTCGCAGAAGGGGCATGGGCGCGTACGTTCCCGCCACTAACTCCCTCCGCAGCTTTCCAAGCCACCGCTCTATTCCCTGAGCGTCGATCTGATCGAAGGTTTCTCCATCCACTCCTGACGCGTCCGCATTCGCGTGGCAACGTCGGTAAGCTTCATGAAGAACGTCTTCGCGGCAGACCTTGTCCCACAACGAGTAGAAGCGGTAGGCAGGTTCTGTCCTGGCTTTCGCTTGTAGCGAGGTCCGCAGCGTCTCAACCGTATTCGGCGTTCCTAGACTCATCGTCAATCACCTGGCTCTCTGCTGCTTTCCTCGTCGAATCGGGTTAGGGCCCCTTCCCTCCTCCGGTATTACCCGGCATCAGCGGTACTACGAGCCCCTCCGCCATCTGCGTCCGCCGATGCTGGCCCTCACGGGTTCATCGTTAAGTCCGACTCACGGTCGCAGACTTCCCTTGTTGCGCATCTTCCATCTCCCACACGTGCTGCCGTCACTACCCCGGTGGAATCAACGACTGCGTATCTCGCTCGCTTCATCGGTGACAACGGCCTTCCCCAAAGTTATGGCGGGTCGGCTCCCACATTGGCTGTTTCGAGGCCTGCTCGACGTTCACTCGCGTTGCAGCCCGCATGGACCACTAATCCCCTTGAGGGACCTTTTCTCGAAGTGCTTCAGGTCATTCGTCGCCTCTTGACCCGCCCCGAGTGTTTCCGGCTGGAACGAGAGTTTGCCGGCCCGGATTCGCACCGGGGAGGAAAATGCACCTTATCAAGGCACACATAACTATCTTGCGGAACTCACTCCACCAATAGGCAATGACCCTCAGCTGGTGCGTCTAATCGATGAGTATCCCAACGCCTATCCACCGTTATCGACGGACGTCTTGACTTCACAAACTGGCTCCGTTTTACTGGTTTAACGCGATTCGCGCTGCGATCTTCCCTACGCAGACATGCCGCTGCGTACCGCACCCGGCGATCCGATGGCCCTCGTCCGGGCAAGACTTGGCTATCAACCACAATTGGACAAGGCGCCGGAACCTAATTCCGTTCTGCCTTGCTTTCGAATTGTCCGGCGAAAGTAGGACATAGCTGGTCACTCGCTCGTTTCAGACCTAGATGGCATACATGTGCCCTTCGCAATGACTTGTCTCGGCGAGATTGTTTGCGTACTGCGGTCGCTGCCGAGCAAAGCCGGACAAATTGGATTGAAAGACTTAGATATCATGCTTCACGCCTATCATCGATTAACCAATGGCACAACGGTGAAGTAATTTAACATGTGAGATAGATCACAAATACCGGCTCTATGCTTAAAAGGCGGCGCATTTACTAACTTATACACAGATAGGTTACCTTGAATTTTTTCTAACATTTTTTATTGATGATCGCTGAAGCCATGCTATGCTTCGTGCCACATTGCCTTTCACTCTCTGAGAAGCCGTGAAGGATTGTGCTTCACAATCCTTCAAATGTGGCAACGCCACTTGGGTTGACTCGGATGTAATTCCCGCAACTTTTATCGTGGCTTTGGAGTGAGAAGGAGAGGTTTGTTTCGGGAAGCAGATGTAAACATAGCGCATTCGAAACAGCCACAGTTGCGTTCATCGAACTGATGGCTGTACGGAATTCGAACTGGGGAAACCATGTTCGTGATGCTTCTCCCAATGAATGGTTCATTCATCTCTAGAACGGAATCGATAAGTCAAGGCCTGCCCACGCAGGACTCCCCTTATGACAAATGGCGACTGGCGCGTCGTGTGTCTTTGCGATTCCGCACTCATGACGTGACGTCGTTCGAATGTTTTCCGGATGTGAAGCAATTGACTGAATCGATCGAACGGTATCGATGCTGCGATTTTCCTCTTGTTGACGGTTACTACGAATAGTGCTGTTGAGGAGCTTGCCATGCAACTAGATAACATGCGGAATGTAATCAGTAGTTTGTGCAGGAAGCAAGGAATGTTGTTACAGTCCGCAATCCTACGGCACTTACTATTCGCAGGGTTGGCTGCCTGCTTCGCTTTGATGCCGGCAGATGCATACGGCAAGACCACGCCCACGTTGAGCGTCGTCACTTCGGGCACGCCTTCGACCTATGGAGGGTCGGTGACCTTCACGGCTACTATCTCCAGCGGTCCTACGGGAACAATTACGTTCTACGACGGCAGCACGTCGATAGGCTCGGGCACCATCAGCGGAACGACCGCAACCTGCACGACCAGCACTTTGGCAGTGGGCAGTCACACGATCACGGCCAAGTATCCGGGAAATTCACAATACAACTCCGTCACTTCGAGCGCCATCACCCAGACGGTCAACAAAGCCACGCCCACGTTGGGCGTCGTCACTTCGGGTACGCCCTCGACCTACGGAGGGTCGGTAACCTTCACGGCTACCATTTCCAGCGGCCCCACCGGCACGATTACGTTCTACGATGGCGGCACGTCGATTGGCACTGGCACGATCAGCGGGACGACTGCGACTCGTACGACCAGCAGCTTGGCGGTAGGCAGCCACACCATCACTGCCAGCTGGCCGGGAAACACAAACTATAACTCCGTCACCTCCGGCCCCATCACGCAGACGGTCAACAAAGCCACGCCCACGTTGAGCGTCGTCACTTCGGGCACGCCTTCGACCTATGGTGGGTCGGTGACCTTCACGGCTACTATCTCCAGCGGTCCTACGGGAACAATTACGTTCTACGACGGCGGCACGTCGATAGGCTCGAGCACCATCAGCGGAACGACCGCAACCTGCACGACCAGCACTTTGGCGGTAGGTGGCCACACCATCACTGCCAGCTGGCCGGGAAACACAAACTACAACTCCATCACCTCGGGCAACATCGCACAGACTGTCAACAAGGCGACTCCTGCGATCACCTGGGCCACGCCTGCGCCAATAACCTATGGGGCCGCTCTGACGGCAACGCAGCTCAATGCCTCTACGACCCCGGCTGGTACTTTTGTCTATAATCCAGCTTCCGGTGCGGTGCTTGCTGCGGGTCCGCAAACTCTTTCGGTGACTTTCACACCTTCGGACACCACCGACTACAACACAGCAACGGCAACTGTCACGCTGACGGTCAACAAAGCAACCCCCGTGATCACGTGGGCGACGCCGGGGCCGATTACCTATGGCGCCGCGGTGAGCGCAACACAGTTGAATGCGACTGCGAGTGTGCAGGGAACGATTGCTTACAGCCCTGCGTCTGGCGCGGTACCGGCGCCCGGTCCGCAGACGCTCCTGGCAACATTCACGCCCACTGACTCGACCGACTACAGCATTGCCACCGCCAGAGTCACATTAACGGTCCTGGCAACACCAGGCGCGAGCATCATCACTACCGCGGGTCCCGTTACAACACTGGCTGGAAACGGCACGGCCGGCTACAACGGCGACGGCGACCCCGCTTTGAGCGCAGAACTGAACTCCCCCAATGCGGTAGCAATTGACACAGCAGGCAATGTCTACATTGCAGATACCTCAAATTCCGTCATTCGCAAAATTGCAGCGGGTACTGGGATCATCACCACGATGGCCGGAAACGGCACTGCGGGCTATGCGGGCGACGGCTATTCGGCCCAAGACGCAGAGCTGAATCATCCCTTTGGCGTGGCCGTTGATTCCATGGGCAACATCTATATAGCAGATTCCTCAAATAGCGTAATTCGCATGGTGTCAGTCTCTACAGGCGTCATTACCACGGTGGCAGGAAATGGTACTGCGGGCTACTCTGGCGACAACTATCCCGCTCAAAGCGCACAACTGAATAATCCGTATGCGATCACATTGGACTCGGACGGCAATCTGTATATTGCCGACTCATTCAACTGCGTCATTCGAAAGGTGGCGGCTTCAAATGGCATTATCACGACGGTGGCAGGCAATGGAGATTGGAGCCATTCCGGCGACGGCGGGCCAGCCATTAACGCAGGGTTGTATTTTCCGGATGCCGTGGCAGTCGATTTGGCCAAGAATATCTACATTGCCGACGATCTTGACCACACCATACGCGAGGTAATTGCGTCCTCGGGGACCATTACCACTGTGGCCGGAAATGACTCACCAGGTTACATCGGCGATGCCGGTCCCGCTACAAGCGCAGAGTTGAATTATCCCGACGGCGTGGCGGTAGATTCTGCAGGCAACATCTACATTGCGGATACTGCCAATAACGTCATTCGAGTGGTGACACCATCAACGGGAGCCATCAACACTCTTGCCGGTAACGATACTGCCGGCTTCTCCGGCAATGGCGGTCCGACTGTCGCGGCCAGTTTGATCTCTCCCGTAGGCGTGACGGTGATCCCGTCCTCGACCTATTACTCAGTAGTGAATGTCTACTTTGCCGATTCAGGGAACAACATTATTCGCACCTTCAGTTCGCCAAGAACGGCTGGCCCTACCTTTTCTCCCATTCCCGCCACGTACGCAACCGCCCAGACCGTCACGATCAGCGACATCATCCCAGGTGCCACCATCTACTACACCACTGACGGGACCACCCCAACGACTTCGTCAAATGTCTATTCCGGGCCGATCACTGTCAGCTCTTCCGAGACCCTGAATGCGCTCGCCGTCACAAGTGGGGGATTCTTCACCGCCATCGCAACCGCGCCCTATACGATCACCGACGCCGCACCGACGATAGACTACACTTCCGGCTTCAACGCGACTAACCTGGACCTCGATTATGACATCGCGATCGTAAGCGGTTCGCTGCAATTGAGCGCCGGGAATGTGCATCAAATGGGAACGGCTTGGTATGCCACACCTGTGAATGTACAGGCGTTCACCTCCGACTTTAATTACCAGGCAAACTCGCCAGTTGCGGACGGAATTACATTTGCCATTCAGAACTCCTCGGCGGGTATATGGGCGCTTGGAGGGGACGGTGACAACCTCGGCTACGGAGGGATCGACACCAGCGCTGCGATTAAGTTCGATTTCTACAACAACGCAGGAGAGGGTACCGACTCTACCGGCTTCTACACCAATGGAGCTTCGCCGATCATTCCCGCGCTCGATATGACTGCCTCGGGGGTGATTCTGCGCAGCGGCGATTTAATGCATGTGCACATTACCTACAACGGCACGACTCTCACGTGGACGATCACTGATACTGTCACCAATGCCACCTTCACCGCCTCGGCAGTTGCCAATATACCTGCCATCGTAGGTGGCAACACGGCCTACGTCGGGCTCACGGGAAGCACAGGAACATATACCTCAACGCAATACGTCAGTGATTGGACCTACATCTCCGGAGCAGCAACCACCTACGCAGCGCCACCGGCGTTCTCGCCCGTCGCGGGCACCTATAGCACGGCTCAGACCGTCAGCATCAGCGACTCTACTCCTGGGGCCGTCATTCACTACACGGTTGATGGATCGACGCCGACCGTTTCATCTCCCGTATACACGGGAGCAATCACCGTAGCGGCCACGGAGACTCTGAAGGCCATTGCCATGGCAGCAGGGTACTACAACAGTTCAGTCGATTCCGCCGCATATACCATCAACTTGCCAGTGACTGTGAGCGTCTCACCATCCAGCACAACGCTTTACGCGGGCCAGCCACAGCAATTCACTGCCACGGTTACGAACACCAGCAATACCGCGGTGACATGGACCATTAGTCCTGCCGGCACTGGGATGATCACCGCAGCGGGCCTATACACCGCACCAGCAAACTTCACGACACAGCAGACGGTAATCGTGACCGCCACCAGCCATGCAGATTCGACCAAATCGTCTTCGGTACCGGTGACCCTCTCACTAACACAATGCACCTCGAATGGATACAACTACGGACGGTTAATAACCGTTGACCACACCAAGGTTCCAAACACGGATCAGACCAACTTCCCGTTCCTGTTCAACACCATTGATCCGGCATTCGCTACGACAGCCAACGGCGGGCACGTCACGAGTTCCAGCGGCTACGACATCATTTTCACTTCCGATCCGGCCGGCCAGAACGAGTTGAATTTCGAATTGGAGGGATACAATCCGTCCACCGGCCAAGTCATTGCGTGGGTGCGCATTCCAAACCTGTCGCATACCGCCGATACCGTCCTTTACATGTTCTACGGCAATTCCGGTGTCACCACATCACAGCAGAACCCACAAGGGGTGTGGGACGCTAACTATGAAGCTGTTTACCATTTGACGAACGTGAGCACAGGCACCGCAACGGACTCCACCACAAATGCCTTCAATGGAACGCTCACTTCTATATCGGCCTCTCCAGGCGAGATTGCCGGGGCTGCCAGCTTCAACGGAAGTAGTTCTGACATAAGTACGAATTATGTCCAGAACTCGGTCACCGCATACACCATCGAAGCATGGATTAATTCGACTTCAACAAATGCCAGCATTGTTGTTGACGATCGAGGATCTGGCGCCGGCCATTCATTGACCTTTGGCATGGATGGCCAGGGAGGATGTGGCAGCAGCAGCTGTGGCAGCTCCGATGGTATATCGAGCCCGGCTGGCAAACTGTTAATGGGCGATGACAGTAACCATATCTTTATCGGTGCCGAGAGCAATTCTGCGATAAACGATGGAACTTGGCATCATGTAGTCGGCACATGGTCAGCAAGTGCGGGGAGCAACGTTACCCCAAGCCAATTTGCGCTATATGTCGATGGAGCAATGGTTAGCAGTCCGGGGACGATCGTTATAGGCAGCGATACTTCTCCCCTGTCCGGCTTGGGTGGGACTCTTATTGGCAGTGGCATGGGACATTACTCAGGCCTGATGGACGAAGTTCGCATCTCGAATGCTGTCCGTTCTGCCGATTGGATCGCTTCGGAGTACAACAACCAAAGCTCACCCTCAACGTTCTACACGCTCTATCTCGAAAATGGCAATGAGGTCGTCCCGGCTGCTACAAGTCTTTATGCGGGGCAGAGCCAGCAGTTCCTGGCGACGGGTACTTGTGCGGTCGCCATAAGTTGGTCAATGACATCGGGTGCGCAAGGCACGCTGACCTCATCTGGCCTGTACACGGCGCCAACCAACATTGCGACCGAGCAGACGGTGACCATCATGGCGAACAGCCAGGGAATCGGGGATTTTACGGGCACCGCTCTTGTGACACTACTGCCTGCTCCTTTGAATCCGAAGCTTACTCTCGCCGCGGCCACTTCGTCTCCGTATGCAACCGGAACCGCCCAGACGTTTGTGGTCACCTTGACAAATGAGAGCGGCACGCCGATCCCCGGCGAAGTTGTGGCCTTCACGACCGTGGGCGCAAACAGCAATACCGCCAACCGCACAACAGATATCAACGGGATCGCCTCGTACACATACACGGGGGCCAACAGCGGGAATGATACAATCCAGGCCTCAGCAAGCCCGGGTGGTTCGCAGGTGACCTCCAACACAGTCTCAGTGGTTTGGATCGTTCCGGTGCAATCAATCTCAACCACGACCGTCGTCGGCCAGTTTTTCCCTCATGCTATCCCGGATCCCCTTTCCGACCCATACCCCTTTGATATTTCACCGACGGCCACGCCAGCGTTCACGCAAGAGTTCCCAAGCATCAATTTCAACCCTCCAGCCGGGGCGATACCAGGCAACCCGGGAATCGGTGTAAGCACACATCCATTTACCGATGTCACCTTGGATCAGAATGGAAACTATGCCGGCACAATTGTTGCGGAAGGAAATGGGTATCAGGCGGGAACGGTCGGCGGTCCTTTGGGACCCTTTCAGGCTGTATTCACTGGTTCCTATATTGTGCCACGAGAAGTAGACGCATACATTACAGTCTACGTGGATAACATCTTCATGCTGGGAATTGGGGGCGGCGCGACGCAGTTGAGCGGTGCGTTGAACGGTGCACCGGCGGTCACTCCATTTGAGCAACTGCCAATGATGGGTGCTTCCCCCACGACAAATCCCATTGGCGGATTCACAATGACGGTGCACTTTCCCGGTCCGGGCACATACCCGTACGAACTGGATTACGGTGAATGTTGCGGTTTCGGCGGCGTCGATACCCTGTCCTTGATGATGATGGCCGGTGTACCAAACCCCAACGGCCTTGCTCCGGGTATTTCCCCGGCCGGTTCGCTAACGCTCTCTCCAAGTTCGCTCCAGCCCTTGCCTGTGGGTGGCCAGCAAACATTCACAGTCGTTGCGAAGGATGCTGCGGGCAATCCTGTAAGCAATCTGAGTGTCGGCTTGGTGGTCAATGGCGCTGACAGTCTGGATCTGAAAGCAATCACGAACTCTACGGGAACCGCCACATTCGTTTACCAGAATGTGAATCCGGGCACTGCCTCCGTCCAAGCCGTAGCCTTCATTAGCGGAATGCTCGCATACTCAAATGCCGTGAGTGTTTCGTGGACCCTCCCGCCAACTCCTACCTCGGGTACAGGCGGAAACGGTACGCTCAGCATCTCTATCTCAGCTCCGAATACGGTAACACTTCCAAACACTCCGCAACTGGGCGGAACCGTGACCGACAGCGCCCTGCCTCAAGGAGACACGATTACAGTGAACTGGAGCAAAGTCAGTGGACCCGGCACTGTACAGTTTGCGCCAGCAAATCAGTTAGCGACGACGGCGTCGTTCAGCGAGCCGGGCAACTACGTATTGCAGTTGAACGCGAGCGATGTAGACGCCAGCGGATCGGCGCAAATATCGGTCACGGTCAATCCAGCCCCTGATGTCACGCAGGGATGGATTGGAAGCCCGACCGATGGTTCCACTGTCTCCGGCGTGGTCCCAATCACGCTCGCTTCGGGAGTGAACCTGGCGAGCGGAACGTTAGTATATTACCCGGCCAATAATTCCAACAACGTAACCATTCTGAATTCCAATACCACGGGAACGAGTCAAATCGGTACTCTGGACACCACGAACCTGCCCAACGGGTCGTATTGGATTCAGCTCCAGTCAACGCAAACCAGTGGAGCCTCGGAGTACGATCTTCTGATGATCAGTGTCGTCGGCAACAACAAACCCGGCCGCGTCACGACATCGGTGACGGACCTTGTTGTCCCTGCCACGGGGCTCGCCATCAACATTCAGCGGAATTACGACAGTCTCAATGCCGGCACCAGCGGTGACTTCGGCTACGGCTGGTCACTGGGAACGAGCGTAAACCTCACCGTTGACCCCAGGGGCGACGTGACCTTGACCTTGGGCGGACAGCGCAGGACATTCTATCTCACGCCGCAGTTTGAAGGCTTCCTTCCTTTCTATTCAGTCGCATTCACGCCCGAGCCAGGCTTCCATGGCACGCTGACGGATGCCGCCCCAGGGTGCGCTGATCTCTTTGACTATCTTGTTCCCGACGGCTCCTTGTGGGCCTGCGTTGGTGGAGGGTTCTACAATCCGCCAGGGTATGTTTACACCGATCCATCGGGAACGTCGTACACCATAAGCGCGAGCGGAAATCTGCAGTCCATGCTCGACAAGAACGGCAATGGCCTCAGCATTACCCCTTCCGGGATTACCAGTACGACTGGACTCTCCGTATCGTTCGACCGCGATTCCAGCGGGCGCATTATTGAGATTACCGACCCGCAGAGCAACAACTATGTGTACTCGTACGACGAGAACGGCAACCTCGCGTCGGTGAACTACCCGAATACCCCGCAGGCGAGCACCTACACCTACGACTCGAATCACCTCTACCTCAGCGGCACGGATTTCCGCAACAATCCCTTGCCAACAACCAGCTACTATCAAAGTTCCATCAATTCCAACGGACAGTGTGAGGGTGACTGCGATCCCAACGGGCTTCCGCTCAACGGCCGCCTGAAAAGCGTGACAGTAAGCCCGGATACAAGTACCACGTACACAACGAGCTATGCCTATGATCTTCGTGCCAACACCACAACCATCACCTATCCGACGGATCCGGCCGACGGTGGCGGAAACGTGGACACGGCCACAATGGTGTACGACTCCGCGGGCGATCTGCTGACCTCAACCGACCCGCTCGGACACACCACCACGAACGCCTACGATACGAATCGGAACCTGATATCGGTGACAGATCCGCTGAACTACATCACCTGCAACGCCTATGACGCCAATGGGAACCGTACCTCTGTGACCCTTCCGCAGACCGGGCCGAGCTGTTCCAGCATCAAGAACACCACGGCCTACAACCAATTCAGCGAGCCCACATCGACCACCGATGAGTTGGGCAATGTGCGCACCTTTAATTACGACGCCAACTACAACCCGCAGAGCGTGACCGACAGCCTGGGCACTCTGGCCGGCTTCCTGTTCAACCCCAACGGCACCCTGCAGGCGGGCGCCATCGGCTACGACATCGCTGCGCAGCCCTCGAAGGCGTCGCAGTTCACCTATGATGCCAACGGCAACATGGCCGGCCGGACCGACGCGCTGGGCCGCACGACCTCCTACACCTACGATTCGCTCGGTCACAAGATCACGATGGTCGAGCCGCTCCTCCCGGGCACCAGCGCGCCTGCAGCAACCACCAACTACACGTATGACGCATTTGGAAATTTGACTCAGACCTCCGCGCCCTTGGGCAGGGTCACCAGTTCGCAGTACGACGGCAACGGCAACAAGCAATGGGACATTGATGCCCGCGGATATAAGACGTCGTATGCCTACGACGGCCTCAACCGGCTCATCCTCACTTCGTATCCCGACACCAACTCGTCGAGCAGGACCTACGACTTCCGCGGCAACATAGTCACCGAGACCGACCGGGCGGGCCATGTGACCAAATACGTCTACGATCTGGCGGGCCGGGAGACGTCGGTCACGCAGGCCTACGGCACCTCGAATGCCACCACCACCGGCTATGCCTACGACAACGATGGCCGCAAGATCACCGAGACGGACAATGCCGGCCACGCGACCGGCTACACCTACGACGCGGCCGGGGACCTTATGTCCATTTCCGGCCCCAAGGGCAACTTCTCGTACGGTTACGACAACGCCCGCAACCGGACTTCGATGACCGATGGGAACAACTACACCACGCAGTACCGTTACGATGCCCGCAAGCGGTTGACAACGACCATCTATCCCGACCACACCACTAAGACCAACGCCTACGACGACCCTGGCAACCTGATCTCAGTGACCGACCAGGCGGAAAACGTGGTTGCATACACCTACGACGCGGCCAACCAGTTGCAGACCGTGGTCCAGGAAAATCATCCTGACAACTCGCACAACACCAATGTGTACGGCTACGACAGCCTGGGCGACCTGGCCGGCCTGACCGATGAGAACGGCCATACGACCCAGAATGCCTACAACCTGCTGATGGAGCCGGCCTCGAAGATCCTGCCCGATCAGACGCTGACCGAAAGCCGCACGTACGACGCGGTGGGCAACCTCTGGACGGTCACCCATTTCAACGGCACGACCACCACCTACACCTATGACAACCTGAACCGTCTGCTGAGCCGCTCGACCCCAGGCGAGCCGACGGTCAGCTTCACCTACACGGCCACGGGCAAGCGCCAGACCATGACCGACGCCAGCGGCGCCACAAACTACGGCTACGACAGCATGGACCGGTTGACAACAAAAGCCACGCCGGAAGGGACTTTGAACTATACTTACGACGCGGTGGGCCACCTGGCATCCATGATCTCATCAGATCAGAACGTCTCGGTCAATTACGAGTACGACACGCTGAACCGGCTGCAGCACGTGGTAGACAGCCGGCTGGGCACCACGACGTATGCCTACGATCTGGCAAACAACGTCACCACGGCGACCTATCCCAACAGCTTCCAGTCCATCTACACCTACGATGAGTTGAATCGGATTACCGCCCAGGCTTCGCAAGTCTCCGGCTATACCTACCAACTGGGGCCGACGGGCAACCGCACCAGCGCGTCAGAGTACAGTGGCCGCCAGGTCACCTGGAGCTATGACGGCATCTACCGCCTGACGAACGAATCCATCACCAACGCGCCGAACAACAAGGATGGGACAGTAGCGTACGGGCTCGATCCTGTGGGCAACCGGCAATCGGAGAATTCGTCGCTGTCCGGCGTTCCCTCGGGAAGCTTCGGTTTCAATGCGGACGACGAGCTTTCAACGGAGAGCTACGACCAGGACGGCAACACGCTTGCGTCGGGTGGTAAGACCTTCGCCTACGACTCGCAAAACCATCTGGTTTCTATGGGCAGCACCGTTGGCCTGGTGTATGACGGCGACGGCAACCGCGTGAAGAAGATCGCCAGCAGTGGCACGACGACCTACTTGGTGGATGATCTGAACCCAACGGGCTATCCGCAGGTGGTCGAGGAACTGACCAACGGGGCTGTGTCGCGAACCTACACCTATGGTCTGCAGCGCATCAGCCAGTATCAGCAGGTCAGCGGCGCCTGGACGCCGAGCTTCTATGGATATGACGGCGGCGGAAACGTGCGGCAATTAACGAATTCCGCTGGCTCCATCACCGACACCTACGATTACGACGCCTTCGGTAACAAGATCAACTCGACAGGCACCACGCCGAACAACTACCTCTATCGCGGCGAACAATACGACTCCGACTTAGGTCTGTATTACCTGCGCGCCAGATACTACAACCCACTGACCGGCCGGTTCATGTCCAGAGATCCGGACGGGGGGAATTTGATCGATCCCATATCTTTGCATAAGTACTTGTATGCCAAC
This sequence comes from Acidobacteriaceae bacterium, assembly GCA_003165075.1. Classification (GTDB taxonomy): domain Bacteria; phylum Acidobacteriota; class Terriglobia; order Terriglobales; family Acidobacteriaceae; genus Telmatobacter. The sequence continues at coordinate 5,725 of PLSM01000118.1, read as the reverse complement.
GGGGATCCTGTCAATGCCCAAGACCCAAGAGGGCGCGGAGTAGCGGTGGAATCGGCCCTTCTTGATGCCGCGTTGATTTCGTTTCAAACAGTTCAGGCGGTCCTACGGGTCACGGCCGTGTATCGCACCGCGTTCTGCACCCTTGGACAAGCCCTTATTCTCATTGAGATGACCGGCGAAGGTGCGGGGTTCATTAGACCGCCTGAGTGGGTAGGCACGGTTCTCGGCGCGGGATGGGACTGGTGTGAGGCTATCGGTTGGTGATGACATCCGCATTGCTGATAAAGGATCGGAGAGATACGAATGGCAACAAGTAATCCGATATTCAAAAATCTCGAAATGCCAGAGAGTTCGACTGATGGTTTCTCGCAAAGTGTTGAACGGGCAACCTTCGGGGGTGTCGTCTATAAGACAGGTGTGCTTCTCGTTATATTCACGATCGGCGCCGCTTGGGGCTGGGCCGAAGTTCGGTCGTTGCTGCAAAAGGATCCTGCATATGGAACACCGATTTTTTGGGTATTTGCGGTGAGCGTCCTCGCGGGGATGGCTTTGGTCTGGCTCACAGTACGTTGGAAAAAATGGTCGCCGATTAGCGCCCCGGTATATGCAATGCTCGAAGGAGCCGTTATTGGACTATTGTCGGCTGGATATAACCGGCGTTATCCGGGAATTGTGAATCAAGCGGTCGGCTTGACAGTAACGATTTGTGTTTGCCTTTTGGCAGCGTATGGGCTCGGCTGGATTCGTGTGACCGCGGCTTTCAACAGGAAGCTCTCGGTCGCAATCAGTGGCGTCGTCCTTTACTATTTGGGAAGCCTTGGACTTTTGTTTATGGGTGTTCGGAGGTTGCCCGCGTTGACCGCGGGGCTCCCCGGCATCGCTGTCAGCGTGGTAATCGTTGCAATCGCTGGAATGGGTCTGGTATCAAATCTGGACGCCGCTGTGCAGTGCGCGCACGAAAAATTGCCGAAATACATGGAATGGTATCTGGCGCTGGGGCTTATCGTAACGCTGGTTTGGATGTACATTGAAGTGCTCAGACTACTGTCAAGGGCCAGAAAAGCGGAGGGTCAATAAAACTTCGCCATTGGTTACCTCCGAGTGTTCAATCCTCAACGCAGACGGGTTGGCTGATTAGATAACCGTGTCGGCTCCAGTCTTCCGGGTAAACTTGGTTTGCTCAACAACCAGGGCTCGGAAGAGAGGAGCCGAGCACATGAAGATTGTAGGGTGTGATTTGCACACGCGCTACCAGCAGATTGCGATGCTGGATGATGAAACGGGCGAGTTGGTTGAACGTCGCCTGGAGCATGCCAACGGAGAAGCCAAGGAGTTTTATACCAATCTGGCCGGGTGTCCCTCGCCAAAATTCCATCTGGCGGTGCGGAGGGTCCGATTTGTGAACTTGAAGGAAGGTTCAAGATGGATTCTCGGGTCAGACAAGTGGGCTTGGTGAACTCAAATCGTCACGACGACGCTGCTGAGCCGTTTGCAAAGAAGTGGAGGGCACGGCTCTCCCGCAGTTATTCATCGATGCCTGGAGAAGACTTCGCCGAAGCCGTTCAGGCGGCAAGGTCGTAGCGATGATGCAAACCGCCGAGTCTTGGCATCGATACAACTTTGCTATGAGTACTGGACTTGTTCGCGGCTTCGCGACCGCCGGGAGTTCCCTTCGCAAGCGCGAGATGAGTCCGGTCCCCGTGGTAGTAGCCAATGTAATCAATCACGAGGCGTTTCAGATGTTGCTGGTTCAGAACAATCACATGATCGAGCAGGTCGCGGCGGCAGTTGCCGACCCAGCGCTCGGCAACGCCGTTCTGCCATGGGCTCAGAAAACTGGTCCGCTTTGGCTTGATGCCGAAACTCTTTATTGTCTCAATCACTTCTTCGTTGAACTGAGCGCCGCGATCAAAGATCAAGTAGCCGGGTACCGAGTCAAACGGGAATGCCTCGCGCAATTGCTGAACGACCCACGCGCTGGTCGGATGTTTGGTCACGTTGAAGTGCAGAATGCGGCGCCGGTCATGCGCGATGACGAAGAAGCAGTAGAGAACTCCGAATGTGAGCGTTGGCACGGTGAAAAAGTCCATCGCGGCGATGGCTTCACGATGGTTGCTGAGAAAGGTCGCCCACCGCTTTGCAGGCTCAGGATTTCGAGGACATCTTTGCATCCAGCGCAGCACGGTTCGTTCCGAAATATCAAAACCAAGCATTTTCAGCTCACCGTGAATCCGAGGGGCGCCCCAAGTGGAATTCTCTGCAACCATGCGGAAGATGATTTCTCGCAGGTCCTTGCTGACGCATCTTCGACCCACGCGGGTTCGATGCCGAGAGAGCCACGACCAATACAACTTGAACCCTGCACGGTGCCAGCGAACAACGGTCTCCGGTTGGACGAGGATCAATGCCCGCTTCCATCCCGGCCAGAGCCGCCGCAGGATCAGCCAGAACAACTTGTCGGGCATGGCAAATCGCGGTTGCGGGTGCCGCCGTTTCAGAACCCCGAGTTGTTGATGCAGCGCCAGGTTTTCCAAGAGCAAGTTGTGGCGAGAACGGGTGGATCGAATGAGTGGGATGAACAGGAGCCTCAGCGTACGCGGCATGGACTTTTTGTAGCAGAGACGTATGAATGCTCAGAGACGGCGTCGATAAATTCCTGAAGGAAAAACTGTAAGGAGATTTGTGGCTGTAGTCGAAATCGTAGCGGTCAAAGCACTCTTGAGCAATTAAGAACAACAGCCTTCAATAGCGTAGCGGCAAAGCATTCATAATAAATCAGTTATTTCCACGCGATTTCAATAGACTTCAATAAATGGAAGAATCGGGTTCGGGACCAGGGGGTCGGAGGTTCAAATCCTCTCTCCCCGACCATTAAATTCCGCAATATCAGTTAATTAGCATAGTTCTCATTTTGGGCCAAACCGGAACTTGGGTCCAATTAGCTTTTCCCCTACTCCATCGACCGCTTTTTGCGCGTCCGAAGATGCCGACAGAAGGTAAAGCCCCTTGGTCGTCTCCGGAGACTCATGCGCGAGCAGCGCCTGGGTGGTGCCAATGGGCGCGCCCACCGAATCCAGGAACGTCGCACGCACGCCACGCAGCCAGTGCCAATTCGCTCCGTTCAACTTGAGCGCCTTGCACGCTGCCTTGAGTCTCTCTACCACCTGAAATGAGAAACCTTCTCTATGCGACCAGGAAGGCTTCGTCACTTTAACTCTTTCGATCGACCATCTGCCGGGTCACGAAATTGCGCGATATACAACCGGGCATATAAGCCTTCGGCTCTCATTAGCTCGTCGTGCGAACCCAATTCAATAATCCTGCCACGCTCCAAGACGGCGATTCGATGCGCAGCTTTGATCGTGCTCAATCGATGTGCAATGACAACCGTTGTTCGCCCTTGCATCAGACGATTCAGGCCATCCTGTACGAGTTCCTCAGATTCGCTATCTAAGGAACTGGTAGCCTCATCCAGTAACAGAATACGGGGATCCTTCAAAATCGCGCGCGCCATAGCAATTCGTTGCCTTTGTCCACCGCTTAACTTGTTGGCTCGCTCTCCAACTACCGTGTCATATTTGCTCACCAGACTCATGATAAACTCATGCGCATTGGCTGCTCGAGCAGCCGACTCGAGCTGCGCATCAGTCGCTTCTAATCGCCCATAAAGTATGTTATCTCGGATAGTTCCCCCAAATAAGATAGTTTCTTGTGGCACCATTGCGATCTGAGTCCGCAAACTGGCCTGGGTGACATTACGTAAATCGACTCCGTCAATTTTGATGCTGCCGTCTGTCGGATCATAGAAGCGCGGAATCAAATTCATAAGAGTACTCTTGCCAGAGCCACTTGGTCCGACAAGCGCGAGGATTTCTCCTGCTTCAATATTCAATCTGATTTCGTGGAGAACCGGTGAGCCATCCACATAAGAAAACGACGCTCCTTCGAAAGTGATTTTGCCCTTGGTAGTTAACAAAGCGTGAGCACCATCCAAATCGCGCACTGACGGGCTTAGATCAAGTAATTGAAATACACGCGGCATAGCACCAATCGCGGCTTGGAATTGACCATACAATGTCGCCAATCCTGCCATACTGCCGGCAATCATCCCTCCGTACATCAGAAATCCTGTAATCATGGCTAACGAAAGTCGGCCAGCAATGACTTCGTGCCCCCCGTACCAAGCGACCGCGCCTATCCAGGCGATCCCTAAAGACACCATTAACGCCGAGAAAGATGAATTGAAAAGCGCAAGGTGCATTGATGCTCGGAACGTTGCGTACGATGCAGACGCAAAGCGTCTAACTTCATATTCCTCACGACCAAATCCTTTCACTATGCGAACGGATTGCAGTCCTTCTTCGGCTACGACAGTTGAATCGGCAAGGCTATCCTGAATCTTAGTGCTACTCTTCTGAATTCGGCCACCGAACACTTTCGCGATCAGAGCTACGAATGCGCTTACACATACGATAAATAGCATTAAGCGTCGGTTTGTGAGATAGACGATCACTAGGGCCCCAATTAGAGTCGTCAACTGACTAAGCGAAGCTGCCAGACTCGTTGTTAAGATCGTACGAACCTGAGTTACATCATTACTGATTCTTGAAATCAACTCCCCAACTCGCCGTCCGGAGAAGAAATCCAGCGATAAGAACTGGAGCTTCATGTACAGAGTTGTTCGTAAGTCAAAGACAATGTGCTCCCCGATGCGAATGAGGAGATAGGACTGCGCAAAGGAGAATGCAGCCTGAGCTAGAACAATACAGGCCAAGATCACTACTTGATGGTTCAGAGAACCAACATTCGGAGTATTGGTTACGGAGTCCAATATCTGTGCAATTACCAGTGGAAACGATAAACCAACGCCTGTCGCGGCCAGAATTGCAACTATTGCTAAGATCGCCTGGCCATAATATGGTTTCAAAAGTCCCATAAGACGGCTCCAATCCGGCGTCCGTTTAGAGCCCTGCTCTTGAATCTCAGTCATACAAAACATTCCTCGGTCTCTCAATATCTCAGACCGCATTCACAAAATGAAGCGGTAACAATCGTAACGGTGATTGGCTCGCGGCATCTCCGGAGGAATTGCCGCATATTTTTCAAGGCCAGATTCTCAGCAGTACTGCCTCCACTATTATGACTGTCTCCTCGTTCAATTCATTTTCAATTGAAACAACTTCGAGATCTGGACTCCTTTTGTGTAGGATGAAGTTGTCGCGTTCTCTCTGACCAAAGCGTCCGCAAACATGCGATTGTCTCCCCAGGATTTTGCGCTGGCAGGCTGGGTTGAAAAATGATGCTCAATGCTGACGATTCATGCGCAATCTCCTCTGATGCCAAGGTTTTGTGTCCTCCCCTTAGAGGAAGCCCTCTGAGAGGTCGATCACGCCAAACGCCATCTCTTTTTTTAGAGAGAATTTGCCAAGACCGTGATCGGTTGCCGTTGTCATTTGCGCAGCAGCGGTTGTGGTTTCTGGCGCAGATGGATGGGGTGAGCGAGGCCTATCATATACCGTTCGGTCTGTGCCTGAAGGGGGATCTTGACCGCGCGGCCCTGCGGCAGGCGCTGGACCGGATTCTTGTCCGGCATGAGGCCCTGCGTACTACTTTCGTCTCCATCGATGGAGAGCCGGCGCAGCAGATCGCCGCTATCGAGGAGAGCAGATTCCATCTCATCGAACACGATCTGTGCCGGCGCCCTGATGCGCAGCCGGAGCTGGAA
>PLSM01000170.1 GCA_003165075.1 Acidobacteriaceae bacterium | reverse complement strand
GAGTGATCATTCTGGGCAAACGCCTGGCAAACTATCAGGGCCTTATCAGCGGAATTCCCGTTCATTCGGACCGATCCGACGCGAAGGAAGAGCAGTCACAGGAGCCGGGGATCAGGAATAAACGCTGAGGAAATACCCCGTGCCGCTTGGCTCGACGGTGTCTTAGAGGATGGGCGGGAGTGGTGTCAGAACAACTCAAGAACGACTGAAATCTCTGCCTGAAATTGAACTCGGCGAAAACCGGCGTAAAGAGGACGTGGATTTCAGGCCTTGATCTGCCCCTCGCATTTCAACTGGTTCAAAACTTTGAAACAAGCAAATTGAACTTGAAAGTATTTGAATGGGGATCGACGTCCACAATCGTATTTCTTAGAGTCGTGCCTCTGGCATGCTTGACGACCGCCAGCTCCAACCGCCGTGCAAGTTGGGTTGGTACCAATGAATGGCTTGACCTTCAGGCAAATAGACAAATTTCTGTGGTTTACTGGTGGGCGGATTCTTGGAAAGTTGAATTAAGGTCTCTGGAAGGATTTGTCCCAAAAGTAGTACAGCGGGTAGGTAAACCCGCTGTAAGTGCTTTATTTTGTATTATTGGTGCCGAAGAAGGGACTCGAACCCCCACACCCTTGCGAGTACGTGGACCTGAACCACGCGCGTCTGCCAATTCCGCCACTTCGGCACGGGACACAGATCTAGCACTCTCAGCCAGATCGGCAGCATCTCTGAGTCTCGCAAAAGCGGGCTGCGGTGTCAAATCCGTGAGCCAACTCCAAACCCGGTGGCGGCACCCTTTAACGCGCTGAGAAAAGTAGCCCAAGATCATTGGACAAGTTCCGCAGGCTCAGAGGCTTCCAAGGATTCAGCGCCTTCGATGGTTTCAGCGGCGTTTCAGAGCTTCAAGTTCTTCGAGGGTACGCGGCCAATCCGATCCAAGAAGCCGGGAAAGACTGCGGTCGGCCAGGACCTTTCCGCCGGTCTGGCAGCGGGCACAGTAGTTGGTCTCGTTATCGGCGTAGCGGATGCGCTGGACCTTCGCGCCGCAACGGGGACAAGCTTCTCCAAAGCGACCGTGCACTGCCATCTCGGGACGAAATGCGGTCACCTTTTCAGGGAAGCTCTCCAGCGCCTCGGCGTGCAGACGATCCATCCACACCGCCAGCGTGGAGCGCGTCGCGCTGAACAAGCGCTCCCATTCTTCGGATTTCAGCTTGTGGGTGAGCGCGATGGGCGAAAGCTGGGCCGCATGGAGAATTTCGTCGGAGTACGCGTTGCCGACGCCGGTGATCAGGCGGGGATCGGTGAGGGCGCGCTTCAGGGTCCGGTTCTCCTGGGTAAGCGCAGTGCGAAAGCCGTCGAGGCCGGTGGAGAAGACTTCCACGCCGCCTGGATCGACGGAGCGCAGACCCTCTTCACCCTGGAGCACATGGAGCGAGGCGCGGCGCTTGGAGCCTGCCTCAGTAAGGACCAGCGACCCGGAGGGAAAATCGAAGGCGGCCAGCGCGTTGCGCCCCGCGAGTTTGGCTCCGGGTGGCTTCCAGTGCAAACGGCCGGCAATCATGAGGTGCAGCACCAGCCACAGATCGCCCTCCACACCGATGGCGATGCGCTTGCCGATGCGCCGGAGTTCGCGCACAGGGCGGCCCTCCGCACTGGCGAGGGGCGGGTCGACGGTGCGCAGCAGAAACACGCTGCCCAGCCGTACGCGCTCGAGCGGCTGGTTGAGGATGCGCAGCTCAAGAGCCGTGATGTAGGCGGAGATGTCGGGGAGTTCCGGCATTCACTACAGCTTGCAGCCGATGCTCATGCTTCGGCAAGAAAGTTCTGGTGCTGCGTCAGCCGACGATCGTGTTGTCAATGAGGCGCGTAGCCCCTACCCATGCGGCAAGGGCAAAAAGACTGCCGGGAGCAGCGACTTCTACGGGCTCCAGGGTTGCCCAGTCGACCAACTCGATGTAGTCCACGCGGATCGCGGATTCGACAGCAAGGACTTCGCGTGCGGCGACGATCAGTGCGGCGGCGCGGCGCTCACCTTTGGCGACCAGCGCCTGAGCCTGCCGGATAGCGCGGCTGAGGGCGAGGGCCTGGATGCGCTCGCCAGGACTGAGATAAGCGTTTCGAGAGCTGAGAGCCAGTCCATCGGGCTCGCGGACGATGGGGCAGACCACAATTTCAGTGGCCAGCCGGAGGTCGGCAACCATGCGGCGGAGCACAGCCACCTGGGCTGCATCCTTCTGGCCGAAGAAAGCGCGATCAGCCTCAGAGGCGATGAACAATTTGGCGACCACCGTGGCGACGCCGCGGAAATGGCTGGGGCGCGAACCGCCGTCCAGCCGCTTGCTTAACCCTTCGACCTCGACGAAAGTCGCTGCACCGGCTGGATACAACTCTTCCACCGGGGGTGCGAAGACCGCGCCGGCACCCTCGGCCTGGGCGAGCGCGCAATCGGCCTCGAAAGTGCGAGGATAACGGGCAAAGTCCTCATTGGGACCAAACTGGGTGGGGTTTACAAAGATGCTGACGACTGCTTGTGAGCAGGAAACTTTGGCAGCACGAATCAAGGATGCGTGCCCGGCGTGGAGCGCACCCATGGTAGGCACCAGGCCAATGGTGTTGACGCCATCGGCCCGGTTGGCGATTTTATGGGCGCGAGACCACTGACGCAGCTCGGCTACGGTGCGGAGGATTTCCATCAGGCTTTGCGTAGCGCGTGCAGTTTTTGAGTTGCGTCCTGTTTGAGATCGAGAGCGCGGCGCACCGCTTCAGGCAAATGGTAGCTCTCTTGATCGGACGGAAAGGCGTGGTGTTCTACGTCTTCGCGATAATGTTCGACGGCTGAGCGGATGAGCGCAGCGGCATCGCCATAGCGGCGCACAAACTTGGCCGGTGGCGTGAACGTGAGGTTGAGCAAATCGTGAAAGACGAGGATCTGGCCGTCACAATCCGGGCCTGCGCCGATGCCAATGGTGGGGATCGCTAACTCCGCGGTGATGGCCGCAGCAGCCTCGCGCGGAATACCTTCAAGCACCACCGCGCCGGCGCCCGCCAGGGCTAATGCGTGCGCGTCTGCCTTCAACTGCTCCACACCCGCCGCAGTGCGAGCCTGCACGCGGTAGCCGCCCATGCGGTGTACGCTTTGCGGCGTGAGCCCAAGATGGCCCACGACCGGTATTTCGGCCTCGGTGAGCGCGCGAACCAACTCGATGCGCGGCCCCTCGATCTTGACAGCCTCTGCGCCGGCTTCCTTTACAAAGCGGACTGCGTTGGCGAGGCCTTCGCTGACGGCGCCATGGTAGCTGCCGAATGGCATGTCGGCCACGACCAGCGCGCGGCGCACGGCACGGCGCACGGCCCTGGTGTGATGCAGCATTTCGTCCACAGTGACGGCCAGGGTGTTCTCGTGGCCCAGAACTACCATGGCCAGCGAATCGCCCACCAACACAAGATCAATTCCGGCCTCGTCCAACAGGCGCGAGGTCGAGTAGTCATAAGCGGTGAGTGCAGAGATGGGCTTGCCCTGGCGCTTCATCTCAGCCAGTGCGGGCATGGTGACTCTTGTGATGGGTGTACCGGCGGCCGAAACTCCACCTTCGGGGAAGTTCGTGAGGCTCATGTTTTCTCCAGTGCCGCTCCGTCAACCCAGGATGCGACCCGAACTAGCCGAGTATACGCCCCGAGACGGCACCCGATAAACGCGCCTGTCCCACGTTGCGGGCTGCCCGTCAGGGTTCGACGCAGCGTATCTTCTGGCGCGAGTTCTTGCCGCTTAGCCCCTCTGCGTCGCACACTGGTAGATGGAATGCTTTCTCCACTGGCTACAGAGATTTACGCTGGGCTTGGCATCGCAGCCGGACTGGGTCTGGCGGCGGGCGGGTGCGCGTATGCGGCGATGTGGCCCGGCTCGCGCATCTTTGGGCGAGTGCTGATTGCGCCGGCCCGGCCCGGGGAACTGGCGCTTACCTTCGACGACGGGCCCAACCCGGCCTGGACGCCGCGTTTGCTCGACGTCCTCGCCGGCCATGGTGTGCGGGTTACGTTCTTTATGGTGGGCCGGTACGCGCAGGCCGAACCGGAGCTGGTGCGGCGCGTCGCGGAGGCAGGCCACCTGGTTGGGAACCACTCCTGGAGCCATCCCAACCTTGCGCTCACCGCACCTGGCCGCGTGCGCGAGGAACTGGTGCGGACCAAAGAAACTCTGGAGCAGATAACCGGCCAGCCGGTACGCTACTTCCGCCCGCCGTTTGGCGCGCGCCGGCCCGATGTACTGAACACGGCACGCCGGCTGGGAATGACGCCCGTGCTGTGGAACGCAATCACATCCGACTGGAGCGAGCCCTCGGCGGACCTGATTGCGAAACGATTGATGCAGAAGATCGACCGGAACCACCGGCGGGGCTGGGCCACCAACATCGTGATGCACGACGGCAGCCACCTGGCACTGGGCGCGAACCGAGGGCCGTCTGTAACCGCAGCCGACCAATTGATCACACGCTATAAGGACCAGTGCCGGTTTGTGACGCTGGATGCGTGGAGTTAGAGCGAATATCCGGTTATACCGGTCTCAAAGGCCCCGCGCGCTGCATCAATCGTCGCCTGGACTTCGGCATCCCCGTGCGCCGTACTTAAAAAAGCAGCTTCAAACTGGCTGGGCGGCAGCCAGACGCCCTGGTCCAGCATGGCGCGATGGAAGCGGCCAAAAGCGGCCGTGTCGGATCTTGCGGCCTGGTCATAATTGGTTACTGGGCCGGGGGTAAAGAACCAGGTCCACATCGAGCCTACGCGGTTGAGGGTGAGGGAAACGCCGGCGCGGGCGGCTTCAGCGGCCACACCCTCGGCGACGGCCCTGGCTGTGGCTTCAAGGCGCGGATAGACTTGGGCGGCATTGTGCTGCAGGTAGCTGACCGTGGCGATGCCGGCGGCCATGGCGAGCGGATTACCGCTGAGGGTACCGGCCTGATAGACGGGGCCGAGCGGGGCGAGCAAATCCATGAGAACGCGTTTGCCGCCGAAGACGCCCACAGGCAGACCGCCGCCCACGATCTTGCCGAGGGTGACCAGGTCGGCATCGATGCCGTAGAGCTCAAGCGCGCCGCCAAGCGCCACTCGGAATCCGGTCATGACCTCATCCACGATGAACACTGTTCCTTCGCGGGCGGTAAGGGCACGCAAGCCGGCGAGGTAGCCGGGCGCAGGCGGGATACAGCCTGCGTTGCCCACTACGGGCTCAAGAATGACGGCGGCGATGGCCTTAGGGTGGGCAGCAAAAGCGGACTCAACCACGGAGAGATCGTTGTAGGGCAGAGCGAGTGTGAGGTGGGCTACTTCCTCTGGCACACCGGCTGAACCAGGAATGCCGAAGGTCGCCACGCCGGAGCCGGCTTTGACCAGCAGGCCGTCGGCATGGCCGTGGTAGCAGCCCTCGAATTTGACGATGATCTTGCGGCCGGTGGCGGCGCGGGCCAGCCGGATGGCCGACATGGTGGCCTCAGTGCCGGAACTGACGAAGCGCAGCTTTTCGATGGCGGGGTAGCAGGCAACGACACGCTCGGCCAGGTCGGCCTCGCCGGCTGTGGAGGCGCCAAAACTGGCCGAATCGCGCGCGGCCCGTTGAATGGCCTCGACCACCGGTGGAAAGGCGTGGCCCAGAATCATCGGTCCCCACGAGCCAAAGTAGTCGATATAACGGTTGCCGTCGGCATCGGTGAGCCATGCGCCCTGGGCTCGTTCGACAAAAGGCGGTGCGCCGCCCACCGCGCGAAAGGCTCTTACCGGCGAGTTCACGCCGCCGGGAAAAAAGTGCTCCGCACGCTGCTGGAGCGCATGGGAACGGGTGCGGGCGGCAGTTGAGACGTGGGCGCTCATAATGGTTCCAGTATAGAGGCCGAAGACCTTGTGCATGGGGCGAATTGAATCTCTGTGTTCCGTACGTGCATCCCGTTGATGGTGAGCAGTTTTAAGGAACTCGGCGGCCGCATGCTGGTCATCTTCGATGGCCGCTGTGGCTTTTGCAACCGGTCGGTGCGGTGGTTCCTGACCCGCGACCGTCAGGACCGGCTGCGCTTTGCGCCCTCCGAGTTGGCGCAAGTGGCAGGTATCCTGACGAGGCACGGGTTCAGCGCATCGGACGCGGCGACGGACCCTGGCACAATTCTGGTGGTGCGCGACCCCGGCGGGCCGCTGGAACAAATCTGGGTTCGCTCAGATGCGGTGGTGGCGTTGCTGCATGAACTCCCGCGCCCCTGGCCGGTGGTTGGGAGCGCGTTGCGCTGGGTGCCGCGTGACGTGCGCGACCTGGGCTACCGTTTCATTGCCCGGTGGCGCTACTGCATCTGGGGACGGCTGAAGAGCTGCCCCGTGCCCACGCCGGAGGAACAGGCGCGGTTTCTTTAGCTCTTTCGAGTAACCCGCGCAGCGGAAGCGGCGATCACGACGCCGACAATCTCAAGAACGATGGCAATGCCGATCAAAAAGCCGCGCAGAAAATCATGCGAGAGCGGCCCGGTGTGCGCTGCCGGGGAAGAAGCGCCGGGCCAAGCGACGCCAACCACAATGAGCATCAACCCAATGGTGACAAACATCATGGCCACCGGCACTTTCGCCGCGGCGTCTTGCTCGTTGCGCTTGAGCAGATGGCGGAGGATCATGGTTCTGGCTCCAATCTCAACCCGAAATGGCACAACCGTACAACAAATCTAACCTGAAATCGATTTTGGATGGAGTGGTTAGACTTGCTTTTCGCGGCAGCGCCTGGCAAAGCGGAGCGCGAAGAGGTTGATGACGATCGAGAGTCCGAGCTGAAAGCCGGACACCGCGTGGAGCCAGTTGCGACCAATATTGCCGGAAGGGTGAACGAAAAGGATCAACAAGAGGCCAGTCGCCAGAGACAGATTCGCGATGGCGATCTGCCGCCTGGCCTTAGGGTCGAGATTTCGACGGGCAATGCTCATCCCAATTCTGCTTCGAGGATACTCGACAAACGAGAATGCGGATGAGAATCCCTTCAAGTTTTGAACAGCGCTGGGTGAATGGAACGTGCCGCGGCGGGGTCAAATCCTGCTAGAATCGTCATTTCCGGCTACCAAGGCCGCTGATTATTCCATCCTCAGAAAGTCCTCATTGTGCCCGACGAACCCAAATCCAAGCCAGTAACCTACGCCGACGCCGGTGTTGACATCAGTAGCGGCGACCGCGCCAAGGAACGCATCAAGTACCTGGCGCAGAAGACCTTCAATCGCAACGTGTTAGGCGGCATCGGGGGCTTTGGCGCGCTTTTTCGGCTCGACATGCAGAGGTGGAAGAATCCCATCCTGGTGAGCTCAGCCGATGGGGTGGGCACCAAGCTGAAGGTGGCTTTCGAGATGGGCCTGCACCGCACCGTGGGCGCAGATCTGGTGAACCATTGCGTCAACGACATCGCTGTGCAGGGCGCAACGCCGTTGTTTTTTTTGGATTACCTGGCCACCGGCAAGCTGGATGCAGAGGTGACCGAAAGCGTGGTCACCGGGCTGGCCGATGCCTGCAAGGCCAACGGCTGCGCCCTGATTGGCGGAGAAACAGCGCAGATGCCCGGTTTCTACTCCGACGGAGAGTACGACCTGGCCGGTTTTATTGTGGGCGCGGTCGACCGTGACAAGATGGTCACCGGCGCGGGCATCAAGGCCGGTGACGTCCTGATCGGACTGCCCTCGACCGGGCTGCACACCAATGGCTATTCGCTGGCGCGCAAGCTGCTGTTTGAAGTGGCCGGATACAAGCCCTCGCAGTACGTGACCGCCATCAAGGAAAAGGCCGGCACGGCGCTGATGAAGACCCACCGCAGCTACCTGCACGTGATTCAAAAGCTGGTGGCGGCGGAGTTGACTACAGGGATGGCCCACATTACCGGCGGCGGCATCACGGAGAACCTGCCCCGCATTCTGCCCAAAGGCGCAGCGGCACAAATAGAACTGGGCTCGTGGCCGGTGCTGCCGATCTTTGAACATCTGCGCGCGCTGGGCCAGGTGTCGCAGGATGAGATGATGCGCACCTTCAACATGGGAGTTGGACTGATCGCGGCCATTCCCGCAGCCAAGTTTACGCGCGCCAAGAACTTGCTGGATCGAGCCGAAGAGAAGTTCTATGTAGTCGGGCGCGTGGTAAAGGGCGAGCGGCGGGTGCAGTACACGTGAGCGAAGACGTCCATCCTCTGCGGCTGGGAGTCCTGATTTCCGGGCGTGGCTCGAACTTCAAATCCATCGCACAGTCTATTCGAGAGGAACGGCTCAAGGGGGTGGAGATTGCGGTCGTGATCTCCAATGTAGCCGAGGCCGGCGGGCTGGCTATCGCGCGCGAGTTGGGCCTGCCCACCGCGATTCTTGTCTCCAGGGGCCGCTCGCGCACCCAGCACGACGCCGACATGATCGCTTGCCTGAGGGAGCACCATGTGGACCTGGTTTGCCTGGCGGGCTACATGCGGCTGCTTTCAGCGGAGTTCATCGCCGCGTTCTCTAATCGCATCCTCAACATTCATCCCTCGCTGCTGCCTGCCTTCCCCGGCCTCGACGCGCAACAACAGGCCTTCGATTACGGCGTCAAAGTGGCCGGCTGCACAGTCCACTTTGTGGATGAGCATCTGGACCACGGAGCCATTGTGCTGCAACGGGCGATTCCGGTGCTGGAAGAGGATGATGCGCACTCGCTGGCCGAACGCATCCTGGTTGAGGAACATATCGCCTACAGCGAAGCCATCGCCCGCGTCGCCAGCGCGATGTATGAGATTCGCGGACGGCGTTACGTGAGACGGAACCCAGACTAAGACGACGAGAAGGCCGATCGCTGAGTGCTCCTGGCGTGCCAGGGCGATGCACTGGCCGAGAGCGTTGACTATGTCAAGTAGCCGATCACGCGATGCCTATCAATGCCATTGATTCCATGCTTGTTAGCCAATCTAACCGCTTTGCTGAAGATATACTCCCGATTGCCTAGCCTTAAGGAGTAGCCAGACAAGCGGCGGATATGCCGCGCCCGGCGAATGTGTACGCCCTCCCCTCGCAGCAATTCCCGAGTTTAGTGTGATCCGCGTCGCAGAGGATGAGTGGCTCTTTCATCGAACAAAAGAGCCGCCCATCGAAGCTCTGCGAGCCTGCTTGACCCTGTGGACTGCCGTGAGGGAGGACACCGGGGCGCGGGACCGTCTTTGTCTGCGCGTCAGCGGCTCTCTGCTGCGGACCTGCCGAAACCACGGCACACCCAGCCTGAGAGCCGCCCTAACCCAAGTCGGCGGCCGGCCCTCGAAAGCCGCATGGCGCCGACCAGAAAAGGAACCATCGTGATGGCTAATATCCTGGTAAATATCGAGAAGGGCATTGAAATCGGAGCTGAGGACGCCTTGAAGTGGCTCACTGGCGCCGACAAAGCCTTGCACGCGGCGCCCGCAGTTGTTGCTGCGCTTGCCACCCTGGTGGGCGCCGTGGAAAAGCCCATGTCTGAGCTTGCCGGCGCCGCCGCCAACCCCCTGAATATCGCCCTTGACATTCAGAC
Source organism: Acidobacteriaceae bacterium (assembly GCA_003165075.1). GTDB lineage: Bacteria > Acidobacteriota > Terriglobia > Terriglobales > Acidobacteriaceae > Telmatobacter. Next base: position 37,097 of record PLSM01000170.1, on the reverse strand, counting down.
GGTAACCGACCTGAAGGCCGCATGGCCCGAGGTGAAGGCGTTCCTGACCACCCTGGGCGTCAAGTTCTAAAGCTAGACACCATGGGCCGCTCCACCCGGCGCGGCCCATCGGAGTGCAACCTGGAACCTGTCTTTACGTATTTACGCCCCGTGCTTCTCCCAGAATCAACTTGAAAGTCATTTGCTTGCGGCCACGCAGAATGGATACGCTGACCGTGTCCCCGGCCTGATGCTTGTCCATGATTGCGCTGATGTCCTGTGGATCGGCTACCTGCTGTCCATCAATGGCCACAATCAGGTCTCCGCCAAGCATGATGGGAGTGTTGCCCACATATGCCTGTTCATTTCCTCCATGAAGTCCAGCCCGTTCGGCCGCCCCGCCGGGAATCACGCGCTGAATCAGTACGCCGTAGTCGGAAGCGAGGCCTATCTGCTCGGCCAGGTCGGGACCAATCGCGAAGGACACAATGCCCAGCGAAGGCCGCTTGACGCGCCCGTAGCGAGTGAGGTCGCCCAGGACCGCCTTAGCCGTGTTGATGGGAATGGCAAATCCGATGCCCGAGCTTTGGTCCGCGCCGTTGGAGGCGATCATGGTGTTGATGCCGATGACCTCGCCGCGAGAGTTAAGCAGCGGCCCACCGGAGTTGCCGGGGTTGATAGCCGCATCGGTCTGGATGGCATCTTCAATGGGCGCGCCGTCAGCGTTTTTAATGGAACGGATGGAACTGATGATGCCGCGGGTCATGGTGCCGCTGAGGCCGAAGGGATTGCCGATGGCGTAGACCTTCTGGCCTACAGACAGGCTTGAGGAATCGGCCAGTGTGACTGGTTCGAGGCCGGGCGCGTCGATTTGCAACAGCGCCAGGTCGTGAACCTTGTCAGTGCCCACGACTTTGGCGGAGTAGCTGCGCTTGTTGCTCAGCTGCACTTTAATTCCGCGGTTGGCTCCCTCGACGACGTGGTAGTTGGTGAGCACGTGGCCTGACTTGTCAAGCACGAAGCCGGAACCCTGGCCCTGCTGCGGGACCGCGCCATAAAAGAAGTTGAAGACCAGCGTGGTGGAGGTGATGTTGACCACCGAGGGCAGCACGCGCTTGTAAATGGCGATGTTGTTTTGCTCTTCGGCATCGTAGGCAGGCGCAGCGTCAGCCTCGGTCAGCTCCAGCGGGGACCGGCTGCCGTGCACATTGAAGAGCGACCAGTCGCCCAATCGCGAGGGAAGATGCGTAGTGAGATACCAAAATCCACCCACCAGCAGGACAATCAGCAAAAGCCGGCGCAATCTCATGGTTGTAGACCTGCAAACCTTTCCTTAATGGATGCGGCTCCGCCACGACTCGATTCCATGAGGGAAGAGCCGGGGCTGCTGCTTCCTATTTTAAAGACTCATCCGTCAGGAATTTGTTGCTCTCTGCCTTCAGCCGCCGCCACAGGTCTTCAACCTGAGCGCGGAGCATGATTTTGTCCCCTGCATTCTCCACCAGGTAATCGGAGCGAGCAGCTTTCACGTCGTCTGGAATCTGGTGCGCCAGCCGGGCGCGGGCATCCGCCTCGGCAGACTCGCGCGCGACACCCGTGGAAGCTTGCCGAGCGGCGTAACGAGCGATCTTCACTTCATCCGGCGCCGTAACCACCACGACGCGGTCCATCCGCCGGCGCCAATCGGCCAACACACCCTCGCGTTCGCCACGGGCGTGGGCGTCGCGCTCCACTTCAAAAATCAGCGCCGAGACCACCACGGCCACTGCCGCCGGGTCGCGCGCAAAAACCTCGTTCATCCAGCGCCGCTGAACTTCAATTACCGCCGGATGCACGATAGCATTCAGTTCGTTCAACCGCCCCCCCTGAAAGGCCAACTCGGCCAGACGGGCACGGTTCAAGTGGTCCTCGGGGCCCACTACTTCCGGACCAAATACTCGCACAATTTCGTCATACACCGGGTGACCCGGCTCCATCAGCGTGCGGCCAAGCTCGTCCGCTTCAATGACTTCCGCGCCCAGCTCACGCAAAATGCCCGCGACAGTGCTCTTGCCGCTTCCCAGGCCTCCGGTGAGACCGACCCTCAGCATGGCCTAAAGCCCCCGCCGCATTTTGGCTGCGCTCACCGTGTTCGCCATCAGCATGGCAATGGTGAGCGGGCCTACGCCGCCAGGGACGGGCGTATATGCCCCTGCCAACTCGAAGGCCCTGGGGTCCACGTCGCCCACTATGGTCGATCCGCGCTTGGCAAACGCCGCCTCGCGCCGGACGTTGCCCTTGAAAAAGCGGTCGAATTCCTCGCGCGTGTTCAGCCGATTGATGCCCACATCAATGATGGTTGCGCCGGGCTTCACCATCTCCGGCGTGATGTATCCGGGCCGTCCGATAGCGGCTACCAGGATGTCGGCCTCCCGTGTGACGGCAGCCAGATCACGGGTCTTCGAGTGGCAAATGGTTACCGTGGCGTTCTGATGCAGCAGCAACATAGCCACGGGCTTGCCCACAATGTCGCTGCGGCCTACCACCACCGCATGCCGGCCGGCGATCGGAATCCCGCTGCGCTTGAGAATCTCGATCACACCCGCCGGTGTGCAAGGCGCCAATGCGGGCCTTCCCGCCTGCAGGCGTCCGGCGTTTACGGGATGAAAACCGTCCACATCCTTGTCCGGCGCGACGGCATCGAGAAGCGCTTTGACGTCGACCTGCTTGGGCAGAGGCAACTGGATGAGAATGCCGTCGATATCGTCACGGTGGTTCAGCGCTGCCACGAGGTCGAGCATCTCTTCCGTCGTCACCGTATCGGGCGGGGTAATCAATTCGCTGAAGAGCCCAAGGTCGGCACAAGTCTGCACTTTGCTGCGGACGTAAATCTCCGACGCCGGCGTATGCCCCACCAGCACCGCGGCCAGCCCGGGCCGGATGCCTTTGAGGGCCAGCGACTTCACTTCTTCCGCCACTTCCTGCTTGATCGCTGCTGCAATGGCCGCGCCGTCGAGGATTTTTGGCATCATGCACTCCAAAGATCCATCGTATAGCTTCGTGCTCTGGTGGAACACACCAAGGGGCAGCGGCGAAACACAGAATCCTCTTTACTTCCAATATGATTGCCGGGTTATGCTTGCTCATGCTTCCCCGGCGGTCGAGTCCTGGCGTTCTCGTTGCGGCTTTGTTTTGTGCCCTCTGCACGGCTTTGTCACATGCGGAGCAGACGCATGCTGCCTCCGTGCCGGCCGTTCCCGTGCTGGTTGTGGACAACCTGGGGAAGGGTGCGGCACCTCTCGATGGGCCGTGGCAGTTCCACCCGGGCGATGATCCGGCCTGGGCTGCAGCCTCCTTCGACGACTCCAGCTGGGGCAGGTGACTGGCGATAAGCCATTGGGGCTACAGGGACATCCTAGTTTCGAGGGCTACGGATGGTACCGCCGGCATATCACGCTTTCACCGGCCCCCGGAACCTCGGCTGATTTTGCGCTGCTCATTCCGGCCGTCGACGACGTTTACGAACTCTATTGGAACGGTGTGCCCATAGGGCATCTTGGCGCTATGCCGCCGCATTGGGTCTGGTACTCCGGCGTCCCGGCGCAGATATACGGCCTTGGGCCGGCGCGGACCGGAGTGCTTGCTGTGCGCGTGTGGAAGACGCCGCTCTTTTCGACTGACGACGGCACTGCGGGTGGGTTTGAGTCAGTGCCCATGGTGGGCAGCAGCGATGCCATCGCAGCCATCAAGGGCAACCTGGACTTCGAGTGGCTGCGCCGGCAACAGTTTCGGTTCGGCCTGACGTCACTCTTCGGCCTGGTGGCAGTTCTGAGCCTCTTCGCCTGGGTACGCGACCGTCGGCAATGGCTCCTTTTCTGGATGACAGTCTTTGCGCTGAACCTGGTTCTGGAGCTCTTTCTGGGCGGCATGCGCCTGCCTTACTCGGCTGCCGTGTTGACCACTCTTAGCCAAATAGAGATTTCGGTTCGCGAGCTCTCTCTGTGGTTCCTTCTACTCTGGCTCCTTGATCTGCAGGATGATCGAAAGCTTTCTTCGCTGACGCGGAAAGCCGCCCTGCTCAGCGTCACCGCCAGCACACTCGACGGGTTCCTGATTCTGCTTTACCCGTGGCTTTTCAGTAAAGTCCAGACCCAGATCATCGATGCAGTTCTGACGCCCTGGATCATCGCGTTCGAGGCAATCCCGGCGGTGCTGGTGGCCTACGCTTTTATTCATCGCAAACGGCTCGACTCTGCCCGCTGGGCGGTTGCCGCAGTCGCATTCAGCAACGCGATGATTTACTTTGTGCAGAACATTGCTGCGCAGGGCCCGCGCTATACGCATTGGACCCTGGCCAACAAGATGATTGCGCCCATGTTTACCGTGGTAGGCAACCCGATCAACATCATCGCCCTTTTCCGCACGCTTCTGTTTCTCTCCATCGTCTACGCGGTCATCCGCTATTCCATTGAGAATCGCCGCCGCCAGGCCGCCCTGGAGCAGGAGTTTCAGAATGCCCGCGAACTGCAACAAGTTCTTGTGCCCGATACGCTGCCGGTGGTTCCAGGCTTCACCTTGACCAGCGCCTATCGGCCGGCGCAGGAGGTGGGCGGTGACTTCTTTCAGATCATTCCCCTTGAAGGAGGGTCGACACTGGTCATCCTGGGCGACGTCAGCGGCAAGGGACTGAAGGCGGCCATGGCCGTTTCGCTCATTGTGGGTGCGGTGCGCGCCCTGGCCGACGACCATCCGGGTCCGGCCCGGCTGCTGACCCAGCTCAATCGGCGCCTCTGCGGTCGCATGCAGGGCGGATTTGCCACTTGCCTCATCCTGCTTCTCAAGACCGATAACACCTGCGTAGTGGCCAGCGCCGGCCATCCGGCACCCTTCTTCAACAAGCATGAAATCGATCTACCGGGTGCATTGCCGCTGGGCATTTCGCCGACGGCCAGCTATGCAGAGTCCGTGGTCAACGTGAGCGCCGGAGACCACATTGCCCTTTATACCGACGGGTTGCTTGAAGCACGCAGCCAGACCGGCGAACTCTATAGCTATGCGCGGCTGGAAAGCCTCTTCGCCACCAGACCCAATGCCGCCCAGGCGACGGAAGCGGCGATCAACTTCGGCCAGGACGACGACATCACGGTGCTGACACTGACCCGGCTGGAAACCGGCCAGGAACCGATCGCGTTACACCTGGCTTCCGGCGTCCAGGCTGACTGAGCTCCAGTCAGATCGGGTGATCGAGCGACATCGCTGACCCAAACTCCATTGCAGTTTTTGCTGTGTACACGCCGCGTTCTCAGACGGTTCTGCGATCCACGTCACATCAACTGGTGATCTATCTCACATACAGTTGTCGCCTTCTGGCGCGTACGCTTCGATCACAAGAAGAATGATCTGGATCACATGAGGCTGGCTCGCCAGCCCTGCCACCAGCGCCTTCAAGGAGATTGGGCCGGATGAGTGTCTTCAAGGATGCAGGACACCTTTTTCGATTTGCGGGGCTCTTCGTTCTCGCCTTTATCGTATTTTGGGCGATTCGTGGCTATGTCGTCCCGAAGTCCTTTGGTCAGTACGGCCATTATCGTGGCAATGCTATCGGTGAGATTGCGGCCCGTTCGGTTCACTTTGCCGGCCACGACACATGCGAAACCTGCCACACAGATGTGCTGGATGTGAAGAAGAACGGCAAGCACGCGCACGTGAATTGCGAGGCGTGCCACGGAGCGCTGGCAAAGCATGCCGACGATCCCGCATCCGTGACACCGCCCAAGCTGGATACGGCGGTGTTGTGCGTTCGCTGCCACGCCACCACAGCCGCGAAGCCCAAGGGCTTTCCACAGGTTTCGGCTGAGGAGCACTCCACGGGCCTGCCTTGCGAAACCTGCCACCAGCCGCACAGTCCGGCGATGGTTGCGGGAGGTGCGAAATGAATATATCCCGGCGTCAAATGCTGATTCTGTTGCCGGCCGCGGCGGTTGCCTGGAAGTCGGTGCTGGCTGGAACCCCAGAGTCCTCGCCGAACTACAAGATGTCAGAGCACTGGTGGAGCATGTTGATCGATATCTCCAAGTGCATCGGCTGCGGCAATTGCGTAAGGGCCTGCCAGACTGAGAATGATGTACCCGACGGATACTTCCGCACATGGGTGGAGCGCTACCACGTCTCGGACGAGAATATGACCAACCCTGAGGTCATTTCGCCCGACGGCGGCAAGGAAGGGTTCCCTGAAGCGAAGGAAGACGGGGGCAAGTATTTCTACGTGCCCAAGCTCTGCAACCAGTGCGCGGATTCGCCTTGCACGCAGGTTTGTCCGGTGGGCGCGACATTTGTGACCCCGGACGGCGCGGTGCTGGTGGACCAGACATACTGCCTTGGTTGCGCCTATTGCGTGCAGGCCTGCCCCTATGGCTGCCGTTACATTCATCCACAGAAGAAAGTTGTGGACAAATGCACGCTCTGCTACCACCGAATCACCAAAGGACTCACGACCGCGTGCTGTGAGGCGTGTCCCACCGGGGCGCGCCAGCTTGCAGACCTGAAGAACCCGAACGACCCCATCCATGCATTCCTGAAGACACACAGTGTGCAGGTGCTGAAGCCGCAGATGGCCACCGGCGCCAAGGTCTTCTACAACGACCTGGATGGATCGGTACGGTAGTGGCGGATTTGACGATGGAGCGCAATCAGGAGACAGGTGACGGCTATGAGCGGTGTTGAAGGCTTCATGTATCCCAACGAGATCGAGCTTCATTGGAGCGTGCTGATCGTTTTGTATCCCTACATCACGGGATTGGTGGCCGGCGCGTTCATTCTGGCATCGCTGGAACGAGTCTTTAACGTGGAGGCGGTCAAGCCCACCTACAGACTGGCGCTGCTTACAGCGCTCTCATTTCTGCTGGTAGCGCCCTTGCCGCTGCAATTGCACCTCGGCCATCCGGAGCGGTCACCGGAAATGTACTTTACCCCGCACAGCACATCGGCCATGGCGATGTTCGGTTATGTATACCTGTGGTACCTGATGGCGGTGCTGGTCTTTGAGATTTGGCTCGATTACCGTCGCGATATCGTGTTGCTTTCGCAAAAGACCAAAGGCATGACACGCTGGATCTACACGATCATGACCCTGGGCTCCAGCAACATCAGCAAGCGCTCTCTGCATATTGACGAGCGGGTTGGCTGGGTGGTGACGCTGGTCGGTATTCCCTCGGCTTTTCTGCTGCACGGGTATGTTGGATTCATCTTTGGCTCCATCAAGGCAAATCCCTGGTGGTCGTCGCCGCTGATGCCGGTAGTCTTCATCTTTTCTGCCATGGTATCGGGCATAGCCGGGGTCATGGTGATCTACATGGCAACCACGAAGCTGCGCGGCAGAAAGATTGACATGCGCTGCGTGGACACCATCGCGATGTACCTGTTCTACACGTTCATTATCGACTTCAGCCTGGAGATGCTCGACCTGATTCACCGCATCTACGAGGCCGATGAATCGTTCCGCAGCCTGGACTTCATGGTGCACAGCAAGCTCTTCTTCTCGCAGATCGTGCTCCAGATTGGCTTGGGTACCCTCGTTCCGCTGATCCTGCTGGGGCTGACGCAAGTGGCAAAGCTGCCCGAGCTGGCGCGCAAGCGCATCTATTCCTTCGCCGGCGCTCTCACGCTGATCGGCATCTTCGCCATGCGCTGGAATGTGGTGATTGGCGGACAGTTGTTCTCAAAGAGCTTTCTCGGATACACGACCTACAAAATGAGCCTGGTGACCAAGGAGGGATTGATTGTTGCGGTGGGGCTCACCCTGCTTCCGCTAGGTATTTTGTGGGTACTGGTGAAGCTGTTGCCTCCATGGCCGGAAGACCACGCGACCCAGGGAGCTGCCGCGGATTAGCAATAGACCTGCCTGGGATGTGGCCGCCGATCGGATGGAAACCATGAACGATCTTTCCGAAACGCTGGAACTGCTTTCAACTCGTATCGACGCGCTGGAGAAGCGTCTCGATGCCCTGGAGCATCCCTCTGCCGCGCTTGTCGAGCCCTTTGCGCTTCCGCAGGCCGCACCCGCCGCGGCAGCGACTGTCGACGAGAACCCGATCGATCAGACTAGTGGAGCTTTTGCGGTGTTTGGCAAAGCCATGCTCGGCATTGCCGGAGCTTACGTCCTTCGCGCCGTAGCAGAGTCGAGCCTGGTTTCAGGCCATGTGATTGCTGCCGTTGCCATCGCCTACGCAGTGGCGTGGCTTGTGGTTGCGACGCGAGTATCCGCTGGGGCATATTTCGCGGGCGCCGTCTATGCGGCAACTTCTTCCATGATTCTGACTCCCATGCTGTGGGAGTTGACTCTGCGCTTCAAAGTGTTGTCGCCGGAGTGGGCTGCGGGCGTGCTTGGCGGGTTCGTGGTTGCGGCCGCCGTGCTTTCATTGACCCGCAATCGGTTGCCGGTCTTCTGGGTAGCACAAGGAACGGCAGCCGCCGCTGCCCTTGCTTTATCCATCGCTACCCACGCAATGGCGCCCTTCATCGCCGCACTGTTGTTAATGGTGCTGGTGTGCGAATTCGCAAACGTCCGCCGCCGCACACAGCCCGTTCGGCCGCTGGTGGCTGCGCTTACCGACGTTGCCATCTGGGCGCTGATCTTTGTCTATAGTGGCGCGCTGAGCACGCGGGCGGATTATCCGGCGTTGGGAACGGCGTCCCTCGTGGCTCCTGCCTGCCTCCTGTTACTGATCAATGCGGTAAACATTGCCATCAGGACCGCACTACTGGGGCAGAGCATCACCATCTACGAGACAGTCCAGGCCGTGATCGCCTTTCTGCTGGCTGCCTCGAGCGTGCTCTATTTCGCACCGCACTCCGGGGCCATCGTCATGGGCATCGCCTGCCTAATTCTGTCTGCGGCAAGCTATGCGGCGGCCTTCGTTCGCTTCCGTCCATTGGCGGCACAGCGCAACTTTCGCGTCTTTGCTGCCTGGAGCGCTGGGCTGCTGCTGGCCGGCGTGCTGTGGGGCTTGCCGGCGGAATGGATACCGGCCTGTCTTGGACTGGCGGCCCTGGCGGCCATCGTTCTCGGAGTCCGGATGGAGTGCATGACGTTGGAGTTCCACGGTGTGATTTACCTGGTAGCGGCGGCCACCGCTTGCGGTCTGCCGGAGTACGTACTTCGCTCACTGGCGGGTCCGCTACCTCCACAACCGCCATGGAGCATCCTGCTGGTAACTGTCTGCGCCATACTCTGCTATGCAGCCGCCAAGGAGCGCCAGGGAGAGGCGTGGAGACAGCAAATCCTTCACCTTGTTCCCTCGCTGCTGGCGGCCTGCTCGAGCGCCGCGTTCCTGGTCCAGAGTCTGTTGCAGCTGGCCGCGCTCACTATTACCATCGACGTCTTCCACGTTGCCTTTATTCGCACCCTCACACTCTGTTCCGTGGCTCTTGCACTGGCCTTTGGCGGAACTCGGTGGCGGCGCCTGGAGATGACGCGGATCGCCTACGCTGCACTGGCTTTTGTAGCGGCAAAGCTGCTGTTTGAAGACCTGCGCCACGGCCGCATGGAGTTTATCGCCGCCTCCATCTTTCTATTTGCCGTCACGCTCCTTGGGGTACCACGCCTGGCGCGCATGGGAAACAGAGCATAGGGGTGCTGGATCCTGGATTGTTTCTGCGCACGAAAGTTCCGGTTCACACCGGACAGGCCGAGGCCTCCCAAAGCTACGAGCGGCACGTGGCTGGACCAGGGCACACCTCGGAAACAACCGGTAAGAGAGCCGGAAATATGCGGGAAATTTCAGGCAAATAGCGAGGCGGCTGGCCGGTGAGCTCCACCGAATTCGCCGGACCCGCGCCCCGGTTTCCGCCTGGTTGGGCACCGGGCAGGGCGACCCGCAACCCACTTTCTCTCCGATTTAACCCTATAGAAATTCAGCACCTTGCCGACATAGTTTCCAGGGAGTGTTCTGCCTATTTTCGTTGCGCGAAGGACTGTGACGGGAGCTGAGGCGTCTGGTCCCGGACTGGATCGCGTCGAAAGAGGGATCGAGAATGGAAGCCAGGTTGCAAACGAATGACGCTGTTGGGCTGCCGTTGGCCCTTCTCCGGTTGCCACCGTTGCCCCAGGTTGCCCTTCGAGTATTGCAGTTGGCCGCCAACGAAAATGTGCAATTGCACCAGCTCAGCGAGCTCATATCGTCTGACCCGGCGCTGGCCAGTGAAGTTCTTACCATCGTGAATTCCCTGGCTTATGCGCCCCGCTTTCCGATCAGCAGCATTCTGCAGGCCATTGCGGTGATGGGCGCTAATCATCTGCAGGGTCTCTGCCTTACGGTCGGCGTAAGGGGATATCTGGGCCGCTCGCTCTGCCACCCTTGCATGAAGGCAATGTGGCGCCACAACCTGGCCTGCGCGGCCATTGCCGAGCAGCTGGCTTCAGCCGGGTTTATGGACCGTGACACTGCGTTCACCTGCGGTGTAATGCACGATATTGGGCGCATGGCGCTTGCCGTCGTGCGGCCGCAAGACTACTCGAAGCTGCTGGCAGCGCACATTGGCGATGCAGCCAGCATGCTTGAGCACGAACGCGCAGTCTTCGGAAAGGACCATTGCGAGATTGGAAGACAGCTGATTGACGAGTGGAATCTGCCCGAGGACTTTGAGCCGATCGTGGCCGAACATCATGTTCCCCGGAAGAAAGGTGGTCCTTGGGATATGCCGGAATTGATCGGCTTGAGCTGCCGCATGGCTGACGCCGCCGGATTTGCCGCGTTTCCGGCGTGTCAAGCGATCCCCTTCGCCGATCTTCTTGAAGAGCTTCCTGAGCGGGAGCACAGGCTCTTCCACTCGGGTGTCGATTCGCTGGCCTTTGAAGTTTCCAAGAAGATCAACGCCATCGAGTCCATTTGACCGGCTCGGTGCTTCTGACTTTTATTCCCGCTTTGCCCTACTTTGCCTCCGCGTCGCCGTCGGCATTGTGGATGTAGCACTCGTGGATTGCATCCAGCGGAGCGTTGGGCCACCGGGATTGAACGAGGTCGTTTTCTGACAACTCGTGCAAGGCGAAGTCAATGCTGCCGTCAGCCTGAACGCTGCCTTTTACGAAGCCGTAGATGTGAGTCCGGGCCTCTTTGGCGGCGGTTTTTGGAAGCTGATAGCGGTGCGCACCGGCGCTGCCAATAATCATGCCCGGCACGATCTGGCTCGAGCGCTGCTTCCAGTAAGGCGTGTTGTAAATATTCGGCGAATAGTAGTGTGAATGGCTGGCAATCAGATACACATGCTTTCCAGCCGACTGCGCGTCATAGAACCACGTATAGACCAGTTCTCCCGTGCGCAGTCCGAGATTCCAGTCATCCATGGCGTGCTCAGAACCGGTGGAGTGGGGTAGGGCCTCGTGCATCCCGGCGACGATGGCGCGAATGCCGGAGTTCGGCTGCAGATCGTGATCCAGCACGGCGCGCAGCCACTTGAGTTGGGCATCGGAGAACTCTTCGCGGTCGGCGTTGTCCAGAGTGATGAAATCAACCGAGCCCTGTGTCCAGTGATACCAGGGTCCAAGGGGCGAGGCTGCGGCGCCGTCTGTGACGCGCTGGGCGGCGATCTCGGGGCGATCGAGAAAGCTGGAGAACTTGGCCACGTAGCCCTCGCGCGTCATGGGTGCGTTGTTCTCGTGATTGCCACGGCCCAGAAACACCGGCATGGAACCGAAAGCCGCCACCTGGTGGGTGAGGAAGTCGTCCCAGGCCATACGCAGATAGTCCTCTTTTGATAGCTGGCTGCCGGCCGGGCGCATTGCGACCAGATCCTGGTCGGGCGACGAGATGGCGCGAAAATCGCCCAGGTGCCAGTAGAATGCGTCGTTCTCAGCCTTGACCTTGGCCGCGATGGCGGGCATCACAAAGTCGCCACAGTTGCGGCTGTCACCGGAGACGGCAAAGGTCCACAAGGGCGCGGGAGCCTGCGGAAATGCAACCGTGGCCGGGAGAGCGAGTGCTGCAAAGATGGCAGCTTTGCATAGCGTGCGGGGAAGACTCGGCATGAACATGCATCCAGCATAAACTGAGGCCAGCGACGCAACTGTGAAGGATGCGCTAAAGTGCGGCCTGGGACTTAGCCCGGCGCGCCATGCGAATACCTCATCAAGCCCCGGTTACAGAGGGATTGAGATTCGCCGCGTACCGTAATCAGGGAGATCCCACTCCCCATGTGATTCGAGTCACGGAGGCGGGCAGGTGTCGCTGGATAGGCTCAGGATGTGGGGCGTGCCACCGACAAGGCGCCCAAGATCAAGGAGTCGTATCCTCATGGCTTATGTAGTTACCGATGCTTGCATCAAGGATTTTGTCTGCGTGGTGGAATGCGCCACCGCTGCAATTGCGCCTCAACCGGAAGACGCGAAGGCTGGAACCGTCTCGCAGGTCTTTATCAATCCCGACGAGTGCATCGACTGCGGTAACTGCGCAACCATTTGCGCGCAGAATGCGATCTTCCCGCTGGACGAACTGCCGGCCGATAAGGCGCAATTCGCCGAAACGAACCGCGCTTACTTCGCGTAGAGGTTTGGAACGGACACAAACTAAATTGAGTGAACTAGCCCAAACCAGGTCTGCTGGTTGCGACAACTTGCGGAAAGCGGCCTTGACTGCACCATTTCCTGAGGTTCCGAGGTGCTTTGGGGCCGAAAACAGGGGAAAATCAGGGGGTTCTGTTTACCGATGAGTACATAGGTAAGTTTTATAAGTTGTTCATACTATTAATTTTACTAAAAGATTGACCCCTTCCAAAAGCGGGTTTTGGAGGGGGAGGGGGTGGGTACCCTTCGGGGTATAAACCGGTCAGATCCCCGATCGCTCATTCCCTCATTTCGATTGTGCGGCCTAGGTGGGTTATTTTCTGCAAAAGCGGCCTGGAACGGCAGGTGAGCGGGTTTGGCTACCTACCCTTTCCACGATGAAACCGTGGAAAGGAGGGGCACCCATTTTGTAGCTGGGTCAAGGGTGGGGCACACGGCCCCTTCGGCATGCCAGCATCTTATAACCCAGGTCTCAAACGCGAGACCCGGGCCACCCGGCCGGCCCGGCCCGGCCGGCGAACTTAGTCAGTTTTTAAGCGGGTTCTTATAGGCCTGTGGTTGCCGTTGTTTTGGCCGGGGCGGCGGGCTCATTGTGAGGCACCGCTTGATTGGCCGGTGAGGGAGCAGGCTCTTTCTGCGGCGCGGGTTGGGACGTGGGCGGCATGGGCGGCTCGGCCGGCTGGGCGATTGAGGGCGCCGCTGCAGTAGGACTTAGCGGCATGACTGGTAAGACCAGCGACTGTATTGTCGCAGGGTCGTCGCGCAGCTTGAGGTAGAGGATGCCATTGGCAGCGGGATGAGGCACCGTCAACTCCGTGCCGGTAAAGTCCGGCGGCACATCGGTCGCGTTGTCGAACTCCTGGGTTGCCGCAAAAGACGTGGCCAGAAAAAGATTGCTTCCGATCAAGGTGCATGGCTTTGACACGGCACGCGGGCAGCGCAACTCCTTGAAGCCGGGCAGGCGTACCAGCGTCCCCAGGGGAAGCCAGTCTCCAGTGACCCCATCGGCAGACATGGCTCGCACCTCGACCGGTCCAAAGGCCGAGGAGCCGAAGCGGGTCAACGGTTCCACCACGCCCAAAGCGGTCTTTGCATCCTCCAGTACCAGACTTCCGTCGGCCAGCGAGAGAAAGGTGTGGAAACTTCCGTCCACCGCGGACACCTCAACCTTCTCGCTGCGTGGAAAGCTCATCGGAGTTTTCGATTTGAGAAAGAAGACCAGCCGCTTATCTGCAGGCAGTTCATCGGGGCTGCCCAAATGTACGGGCGAAGGCCCGGCGGACGCTTCTTCCTGAGCGCCCTTGCTGAGCAGCGTCACTTGCGGACGCGCCGGATCGACGTCTACGTGCACTCTCAATTCCCGGCCGTCGCGCAACACCACGCTGGCAAAGTAGCGCTTGCCGGGCTCCAAGGCGGCTGTCGCACTGTCAGCATTCATCGCCAGCCGGTCGGAATCTTCTACGCGACTCAAGGCGGCAGGAAGCCAGTTGATCCCGTCCAACGAGGCCTTGGCTACCTCGTCCAGACGCGTGCCTGTGAGGATCGCCGTCGCGTCGCCGGCGCTCAGGGTCAGCCGGTCGAGCGAAGCAGCTTCAGCATAGGCCTTGAGCGTGAGCTTATCGGGCTTGTCCAACCCAAACTGCTGAATCGCCAGCGTCACCTGGCCGGGGGCCACGTTGTTCATGGGCACCGCGACCTCAAGGATCTCCGGCTTGGGCGACTTCCATGGGAGCAGGAGCGTGTTGCCGGTGGCGCTCTCCAATTGCACTTTGTCGACGCAAAGCGTGCTCTCACCCTCGATGTGCAGCGTGTCCTCGCGGCCTACGACAAGGGCCGACTGATCGCTGGCGGCCACGTTCCACTTGCCCGGCTCCGCCGAGCGCAAGTGGTAGCGGGGGCCCTCCCAATCGTCAAAACCCCATTTGCCGCGCACCACACCCGACAGGTTATCGCCCAAGAGAAGAGGCGCTGGATGCACCAGCACCAGCCCTCCTTCACCCGGATCGGGTTTCACGGGGAGATCGACCGGCCCGCTTTTGGTTTCGATGTGCAGGGTCAGGTTGTAGGCCATTCCAGTAGCAAGAACCAGCGGCGCGCCTTCGGACGGCAGGACCAGGCCGGGCTTTTCCGCACAAAACACCTCGGCCGGGTTTACCGGGTGCAAGGGCGGCATCTTGGCGGGGCCGATAGGCGGCAGGGCCACCACCACCACCGACTTGGGGTCGCGAAACGAGGGAGGAACACTCAAGCGGAGGTTCAGAGTATCTTTTGTGGGCAGGGCCAGCGCGGGAATGTACTGATAGTGTGCGGTGTGCAACGAAGAGAGGATTCTCGCCGTATCCACGATGGCGCCGACGTACGCGCTGTAGACACCTGCACCGGCCATAGGCGAGTAGGTGAGCTGGTTCATCAGGTCGCCGGTTGAACCGCTGGTCAGTTGCGCCACGCGCGTCTGCGCATTGGTGTCGTCCATGACCAACCCTTCAGTGTGCTGCGAAAGGCATGTGGCCTGCTGTTCCATGGGCTTGTCGAAGCATTGAACTTCAACCTTGATGCCCAGGCTCCTGGCCGTTGTCTCGGCGTGATCCTTGAGGGATTTGGGATCAGTTTGTGAGGTAACCTTCACCTCATCCAAATAAGCATCGAGCCGCATCCGGTCAAGGCTGGCCGCCTGCAGGTCCTGGGTGGCGCGCACAAATGTGCCGGGACGGCCGCGCACGGTGGTACGCAGCGTCGTGAAGTCCCCGCCCGTCTCCGGGGCCAGAAAGACGATCGCCTGCTGCGCCTCCTGCGGGACGGTGACAAACACACCCTCGTCGCGGACCTGATGCGACCAGGTTTCCACCCGGGTGAACCAGTCCGGAGGGGGCGGATTGGTGACCCCGCGCAAGAAAGCGACTACCAGCACATAACGTGCGGACTGGCTCTCAGGCAAGTCGGGATGAATCCACAGCCGATCACCGGGAAGCAGGTTTGGCACCTCGCCGATGGGCAAAGTCAACTCGCCCCGTTTTACATGGATATCTACTTTGGGCCCGGCAAGATCAAAGGCCTGACCGGCGGCGCGTAGCCCCGGCATGGCAAGAGACAGCATCAATAGAAAAAGAAGACAACGCCGCATATCTCTATTGTACGGAGGTAGGCGGACTGAATCCATGATTGCCGGAACGCAACTTTTTGCCGGATTTGGTGTCAATAGTCTCGCAAATGCCCTGTATAAACCGCGAAACGCGGCCATATCGTTTACACTATGGCGTGGATAGCTTCCATTAGATTTTTCTCGAATCCCTGTGGGATATCACAAGAGACGTGGAAGACGGCAGCGAGTTAATTTAAGGACCGTAAGGCGCCATGAATCGCCTTACCCTCATTCGAGAGATAACTTCGGCGGCATCTATATGCCAGATATATGCGCGTGCATCGCGTTTCAATGCGCTGCAGCCTGAGGGCCGCGGGCTCTGCACAGGACGCCGCAGCACGGGCCAAAAAGAGAAGAACTATATGGAGAAGTGAAAATGAAATCGGCAAAGTCTGCGCAAAGCAGTTTAGATGCGAGTAACCTGAGTATCCCCGACGCGGAAGAGATTATTGAAGAAGCCCTGGGTGAATTAGCGTTCTCACAAGACCCAGGACTTGTACGCGCCTTGCGCTTTCTGGCCCCGCCCGGATACCAGGCCATCGTGGAGTTGTGCAGCGAAAACGGACGCAGCAAGCGACGCAACGCCTCTGCGGATTCCTGGTCGCCGGAGGAAGATGAGGTTCGGATCTATTTTGAGCGCAGCGATGATTCCGAAGCTACCGCCCGCCACAACCGGGCTCAACGCAACGCGGTTGAGAACGATGCGGACGAGGATGACGACCAGGACGCCGTGATTCCCGCGGATCTGGACGCACGCGTGAAAGAGCTGTGCGCTGCGCTGGCCGAGGCCGAGCGCGGCGGTCACGCTTTTATCGCACTCAAGTGGTTTCGCGACTCTTTTCTTCCCCGCAAGGCCTTCCGCTGGAATCAGCACCCCGAATCGCGCCAGGCCGTGCTGGCTGAAGCTATTCAGCGCGGTGTGGTGCTGACCAGCAAGATCGCCAACCCCAAGACCCCGGCCTATCCCACCACCACCATTCGCCTGAACCGCGCCGAGGCCGGCATACCCGAGGAGGCTCAGCGGTTCCACCCGGTGGCCGTGCACGACGGCTCCATTTCCGAGGCGATTGAAGAGGAACGGGGGAACATGTGACCTGCTATTTCCTCGAATCCACGGCCTTTGCCAAGCTGTTTGTGCAGGAGCCGGGCACCGATGCGCTGATCCGCCTGATGGAAGCCGTCGAGGATAATCGCAAGTTGATTGCGGCTTCCGCTCCGCTGGAGGTCTATGCGGCCATTCGGCGTAGCGAGCGCGCGGGCAGTCTGAGCGCTGAAGACGCTGCGGCGGCGCTTGAAATCCTGCGCATGGAGGCCGCGCGCATGGTGCAGGAACCACTGAATCCGGCAGTACTGGAGGCCGCGCGCCAACTGCTGGACCGCACCGTGCTGCGTTGGCCCGACGCGCTGCAACTGGGCGCCGCCCTGGTTGCACGCGAGATGTTTCAGGGCACGGAAATTGTCTTCGTCTCCGCTGCGCCGCAACTGCTGGAAGCCGCCAATGCCGAGGGGTTCAACACTCTCGACCCGGCGAAGGAAGCGGCCGCAACAGTCCCCGCAACAGAGTAATAGCCTAATCCCGCCGGAAGCGGTTGGCCTGCTCGAATTGGTCACGCAGTTCGGGGTTGCGCAGGTTTTCGCGGATGTGAGCTAGGCGCTGTTCCAAGGCGTCAAGAGCGGCTTGAATCGCGTCGGTGTTGGTGTAGGCGATGTCGCGCCACATGGAGTAAGGACTTGCTCCCAGGCGGGTCATCTCGCGCAAGGCGCGCCCACCCACATCTTTCAGTTCCGGCGCGTCGCTAACTTCTTCCTCAAGCAGCGCACTGAGCGCCGTCGCCACAAGCTGCGGCAGGTGGCTAACCCAGGCCACCAGTTCATCGTGGCGCCGGGAGTCAATATCGAGGGTCTTCGCGCCCATTGCGCCGACCCACTCTCGCCAGCCTTGAACTAACGCAGCCGAATGCGGCGACCGCTGCCATGCAGGATCATCTGTAAACAGCCAAACTGCACCGCGAAAG
Source organism: Acidobacteriaceae bacterium (assembly GCA_003165075.1). Lineage (GTDB taxonomy): Bacteria > Acidobacteriota > Terriglobia > Terriglobales > Acidobacteriaceae > Telmatobacter. Next base: position 19,429 of record PLSM01000170.1, on the reverse strand, counting down.
AGGCTTGCATCGCCTAGCTCCGCTCCGCCACGCTCTTTGCCCGCCATGGGGTGACCGGGCAGAAATGCCGCCCGATCGGGTGTATTAAACAAGCGGCCGGCAGCCTCGGTGATCTGCGCCTTGGTGCTGCCCACATCGGTCACCAGGTGTTCTGAGTCGAGCACGCCGGCCATCTTCTCCATCAGGTCGAGAGTGGCGTAGATGGGCACGGCCAGCAGCACGACCTGGCTTTCGCGCGCGGCCTGCAGGGGGTCATTCGCAATGGCGTCGAGCGCGCCCATCGAGAGCGCCGTCTCGGCGCCCTTCGGACTTCTGTTCCAGCCGGAGATTGAGCCGCGAAAACCGGCGGCACGCAGCGCCAGTCCCACCGATGTGCCCAGCAGGCCTGTGCCCAGAATGGCGATGCGTTCGATCATGTTTGCCTTCCTACGCTCCAACTGCTTTTTAAAATGCGCGGAGCGGGCGGAGTTAGCCGGGGGTTAGCGGAGTTAGCAGAAACCAGCCCCTGCTATCCAAGAGCTACAACGTCCTGCCCACCGCCGTGGCAATGATCCGCAACTCGCCCATGAGCTTGTCAAACTGGTCAAGATACAGTGTCTGCGCCGCATCGGAGGCGGCCTTGTCCGCGTTAGGATGGACCTCGACCAGTACGGCGTCGGCGCCGGCGGCCACTGCGGCTCGCGCCATGGGAGCGATCATGTCGCGGCGGCCCGTGCCGTGCGAAGGATCTGCCACGATGGGCAGGTGGGAGAGCTTCTTGACCACAGGGATGGCCGAAATATCCATGGTATTGCGCGTAGCCGTCTCGTAGGTGCGAATGCCGCGCTCGCACAAAATCACGTCGTAGTTGCCGCCGGAGAGAATGTATTCGCTCGACAGCAACAGTTCTTCAATGGTGGCGGCGATGCCGCGCTTGAGGAGGACCGGCTTGCGCACCTGGCCCAATTCCCGCAGCAGGTTGAAGTTCTGCATATTGCGCGCGCCCACCTGGAAGCAATCCACGAAGGGAAGCATGGGCTCGATTTGCGAGATTTCCATCACCTCGCTTAGTACAAGCAGGCCGTGAGCGTCAGCGGCATCGCGCATCATTTCGAGTCCGGGAATACCCAACCCCTGAAAAGCGTAGGGTGAACTGCGCGGCTTGAAAGCGCCGCCGCGAAGAAAGCTTCCGCCAGCGGCCTTTACGCGCGCCGCGGTCTCGAATATCTGTTCACGATCTTCAATCGAGCAGGGGCCGGCCATCACCACCACCCGCTCGCTTCCTACCTTCACTCCGTGGGCAAACTCGACCACCGTGCCTTCGGGACGAAAGCTTCGGCCGGCCAGCTTGTAAGGCGAGCTGATGCGGTGCACACGCAGCACGCCCGGCAACAATTCAAACTTGCTGAGATCCAAGCTGGCCGTGGGTCCTACCCCGGCCAGAATGGTTTGGCTTGCGCCGGTGGTTCGGTGCACACCGACTCCGGCGTCCACCATTGCGTCGATCACAAAATCGATCTGCTCTTCGGTGGCCTGCTCCTGCATCGCTACGATCATTTCCTGTTCCCTGTCTCGGGCGCCTCTGCGCCTGTGCCGTGGCCCGACGAATCACCCCCGCGACCAAGACCTGCCGCGGGTGACCCCGATGCGTTCGCCAGAGCAGTCCTTTCCGATGCCAACTCATTCTTCTGCAGCGCCCGCATCACGTCGATGATGCGCTCGTAGATATGCGTCAACTCGATGTCCGGCAATGGACCTTTGTTGGCCGCGCGCACGTTGGCAAAGATCACCTTTTCCCGCGCCGGCTCGTACACCGGCAGCGAGGTGGAGGCCTTCAAGTGGCCAATCATCAGTGCGGCGCGGGCCCGTTCGCTGAGCAACTCCACCAGCTGGCGGTCCAGGGCATCGATTTGGTCTCGCAATTCTTCCAGCGTCATTCCATCCTCGTGTTGCGCCCCTGCGGCCATCCGCTTTCTTTCTGGGCGGCACGCCGGGTGCTAGGAGCAAGAGTTGAATCCATCCATGCGGCCTGAAGCGCCGTCTCTGGGGTGTATCTGCTTATTGGGCCAACGCCGCTTCAGGCATGCGCAGGCCCTTGATAAATCGTGCCACCGCCCCGGGCGCCGCTTCGGGAGTCGACTGCTCAATCAACTCCACAATCGCGCTGCCGATGACCGCGGCATCGGCAAACTCCGCCACCTGGGCGACGTGTTCCGCGTTGGAGATGCCGAACCCCACGGCCACCGGCAGCCGCGTCCATCGCCGGATACGTGCCACGAGAGCCGCTGCGTCGGAGGTCAGGGCCTGCTGCTTGCCCGTGATTCCTACGCGGGAGATGGCGTAAACAAATCCTTTGGAATGCGTGGCGATGGCCTCAAGCCTCTGGTCAGGGCTGGTGGGGGCGGCGAGAAAGATGGGTGCAAGTCCTACGCGCTCCATCTCGGCCAGATATTCTCCCGCCTCTTCGACAATCAAGTCAGTCACCAGCACCCCGTCGACGCCAGCGGCTGCGGCATCATCCGCAAAACGGGCCAGGCCGTAGCGCAGGATGGGATTGAAGTAACTGAAAACCACGAGGCCCGCGCCGGGACGTGCAGGGCGAAGCTCGGCGGCCAGCGTCAGCACATTCTTTAACGTCGTGCCCCGCGCAAGCGCACGATCGCCGGCACGCTGAATTACCGGGCCGTCAGCCAGCGGATCGCTGAAGGGCACACCCAACTCAATCACATCGGCGCCTGCATCAATGGCTTGAAGCGCAATGGAACGGGTGGCTACCAGGCTTGGGTCGCCCACGGTGAGGAACACCACCAGCCCGGGTTTGTGATTGAAATGAATCGCCATCGGAGTCCGCGGTTACGCTCCCTGGATGTGCAACTCTCGGGCCAGGATGCCCATGTCCTTGTCGCCGCGTCCAGAGAGGTTCACCACCAGTATGTCATGCACGGGCAGCGTGGGAGCAAGGCGAAGAGCCTCAGCCACGGCGTGCGCGCTCTCAAGCGCAGGCAAAATCCCTTCTGTCCGCGTCAGTTTTACGAGAGCATCGAGCGCCGCCGCATCGTCTTGCGCGACGTACTCGGCTCGTCCCGAATCGTGCAAAGCCGCATGTTCCGGACCGATGGAGGCGTAGTCGAGGCCCGCGGAGACCGAATGAGTGGCCGCAATCTGGCCGTTCTCATCCTGCAGCACATACGAATACGTGCCCTGCAAGACTCCGGGCTCTCCGCCGCGGAAGCGCGCCGCATGCTCGCCGAGTGCCATTCCGCGGCCGCCGGCCTCTACGCCGATCAACCGCACCTCGCGGTCGGGAATGAACTCATAAAACGCCCCGATGGCATTGGACCCGCCGCCCACGCAGGCAATGACGGCGGAGGGCAGGCGGCCTTCTTTGTCGAGGATCTGCTGCTTCATCTCAATACCGATCACGCGCTGGAAGTCCCGCACCATGGTCGGGTAAGGGTGCGCCCCGAGCGCACTGCCAAGGAGATAGTAAGTGGTGCGCACGTTGGTGACCCAGTCGCGCATGGCCTCGCTGATGGCGTCCTTCAGAGTCTTTGATCCGGATGAGACGCCACGCACTTCCGCGCCCAGCAGCCTCATGCGCAGCACGTTCAGCTCCTGGCGGGCCATGTCCACATCGCCCATGTAGATTACGCATTCCATGCCCAGCAGTGCGCACACAGTGGCCGTGGCCACGCCGTGCTGCCCGGCGCCGGTTTCGGCGATGATGCGCTTTTTCCCCATGCGGCGGGCCAGCAGGCCCTGGCCCAGCGCGTTGTTGATTTTGTGTGCGCCGGTATGCAGGAGGTCTTCACGCTTAAGGTAGATTTTGGCTCCGCCCAGTTCTTCGGTCAGCCGCCGGGCAAAGTAAAGCGGCGTGGGCCGCCCCGCAAAGTCCTTGAGCAGCGACGTCAACTCGGTCTGAAACGCTGCATCGGCCTTGGCCGCGTTGTATTGATGCTCCAACTCCACCAGCGCGGCCATCAGCGTCTCCGGCACATACCGCCCGCCATAGACGCCAAACCGCCCCGGTCGCGAGTCCGATGGAACTGCCGGAAGAATCACCGATGCCATTTGCTGAGCCTCCTGCCAACTCGTAACCAAGAAATAGGGAACTATTCAGTGTACTAGCGGCCTGGCGCCAAGGCGGCACAACGGATGTACACAAGCTACCTCTGCAATTTGAGAGACGCAGCGGCACGTGCGTTGGCAACGAACTCTCGCACTTTGACCGGGTCCTTGCGGCCAGGTGCGTACTCGACGCCCGAGACGACGTCCACGCCCCAAGGCTGCAAGATGCTCACGGCTTCAGCGACGTTGGCTGGGGTAAGTCCGCCCGCGGCAATCAGACGCAGATTCCACGATTCGGCATTCTGGAAAAGGCTCATGCGCGCGCTTTTCCAGTCAAATACCATGCCCGTACCACCCACGGCAGTTGTGGTGCGCGAGTCCACCAGCAATGCATCCACGTGAGGGCTCTGGGTAACCGTTGCCACCTGCTGCGGCGCCTCGGGGCCAAAGTGCACCACGCGCAGAATGCGCAGTTCCGGACCGAAGAACTCACGCAGTTGCGCAGGTAACTCCGGCCTGGCCTCGAAGTGCAGTTGCACGCCAGTCAGCCTACAGGCAACAACCGCGGACTTGATCTCCTGCAGCGCGGCATCGACAAAGACACCAATCTTCTCGACCTCCGGCGGCAAACGGGGCACAATATCGGCCACCACTTCCGGCGTTACGCGCCGCGGGCTCGGCGCAAAGACGAATCCCACGGCATCAGCCCCGGCTTCCGCAGCGAGGAGGGCATCCTCCAACGAGGTGTTGGCGCAGATTTTAATCCACCGGCTCATGGCGTCGCCACAACTGCCGCCAGCAACGTTGCGAGTGCAGCGCCGGGGTCCGGTTGGCGCATCAGGCTCTCGCCGATGAGGAAGGCGTCAAATCCCGCCCTGCGCAGATGGGCAAGATCATCCGCTGTGGAGATTCCGCTCTCGGCCACGCGCACGACGCTTGCGGGAATGCGTTCGGCCAGCTCCAGCGAGGTGTCAAAGCGTACTGCGAAGGTTTTCAAGTCGCGGTTGTTTACGCCGATAGCGTCCGCTCCGGCTTCGCCCAGAGAATCGAGCACGCGGTCCAGCTCCGCTGCCGTATGCACCTCAACCAGAACGTCCAAGGCCAGTTGGCGCGCAAATCGGGCAAAACGCTTGAGCTCGCCATCAGTCAGCGCCGCGGCAATCAACAAAATGGCGTCGGCATGGTAAGCACGTGCTTCCACAATCTGATACTCATCTACCGTGAAATCCTTGCGCAGGCAGGGCAGCGCGACCACGGCCGAAGCCAACTCCAAATTGCGCAGGCTGCCCTGGAAATACGGCTCGTCGGTCAGCACGGATAGCGCCGCAGCGCCGCCCGCCTGATAGCGCCCTGCCAGCCAGGCCGCATCGAAGTCCGCACGAATCAGTCCCTTGGACGGAGAGGCTTTTTTGATCTCGGCAATGATTGCCGGACCCGCCTCTGTGTTTTGGCGCAGCGCAGCCGCCCAGCCGCGCGGCTGGTGCGCAGCAGCCCGGCGCTCGAGTTCGGCAACAGGTACACGGACCTTGGCCGCTGCCACTACGGCTCGCGTTGAAGTCAGAATTGTGTCCAGTTGGGTTGTCATGCGCTGGGTTGAGTATACGAGGAAGCCGGCAAGGAGTTGGCCCGCTGAAAGAACGCAGAGCCGCGTTGACACCTGCCTGATCCCGGCGGGGAAACACATAAGTGGCGCAGCCGCAACCTGGTGGGTCCGGAGGGATTCGAACTCCAACCCAGGGATTATGAGCCCTAAAAACCGCCCTTGGTACCAACTATAAGCCTTTCATAATTAGAGGCTTAAATAGGATATCCCTGCACGGCGCTACTGAAGTGGCCGTAAATTGTTGAGTGTAAAAGGGTGCATTCTGGGTTGGACACTTTCCGTTACATTTCGAAATGGCAAATCATAGATGCTTTCTGTGAAAAGTGAGGGAATTGAAGAGCATACGATCAAAGGTAGGGGCATGAAAGGATGACCTGGCATTGTTGCACGCACTCTTGCGGCAATCATTTATGGTCGCGACTCAGCATTCGTGCGTAAAGCTTTGGAGAATTGTGGCGATGATCGGCCATTCCACGCAGAATCAAGAGCCTACAATAGCGTGTTTGCAACATGGTTCTCTGACTCTGCGCTTGATTCACTCTGAATGGTCAAGCTGGAAGGCAAGCATGCGTAAGGTGGGAGTTGTTCTTCTGTTGGCACTGGGAACCGGCGTTGGGTGCCGGGTAGTGAGCGCCGAGACGGCCGGCCCGAGGGCGGCGGAATTGAAATGTGAGTTTCAGGCGGAGCCGCTTGGCGTGGACACGGCCCAGCCACGGCTGAGTTGGATCGGTCTGCAAAAAGAACGCGGTGCGATTCAGTCTGGATATGAAGTGCAAGTGTCGACCAATCCGCAAGAGCTGGCGAAGGGTACGCAAACCGTTTTCGATTCTGGACGGGTGCAGTCCTCCTCGGAGATGGTGGTGTACGCCGGCGAGGCTTTAAGCAGTAACCGTGACTACTACTGGCGCGTGCGCCTGTGGGACGGCCATGGACGCGCCGGCGCCTGGAGCAAGATTGCCCATTTTGAAATGGGACTTCAAAGTCCTGCGGACTGGCTGGACGCGCGATGGATCGCCGGTCGCGACGAGACGGAATGGCGCGCTCGCTGGAGAGCGCAAAAGGCTCAGGAGCACACGAAATACGCAAACAGTTACATGACACCGGTGACGACATCCGCACATATGAATAGCTGGCAGCTGCTGGACTCAGTGACGCCAAGATACGATCCGGCGCCGCTGCTGCGGAAGACATTCCCGGTCGATAGGAAAATCCGCAAGGCGCATCTATACGTGTCGGGTGTCGGCTACGCGGTAACTTCGATCAATGGCGCCGCTCTGGACGGAACGACGAACCGAGCTGTGCTTGACCCCGGGTGGACAAACTATGAACGGCGCGTGCTGTACCGTGCCTTCGATGTCACCAACCGATTGAAGATCGGAAGGAATGCATTAGGGATCACTCTTGGCCGCGGCTTCTATGGGATGTTGTCGAATGACCGCTGGGGATTCAGTGAACATGCGCCCTGGATCGATCAGCCTTCGCTGAAGTCCTTGCTCATCATCGAATATGCGGACGGCTCGCGGGACACGGTTGCGAGCGACGATTCATGGCGGACTGTACCCGGGCCGATTGTCTACGACGACCCATGGCTGGGCGAAATCTACGACGCGCGGGAAGAGCAACCGGGATGGAACTTGGTGGACTATGACGACGCCGGATGGGAACATGCGCATCTGACCACAGGTCCGGCCGGAAGACTCGCGGCACAGATCATGCCGCCGATCCGTGAGCACGAAATGGTGGAGCCGGTAACCCGGAAAGAGATTTCGCCCGGCGTATGGACGCTGGACATGGGAATCAACCTGGCAGGCTGGATGCGGATTACCGTTCGTGGACCCAGAGGAGCTCGGGTGCTGGTGCAGATGGCGGAAAGACCAGACGCGAACTTCATCGATATAACGACAAATAACTATCAGCAGTTCGGCTACATCTTGAAGGGCGAAGGCGACGAGACGGCAGAGAGCCATTTTGCCTATATGGGATTCCGCTATGTGCGCATCTCTGTCTCCGATGCATCCAGCCCAGTCCAACTGGAACATGCGGCCGGGGTGATGGTTCATACAGATGCAAAATCAGTGGGAACCTTTAACTCATCGAACGCGCTTCTGAATCAGATTGATTCGATCTGGCTGCGTACCCAGCTCAACAATATGTACAGCATTCCGACCGATTGCCCGCATCGGGAGAAGCTTGGATGGATGGCAGACGCTTACGTATTGGAGCCTGCAGTTTTGTTCAATTTCGACACCGCGTCCTTCTATGAGAATTACGCACAAGACGTTTCACAGACGCAGGATGAGAGTGGCGCAATCTCAGTCGTGGCGCCATCGTTTGGATATGTAGGAGGCCTGTCGCCAACCTGGGCATCGGCGGAGGTGCTGATTCCCTGGCGCTTGTACGAGTTTCATGGAGACAGACGAATTCTTGAGACGCAGTTTGAGACGATCAAGCGTTTTCTCGATTCGACTTTGAAAATGAACGGCACACCCGGCAATCAGTATCTAATTCAGGATGTACTGGGGGACTGGGCCAGTCCGGGTTACACGAATCCGCCCGAGGGCAACGAGCCATACGGGACTGCATCCTACTATTTGGATTTGGGAATCGCGGCCCAGATGGCCACTGTCCTGGGAGACGCGCCAGAAGCCGCCAGGCTCACTGCCCGCGCCGTACTGGTGCGCGATGCCTTCAACCAGGCTTTCTACGATCGGCACAATCACATCTACAAAGGACTGCAGAATACAGAATACCGTCAGTCAATCAATGCTGTTGCTCTCTGGCTCCATCTCGTTCCAGACAGCGAACGTGCAGAGGTTTTCGCGAATCTTTGCCGGGACGTGGAAGCGCGCGGTTTTCATCTCAACACGGGAGTTATCGGCACCAAGCCCATGTTGGAAGTGTTGACGGACAATGGCAGGGTGGACCTGGCATATAGAGTGATCAATCAAACAACTTTTCCTGGCTGGGGGTACATGCTGGCAAAAGGCGCGACGACGATGTGGGAATCGTGGACCGGTGACGACTCGTTTGACCATCCGATGGAAGGATCGGTGGTTGAGTATTTCTATCGTTACCTGGCAGGCATCCGTACCGAGGACGAACATCCTGGATTCGAAGAGTTCCAGATCGCTCCAATCTTCCCTGAAGGATTGAATTCAGTCAGTTCTACCTATGAATCGAGTCGTGGGAAGATTGTGTCGAATTGGGAGCGGAGATCGAATGAGCTGGCGCTTCAGATTGAAGTTCCATTCAACTCCCGCGCTACCATCAAGATCCCGCTGCAGGTGGCTGAAGGCTGCACAGTCGTTGAAGGAAGGACAGCGGTGTGGCCGAAGAGCGCTTCAAATGAAGACCCGGGAGTGGAGAACGTCGATTCAGCAGATGGAAGCGTTGGTATTATGGTTGGCTCAGGCAACTACGAGTTTAAGGAGCGTTGCCATTAGTACTGATGCGTCGTAAGTGCATTTAACCAAAGATTGAACTGCTATTGGTTAATCGTGGTTGGATCAAGAAGCAATCTGTGCGCACGCTCAATTTGCTTCTCGATTCCATATCGCTCGAATGTCATTCCGATTAGAATTGTTGAGGCCATGAATAACGCGGCAATTCGCAGTGATTGGGTAGGGCGTGTCATCGACGGAAGGTTTACTCTCCTCCAATTCTTAGGCGGCTCTAAGGGGAGTGGAGTCTTCCTCACGGAAATGCCGGGCGATCGAACGGAGAAGGCTGCCATCAAGATCATTCCAGCATCTTCAATAGATCCAGAAGCCTACTTAGCCGGCTGGGCGGCGACAACGACCCTGTCTCATCCTCACCTGATGCGGTTGTTTCATGCAGGACGTTGTCAGATCGACGACGACGTGCAGCTCTACGTCGTGACGGAATATGCCGAAGAGAACCTCTCCCAGATTCTTCCCGAGCGTCCGCTCACGCCCACCGAGGCCAGAGAAATGCTCGACCCGGTCCTCGACGCGCTCTCTTATCTTCACGAGAGAGGATTCGTGCACGGTGCCCTCAAACCATCGAACATCATGGTCGTAGAGAATCAGTTGAAACTTTCCGTGGACAGCATTGAAGTCGCGGGCAAGCTTGGCAAACACCTCTCGACGCTCAGTGTTTATGACGCTCCGGAACGCGCTACCGAGGTACTTCTCCCGGCCACAGACATCTGGTCGCTCGGCATAACCTTGGTGGAAGCCCTGACTCAATACCCGCCAGTTGGGGAGAAATCAACAAACGACGAACGGGTCGTGCCAGAATCCGTTCCGCAACCCTTCTCTGCAATTGCGCATGAATGTCTTCGGTTCGCGCCCCTGCGCCGATGCACCCTCAGCGATATCAAGGTCCATCTCGAACCCGCCCACTCTCTCGTGAGCCCGGCAAGCAAGCCTGTTCAAAAGGCCCCTGCCAAATTCCTGGTGACCGCGCTCGTCGCTGCACTTGTCGTGTTTGCGGTGATCGCAGCTTTGCAACTGCGAACTCGCCAAAATCGGGTATCGCTGCCGACCGCAGAACAGCAACCTGTTCCCTCGATCGCAGCGCTCCCAACTCAGCCACCAGATCAAGGGATTCCGACCTCCAAAAGTATGATTAAAGGTGCGGTCGCTGAGCGAGTTCTGCCCGAAGTACTGGCAAGTGCTTACAAGTCCATTCGCGGCAAGGTCGATGTGCGGGTGCGGGTCATTGTTGATCCAAGAGGCAATGTTTCGAGTGCGACGTTCGACTCGTCGGGACCAAGTAAGTACTTCGCGAAGGTGGCGCTGCAAGCAGGGCAACAGTGGAGGTTCAAGCCTGCGCAAGCGGACGGTCAGGCCGTTTCAAGCGTTTGGATTTTGCAATTTGAATTTACGCATACTGCAACTGAGGTCAGTGCTGCCGAAGTATCTCCGTAGGTGTCCGTCGCGTACGCCGGTTGTCTCGAATCCGCTCGACGGCGCAGAATAGCTCCGAATCTATCGCGGAGTCACCTTGATCACGTTTGCCCGGCATGACCGCACGCCCTGGCAACTCTCCGGTTGCAGGTCTTTTCTCAGGCACACTTCGATTGCAGTCAAGCGATTATTCCCGCAGCTGAGCGCTATGCTTCCGGCTGGATATGCGGCATTCGCCTTCGCGAAACGTTCCAGCAATTGTGCAGGGGTAACCCCCGCTGCATCGCCACCTGTGCCGATATCGGCAGGAATCTTAAGCCCTGTAAACGCGCTCCGAGCCGCCGCGAAATAGGCATCCGCCTTCAGCCCCGAACAGGTGCCGTGGGTCTGCCACTCGTGTTCGACCAAGCTTACCGTTGGAATGATGTCCGTGTAGGCTTGCGGATTCGCGGGCCCCGGTGCGTCGCTGCAATTCTCCGGATAGTCGCCACTTGCATCTTGCGGCCATAGTCCGTGTACAACGAACCCCAAACCTCGTCCGCACTCCGAACTGCCTTCATGGGTCGCACAGAATTCCGGAGACCAGGAAAGGTTCAGCAAGTAGAAATCAAACGCGCCCGGTGCTGCCTGCGTGTCTGCACGTCCGCTCCGCGACCTCGACCGTCCGGACCCGGTGTCACCGTCGCTTACCGATGTGGAAGCACTCTTCACACCGTTCACGGCATTCGTATCCGCGTTCGCGGGCGGTTGCGAACCAGACTTGCAACCGGACATCAAGACGACAAGCAACAAGCCAACGTGGACTGGAAAACTCCATATGTGACTCTTAAATATGTCGCTCATCCGACTCTTCAATTTGCCCTTCTCCTCAGAGCCCTGAAATACAAGCCCTGACAGGCCATGCTGGAATTGCCACACATTTCTCTCATATACTACGGCTTGCGGATGGGATCGATCGCTCGATCAGTATTTGCCATAAACCTTTGCGCACTCCAGAAGCTTGTCAATATTCTCCGGAGGTGTGGTTCCAGGAAGGGCGCAGCCCGGCCCAAGTATGAATCCACCGCCCGGTGCGAGCACCTCGATGGCTTCACGACACGCAGCTTCGACCTCCGCGATCGAACCGTGATGCAAGACGCCGCTCGGGTCGATGGGGCCTAGAAGCGTAGTCTTTCCCGCTGTTGCCCTCTTAGCAGAAGACTTGTCGCACTTATAATCGAATTCCAGTATTGCTGCACCCGTCTCAGCCATACGATCGATGATTTTCGTGGTATCTCCGCAAATATGGTAGGAGAGAAAAAAGTCGTCATTCTGCACAGCACGCGTAATCTTCTGGGCATAAGGAAGACAGTATTTCTCATACATCGCGGGAGAAATGACGTCTGGAGAACCCTGTGCCTCTCCGGCTGAAGTCCCATGACATCCCATTTCTCTGAATATCTGGGCGTAGAGAATAAATGCGTCGCTCGTATATCTGAGAAGCTCGAAGATTTCCTCATCATTCTCGCCCGCAGCCATTCCGACCATCAACGTCTCCGGCCCGGCAATCATGCAAGCCAGGCTGAACGGTCCCTGGTCAGCTCGGCCCATCACGAAAACCCGGTCGCCAATTTGGTCAAGCAGAAATTGAGTGGCTTCAATCACAGCCTTGCACAAGGGTGAATTCCACGGATCGGGCTTCTTGAGGCTCGAAACCTTGGAAAGATCCGCGAGAAGGGGTCTCTCAATCACCGGCGCACTGCCAGGCAGATAGCTTACCTCGCAGCCACAGGCCTCCGCGAGCGCCGCAGTTCCGTTCTCGACAATGAGCATGTCGTGCCCGAATCTCTTCCACGACGCCAACTGTGCCTCTCCCAGTAACTGCCCATCCTGATAGAGCTTTGCGGGAGACAGCTTTTCGTCCACTACAGTCATCATGAAGTTGTGTAGGTCCACTGGAACGCGATCATGTGGCTCCAGCCGAATGGTTGCCTGACACCGTTCAAGCGAGGTCATTTCTTCATACATGGCTTTCATCCTTGCCTTTCACAGTACTACACGGGCTGGTTTTGGAAAGTTTCGATCTTGGCCAGAGAGCTTTCCAGCAGCTTGCCCACCTTGAGTTTTTGACCTGCCAAACCGATAGCCGTGAGTTGGCGAAGGAATGTCAGTAAACTCGCTTCGAACGGGGACAAATGAAGACCTGGTTATTTCGGCGAAAGCCCTTCCGGCACGCTCGGGCGCGTGGCTATTGGTACCGGCTTCGACTGAGAATTCAGAGTTAGGGCAGTCGTCCTAACTAGAACCACACGCCGGCACGTCGAGAGGCGAAGAATATCTGCTTCCCGCGTGTGCATCTCATCGCGGGTATGCCGCGGCATTTCATCCTCGTGATAATCCGCGCGCTCATGGTTCTTGTCCTCTTCGGAGGAAGAGGACTCCTGCGTCTGCGGTTCATCCTCGAAAATAGCCTGCGACAAAAGGGAGTTTGGGGCCCGCCGTTTCTCCAACTCCAACAACGTACGGAGATAATCCTCGTTCACGGCTCCAAACATCTTGGCATATGATTCTAATAGCGAATTGACTCGCCTTCGGAAGGAATAGCCCAGTATCAGGTACATTTCGGCTCAGTAGCGTGCACAAGCAAAGGACGATGAGACCTCCAAAACAGATTGGCATTATAGCCTTGCTAGCCGCATTGATCGCGGGAGCCGCTGGCGCGAACTGTGCGCAATCCGGCTCGAAGCCGGCGCCAGAGACCGAATTTAGGGCGCTTGTCTCGAAGGCTGCGGCCGCACGCGATGCGGAGCGCTTGGACGAGGCGGTCGCACTCAATCGCAAAGCGCTGCGTATCAACCCACGCTGGGCCGAAGGCTGGTGGACGCTGGGCGCCATTGACTACGACGCGGATCGCTACGCAGAGGCCGCGCTCGAATTCAAAAAGGTGATCGCACTCGAACCCCGACACGGCACAGCGCACGCCATGCTGGGGCTTTGCCAGTTTCGCCTTGGCCAGGACGGCGAGGCGCTAAAGAGCCTCGAGGCCGCCAAGGCGATCGGCATTGCTGACGACGAGCAATTGCGGCGGGTGATGCTCTATGACGAGGGCGTGCTGCTCCGGCGTGCAGGCAGGTTCGAGGCCGCTCGGAGCGCGCTGGGCTCGCTTTGCCAAGGCGGAGCAGCCGACCAGGATGCCGTGATTGCCATGGGCATGGTGGCGCTATGGATGACGGACGCCCAGCCTCCCACCGATGGACAGGCGGCGCAGGCGACGATGCATGTAGGCCGCGGAGCCTGTCTGGGTGCGCGCAAGAACTTCGACGCCGGCCGCCAAGAGTTCGAGCTTGTTGCCGCGCTCGCGCCGCACTTCCGCAAGTTCCATCTGGCCTATGGCCGCTTCCTCGAGGACGCTGGCGACTCAGCCGGGGCCATCCGCCAGTACAAGCTGGAAATTGAAGATGATCCCAGCAGCATTCTGGCGCGCTTCTGCATTGGCGCGGCAGAGTACAAGGTGGATTCGGCCGCCGGAGTTCCCTATGCGGAGGAGGCCGTGAGGCTTGCGCCCGAACTGCCCTACGCGCACTACGTGCTGGGGCTACTGTTGCTAGATGTCGGCGAGTTCAGTCGGGCTGTGCCAGAGTTGGAAATCGCGCGCAAAGCCTTCCCTGGGGAGGCGCGCGTCGAGCTCGCGTTGGGCTCGGCCTACGCGCATGTCGGGCGTGCAGAAGACGCCGCGCGATCGCGCGCTGAGTTCCAAAGGCTCACCCAGGCACAAAGGTCCGAAAATGCCACCGAAGGCGCGCCCGGTACGACCGGCCTGCTGCAAAGCGAAATCAAAGACGGCATGGATGGCGCGAAAAAACACTGACCCAAGCATCTTTCTCCCGACGATCGAGTTGAAGGTGCGCTGAATGCAAATTGCCAACATTGGGGGCCAGGTAACAGGGCATAGACAAGCCCGAGCTTGTGAAAGGTCAAATTCGCTTTCCCCGGAGAACGAGTAGTCAGCGGCTCTCTTGCAACCAGCGTGCAGCCGTGCAATCAGCCGCGCGGTTCCTCGATGGTCATAATGCGGTCGACTTCGACGTTTTGCAGCGTTTGCCGCGTGCGGCTGGGCCAGAGCACTTCAAGCTCGCGGATCAGCCGGTTCTTGCCCAGGCCGAAGTGCACCCTCGGGTCACTCGAGCAGGCATAGCCCACTGCGGTAGTCGCCTGGTTCCACTGCGTCGCGCCGTCCTCTGTGGTGATACGGATTTGCGCACCCAGTCCCATGCGATTCGATCGTGTACCTACCAGCCTGATGAGGATCCAGTGGCAGCCGTTGGCCGTCGCATTGTGAAAGAGCTTTGCGTTGCCACCAAGCTGCGTCACCACCATGTCAATGCGGCCGTCGTTGTTGATGTCGCCAAAGGCTACGCCGCGATGCGGCGAAGCAATAACAAAATCGGGACCCGCCTGCTCGCCCACCTCCTCGAATTTGCCGTTACCCAAGTTGCGGAAGAGCGAGTTGCGCTCCGGGTACTCCTCGCTCGCCACAAGCTCATGAATATTGTCCATCACGTTTGAGCGGGCAACAAACAAATCCTTCCACCCGTCATTATCGAAGTCGTAGATGCCGTTGCCCCACCCGCTCATGTGATTGGTTAATTGGGCCAGGCCGCTGGTGGCGGTGGCATCGACAAACTGCCCCTTGCCCAGGTTGAGATAAAGCGGAAATGTCTGGTGTTCCACGGCGGTGTGCCAGATATCCGGCAATCCGTCGTTGTTCACGTCGCGAAAATCCGAGCCCATGCCCGAAAGCGCGTTGCCGTCAGGTGAGTACGCAACGCCTGCGCCAACCGCAACCTCTTCGAAGCGCTTACCGCCGAGGTTATGGAAAAGGAAGTTGGGTGTGGTGTCATTGGCAACAAATGCATCGACATAGCCGTCGCGGTCGTAGTCGGCAAAACTCACGCTCATGCCTTTGCCAAAAAATGCATCCAGACCAGTCTCGTGCGTAACATCGGTAAACGTTCCGTCGCCGTTGTTGCGATAAAGCGTGTTATGCAGCGGCAGATAGTACTTCGGATGGCAGTAGGCGCGCAGTCCCTCTTTGAGCGCGCAGAACGGATCTTTATTCACCTCCCAACCGCAATAGTTCACCACAAACAGATCGAGCAATCCATCGTTGTTATAGTCAAACCACCCTGCGCCAACCGACCACATCTTCTTCCCGTTGTGCAATGCGCCACTTAGGCCGGCCCTCGCCGTAACGTCGGTGAATGTACCGTTGCCATTGTTGTGCAGCAATTGGTTACTGGTCACGTTGGCTACGAAGATATCGGGCCGACCGTCGTTATCGTAGTCGGCCACGGCCACACCCATGCCATAGCCGAACCCTATAACACCGGCCTTCTCCGTCACATCAGTGAATGTGCCGTCGCCGTTGTTGTGGAAAAGCCGGTTCCAGTACTCGGGCGAGCTCTTCTCCAGCGAAGGAATCTCTGCGCCATTGACGAGGAAGATGTCGAGCAATCCGTCTCCGTCGTAGTCCAGCAGCCCAACGCCGGCTACCATTGTCTCGATCTGGTTCTTGTTCGCCGTTGGGTGGTTGTGGGTAACGAAATGTAACCCTGAGTGATTTGCCACTTCTTCAAAGCGAATGGGCGAGGGAGAAGGTTCCGGCTTTGTCGCGGGTTGGACAGCGACCTGAGCGGCAAAGAGGCCGCGCCGCGCACATGCGAAGGCAGCCACGCCCGAAAGCATCCGCACGATGAGCCTACGGCTGAGTTTGCCCGAATCGAGAACGTGAGTCATCGCGCGAGTCTTCTTCTCTTCTCTCGGGAAAGATGCGGCTGCACGCCGTGCAGCCGCGTGCAGCCGGTTGACTTCTACACCTGAATCCTAACAACTGCAATGCATTTCCGCAATTTGGCGTGCTCACAAATGTGGACTGGATGAAGACTTAGTAGGCTCCCCCAAAGTAGCCCGAGCTATAGGGAAACGGCTGACCTGCAGAGTATTGAACTGGGCGTTGTTGCACGGATGGGGTCGAAATAGGCCAGTCTGGAACAGACCACTGAAAGGCTGCCATTCGATGCCGAAAAAGCACGACGCCCTGCACTGCCCCAATATACCCAAGATGAAGTTCCCGGTGAAGAATTGGGCGGACTACGATGGAGGTCCTCGGCGTCGAGGTAGTCTGACGTTTTGGATCACGCCAGAAGTACTGGACCGCCGCCGAGCAGGTTAAACCAGATCGATCACCGGATAGCATGTGAATGAATCGTTCTTGATCGCGAAATAAGGAGCGTAGTGGTGTTGCGGGTTACCCGCAATCTCAAAGTGCAGCGGCCGCTCGAAACTCGGCGTCAACTGCTTCAGGAAATCCTTCGCGTTTATTCCCCGAGCCAGCAAGCGCGCATCATCACTGCCCTCAATCGCCAGCAGAATGGGGCCGTATTCAAGAGCATACCGCTCGTGACCCTCGATCTTGTCCATCCCGGTATAGCGTGTCAGGCGGAACGCGACAGGCAGAGTAAAGGAGATGGTGTCTCCCGAGCGCCAGGTCCGGTCGAGCACGACGTAACTGCCGGGCTTGCCAGTCGCCGCCAACTGCCCGTTGACATGAACAGGCATCTCTGCCGCCGCCCAGGAGGGCGTGCGCACGCGGATGGTCGATCGCTGCGGTTGCGCAAGTGAGAACGCCAGCTCAACTTCGGGAGTTTCAGGAAAGCTTGTCTTGGCCGTAAGTTGAATCTCCTGGCCCGCCTGCGACCAGTGAATCGACGAAGGCGCAAACATATCGACGAATAGCCCTGCATCCGGGCCTTCTGGCACGACGGAATAGAGAAACTCCGGAATCGCACCCAGAAGCCGCGTGCCTTGCCCCTCGCAGCAAGAGTTATCGCAGATGCTCACCATCATGTCGCCCTTCAGGCCCACCAGTCTGGCGTGGTACATCAAGCCACGGGTATCAACCTGGTTGGCGATGCCGACGTTGTAGATCGACTTCTCGATCTCAGTGACATATTTTTCCTGGGCGGGATCGAGCAGGTGCAGGCGCTGGTTCAGAAAAGCCCAGAAGCTGCTTCCGCATAGCTCGCCGGTTTCGCAAAAGAGGAACTGCTCCTTCAGCCGGTAGGACTTGGGCGGAAACTCGCCGAACTCGGTGATGGCAATGGAGCCACCCACGTGCTCCCAATTGTCGTGGTAAAGCTGCCAAGCGCCAAGCACCGCATCCAGGTATCGCTTGTCGCCGGTGGCACGATACAGGTCCAGATAGGCCTCAAAGTCGGTGATCAGGTAGTTATGCGGCCGGTCATAAGGATACTGCCAGACCATCTCTTCATCGCGCTGAGCCAGCCCTTCGAGCCAGTAATTCTCCTGGTAATAGCGCTGTATCACTTGAAGGTCCAGCGGCTTGCCCAGGGGGGTGAAATACATGCGGGTGTTGGCTATCATTCCCTGGACGCCCTGAGAGGTGCCGCGCATCAGCTTGGGGAGATAGGCGCACTTGTCGAACCAGTCATAGTAGCCGCGCAGCAGGTCGAAAGCTTTGGTGTTGCCGGCGTAGCCTGCCTCGATCAAGCCATGCGTCACCCACGCCCTTGTGTATCCGGCACGCTCGGAATGGAAGATAGATTCCTCCGGGTAAGCCATGATGTAGCCGTTGGGCTGGCGGCACTCGGCGATGCCGTCCACAATCTCGTTCATCCAACGGCGCAGTTCTGCGTGCTCCTGCCACCGCAAGGTGTTCCCAGCGCCCATGAGAAAACGTCCTGCCGACGAACCCGGCAGATCCAGATCCCAAAAACCGCGCGGCTTGCGTAGGTCCGTCCCGATTGGCTTTCCGGCGCGCTCCCTGAAGGGCCGCAACATCTCGTCCACAGAAAACGAACTGAGCAGGTAGCCAATGTTGTTATCCATGGTCTCTTTGAAGAGACCCGGCTGTAACTCGACACCTTTGCGGGGCATCTGCGCCCGGTAGGGCACCGGCTTCCATGAGCTTTCCGGTGTCACATTTTGCGGGTTGTCGACGACGACTCCCTCGCCCATGGGACGAGGCTTGCGTGTGAGCTGCGCCAGATCGCGAGTATTTCCCCACTGCGGATCGGCCGTGACATGTTTGCCTTCTGCGACGTCGCGGCCGCCCGAGAGGACTTCAACCTTGGCAAAAGAGAGGCCGTATTCCGGGGAAAGTCCGGATTCCACACCACCGGCGTGCCTGAGCAGGGTGGCGGTTAGCCGAACATAGCGGTAAGCTGTCGCGGGAGAGGACGGGAGTGCAAGAAGGACTATGCTGTCGTTTGGATCGGGGAGAGCGTCTGCCGGGGGTTCGAACAACAGGTTCGCATTTTCGAAGCCGGGCGTATTTGACCCTTCGATTCTCAAGTGTGCGGGAAAGCCAAACGAGGGAGGGGCGTAACCGAAATTCGGATACAGCCGGAGGGCCTCCACGGCAACCGCCGAGCCGAGATCGAACTGCACCCAGGTGGCCGCGTTCGCGGTCTGAGCCGGCTTGGATACATACGGCCGGTATTTGTGGGCCGGGAATTGAGTTATCCGGCCCTCAAATCGCACGGTTCCGGCAGACGCTGCATGGGCCTGCGGCAGCGGCCCAACGGCGAGAGCCGCTCCGGCCAGCGCGCTTGCACCCAAGAATTCGCGACGGTTCCATTTCGACGGCATAGGCGTCTCCTATTTCACTGTAACTTTGAACAATGGCCAACTTGGGTTAAACCACACCCCATTGCATTCGGTCGTGTTGAGTCGATACCCCAAGCTGTCGGCCTCAAGGCTGCTTGAAGCTACGCGTAACGAGACCAAAATCCCCGTAACACTACCCATAACGGTATAGGAGGTACAAGCCCAAAGGGGGCCTACCGGACTGGCTGCTTATCCGCGCAGCCAGTCCGGGTCCGCCTCAAGCCGTCTCGCTGATCGACGG
>PLSM01000054.1:63303-81120 GCA_003165075.1 Acidobacteriaceae bacterium | reverse complement strand
TGTAAATCCCATTGCGCTCGCCGAAGATGTATTCCTTCATCTTGGGGGTCCAGCGCTTGGGCTGATGCCCGAAGTGAACACCCGCTTCATGCAACTCCTTCATTGTGATCGTGGCCATTGGCCTCCTTCGTGGATTGCATCCGGGCTAACCTTCGTCTGGCCCGGATTGAACCCGCTTATGCGGGAATTTAAAACCTGGCTAACAGTTCACAGTAATCAGCAATTCCGAAAAAACCGGGACTGAAAACTGTTCACTGTCCACTGACAACTACCGCTTGCTGAACTGGAACCGCTTGCGAGCGCCCTTCTGCCCGTACTTCTTGCGTTCTTTCTGCCGTGCGTCGCGAGTCATCAGACCCTCGGCCTTCAATAACTTGCGCAGTTCCGGGTTGAACAGGACCAATGCCCGGGCAATGCCCATCTTGACGGCGTCGGCCTGCGCGGCAACTCCGCCGCTGCTTACGGTGGTTACCACGTCGAAGCTTGAGGCCAGCTCAGCCACCACCAGGGTGCGCTTGGCGGCCACCCGCTGCTGCTCGGTGACGAAGTACTCCTCGAAAGCCTTGCCGTTCACCTTCCACTCGCCCGTTCCCGGACGCAGATAGACGCGGGCAATCGCCGACTTCCGGCGCCCCGTTCCGTAGTATTGAACCAGATCAGCCATTCTTTTCCTCGTAAGCTTCCAGCTCTTAGCTTCTTGTCGCTCGCTAAAAGCCTCAAAAATCCAGAATCTTGATTGTCAAGCTGGCAGCTAGAAGCTGGCAGTTGTTTTTACGCAATCTCCAAAGCCACCGGCTCCTGCGCCTGGTGGGGATGCTTGTCGCCGCGATAGACCTTCAACTTCGAAGCCATTGCGCGGCCCAGCTTGGTCTTGGGTAGCATGCCCTTGATCGCCTGCTCCAGAATCTGCTCCGGCTTGCGGTTGAGCAGCCGTGTAAACGACTCCTCGCGCAGGCCGCCGGGGAACCCGGTGTAGCGGCGATAAAGTTTGTTCTGGGCCTTCAGACCGGTCAAACGCACTTTCTCCGCATTGATCACGATCACGTGGTCGCCCACGTCGATGTACGGCACATACTGGGGATTCAGCTTGCCGCTCAGGACGCTGGCGGCCTTGGTCGCCAGCCTGCCCAGCGTCTGGCCGCTGGCATCCACCACATACCATTTGCGGGCAATATTCTTGCCGCTCGGAACAAAGGTCGACATCTCTCTCCTACCCTCTAAGACCTGCCCGGCCTGCATCAACCGCCGCCGGCCGTCTCCACAAAACTGCAGCGCAAAGCGCTTGTGCCCGGGCAAAATGCACGGGCCTGGATTCCACCCACTTCCAAACAAACCTGTTCGGGTGAGGACTGCGAGGGCTGGCCCCTGAAGGGCTCTGGCTCTGCTGGACCCGGCCAAATCCCGCGTCCAACAGCCGGTGGCCTGTCCCAGTAAATCCTCTTTCGAAGGGGTTTACCAGCCGAGTCCGGGTGAGCACACACAGACCCCAGGCGCAACACCGCGCAAGGACTCCAGAATACCCGAATCCAGCCTCAGAGTCAACGAAAGCCAGGCACAGCCGCAGCTTGGCCAATCCGCCGCCCGCCCAGGCTCCAAACCGCCCATCCCCGCCTTCCCGCGCGTTGGATTGTCGCCCTGCTTCCATATACATTGAAGACAATGAACATCCAGCCAGCCCCAATAGATCTCGTCACTTCCGGCCTGCTTCGCTCATGGGAAATGGAAGGCGCTGCCGTCGATGGGTCCGGAGTTGACCGATGAAGACCAGTCCCTGGCGCGTTTTTGCCGCTCTTTGCCTGCTCGCCGTAGCGGGTGTTGTGATCGCTTTTGTGGCCACTGCCATGAGCACCGACAGTGTTGGGAATCGGGACTTTGTCCAGTATTGGGCGGTCGGCCAGGAACTCGTACACGGCGTAAATCCCTACGATCGCGCCATCAGTCTCGAATACGAACGCAGGGGCGGACTTACGGGCGACATCCCCTACGTGCAACGCAATCCACCCCTCACATTTTTCCTGAATCTGCCCTTCGGATTCGTGAGTGCAAGAACCGGCATGGTGCTGTGGCTGGTGCTCCTTATCGCCAGCCTGATGGTATCGGTCAGGATGCTCTGGATCCTCAATGGGCGTCCCGACGACCGGCTGCACCTGCTCAGCTACGTATTTGCGCCTGTACTCGCCTGTCTCATGGCCGGACAAGTCGGAATCTTGCTGCTTCTCGGTGTCGTACTCTTCCTCTTCCTTCGCAATTCGCATCCCTATCTGGCCGGCGCCGGATTACTGTTGTGTTCTATCAAGCCGCATCTGTTCGTCCCCTTCGGCCTCGTCCTGCTGGCTTGGAGCTTGCACAAAAAGGAATATCGCATCCTCGCTGGAGCCGCCGCTGCAGTCGCCGCCAGTTGCGGGCTGTCCTTTTGCGTCGATCCGCACGCGTGGTCGCAGTATTTTCGCATGGTTCGTGCCGCGGGAATTCAGGACGAGTTCATCCCCACATGGAGCATCGTCTTCCGTGTTCTTGTGGATCGCAACGCGGTTTGGCTGCAGGCTGTGCCCCAGGTGCTCGCAAGCGTTTGGGCTCTCTGGTACTTCTGGACACGCCGCAAGATCTGGAATTGGATGGACCAGGGGTTGTTGGTCCTTCTCGTCTCTGAAGCATGCGCGCCGTATGCCTGGTTCACTGACGAAGTAATGCTGCTTCCGGCCGTGCTCGCCGGCATCTATCGTGCGGCCAACTCCGGCCGCTCTCTGGTGCCCTACGGCATCGTGGCCGCAGTCGCGCTGGTCGAGGTGATGACCCAGGTCAAGTTAATCGGCCCTCTTTATATGTGGACCGTGCCCGCATGGCTTGCCTGGTATCTCTATGCCACATGGAGCAAGGACGCGAC
Organism: Acidobacteriaceae bacterium; assembly: GCA_003165075.1. Classification (GTDB taxonomy): domain Bacteria; phylum Acidobacteriota; class Terriglobia; order Terriglobales; family Acidobacteriaceae; genus Telmatobacter. The sequence continues at coordinate 78,236 of PLSM01000054.1, read as the reverse complement.
CCCTGCCCCGCAGTAGAGCCGTGATGCCCATGATTTACGCGGAATCTACATCCTCGCTTATTTCTGCCCCACACTCCGCAGCATGGGATGCGCTTCAGTATTGAAAATGACCGCATTGAAGTCCAGTGTGGACTCCGGCGCATAGAGTAGGTAGAGATACTTCAGCGTCTCCGCGAAAAAGAAGCTCTCCATCGAGTCTGCCTTCTTTTTGCTGCGCACATCGGCCATCGCCGCGTAGCCCTCGTCTGTGCGGCAGTATTTAACCAGCGAATTGAAGTAAGTCTGCCCCATGGCAAGATACTTCGCATCGTGCGTGTAGTGGTAGAGGTAGTACGTCGACTCGATAATCTCCGGCCGCAACGGATATCCGGGCGCGCCAATCTTCATCGTGCGATAGTTCAGTTGCTCCGGCTCGATCCCCGCCAGGTTCCACATCCGGTAGCTCGACTCCTGCAACGCCGCCGCGCGGTTCAGGTCTCCCCCTAGCGCCAGCACCGCAGGAAAAAATGCATCCAGCGCGCCATAGTCCGTAGTGGTGCGCGCTCCCGTATTCATGTCCGCCTGCCCATACCACAGACCGTTCGGTTGCTGGTCGGCCAGATATTTGTTGATGGCGGCCACGCTCTCCTGCCACATCCGCGCGCAGTCCTGGTCTCCAAACAGGATCGACGCCTTCAGCAGGTACTCATCGTAGGAATCGATCCCGCCCATGATGCCCGAAGTCTTGTCGATCCACGCGCCGGTCTCCACGTCAATCACTGAGCCGACCAGCCCAATCGCCGAACGCCTCTTGTAGAGCTCAACCAACGCGCGCTTGGGTTTGTCGTAGTACTCCTGCTTGCCGGTATGCTTTGCCAGCATCCCGTACTCAATCAGCAGGCTTCCAATCTCAGCCGGATTGCTTCGCGTCCCGCGCACCTTGCCCGTGTGCAGGTTCACGTACTCATAGGGCATGCCGGTCGGCGAATCGAACATCGGCAGCATGCGGCGGCCCAGGTCGTCGGCCAGTTCCAGCAGCCGCTTGTCGCCCGTCAGCTCGTAGCCTGAGATCAGGCTGCCCAGCAGGCGGATCGTGATCTCGAAATCCTTTACATAGATGTCCTGGTCCAGGTTGAGATCGGTATCGATCAGCGTACGCGCCTCGTCGGCCTGCGGCTTCAGCCCCATCAGCGTGAGCGTGTCCAGCGCATCCACCGGCGTCATCAGCAGCGAGTGGCCGTACCAATCGAACGCCGTGTGGCTCAGGGGCTTGAACTCATCGTGCCCCCATGCATATTTCTTGTAGCCTTCCCACGCATGCAGCGCCTCGGCGCGCACACGGCTGGCCATCTCCGCTTTTTCCGCGTCCGTCATGGGAACGGCACGGGCAGAGGCAGGCGCCGTCGACACTGCTGTCGCGGCTGAACTGGAAGGTGTAGAGGAGTTTTGCGCCACGCTGTAGGGCAGGAGCAGAAAGATCGCAGAAAGAAAAATAGTAAAAACGCGCATCGTCACCTTTCGAAGTACCACGCATCATCATATCGATACGGCCGGCCTCCCTTAAAAATGTCCAGGGATTGCCGGCCGATATCCAACGTAATGCAGCTTTAGGGACGATTGTCTTCAGGCCGCCTGCTCGCTCATCGAACGCACCCTGAACCGCTTCATCCGGATCGAAAGTGTCCGCTCGATGCGCGCCAGGTCGCCGCGCTCCGCCGGTCCTGCAAAGGTAGAGGCAACGCCGTGCGCCGAGGCCCTGCCGGTGCGGCCCACTCGGTGGACAAAGTCCTCAGCCACCTTGGGCAGGTCGAAGTTGATCACATGAGCCACGTTTGCCACGTCGATTCCACGCGCGGCCACGTCAGTCGCCACCAGCACGCGATGGCGTCCCTCGGTAAAGCTGCGTAAAGCCGAGTTGCGCTGCGCCTGCGACCGGTCGCCGTGAATCTGGGTAGCCGACCAGCCGGAGCGGGTGAGCCTCCGCGCCACGCGGTCGGCGCCGTGCTTGGTGCGCACAAAGACCAGGAAGCTGCCTTCCTCGACCTCCAGCAGATGTTCCAATAGCTCCTGCTTCTTGTCCGGCTCCACTTCAAACGTGCGCAGCTCCACGTTTTCGGCGGGCTTCAAAACCGAGCCGATCTCGATGCGCGCGGGGTTGTTCAGGTATTTGCGTGCCACGTCCTTCACCGCGCCTTCCAGCGTGGCGGAGTAGCAAAGAGTCTGGCGCACCGCGGGCAGCGTTGCGGCAATGCGTGCGATGGCCGGCTGAAAGCCCATATCGAGCATCCGGTCCACCTCGTCCAGCACCAGCACCTTCACCTGGTCCAGCCGCACCAGCCTGCGCTTTAAAAAATCCTCGAGCCGTCCGGGAGTGGAAACTATCACCCGTGCGCCGCGGCGAATGGCATCCAGTTGCGAGCGCTCGGCCAGCCCGCCAACCACTAGGGCCACAGTCTGCTGAGAGCTTGAACGGATGGCGATGAAGGCCTTCTCCACCTGCATCGCCAGTTCGCGCGTGGGCAGCAGGATGAGCGCCTGTGCGGCATTCATGTCTTTGGTCTTCTGCAGCATTTCAACGATCGGAATCAGGAAGCTGAGCGTCTTGCCGGTGCCGGTCTGCGCTGTCGCCAGCACGTCGCGGCCTTCCAGCGCGGGGGGAATCGCGGCTATCTGCACCGGGGTGGGGATTTCAAATTTGTTGTCGTCGATCCGCGCCATGAGGGCGGCCGAAAGAGTGAACTGCGAAAATTGTGTCGTCAAAATTAGATTTATTCCTGTTGGATTCCGGGAGCCGCAAGTCGTCCTGCGGCCTGCAAACGGAATCGGACCTGGAGGCGCGCACACGAACACTGTTCGGGCGCAGGCCTGCTATCAAAATATGCGTAAGGGAGAACCGTAAGGTCCCTTGGACTGGCTGGCAAGCATCCCTCTCAGGAAGCACTCGCAGCCCGGGGCTGCCGCACGCGACTGTTATGCCAGCGGCACACGGCCTGCTGGCTCCACGCTCCCTATCTTCCCGGATTCGCGCCGATCCAACTCAAGGATGCACAAGCGCTGTGTCCAGACCAAACTACAGTCCAGGGACAGAATCTCCGGGTGGGAGACCAAGTGGATACGCTGTAGGGGCTTGGGGGAATCTGTGCCAGGCAAACGTGCCTTTTAAGGCCAATCCGCCGCTCACGACCAAATCACTGAGCGCAGCCTTAGTGTACCATGATCGCGATTTAAACCCGGACGCACGCGTTTCTACCCAGCCAACCGGCTCCTCAGTCTCCCTCCGCCCCAATCAGCTTCCTCTGCAGCGCTTCCAGCGTCTGCCCCTTCGTTTCGGGATAGACGAACAGCACCACAAAGAACTGGATCACCGTCATCACCGCGAAGAAGATAAAAGGCGTCTCCGTGTGCATGGTTTGCGCCACTACGGGAAACTCCAGGGCGATGGCGGCGTTGAAGATCCAATGGCTGGCGCTGCCCGCGCCCTGGCCCTTGGAGCGCACCGAGGTGGGAAAAACCTCGCCGATGTAGACCCAGATCACCGCCCCCTGCGACATCGAGAAGAAGGCAATATAGGTCACCAGCAGCCACACCAGCGCTCCCGGATGCGAGTGCGTCTTGAAGAGCCACGACACCCCGGCCAGGCAGGTGGCCGTGCCCGCCGCGCCAATCAGCAGCAGCGTCTTCCGTCCTGCCTTGTCGATCAGCGACATGCCCACCATGGCGAACACAAAGTTGGTAGCCCCGATCGCAATGGCCTGCTGGTCGCTGGAGATCTGGCTGAAGCCTGCCGAGGCAAAAATGTTGTTCAGGTAGTAGAGGATGACATTAATCCCCGCAAGCTGGTTGAACGCGCCGATCGAGATGGCCAGAAAGAGCGGGTAGCGGTACTTCCAGCGGAACACGGGCTCATGCGCCGTGGCATGTTCCTGCGCCAGGGCTTCGCGGATATCGGCCAGCTCACCCTCAGGATCTTGCTCGCCCATGAGCTTCAGCACCGCCAGCGCTTCATCGATGCGGTTGCGCGAGGCCGACCAGCGTGGGCTGCGCGGAATAAAGAACAGAAGCACCAGAAACGCCGTCGCCGGGATCGCCGCAATCCCCACCTGCCAGCGCCACTCTGCCGCGCCCAGGTGAAGCAGCCGGATAGCGTAGTTTGACGTGTAGGCCACCAGGATGCCGAACACCACGTTGAACTGGAAGGCGCTCACCAGGCGTCCTCGCCACTTGGCCGGAGCCAGCTCCGCGATGTAAACGGGCCCCAGAACCGACGAGGCGCCGATGCCCAACCCGCCGATGAAGCGGAAGACCATGAACGAGTGCCAGTCCCAGGCCAGGCCGCAGCCTATGGCAGAAACCAGGTACAGCACCGCGGTGATGCGCAGGGTTTCGCGCCCGCCCAGCTTTTGTCCGGCCACCCCGGCGCTCAGGGCTCCCACCACCGTGCCCACCAGCCCGATGGCCACCGTTAGCCCCTTGCCTTGCGGCGTCAGGTGGTAGAGCTTGACCAGGGCATCGATAGCTCCTGAAATAACGACCGTGTCAAAGCCGAAGAGCAGGCCGCCGAGCGCCCCAGTAAGGGTGGCCTTCATCAGGTTCAGGTTCGGTCGCATCGATCGGAAATCCCGGAGGTCCGGATTCATCCTACAGATTCGAACGGACCTCTGCAAACGCATCATCCCGCATGTAGAACTGGCAAAAAAGGGGGTTCGCGGAGCCGGTTGATCAATCCTGGCCAGAGCCAACCGGCATCACGGCCAGTAGTCGGCAGCGGCTTTTCCCCGTCGCGCACCATGCAATGGCCATCTGGCTCTCGATGTAAAAACAGTCGCCCGCTTCCATCACCTCGTGCATGCCTCCCGCGTCCAATTGCACTCGTCCTTCCAGCACATACACAAACCTGCACAGTTTTGGCGAGCCCTCCAGCGTGCTTGAAGTTCCTCCGGGAACAAGCTCGATCATCTCCGCCACCAGCCGGGAGTCGTCCGCCGAGTTCAATGGGGTATGTTTCACCGCGTCCGCACTGCGGCCATTGCTCGTCAGGTGGGCCTTGCGCGTAATGGAGAGCGTATGCCGGGCCGGCTCGGAAAAAAAGTAGCTCAGGCCCACTCCGTACACGCGGCTGATAATGGCCAGCGTCGGCAGGGTGGGAATCATCCGGTCCGTCTCCAACTTTGAAAGCAGCGCCGTCGATAGCCCAGTCTCCGCGGCCAGCCGTGCCAGCGTCAGCCGCTTCCGGGTACGTAGAGTGCGCAATTTCATGCCAATGCAATACGGTTCAAGAGACCACCGGGCATAGGATGCAGCGTTGGACATCGCAGACACCTCTGTAAGAGTTTGGCGCCCACCGCTTTTCCGACTTCTGAAGAATTTCTGAAACTTTTCAACACCTTCCGTTCATTGCTCCGCACCGTGCCGATTTAATATCTCTGCAAGAAGGGACGCGAGCCGCCACTTGGGGATCCGTCCATCCCATTCTCATCAAAAAGGATCATCCCCATGGCCCTGCGCTTCCCCTTGAACGATCCCTCAGTTCGCACCGCATATTCTGCTTCCCTTCGCGCGGTTCGCCTCCTGCTGCTCGCCGCTGCCGTGTGCGCAACCCTGGCCTGCCCTGCACAAGACAAGCCCGCCCCCAACCCCGCGTCCGACGTGCTGGTGCTGAGCAATGGAGACACGTTGCACGGAAAACTCGTCGGCGAGATGCAGGGAAAAGTCACATTCCACAGCGATCCTCTGGGAGACATCTCTCTCGATTGGGACAAGATCAAGGAGCTGCACGCCAGCCAGAGATTTGCGGTGGTCGACAAGAGTGTGAAAACGCGCGGCAGAAAGAGCGCGGCACAAATTCCGATTGGGCCGCTTGAAGTCGAAAACCAGACCGTCACTGTGCATCCCGAGAGTTCCCCGGCTCCAGCGCCCATTCCTGTTAAGAACGTGCAACTGATCACCGATGAGGCCACGCTGAATAAAGACGTGTTTCAAGAGCCGGGCTTCTTTGCCGGCTGGAATGGCGCCGCCACGGCCGGAGCGTCGGTAGTGACCGCGACCCAGAGTCAGTACACCTTCACTGGAGGCATCGGCCTGGTGAGGCTTGTGCCCACCGTAAGTTGGCTCGATCCCCGCAACCGCACCTCGGCGGACTTTACCGCTTCCTATGGAAAGATCACCCAGCCCGCATATCTTGACGCGGGCGTATTGGTGCCTGCGGTGGTCACGAAATCGGCTATCTTCCATGCCGATGCCGAGCGCGACCAGTATTTCTCGCCTCGCTTCTTCGCCCTGGGCGAGACGGCTTTCGACCATAACTACGGCCAGGATTTGCAACTGCAGCAGATCTACGGCGGCGGCTTCGGCTGGACGGCAATGAAGACCCCAAAGCAGGAAGCGGATCTGAAAGGGACCATCCAGTACGAGAAGCAGCAGTTCATTAGCGGCACTTCCACCAGCAATCCGAACCTGGTCGGATCCACGTTCGCCGCGACCTATGTACTCCACCTGAAACTGCTGGCGTATACCCAGGGTATTGCCTATATTCCCGCCTACAACGATATGCAGGCATATTCCGCCAACGAGACAAACACGTTTTCGTTTCCCGCCTATAAGCGGCTCAGCTTCTCTCTGGGAACGATGGACAGCTACTTGAACGATCCTCCCGTGTCGCTGCCCCCCACCAAGCGAAACTCCTTCCAATTCACCATGGGCCTGACCTACGCAATCAAGTCGAAGTACTAGCGCAAGCAACTGGGTGCCCCATCCTTCCGCGGCTTCATCGCGGAAGGGTGGGAGACCACGAACCCCAACCTTGATCTGACTAGAAAATGGGTGCCCTACCCTTTCCACTGTCTCATCGCGGAAAGAGTAGGAAGCCACGTTCGCTCACTGAACATCTCCGGCCGCTTTGCACAGAATTCTCCCCCTTCGGCGCACAATCGAAATGAGGGAACGAGTGCTCAACTCCCAAGCCGGCCTATGTCCGCGACAGGCACCCACCCCCCTCCCCCTCCTGCGGTGCCGTTACAGGCCCTGTTGGAGCGAGGAACATTTGTGTAATCAAGGAGTTGTAAATTTTGCATAGATACTTTTCAGTAACGGGAAGACCCGGTTTTTCAGCGCAAAACGGCCTTTTCTGCCCTCATTTCAGGGATTTTAGAGTGCGCAATTGAGCAAAAATGCCGCCCGCGCTTGCTGAACTAACGCCCTTCGCCAACCGCCGCAAACGTCAGGTCCTGCGCCGTGGAGTGGTGCTGCTCCCGCCACTGCTCGAAGAGACGCCCATAGCTGAGTGTCATGTATTCAGCGGGGTCCACACGCAGCCGTGCCGCCGTGCGGTCGATCCACTCCGCCGAGCCTTCCAGCTCCGCGAAGTTGCCGATGGGCGTCTCATCCACCACGCAATGCCCTTCGCCGTCGGTCCACTCGCTGCGCCATTTTTCGTAGCGGAATGCCGCCACCAGTCCCAGCGCGAGAAATATCTCCGCCAGCGCCGCGCCGTCGGCCATCTCGGTCTCGGTCTCCACGCGGTGTTTGTGCCGGTCCTCGCCCACACCCGAGTCGGGAATCCGCTTGTGGGTCACCGTCCACCGCCCCGCATAGTTGCGGATGCGCAGAATCTCGGTCCGCGCCCGCATTGCCCGGTCCGGCGTGTCGTAGAGCACGTTGCTCTCAAACTCCCGCGGAGTCACCACCGTGAATCCAGCCGCCTCAAGGCGCGCGTTCAATGCGGCAGGATCGTCCACCCGGAATTTGATCTCCGTCTCAATCGGCATCGTAACCTGTGAGTATACGGCAGGTGGCGGCGCCGCCCGTAAACAGCGACAATAGAAGCGTGAAAACCCTTCGCCTGGCTGTGGACCCCGCCCATCTCGATACCGACGAGGCCAGCCAATCCATTGCGCGCGCCGCGGAGATCCTCCGCGCCGGGGGCCTCGTTGCTTTCCCCACTGAGACCGTGTACGGGCTGGGCGCCAACGCCCTCGACCCCGCCGCCGTGGCCCGCATCTTCGCCGCCAAACAGCGCCCGGCGTGGGACCCCGTCATCGTCCACCTCGCCGGCCCTGTCGCAGACAACCCCATGCTCGACAGCCTGGTCACGGAGGTTCCCGAGCCCGCGCGCCGTCTCATGCAGGCCTTCTGGCCCGGCCCGCTTACCCTGCTGCTGCCGCGCTCCGCCGCCGTCCCCAACGCCGTCACCGCCGGTCGCCCCCTGGTGGGCATTCGCATGCCATCGCATCCGGTTGCCTTCGAGCTGATCCGCCAGGCCGGTGTGCCCATCGCCGCGCCCAGCGCCAATACTTTCGCCCGCACCAGCCCCACGACCGCCGCCCATGTCCTCGAGGACCTCGATGGCCGCATCGACGCTGTTCTCGATGCGGGTCCTACACCCCATGGCGTCGAATCGACCGTCCTCGACCCCACCCAACACCCCATGGTGCTCTACCGCCCCGGCGCCGTCACCATTCGCCAGATTCAAGACATTGCCGGCCCTGTGGAGTTCTTTCAGACCGCCGAGCCTTTGTCCTCCACACCCCGCCGGGCGCAGCCTTCTCCTGGCGTTGGGCTGCGCCACTACGCACCCCGCGCCCGCCTGATTCTGGTTGAGGCCCCGCTCGCCGAACTGCCTCAAAAGCTGGCCGCGGCGGCTGCAGCCTATTCCGGCCAGCGGCTCGGCCTCATGCTTCCCGCCGACCTGGGGGCAGACCTGCCTGCCGCCGCCATCTTTCCCTGGGGTCGCTGGTCGGCGCCCGAGGAGTTAGCCCGCGACCTTTACTCCGGCCTCCGGACCCTCGACGCCCAGGGCTGCACCGTCATTCTTTGCCCGTTGCCACCCCCCGCCGGTGTGGGCGCAGCCATCCGCGACCGCCTCGGCAAGGCAGCCCATTCCGTGGACGATTAGGCTTTCTGCCTGAGCGCTACTGCCCGTTCTCGCCCAGCTTGTACATGTACTTAATCGCTGACTTGTAGATGAGCATCCGGAACCGCCCACGCACCTTCAGCGCTCGTCCGTCATACCACTCGATGCAGCCCTCTATATGCTCACCATCCGCCAAGACAATCACCATCGGCGTTTGCGACTGAATCTGCTTCTGCAGATAAAAAAGTTCTGCCTGGCGATGTACAGCCTCTTCATCGAGGGCGTGGGTCGTGAGGCGGAGTGGCGCGGTCGCGGGCTGCCTTCTGCCGTTGCGCGGAATCAGCGGGACAGGTGGTGCAGCAGATGCGGGTTCAACGCTGGAGAAGACTGGTTGGCCGGTCATAGGACATAGCCCTCCTGGGGGAGATTGAGGCGCATACCGGGAAACAAACACAAGACCTGCAACTAGAGACAAAAATCCGTCCCGTGCCGCTTAGAGCGGTTCTCCAGTTTATGTGTAGCGTTTCTGGCGTCGTGCTGGGCGGCTTTTTCTTGATGAAAAAGCCACCCAGCGGTCGCGGCTTCGCTCTATAGCAACTGGAGAACCGCTGTAGCGTCGTATCGCAACTCAAAACGCCCGCGGTCTCGGACACTCCAACCCACGCTCTGACACCAACGCGTACAGACGTGCCCTCTTGGGGAGGCCTGTCACTTGCCAGTCTCAGTCAATGGGTTTGCCTGATTCTACCCGAAAAGATGCCTCCCGCACGTCACGGGTTGCATTTCCTTCTGGCCGCCTCGCAGCCGGCGAACGCCAAACCTGAAGCGGAATAAACGTATGTAGAAGTTTCTGCGGTCGGTTATCGACGCTTATTCAATCTCCAAGCGTCTTTCACATTCGTTTTAAAAAATCCTGCGCTCGGTTACAGTCGTTGTCCTTGCTCTCCCAGGCTCACCGCCATCGCGTCCAGCGACAGCGATCGCAGCAGGTTCCGCCGCATTCCCTGCTCTACCTGCACCAGAGCCCGCGCCGCCCCGTCGATCCAGTCCACGGTCAACCCCTGCGCCAGCCGCTCCAGCTCCGCGCCCATATCCACGTTGCGCACCAGCCCCGGCGTCCCCGCCACCACCAGCAGCAAGTCCTCCACCAAGCTGCTCAGCGCCCGCAGCAGATTCGCCGTCTTCTCCTGTCCGTCGGCCCCTGCCCGATAGCTTTCCGTGGCGTGAAACAGTTGCGAATAGTCCGGTTCCCGCAGCGCCGTCCGCAGCACCACCAGCGCGTCCTGGCGGCTGGCCATGTATACCCCCAGGTCCAGCGTGAGCGCCCGGCCCACGGCCCCCTCAGCCAACCGCGCCGCCAGCGCCCGGTCCTTGGCGCTCAGCTCAGGCCGCCGCTTGGCCAGCAGCGTCTCCAGCTCGGTCGAGGGCAATGCTCCCAGCCGGTGCACCACCGCCCGCGAGCGAATCGTCGGCAGCAGCTCCTGCGGATTCTCAGTCAGCAGAATCAGCGAGGTGTGCTCCGGCGGCTCTTCCAACACCTTCAACAGGCTGTTGGCCGCCTCCTTCATGAACGCGGACGATGTGAAGATCGAAAAGGACCGCTTCGACTCCGCGGGCGGCCTATAGTACGCCACATGAATTACCTGCCGCACCTGCCCCAGCTTGATCATCAGTTGCGGCGGGTCGGGCGGCACAATCAGCACGTCAGGGTGGGTCTGGATCAGGATGCGCGTCTCGCGCTTGTCCACATCGCGCAGGTCCTCCCGCGCCGCAACGGCCTCCGCCACCCGCTCCTCCAGGTTGGCCGCGTCGCCGATCCGCGCGCAGTTCCTGCACTCCCCGCAGAAATCCGGCAACCCGTCGCTCTGGGTCGGATGCAGGCAGTTCACCGCCCGCGCCAGCATCAGCGCCAGGGTGTACTTCCCCGCTCCCTTCGGCCCGGCCAGAATCAAGGAGTGCGGAAACCGTTCCACGGCAATGCTCTCTCGCAGCCGCGTCACCGTCGCCGGATTGCCTAGAAAATCCTGAAAACCCACGTCTTGAGTCTAGAGCATCGAAACCGCAACGGGGGGAGAGTCCTTTTTAATCCAACAAGCCGTGTGCCCTTCAACAACTCGACCCTTTGGGAGGGTGCGGCTTTAGCGCACCGCAGACCCCTCGGCCTTTTTTCCCAAATCAATCAGCACGCCGATCTACTCAACTCCCCACCCCGCATTAAGACCCACCCACGCTCCATCCCGCTCCCGGTGCTAAACTCCACACTTGCATGTGTTTCGGGTAGAAATACCGCGGTGGCTGAAGCGGATTGCGAGGTTTACGGCGCGTTTGATCCGGCCCAAGCCTAGTCGAGCGCGTGGCGCCCTTTCGCTACGGTGTTACTCCATCGCGGCTTACGACCTTCGAGAGCATGATGGAAGGGAATTCGCATGGTTCGCGGTTCATCACGACGGGAGTTTTTGGCCACTATGGCCGCTGGTGCCGCCGCTACGTGGAGCGGCCTGAGAATTGCAGCTATGCCGGATGGGGTTGCCGCGTGTTTGACGACGGGGCATGAGCAAGCGAAAGGAGGATCCTTCGTCTACGGTACCGCCTTTTATCGCCCGCCGGACCCGCCGGCCTCTCAGCGCCGCGCGATGCTGAGGTCGATAGCTGAGACTTACAAATTCAATACCGTGCGGATCTTCACGTCGTGGGCCTACTGCAACCCCGTGCCGGATCGATTCGACTTTGGGGAAGTTGAAGAGCTGATGGGGTATTGCGACGAGTTGGGCCTCAAGGTCCTGATGGGGGTGATGCTCGAGGATGCGCCCTATTGGCTTGAGTCGGCTCATCCTGAGACGCGTTTTGTGAACGCCGGCGATCGCGCCTACCACCTCGGAGGAGCAGGGAACAACGTTAGCGCCGGGGCGCCGGGCCTGTGCCTGGACTGGCAATCCGTGCGCGAGGCGGCTGCTAAATATATCCGCGCAATGACGAAAGTGGTCTCAGCCCATTCCTCTCTCTATGCTTACGATTGCTGGAATGAGCCCTGCATCGTACCCACGGGATTTCAATTTTCAGGGACGGAAATCAATATCAAGGAGTCATCCTATTGCTATTGTCAAAGAACAATTGATGCATTTCGAAGCTGGCTCCAGCGGCGCTACGGCACTCTGAGCGGACTCTGCGAGGTCTGGGCGAGAAAATATCCGTCCTGGTCGATGATCGATCCGCCACGAGAGCTCGGCACGTTTCCCGACTGGGTAGACTGGCGGCGTTTCATGATCGACCGCAGCACAGAGGAGATGCGGTTTCGGGTGGAACAGGTCCGAGCCGAGGATCCCCATTGCCTGCTCGAATCGCACTTCGGAGTGCAAGTCGCGGTGGATGCATCAGTCGCGACGCTCGGGGTCAATCCCTGGCGGATGGCGGAAATGCTGGGCACCGTTGGGTTGTCGTATGTTTACGTGCGAACCGAAGCGCAAGGGCCTATTCACCGTGGCGTGGCGAGGCTGGAACTAACTCGCTGCCAGGCAGGAGAAAAACCGTTCTGGCTGACAGAACTTGCCGGCGGAGCCGCGGGCGGAAGCCTCTTTCATGGCCGCAAGATGCGGGTGCAGGACATCCGCTTGTGGAATTGGCTCGCAGTGGCATGCGGCGCAAAGGGCTTGCTCTATTGGACCTATACCCCGGCTACCAGAACAGCCGAAGCAGGAGGATTTTCTCTGGTCGCGGCCGATGGCTCGCCCACCGAACGGGTGCAGGAGGCCGCCGACGACCACCGGTTAATCCAAGCTCATTGGGACGTAATCGAACACTACAAACCCCGGATTGATGTTGCGATATTGTTTGATCAGGATAGTGATCTGATGACTTTCGCGGTGAGCGGAAACAGTGACGTCGCCGCCAATTCCTTTCGCGGTTATTACAAGGCGTTATGGTGCTGTGACCTGTGGGCGGACTTCATCGAGCCCCGGAATTTGGGCCGCCGAGAGTACAAAGTCATCATCGTGCCCTGGCACTTGATCTTGAAGAAGGAAGTGAGTGAGCAATTACGCCATTACGTTGAAGCGGGCGGAACTCTTGTTATCGAGAGCGGCTTTGGGATGTTCAACGAAAATGCATCTTACAATGCGGTCATCCCACCATATGGCCTGGATGATACATTCGGCTATCGCGAGGGCGAGAGCTATTCACTTCCGGAGAGCAACGCGCCGTTACGCGAGGATACAATCGCCGACTCGGATCGAGTTTACACGGACTGCCATATGACGTTTACCCTCCCTATCGATGTCACAATCAAGCCGCGCATTCTTTTGACGCCTGTCACGGCCATGTCTGGAGCAAGCGTCATCGCGAAATATGAATCGACACCGGTTGCCACACGAAAGACATTGGGCCGTGGACAGGTGTTCTACATCGGAACCAATCTCGGCGCCAGCATTGAAGCGGGCGATCCGGGAGGTGTCGAGTTGATGCGATCGATCTTGAGCCCCGTCGTGCAACCGGAAGTGACTGCGGATAAGGTGCGTCCCCGGCTCATCGTGGGAACCGATAGAAGCCTGTTGGTGATCGTCAACGAAAGCCCGAGAAGCGAACACGCTTCCATCAATCTTCCTGGGCGCTATCGGCGCGGTCTCGATTTATATACCAGCAGGGAATACTCTCTCGAAGCAAATTCCATTGAAGTGGTCGTACCGGACGAGAGCGTGTCGGTGCTGCGCCTTGAATGATGCGAGCCAAAAAGGGAAAGTGCGTTGTCGTCGATTGATCTTCCGTCTGCTGTTAAATTCGGCTGACAACCGCTGGGGTGGCTACCGGCGTTCCCGCGGACAGATCTTTGTCAGCGGGGTGGCCGACTACCGATCTGTGGTCCCTGATCTCTGCTTCCTGGTCCTTGTACTGCAACTGGTAGAGCTTCCAGTAGAGACCGCGCTGCGCCAGCAGCTCCTGGTGCGTACCCTTCTCGCGCAACTGGCCCTTGTGCATGACAAGGATGGTTTCGGCGCGCTGCACGGTGGAGAGCCGGTGCGCGATCAGCACGCTTGTGCGTCCCTCGACCATGCGGTCCAAGGCGCCGCGGATACGCAGTTCGGTGTCGGTGTCCACGCTCGATGTGGCTTCGTCGAGGATGAGGATGCGCGGATTGTAGGCCAGCGCGCGGGCAAAGTTGATCAGTTGCTTCTGCCCCGTGGAGAGCGAGTTGCCGCGCTCCTGCACCGGCTCGTCGAAGCCGCCTGGAAGGGTCTCGATAAAGTCCAGCACGTTGACGTCGCGCGCCGACCGGCGCAGGGTTTCCTCGGTAATCTCGTCGTTGCCCAGGCGAATGTTTTCGGCCAGCGTGCCGGTGAAGAGGAAGGGGTCCTGCAACACCACCGCAAAGTGGCGGCGAAGGGTATTGAGATCCTGTAGCCGCAGATCCAATCCGTCCAGCAGTATCGCCCCCGCAGTCACATCGTAAAAGCGCATCATCAGGCTGGTCAGCGTGGTTTTGCCTGCGCCCGTATGGCCCACGATGGCCACTGTCTGGCCGGGTTCGACGGTGAAAGAAACGTCCTTAAGAATCCACTCGATGTCTTTGAGCGCGGTCAACTGCCGGGTTGCGGACCCGGGATCCGCATCCATGTTCGCGGCAGCTTGCTCAACGGCAGTCTTTTGCTCCGGGGTCAGCTTTTGATAGGTGAACCAGACGTGGCGGAACTCGATTCGATTGGAGCCATCTCCTTCGAGCGGATTCGCGGGACTGACGATTTCGGGCTCGGTGTCGAGGAGTTTGAAAATGCGCTCACAGGCGGCCATGGCAGCCTGGAGGATGTTGTATTTGTCGCTGAGATCCTGGATGGGGCGCCAGAAGCGCTGCGAGTACATGTTGAACATGGCCAGCACGCCGATGGTGACCGAGCCGGAGAGCACGCCAAATCCCCCGCGCCAGATAACCAGCGCGATGGCGATTGCGCTGAGCAGCTCAACCGCGGGGTAATAAAGGGCATAGGCGAAAATCGTGTCTTTGAACGCGATCATGTGGAGGCGGTTCACAGCCTCGAAGTCGTTGTAGGCGCGCTGCTCGCGGTTGAAGAGCTGGACGACGCTCATGCCGCTGATGTGCTCCTGGGTAAAGCTGTTGATG
>PLSM01000054.1:55121-63166 GCA_003165075.1 Acidobacteriaceae bacterium | reverse complement strand
TCCACTGCATCAGGTAGGTCTGAATAAATTCAAATAGATAAGATGAACAGAGGGTGGCCATGAAGATGGCCGCCAACACGGTGATGCCGTGCATGGGGTCGGCCGGGAGGCGGCGGGTGAGCCACGTAGTGCCGACGCTGGGCTTTCCGATCAGGTAGCGGTCGAGGGCCACTTTCACCAGGTAGGGTCCGACCACATCGCTGAGGGATTTGAGCGAGACGGAGATGGAGGAGATGGCCGCCTGCCACCAGTAGGGGCGCAGGTAATGGCCGAGCCGGCGCATGAGGCGCGAGTCGTAGACCTTGCCGACCGGATCCTCGTCGGGCTTGCGAAGATCGGCCTTGCGGGCCTCAGTCTGCTTCGGGTTGGGAGGACTCGGGGACTTCTCGGCTTGATCCGGCATCGGCAGGAATCGACTTCTATTTCTATTGTACGGGCAGGGCGAAAGAAGGTCGCGCGGATGGGTGTGAGTTGGAAGCCCCGCAATGCGCGCCGCTGAAATCTGCCGGCCTGCGGACAACCAAAAAGGAGAAGAGAAGGGCCGCGCTATGGACTTACAAACTGAAGAATCGAAACCTGATATTCAAAAATGCCGGCAGACCATTCTCAGCGCACCGGAGTGACCTTTTCCGCGGCAAGGGCGGCGAGGCGGTCGGCAATGCGCTCGGCGGCGCCGGGATGCGCCTGGGTTCGCGCCGCAGCGGCCATGGACGCCAACCGCTGTGGAGACGTCAGCAATTGCTGAAGCGCTTTAAGCAGACGGCCGGGAACCTCCAGGTCGGATTCATCCAGCATCACGGCCGCGCCGGCGTTCACCATTTCCTCCGCATTGCGCTTTTGATGGTCGTCGGCGGCGGCGGCAAAGGGCACCAGCAAGGAGGGCTTGCCGGCCGCGGCCAGTTCCGCCACGGTGGAGGCTCCACTGCGCGCCATCACTAGGCTCGATTGCGCAAAACGCAGGGGCATGTCGTCGAAAAAGGGGTGCACCTGCCAGCGCGCGGAATCGGCTCCGCTGGCAACGTAAGCAGCGGTGGTGGCTTCAGTATGGCGCACGCCGCTCTGGTGGACGATGTTGAGACCGGGCACCGCATTGAGAAGCGAAGCGGCAATCTGGGGCAGAGTCCTGTTGAAGAGCCGCGCTCCCTGGGAGCCGCCAAAGACGAGCAGGCGAGGAGAATCGCCCTGAAACGGCTCGATGGTAAAGAACGCCGGGCGCACGGGAATTCCGGTTACTTCGGCGCCCCGAAACCATGACACGGTCGACGGAAAATTCACCACCGCAGCTTGTACTCGTTTGCCAACAAGCCGGTTGGCCAGCCCGGGCATGGCGTTGGGTTCAAAGACCATGGCCGGAATTTTAAGTTGCAACGCTGCCGCCATGGCCGGACCGGAGGCATAGCCGCCCACGCCGAAGACAACACTGGGCCGGAATTCCCGGATCAGGCGCCTGCAATAAATTACGCTGCGGGGCAGGTTGAGCAGGGTACGAAGCCGCGTGACGAGGGATACATTTTTGAGCGGGCCCACATCCACCAGGCGAAGGCGGAATCCGGCGTCGGGGACGAGCCGAATCTCCATGCCCCGCGCGGTGCCCACAAACAGCACCTCAGCCGAGTGGCGCGATACCAGTTCGCGAGCCACGGCCAACGCTGGAATGATGTGGCCGCCGGTGCCCCCGCCGGCAATGAGAACACGCAGTTCCGCCAATTCCCCGCCCTTCATTCAGGAGATATATCCCAGTTTCGCAGATTCGCCCGCATTGTGTTCCTGTGGAGAGCGGCAACTACCTGGAAACGGGCGTGACTCTTTCGAGGACGATGGATGGTTAGTTCTCGCAGAACATGCCTTGGCCACATGCGCCCTGGCCGCCGCAGCAGGCACCCCCGGAGGCGCAGGGTGGGAGTGCGGAGGATTGCGAACCGGCGCCGCCTTTGGTGATGGCGCCCGCGCCTCCGCTGATGAGGCGATGGACGTGTCCGCCACACTCGGGGCACTGCGTGAGGGCGGCGTCGGACATCTTCTGGCGCTTCTCGAAGCTGCATGCACAGGCATCACATCGGTATTCGTAGGCGGGCATGATTTTTGTCTCTTGAACTCATTGTAAAGAAGCGCGCTTCCGGCGGCTAGCTCCCGGCTCTCCCGGGCTCCAAAAGAAGGACTTGGAGCAGTCGGCAATTGCACTGCATTCCCGGCGCAAAATCCTGGGAGCTAAAATGAACTGTGCGAAAAGCCATTTTGGTTGTGATTGCGATTGTTGTGTTGGCGCCGATTGTGTATGTATTGGCACGATCGGCTACGCCCGTTGTAGACCTGACCTCTCCCGTGACTTCCCTCGGCCAGGCTACGCCCATTGCCGTCCACGTACACGACCCGCGCGGAGTGAGCAAACTCTCGGCGATCGTCGAACAGAACGGCACGCAGTATGCCGCCTGGCAGAGTTCGCAACCGTCCAGCGCAGCGGACAGCACATTCAGCTTTACGGCGGGTGTGAAGACTACGCCGCAATTGCGAGACGGCAAGGCGAAATTGATTGTCGAGGCAACATCGAATGACCTGCTGCAAAAGACAGGCCGCCTGGAACGCGATGTAACGGTGGTGACGCAGCCGCCAACCATCAGTGTGGATTCAGACCAGCACTACCTCTATCTGGGCATGGCAGATCTGGCCACCTTCAATGTTTCGGGCGGCTGGACTGAAGCGGGAGTGCGCGTCGGTGACCAGACCTATCGAGCGTGGCCGATGCCGGGCGGGAAAGCTGGGTTCTTTTCGCTCTATGCCTTTGCCTGGAATATGCCGCTCGGCACCATCCCGCTGGCTTACGCATCGAACGGCGCGGGAAACGACGTGACCAGCCCGCTGGTGGTCCAGTTCCCCAAAAAAGAGCAGCCGAAATACACTGTCCACGACCTGCAGGTGAGCGACGCGTTCATGCAGAAGGTTGTCGGCGAACTTGATCCGAGCGGTTCAGGCGACCCGGTGGCGCGATTCGTCGAGATCAATTCTGAAATGCGGCGCGCCAACAACAAGACGCTATCCGATTTGCGCTTCAAGACGGCGGACCGGTTCTTATGGTCGCAACCGTTCACGCGGCAGTCTCATTCGCAGGCGGAATCCACTTTTGCGGACTTGCGCAACTACATCTATCAGGGGAAGAAGATCGATCAGCAGGTGCACCTGGGATACGATCTGGCGGTGACCCAGCATGTGGGTGTGGAGGCCTCCAACGACGGCCGGGTGGTGTATGCGGCGCCGCTAGGCATCTACGGCAATTGCATCGTGGTCGACCACGGATACGGCCTGCAGACGATCTATGGCCACCTCAGCCATATTGCGGTGCATGAAGGCGACATGGTGAAGCGCGGCCAGGTGATGGGCCAGAGCGGTATGACAGGAATGGCCGGCGGCGATCATATCCACTTTGCCATGCAACTGGATGGCGTCCAGATCGACCCCAAGGAATGGTGGGATAGCCACTGGATTCAGGACCATATTGCGAAGCGTGTGGAAGTGCCTGGGTTCCATCAGTGAAACTGCGGCGTGCTCCGGCGGTGCCCGCGAACAAGTAGATCGCTGCTGGGCCAGTGTTGGTCGAACAACCGGCCTAGCGAGAGTAAGTCGCGGAATTTACTCGGCAATCATGCCCGGATCCGTAGCCTTCAGCGAGTAGGTGGAATAAGCAACGATGCTCATGGGCGGGATGCGGTCGGACAGGGTTTTGCCGACCTCCATGGTGCGTTCCGGGCGAAGGTCGATACTGGCCTTGTCTTCGGCCTCCTTGGTGAGCGCGTAGCGTTGCAGGCGTACCGGCGCGGGCAGGCCCTCCAACTCAATATCCGCGTCGGCTGCGCGATGGCTTTCGTTCACCACCAGCAGGGTGAGATTGCCCTTGGGCGTACGCAGGGCGGTGGCCACCAACTTCCGGTCTATATCCAGGAAAGGAGACTCAACGCGCGTGGAGAGCACGCTTGAGTCCTTGGGCAGATAGCGCGAGAGCATAGCGAATTGGTAGTAGGCGTTGGGCTGAGGGGTGAAGGTATCGAGCAGCTTCTTGGCATCGATATCCCAGGTGCGCAGCAGTTGCCATTGGCCGTCGAGGTCGCCCTGGTTGATAAAACTCCAGCGATTAAAGCCGTCCACGCCGGCGTTGATGCCGCGCACCACCAGGGAAGCGTTCTTGAGCCCCGCCTGGTAGCAGGCTGGACCCACATCGTCATGGCCCCATCCGAAGGCCATGGAACCGAACTCCGAAACGAAGAAGGGCTTGTTCCTTGCGTGCGCCCACTGGGCCCACTTGTACATCACCTTCTCCGCCACGGTAAGAGTGTCGTCTCCTCCGAACGAGTCGAAGTCCGCGCCGTAGGAGTGCAGATCGTAAGCACCGATGTAGGCGTCGAAGTCCACTTCGTCCGGTTTGAGGTCGGGCAGACTGGTCCAATCGGGACCGGAGATGGGCACCGTGAGGCCGCGCCGATCGAACTCCTCTCGCGCGGCTTTCAAACCCTGCGTGAACTGAAGAGACTTCATGCTGGAGTCCTGCCACCAGGAGAAGTCATCGTGGCCCGGCTCGTTGGCAACCGACATCCAGCGGATACAGGTGTAGGCCTTCTTTTGAGTGAGGTGCTCGAGGAGCTCTCCAAGGCCGTAAGCCCATTCCGGGATCGAATACGGTGCGCTGCGCAGGCGGCGTACGGGATCGTCCGCGTTGCCGGGGTAGGCGTTCCAGGCCACGTCGCCCCACATCTGCTGTAGAAACACATCCACATTACGCCGTTCAGCCCAGTCCAGGATGCGGTACAACGCACGCATCTCGGGATTGTCCCAGTCGAAAACGCGCCGGCCCGGTTCATAGATGCGCTGTTCCAGCTCGACGCGGCACCAATCCAGCCCCAGCCACTCCGCGTGCCTAAAGAGTTCCTCCCAGTGCCGGTCGTCGCCGGGGTCCGGGTTGCCGCCCGACTCACTGCCCGACCAGGAGCCGCCACCGCCCGGCTTTATCCCCGGCAGGGCGGCGCTGACAGCGTGAAAGGAAGCTCCGATTCCGCCGCGCATCACTCGGACCGGTGCGGCAGCCGCGATGCGTATCTTGACTGAGACGGGTTGTCCGATCCCGTCCACTGCCGCGTTCTGCCCAATCATGGGGTGCTGCCCGCTGAGAATCGGACCCGTCGACAACTCAGCCAGCGCGGCAGGAAGAACGGTTGCACTACCGATGGCAGCAGCGCCGGAGCGGAGGAAATTTCTTCTCGTCACTTTCAATGCGAATCCCCTTTGAGTTTTCGATTCGCACGAATTCTATTCCTGTGGAGCGGCATGGCAAGATTGGCGCCGTCTCCGCGTTCGAAGAGCGGAGCGACTTTGTGCTGCATGCGAGCGCCCTCAGGACCAGTATCGATGCGCCTTTGTACGCTCGCTCCACCCGGAAATGTCACGAATCGTGGCGCACGGACAGGGACTGCTTCACTCGACTTTTTTTGAAATATTCAGCAGGATGCCGATGCCGGCGAGGGTGAAGAAAAGCGAAGTGCCACCGGATGAGATGAAGGGCAGCGGAATGCCCTTGGTGGGCAGCAGAGAAAGCACCACGCTGATGTTGAAGAAGGCCTGAAGCAGAATCGCCGTAGTGATGCCGAAGGCGATGAGGCGGCCGAAGGGGTCCTGCACGCGGTACGCGGTGCGCAGGCCACGCACGCCCAGCACCACGAAGAGCACCACGATGGACATGGCGCCGATGAATCCAAGCTCTTCGGCGATGTTGGCAAAGATGAAGTCGGTGGAGGCCTCGGGCAGATAAAAGAGCTTCTGCATGCCCTCCATGAAACCGCGGCCCATCAAGCCGCCGGTGCCCACGGCGATGAGGGACTGGTTGATGTGAAAGCCGGCTCCCATGGGGTCGGTGTCGGGATGAAGAAAGACGAGCATGCGCTGGCGGCGCCAGGCAACCCAGAAGAGGAGCACGGCCAGAGGGGGCAATGCCACGGCGATGCCTGCGGCAAGATACTTCCATTCCATCCCCGCAAGCACCAGCATCATGGCGGTCACGCCGGCCAGCACCAGCGCTGTACCCAGGTCGGGCTGGCGCACCACAAGAATGATGAACAGCACCGGTATCATCGCCGCGCGCAGCAGCGTGTGCTTCCAATCGCGCATGGAGTCAAGCCGGGTGTGCAGGAACCAGGCCAGAAACAAGATGAGCACCGGCTTGGCGATCTCGGAAGGCTGGAAGGAGAAGCCGCCAAAGCGGATCCAGCGATGGGTGTTATGCGAGTCGCGAAAGAAGAAGACCATGACCAGGAGCACGGTGGTGATGGCCAAGGCGGGATAGATGAAGCGCGGGGAATTATAGCGGGTGTAATCCACGCTCATGAGGAAGACCATAAACAGAATACCGGCGAGCGCCCATCCCGCCTGCTTGCCCACAAATGTATAGGGGGAGTGGTAGCGTTCCTGCGCCACCACGGCGGAAGCGGAAAAGACCATCGCCAAACCCACCACGACCAGCAGCAGCGTGGTGAAGAAGATCCACTTGTCGACCCCTACGCGTTTTGCCATACCTTCCAGCCTCGCCATTCATTGACGAGTTCCTTGAAGACGCGGCCGCGATGCTCATAATTTTCGAATTGGTCGAAGCTGGAGCACGCCGGCGCCAGCAGCACCACTTCGCCCGGACGCGCCGCATCGGCGGCTGCGCTGACTGCCCTGTCCAAGGTTTCGCAGGATTGGATGGTGACCACGCCGCGCAGATGGGATTCAATCTTTGCAGCTGCCGAACCGATGGTGTAGACCGCGCGCACCCGCGCCCGCAGCAACTGGGACAACTGGGTATAGTCTGAGTTCTTGTCCTTGCCGCCGAGGATGAGATGAATGCCCGAGGAGAACGCGGCGATGGCCTTGGCCGTGGCGTCAACGTTGGTGGCCTTGGAGTCGTTGTAGAACTCTACCCCGTTGATGGTGGTCACGTATTCCAGGCGATGCTCGACAGCCTTGAAACTCGCAACCGCCCGGCGAATCGCGTCCACCGGGGCCTGGGCCAGACGCGCGGCGCACACCGCGGCCAGCACATTCTCAACGTTGTGTTCGCCTTTGAGCGTGATTTCGCTGAGCGGCATCACGGACTCCGTGGCCGCCTCCCTGGCGGCGCGATACACCACGTGGCCTTCCTGAACCCAGGCTCCCTGCTGCACCGGATGCTCCAGTGAAAACCAGTAGACCGCTGCGGTTGAGCGTACGGCGGCGGCGGCGGCGCGGGCGTTGTCGGCGTTCAGCACCACGAAATCGTGGTCGTCCTGGGCGGCAAAAATGCGCTCCTTGGCCAATGCATAGTTCTCAAAAGTGCCGTGGCGATCGAGATGGTCGGGGGTGATGTTCAGAATGACTGCGATATTGGGATGGAACTGCTGCGTGCTCTCAAGCTGGAAGCTGGAGACCTCGAGAACCGACCAGGTTTCGTCGCTGCTTTCATCGATGAGCGCAACCACCGGCACGCCGATATTGCCGCCTACAAGTGTGTGCCGGCCCGCCTCCTGCAAGATGTCGCCCAACAGGGCGGTAGTAGTGGTTTTGCCATTCGAGCCGGTGATCGCCACGGTCTTGCCTTTGAGAAAACGCGCTGCCAGTTCCAGTTCGCCAATCACCGGCAGGCCAAAGCTCTTTACCTGCGCCAGCTCCGGGGTATCCAGCGGCACGCCGGGGCTGACCACGATCAGATCCTGTCTGCGGAAGGTGAGCAGGCCGTGCCCGCCCGCCTCCACCATGATTCCCTCTTCAAGCAGGGCGGGAATGTCCTTGGCCAGCGCTTCGGCGCTGCGAATGTCTGAGACCGTGACATGGGCGCCGCGCCGGCGCAAAAATAACGCCGCGGCCAGACCGGATTTGCCCAGTCCGACGACCAGAACTTTTTTGCCTTTGAGTTCCATCATTTGGATTCTTCCTCAGGCTTTTTGCCATTCGCGGCTTCTTTCTATTTTGCACCGCGGGGTGCGCAACATAGGCCGGGGCTAACGCAGTTTCAATGTAGTGAGTGCAAACAATGCAAACACCAAGGCGCC
>PLSM01000054.1:0-55048 GCA_003165075.1 Acidobacteriaceae bacterium | reverse complement strand
CGCCCATGAAGATCTCCGCCGGATGCGCGTTGTACCAGAGAAAGCCGATGGACGCGCCGACCATGGATCCGCAAAAGACCGACAACTCACCCACCAGGGGCATGCGCTGCAGTTCAAGGTAGTCGGCAAAAACCACGTGGCCGCTTACATACGTGAGAACAGTGAGCGCGCCCGCCGCGATGATGGTGCAGCCGATGGCGAGGCCGTCCAGCCCGTCGGTCAGGTTGACGGCGTTGGAGGAGCCCATCAGGACGAAGACCACGAAGACCACAAAGGGCAGGAATGCGAGGAAACCCAGGTGCGGAATGGCGCCGGCCCAGTGCCACTGCATGTCGGGGCGCAGGGTTTTGAAAAATGGCACGGTCAGGGTTGTGGAGAACATCTTGAACTGGGTGAGACCAGCCAGCGCCACAGCCACCGAGGCTGCGGCCAGGCCCTGCCAAAAGAGCTTGGCCTTCGCCGTAAGACCGAGACTGCGGCGCCGGACCACCTTGATGTAGTCGTCGGCAAAGCCGATAGCTCCGAAAGCCAGAGTGGAGAAGACGATGACCCAGACAAAGGGATCGGCAGGGTCGGACCACAGCACCGTAGGCAGCAGAATGGCGATGACGATGAGCACTCCGCCCATGGTGGGCGTGCCGGATTTCTTCAGGTGCGACTGCGGCCCGTCTTCGCGAATGTACTGGCCGATCTGGAACTCGCGCAGCTTCTGAATCACGTAAGGGCCGATGAATAGCGCGATCAAGAGCGCGGTGAGCGAAGCAAAGGCGGTGCGAAACGTAAGATAGCGGAAGATGCGGAATGGGTGGAAGAACGGATAGAGCTTTTGGTAGAGCAGCCAGTAAAGCAAGTGGCCTCCCAAGCCGGATCGGGGCGGGTTTCAGGTTGATTTTACAGGGCCGGGGCGCGGCCTGCTGTGGATGCGCGTCCTATGGCTTTCCGTTCGACTGCCGCCTCAACTCTGCCAGGAACGCCTGCTCGCGGTCGGCGACATAGCTTTTGTAGCCCTCAGGATCGATGAAGGCATTCGGGTTTCCATGCTTCCAGTGCTCGTACTTCTCTTTGAGTCCGTAGTAGCCGCCGTGCGCGCCAAGGAAGATGTCGCACGGCAGGCTCCGGAGCACCAGGAAACCATGGCGGTAGTCCTCAGCGATGCGCGGATAGGCGCGGTTCCCCACCAGTTTGTATCCGGTATTCACATTAGGACTGCCGACAATGACGACATGAAGCGTCCGGCCTCCCTCGACTTCGTCCATGGTCCACGTCGTGGTGCCCCGGGTGTGGCCGGCGGTAAGGTGCGCCACCAGAACCGCGCCACCCAGACGGACCTTGTCTCCATCGTGGAGCACGCGATCCACATGCGCCCGTGGAAATTGCATGGACTTCTCTGTCCCATACTGAAAATCCGTCTTCCCGCCCGACTCCACCACGGACACATCTGCGTCCATCACAAGGTATTTTGCGCCGGTAAGTTGCTTCACCTGTGCGCTGCCCGCGCAATGGTCATAGTGTGCGTGGCTGATGAGGAGGATTTTTGTGTCGGCGAATTTGAAGCCGAGAGCCTCAATGTTTTTCTTGATGAGCGGGGGCGACGACGCGAGATTGCTGTTGACAAGGATATTTCCCCGCGGAGTGACCACCAGGTAAGAAGCGAGGTCCTCGCTGCCCACGTAATAGAGATTGCCAGCGATATGAAACGGTGGAAACGGCCGGGTCCACGCGCGGTTATCTTGCGCGGCGACATGCATCGTAAACAGGAGCGCCGCAATCAGCGTCAATTTCCCGCCAGCCTTGCCGCGCATTGCTAACTCACCACCGGTTTCGATTCACCGGCTGCAATTTGTACGGCCCTCTCCAGGCGCACGCCGCGGGAACCTTTCACCAGCACCAGGTCGCCCGGTTGAAGATTCTGGCGGAGCCAGTAACCGGCGGCCTCGGCATCGGGGAGAAACAGCGACGCAACTCCGCCGGCGCAGGCTGCCGTGGCCAGATGCTCTGCGTTACCGCGCACGCCCACGACCAGGTCGAGACCAGCCTCCGCGGCGGTTTTTCCGCAGGCGGCATGCAGCTCTGGACCATGTTGGCCCAGTTCCAGCATCTCCCCGGCCACCAGGATGCGGCGGCGGGCCGGACGCGCGGCGAGAGTGCGAATCATGGAGCGCAGCGCCTCGGGATTCGAGTTGTAGCTGTCATTCAGCAGCGTGGCGCCGTCGATCTCCATCACTTGGCCCCGCTTGTCGCCCGCGGTCAATGACTCGAGCGCTGCCACTGCGGTATACAGATCGACACCCGCTTCAAGAGCCACGGCCAGTCCGGCCATCGCGTTCGAAGCATTGTGCGCGCCAAGCAAGTGCAGGGTGAGGTTCCCCTCGCGCTTCCCGGCGCGAAAGCGCACGTGCAGACCCGCCAGGTCTTCTGTTACTCCGAGGATCTGCGGATCGGCGCAGGGCCCATCGCCAAAATAGACAACGCGGCCTGTAAATTCGCGCCCAAACTGTGAGACGTACGGATCGCTGCAATTGAGGAAGGCTACGCCGGCGGCGGGGAGCGCGGCCACCAGTTCAAGCTTGGCGCGCGCAATGCCCGGCTGGCCCTCGGCAAAGTTTTCAATGTGTGCCGTGCCCACGTTGGTCACTACGCCCCAGTCGGGCGCGGCGATGCGCGCCAAGGCTGCGATTTCACCGGTGTGGTTCATGCCCATCTCGATCACCGCGTATTCGTTTTCCGGCTCGAGGCGCAGCAGTTCAAGCGGCAGCCCGAATGCGTTGTTGAGGTTGCCCCTCGTTTTCAGCACGTTGAACTTGGCGCCCAGCGCGGCGGCAATCGCTTCCTTGGTGGTGGTTTTGCCGGCTGAACCGGTGACAGCCACCACGCGGCGGCCCCACTGGCGGCGGACATGCGCGGCCAGGGACTGCAAGGCAATCAGGGTGTCCTCAGCAATCAGGAGGGGCACGGCCAGGGCGGCGTCAGGCAGTGTGGCCACACGGGCGCGCGACACCACAGCCGCAATCGCTCCGCGCTCCAGCGCGGCGATCACAAAGTCGTGTCCGTCATGACGCTCGCCACGCACCGCGAAAAACAGTTCGCCGGGAGACACGGTGCGCGAGTCGATGGAGCAGCCGGTCGCGGTGAGCGCTCCGGGCTGCGCCACGCTGACCGGGGCTTCAAGCACCGCGCCCGTACTGATTGCCGCTTCTGCCAAGGTGAGTTTCATTGCCCTTCACCGTATCCCAGTTGCCGCAGCATGGAAAGTGCGATCTCCGCATCGTCAAAGGGAATCGCGCCTGTGGCCAGAATCTGTTCTTTCTCATGACCCTTGCCGGCGATGAGAACAACGTCGTGCGGTACGGCGGCTTGCAGAGCCGCGTGGATAGCAGTGGTGCGGTCGGGCTCGACGGTGTAGCGAACGCCGGTGGCTTTGAGTGCGGGTTCAATTTCAGCAAGGATGGCGAGTGGATCTTCAGAGCGGGGATTGTCGCTGGTGGCGACGACGAAGTCGCTGCCTTCGCCTGCGGCCTGACCCATCTTCGGGCGCTTGGTACGGTCGCGGTCACCGCCGCAGCCGAAGACAGTGATCACATGGCCACCGGATTGTGCGGTCATCTCGCGGGCTAGGACGGCGAGGTTGCGCAGCGCGTCGTCGGTATGCGCATAGTCCACAATTACCGTGAAAGGCTGGCCCGCATTCACAGGCTGGAAGCGGCCGGGAACCGGCTTGAGGCGCGGAACAAAC
Source organism: Acidobacteriaceae bacterium (assembly GCA_003165075.1). Classification (GTDB taxonomy): domain Bacteria; phylum Acidobacteriota; class Terriglobia; order Terriglobales; family Acidobacteriaceae; genus Telmatobacter. Next base: position 51,315 of record PLSM01000054.1, on the reverse strand, counting down.
TCCACCAGGTCGGCAAATGCCATACCGCGCGCATGGGCTGCGGCAAGAGCAGCCAGCAGGTTGAGAATGTTTACCTCACCCGCCAGGTGTGACGTGACGCGCGCCGAGCCTACCGGACTTTCGAGATCGAGGACTGCGCCACCGGGCGTGAGTTCATAGCTTGCCGCGCGCCAGTCGCCCTGGCCAATGCCATAGGTGCGAATCTCTGCGCCGGCGTGGCGTGCCGCCTCGGCAAGTTTCTCACTGAACGGGTCGTGCGCGTTCAGAACAGCCGCGCGCGGAGCCGCATAGACACTGCCATCAAAAAGCAGCCGCTTGGCGGCGAAATATTTTTCCATCGTCTGGTGATAGTCGAGATGGTCGCGGGTGAGATTGGTGAAGACAGCCACGTCGAAGTTGACTCCCGCGGCGCGGCCCTGGTCAAGCGCGTGGCTTGAAATCTCGGTGACCAACTCGGTGGCACCACGGCTTACGCCTTCCGCCATCAGTTCGAAAAGATCGCGCGACTCCGGCGTGGTGTGAAGCGAGGGGCGCACCTCGCCGGCCACGTGATACTCGATGGTGCCCACCAGCACCGTGGTGCGGGCCGCCTCGTTGAGCAGCGCTTCGGCAAGAAACGCCGTGGTGGTTTTACCGTTGGTGCCGGTGATGCCGATGACCGCAAGGCTTCGTTCAGGATGGCCGAAAAATGCCGCGGATGCCTCTGCCAGCGCACGCCGTCCGTGCTCGACCTCCAGCATCGGCAGGCCTGCCTGATACACCAGCAGATGGTCAAAGGCTGGGGAGGAGTCGGTGATGATGCCCAGTGCGCCCGCGGCCAGGGCCTTGTCCACATACCGGTTGCCGTCGGTCGAGCCACCCTTCATGGCCACAAACACCGCGCCCGGCCGCACCCGCCGCGAGTCGTATTCCACGCCCGTCACCGGCTGCACGGAGTCTCCGCTCGCGTCCACCGCCGTCACTTCGTCCACTAGATCTTTCCACTTCATCTCGTGCTCGATTGTAGTTTGCTAGGCGATGTAGTTGCAGTGACAGGTTGACCGCTCAGTGCCCGCAGCGCACCACGATCTTGGTGCCGGTTGGAACCTGCGTGCCGGGTGCGGGGGCTTGCTCGCGTACCGTACCACTGCCCTTGATCTGCACCTCAAGGCCCGCAGCGGCTGCCGCCTCAATCACCTTGCGCACCGGCAAGCCGACCAGCGAAGGAACCGTCAGCCTCTTCCCATCGCTGATGGTGACCTGTGTTGACATGGTTTTCGGCAGAGGCTGCGCGTGCGTTGCAGTGGTCGCCGGAGGGTTGGATGCGGCCGCGCCGTGGACAGTGGCCGACTTTATCGCGGAATCTGCCGCGGGTGCGACCGGCGCCGGAGGCGGGTTCGCGGGCGCGCGCAGCGGATCGTCCGCCGGCAGATCGTTGACTGCCGCAAACAGCGAGTTGATGTCCTCCTGATTCGATCCCGAGTCGTCTTCTGCCATCACCTTTTCGGGCCTTGCGGGTGTCTTGGACGGTTTCACCTCGATGTCGTGCGGCACCTGGAGGTACTCAAGCACCTGCTGAGCCACATCGGCAAAGACAGGCGCGGAGACCGCCGTACCGTAGTAAGACGCGCCCTTGGGATTGTCGATAATCACGGCCACGGCAATCGCCGGGTTGTTGATGGGAGCGATTCCGGCGAAGGAAGCAATGTGCATGGTCTTGGAATAGAGATGCGTGACCGGGTCCACCTTTTGCGCGGTGCCGGTTTTTCCGCCGGAGGAGTAGCCGTTGAGTTGCGCCGGCTTGCCGGTGCCGAAAAGCACTACCCCTTCCATCATCTTGCGCATCTGCGCCGCGGTCAGCGTGGAGATGGCGCGATGCGCTCCGGGGGGCAGCGGATTGGGCAGTTCCCCGCCCGCCTTGAAGGGCGAAGGCGCTAGAGGCGCCGAAGATTTTTGGCCATTGGAAGCGGAATCCAACTGGCCGGGCATCAATATGTGCGGGGGCAGATAAATGCCGCCATTGGCGATGGTAGAGACCATCGAGACCAATTGCAGCGGCGTGACGCCGACCTCTTGCCCGATAGCGATGGAGCCGATGGAGGACGAGCCCCACTTGTTCACGGGACGCAACAGGCCGCGGGTCTCGCCGGGAAGTTCTGTTCCGGTGCGGCTGCCGAAGCCGAAATCGCGGATCGTTTGATAGAACTTATCCGGTCCCACCTTGAGCGCCAGCTTTACCGCGGCCACGTCGCTTGATTCCTCCAGCGCCTTATGCACTGGAATCACACCGAAATGCTCGCCCTGGTTGTCGTGAATCACGCGGCCGGCCAGCGTGATCTTGCCGCCCTGGCAATCGATCATGTCGTCCGGCTTGGCCACACCCTGATCGAGCGCCGAGGAATAGGTGACGAGCTTGAACACGGAGCCCGGCTCGTAGACATCGCTGACGGCATGGTTGCGCAATAAGCTCGGCGTGGTGTGGCGGAAATCGTTGGGATTGAATGTGGGGCGGATGGCCAGCGCCAGAATCTGCCCGGTGTGCACGTCCTGCACCACCACGGTGCCGTTGGCCGCCTGGGTCTTCTCCATGGCGTGATCCAGCGCCTGCTCGGCCATGAACTGAATGTTCTCGTCGATGGTCAGCACCAGGCTCTGGCCCGGCTCCGGCTCGCGCTCGATGGACCCCAGCACGTGGCGGCGGGCGTCCTTGGTGGTGAACATGCGGCCCGGCACGCCATGCAGCCGCGCATCGAATTTCTGCTCCAGGCCACCCAACCCGGCATCGTCGACGCCTACGTAGCCCAGCACCTGCGCGGCGATTTGGTTGTCAGGATAAGAGCGCTCAAACTCCTTCTGGAAATAGATGCCCTTCATGTTCAGCGCTCTCACGCGCGCAGAAGTCTCCGCGGTCACGCGCCGCGCCACCCAGGCAAAACTTTCTCCAGCGGCCAGGCGCGCGGCAATCTGGCCCTCGGTGGTGAGGGTATCTGCGGGATCGGTATGCACAATCGCGGCCAGGATGCGCGCGGCGCCCGGCTGGTCGTCAATCTCAGTGGGCACGGCGTAGATCGAGTCCGCCTGCACCGTCATGGCCAGCTCGCGCAGGTTGCGATCGTAAAGGACACCGCGGTGAGGAGCCACAAGGAAGGCACTCTGCTGCTGCCGCTGGGCGCGCTCAACGTATGCGGAGTGATGAATCACCTGCAGCCAGAAAAGACGGGCCGCAATGGCGCAGGCCCACAGGAAGAAAAGCAGGCACACAAGCCAAAAGCGCGCCAGCTTCATGGGCATGGCGCGCGTGGTGGCATTGCGGTTCCGGTTGGCTCGAAGAGTTGCCTGCATGGCGAATCGCTCGGGAACTGAGTTCCGCGCCGGCCGGCTTAAAGCACGGGAGGTGGCGGCGGCGTGACTTGCGCAAGTGCCGGAGCGCTCGTATCCGGACGGGTATCGGCGTGGACCACTTGGCCCGGCTGCGGCGAGGCCAGCCCCATCTGCTTGGCCATCACGTCGATGCGGCCCGGCTGGGTCAACTGCGCCTCGGCCAGCCGCAACTGGCGGTTTTCCTCACGCAACTGCTCGCACACCTGCTTCTCCGACTCTACACGGTAGGAGCCCTCGATGGCGCTGAAGTGCTGCAGCCCGTAGATCATGACCAGCGAGAAAAGCAACGTGACTGCGGCCGAGAAGATACGCATCTGGCGCACCCGCACCGGGTCCGGCGCCTTGACCAGCCGCGAGTTGTCAAAGTGCTTGGTAAAGCTGATCTCCGGTGTGCGCACGCCGCGGCGTCGCAACGGCTGCTGGGCCAGCAGCTCCGCGTTGCGCTCGGCAACCCGCGCAGTCCAGCCGCGGCCAGTTTCAATATAGGTTGTCGTGCATGCCGCCATGATTTCCTCCGAGCCGCCAGCTGCTAGCTCCTTGCCTGTTCCCTGCTGAACTTCGCCTCTTGAACTCTCTTGAAGAGGACCTGATCTTGTTCCCGCTTACCCTCAGCGGCCATGACCCAATTCTTTTCGCTACCCTTGCCACCAAGCACCTTAGTCAACTGCGTTCCAGCTAGAAGCTAGAGGCTAGAAGCTGTCCTCTCCGCTGCTCTCATCTTTGCGCTCCGGGAACGCGGGTTCCGGTCCATCTCTTCTTCGCCCGGGGTTACCGGCTTCTTGGTTAAAATCTCCCAGATTCCCTGCCGCGCGCCTTCGCGCAGGCTGTCCTTCGCAATGCGATCTTCAAGAGAGTGAAAGCTGATGACGGCCAGTCGTCCGGAGGGCTTAAGCAACCTGGGTGCGGCCTCCAGCAGCGCCCGAATCTCGTCCAGCTCGCGATTCACATAAATCCGGAGAGCCTGAAACGTCCTGGTCGCCGGGTGGATCCTGTCCTGTTTCATTGCCGGGGCGGCTGAGGCGACTACCCGGGCAAGTTGCCCGGTAGTTGTAATCGGCCGCCCACGAACAATGGCTCTGGCGATTCTCCGCGACCTCCTTTCGTCTCCGTATTCGTAAATAAGGTCTGCCAGCTCGCGCTCACTCGCCTCATTCACCACTTGTGCGGCGTCCGGGCCAGAACGCGTATCCATCCGCATGTCCAGCGGCCCATCCGCCATAAAACTGAATCCCCTGCGCGCCTCGTCCAGTTGCAGGCTGCTCACGCCGAAATCGGCCAGTAAGCCATCCACCGAGACCGGCTCCACGTGGCTGGCGATGGAGCTGAAGGCCTCGCCCACCAGCGTGATCCGCGGCGCCTGGCTCCCCAGTTCGTTCGCCACCCGGGCCAGCCTGACTTTTGCCAGGTCCAGCGCCTCGGGGTCGCGGTCGAAACCGATCAGATGCCCTTCGGCTCCCAGCAACTGGATCACTTCCGTCGCATGGCCCGCCATGCCCAGCGTGCAATCCACCACCGTGGCGCCCGCGCGCACTCTCAAAAACTCAATCGCTTCTTTGCAAAGAACCGGCACATGGCGTTGATCCCGATTCGTCATGCGCTCCCCCTGGGGGGCTTCAAAAACATCAATCCCTGCGGCCTAGAATTGCCGCCATTGCCTTGCGATCCTCGGCCGTCAACTCGTTGGCCGGCAGATCCCTTTCAAAGGCCTCCCGGTTATGTACTTCCAGATAGGTCCTAATGCCAAAAACCGCGACTTCAGCGTCCAGACGGGCGGAGCTGCGCAAAATCTGCGGCAGCAGCAGCCGGGCCTGGTTGTCCATCTCCACCTGCTGGCCGTAGTAGCTGGTCAGGTTCAGATACTTCCTGACGGCGTCGTCGAGGGTGCTGGAGTTGGCCAACTGCTCTTCCCGCTTCTCCCACTCCGGCAGAGGCCAGATCTCTGCGCTCTTTCCGTCGGTACTGGTCACATAAAACTGGGTCACGTGCGCGGCATCCACCAGCTGTTTAAAGGCAGAAGGCAGCTTAAGCCTCCCCTTTTCATCGATCTTGGCCAGATGGTTGCCCCGAAACATTGCCTTGCCTTTCGTGCTTCCGCAGCCGTTTCAGATCCCGGACCCAGCCAATCTCGCCGTCTTTCCGGTTACTGAAAGTGTTTCTCCGGCTGATTCGCCCTCAAAAAGCCGTACACTGAAAGGGAAATTAGGGGTAGTTTTGCCTCGGATATTTTGAGATTACTCCTCTTGACTCCCTTTCGCTCCACTTCAGACACGATAATAGCCCATTGTTGGGTGAGCTCCAACACCAAAAACTGTGGAATGCCTGTGAATCCTGTGCTGGACGGAATGCGCCGGGAGCGGGGTTTTCCTATCGCCCCCTAATAGTTGATTGAGAGACGATGATCACAATATGTAGTGTTTACTGCTTTGAGTCGTGACGCTCGATAGGCCCTGTTCAAAACGAGCCTCTTAGCTTATAGGAGAACAAAAAGCGAATCTACTCGGCCGCGACCGCTTCGGGGCGCTTTCTGCGTATCGCAACCACCTTGAATAGATAAAAGAAGACCAGAGCATTCACCACCAGCAGGCTCACGCGGACCCACGTAAGGCGGCGAATCACCTCGAAGACCTCCCAAGGCAGGAAAGAGCCCGTGATGGCCAACGTGAGGAACTCGCCCCAGGCTTGCTCGAGGTAGAGGCCAATACCCTCCGCTAGGCTCAGGGCGGCGTAGCAGAAAGCCGTGACCCCGATTCGGCGCAGAAGCGGATCGCTCAGGAGCGACGCCTTATCCAGCACAAAGTTGACGAGGCGTGATTCGGGATTGAAACGCAGACCGCTGATGATCTGGGAGAACACATCATCGACATCCTTGTGGATCAGACGCAGCGCACCCACACCGACCGCGGCAATCAGAGCAGCCTGAATGAACTTGTAGGCCGCGATGAGCAGGAGCCACTTGTTGTGCCTCTTTGGCGCTGGAGCGAGCTGCGATGGGGAATCGGTCATTGTCACTTGCGATTCTGAAAATTTGTGGGCCGTTGTCCTTATCTTACGTGAGCCGGTGTTGGGGTTGATCGGCCACAGCGCGGCGGGATTAGAGACAGGGGCAAAAGGCAGAACCTATCTCCTGAGTTTGAGCAGCGCCTCGCGGTCCAGCACGTTGCCATCCACAATGAGCCCTGAAATGCGGCGCGCATTCCAGATGTTGGCCGTCGGATCGCCATCCACAACCAGAATGTCAGCGCGGCGCCCTGGAGCGATCAGTCCCAGTTCGTTCCATCCAAATTGCATGGAGTAGTTGTTGGTGGCTGCAGCCAGCGCCTCGCGCGCTGAGAGTCCCAGCCGCACCATCATCTCCAGTTCGATATGCATTGAGATTCCGGGCATGGAGCCAAATACAGGCGCTCCGGTGGCGGCAAGGTAATGGGGATGGGCAGCGTAGATGGATTCATTGATGTTCCACAGCCTCATGGCAGCCTGGTCGGCTTTCTTACGCTGGCCTTCTTCCATCCAACGCAGGGCAGATCCAGGCAGATGCCGCGTCCAGGTGGGGAGCGGATAGTCCAGTTCGCCCGTGGCGCGGTCGGGTGGATGAAACATATTGACGGGGTTCAGCAGCGCGGCGGCCGGCTCATGCCACAGGTTGCGGTGCCCCGGCAGGCTCTGGTAGTAGAGGCTGAACGTGGGCATCAGCGTGGCATGGTGTGCGGCCACAAAGCGGGCGTAGGCGCGCAGGTGAAGGTCAGTGGGTGGCAGTTGCTGCGAATAGTCGTAGGCCGTGTTGGCCGCCGCGCCGTAGGCATCCTCGGCCAGCGGCCTCTGCAACTCGTCGGGAATGACGCCCAGTTCATAGCGGCTCATATGCAGCAAGGCGTCCACGCCGGCCTCTATACCCACCCGGTAGGGCGTAGAGATGAACTCTCCGTAGGTAACCAGGCCCATCTGGTGGGCGTGCGCAACAATCCACTGCGTATTCGCGGCGGTCAAGTCCCAACCCAGCCACAGCACGCGCGTTCCCAGGCGGGCGGTGTCGTTGAGCTGGCGCGCCGTGTCCTCCGGGCTCAGCTCCACTGGATGCGCGCCTTCCTTCAGCTTGGCCGTCCACTCCCGGTGCCCGATGAGCAGGCTCCAGTTGTCGGTGGTGCCGATAGAGTCGAGCAGGTAGAGGTGCGGGCTGGGGTTGGCGGCGAAGTCGAGGTGCCCACGGCGGTCGTCGGCGCTGGCCACGACCGTGGTCACGCCCATGTAGAGGTTGGCGTTAGCCTGACCTTGCGAGTTCATGCCTGCAAAGCCGTCCACCAAGCCGGGAATCAGGTATTTTCCGGTGCAATCGATGACCCAAGCGCCCTTGGGAATGGGAACATCCGTGCGGGAGCCGACGGCGACGATCCTTCCGTCGCTCACAACGACGATCGCATCCTGCAGATCCTTTGCCGAGCGGCCCCAGTCCGAAACATCTACAACGGTGCCGCCGGCCAGAACCAGCGGGGTGGAAGCAGAAGGCCTGGAAGCAGAGGAGGGTGGGGCCTGAGGCCAGCAAAGAGCGCCAGCCAGTGCCAATCCGCAAACCCATGCCGGAACGAAACGAAGAGATTGCATAGGAAAATCAGGCTTTTGTGGATTGTCGCACACCGATTCAGCATGAGAGCCACCATGCGGCACCCATGGGTTACGACCCGCGGTGACTCCTGGAGGGAATCGGAAGCCGGTGCTGCGCCTCAATTGGAGCAGGGCTCTAACTGGCCACCAGATTGCGGCGCTGTCGGGGAGCAAGCAGCGGCAGCACCTGGGCATACGCCTCATCCACGGTAAGGCCGTAGCGCGCGCGCAATTCGTCCACCTTGCCATGCTCGATAAAGCGGTCGGGCCAGCCGATACGCACCACGGGAACGGCGATGCCCATCTCCTGCAATGCTTCAATGACCGCCGAGCCAAAGCCCCCCATCTTCACATGATCCTCAAAGGTTACGAAGGCGGCCACGCTGCGGGAGTAATGCTCAAGCACTTCGCGGTCCAGCGGTTTGACGAAGCGGGGATTGATGACTGCGGCGGAGAAGCCGTCGCGCTCCATGCGCGAGCCTAGTTCCTGAGCCAGCGCTATCATCGGCCCCAAACCCAGGATAGCCACGTCGGAACCGTCGGAAAGCACCTCGGCCTTGCCCACTTCGAGCGATTGCGGCTCGTCCTTCCGGGCTACCCCGGTCCCGATACCGCGCGGATAACGGATGGCGCTCGGCCCCGGCAGTTCAAAGGCGGTCTTCAGCATGTCGGCCAGTTCATCTTCGTCCTTGGGAGCCATCATCACCAGCCCGGGAACTTCGCGCAGATAGCTGATGTCGAAGAGCCCATGATGCGTAGGACCATCGTCACCGGAGAGTCCGGCGCGATCCAGGCAAAACACCACCGGAAGCTTTTGCAGGCAGACGTCATGCACGATGGGATCGAATGCCCGCTGCAGGAATGTGGAGTAAATAGCGCAGACCGGGCGGTAGCCGCGAGTGGCCATACCGGCGGCAAAGATGACCGCGTGCTCCTCGGCAATGCCCACGTCGAAGTAGCGTTTGGGATGGTGCGGGCGGAAGAGATCGAGGCCGGTGCCGTTGGGCATGGCCGCGGTGATGGCCACGATGCGCTCATCCTTGTTGGCCAGGTCGACGAGAGTGCCGGCAAAGACCTCGGAGTACGTCGGCTGACTGGCAGGCTTGGTTTGGCCGGTCTCAGGATCGTAAGGGCCCAGGCCGTGAAATTTCTTTTGCCCGTCGAGCGCGGGCTGGTAGCCGCGTCCCTTCTCTGTGAGCAGGTGCAGCAGCACAGGCCGGTTTTCTTTCTTGAGGAACTTGAACGTCTCCACCATTAGAGGCAGGTTATGGCCGTCGATGGGGCCGAAGTATTGCAGGCCGAACTCCTCAAAAAGGATCGAGGGCCAGAGCATGCTCTTGGCTGCCTCTTCAGCGCGCCGCACCACGTTGACTGCCGTCTTGCCGCCGAAGCGCTCGACTAACCGCGCGGCCGACTCGTGAAAACTCCGGTAGTGTTCGTTGGTGACGATGCGGTGGAAATGGCGGGCGATGGCGCCGACGTTGCGATCGATGGACCACTCGTTGTCGTTGAGCACCACGATCAGTCGCTTGGTCTGCTCGGCAATGTTGTTCAGCGCTTCAAACGAAATCCCGTTGGTGAAGGCCGCGTCGCCGGCCACAGCCACCACGTGTTCGCTGCCGCCGGCCAGGTCACGCGCCACCGCCATGCCCAGGGCTGCCGAAAGCGCGGTGCCGGCGTGGCCCGCCCCGTAGCAATCGTGTTCGCTTTCAGTGCGCAGCATGAAGCCGTTGAGCCCGCCCGGCTGGCGGATAGTCCCAAAGCGGTCGCGACGCCCAGTGAGAATCTTGTGCACGTAGGCCTGATGGCTGACGTCGAATAAAATCTTGTCCGTGGGGGTATCGAAAGCCGTGTGCAGGGCCAGCGTCAGCTCCACCACCCCCAGGTTTGGACCCAGGTGGCCACCGGTCTTGGAGAGCGTCTGAATCAGAAATTCGCGGATCTCGTCTGCCAGGTCGGCCATTTGGGCAAAGCTCAGCCGTTTCACGTCGGCAGGTGAATTGATCGATTCCAGCAGTGTTCCCATGTGCGTAATTCCCCCCGGGAAAAACCGCGTCTCTATGCTCAGTCCCCTGCGGCTGGGGCATTTCGAATCGTATAAGCCAACCGTTAGTATACCAACCAGCCGGAATCGGGCACTGGGCAGTTAGACGGGCGGGACGGCCTGATGGGATCCAGCCGGCGGGGAGCGACCCCTACGGCTGTGTTCAAAGATGAAGGTTTCCAATCAACGATTTACGATGCCGGACTGTGCTGTCCTCATGCCTCAAAACATTCTCTTCGCGGCTCTGCGCAGGAGATCGAACGCGAAGCATGCGTCTGGAGAAGCATTCCCGCGGAGAACCGGTTTCGCAATCCCGTGAATCGGCGGTCATGCCATCCCCCAAATGCTGCCCTCAACTGGTAGGCCATCCAACATCCCTGCTGCAAGCGACCATTGTAGGATGGGCGATGAGACCGTTGCTCGTTACGGGAGGATAGGAACGTGACTGGAGTAAGCAGAAGGTTCACTTGCGGGCTGATGCTGTTGGGGCTGGTAGCAGGTGTGGTACCCCGCCTGGCTTTGGGGCAATTACCGGAGCCGGGCTCACAATCCACCACCCCCAATCCGCTGAGCGATCCGACGATGAAGCCGGGCAAGACTCAGCTCTACGACCTGGAAGCACGTTTTGCCAAGGACGTGCTCGAACGCGGCGGCGCGGGTTTTGCCGACTGGTTTGCCGAGGACGGAGTAGCGCTGGGCAATGGTGCGGCACCGCTGGTGGGCCGGGTAGCCATCGCCCGGTCGGCCAACTGGTCGCCCAGGGACTACCAGCTCACGTGGACCCCGACCGACGCCATGATGGGACCTTCGGGCGACATGGGTTATACCTGGGGCCACTTCGATGGGCATAGCAAAGACGCCAATGGCAATCCGGTGACCACCAGCGGCCGCTACATGACTATCTGGCGGAAGCAGCCCGACGGCCAATGGAAAGTGGTGCTCGATGCAGGGGCAAATGAGCCTCCAACCGGGGGCGATTGCTGCAAACTGCCCGGCGTGAATTGAACAACGCAGTGTCTTGTAAGAGCGCTACGGACCGGCTCACAACATCGGTGGCCGCTCGGGTTCCGGCCATTGAAGTTCGCTCAGGAGGCCCGATTGTCTTTGCCCCAAAACAACTATTGAACTGGATTCACGTGAGCGTAAGATATGGTACACACAGAAATCAGGTGCTTTCGGTAGATGCTCAGTCTCTTGGATTATCCGTCGGCCAGATCCGTTCATTCCACCAGCGTAAGAGGCTGCTGCGGGGCGTTGTGAGGTTCCACGGCTCTTGTTCGGCCGGTTTTATTCGATGAAGAGACTGCTCGGATTGATGGCCGTTTTGCTCGCAAGTGCACTGCCCTGCTGGTCGGCCGCGCCTGCAACGCTGACTGACCTGCGGGTCATCCACGCCCAGACCAATGCGCAGGCCAGCCAAGGCTTGCCCGTCGCCTTCCAGGCTACCGTTACCTACTATCGCGATTACGAGAGCGACCTGTTTGTGCAGGACGGGGACGTCGCCATTTACATATACTTCCGGCCTGGCGCGAAGCTGCTGCAAGGTGATCGGGTGCTGGTGAGCGGCAAGACGCGGGACAGCTTCCGCCCGATTGTGGTGGCAGACAGTGTGACCGTACTGAGCCACGGAGCGCTGCCCAGGCCCCTGCCCGCCAGTTCCGCGCAGATGTTCCGTGCGCAGCTCGATTGCAGACTGGCGAGCGTACGCGGTGTAGTGCACAGCGCCGAGATGATGTGGGGCGTGCACAAGCGCAACATCTACCTTCAGGTCTTGATTGACGGCGGTTACATCGACGCGTTGGTAAACAGCGAAGATGCCGGCGCACTGCGAGGATTGCTGGACGCCGAGGTGGAGATCACAGGGGTGGTCAACGCCAAGTTCGACCAAAAAATGCAGCAGTGGGGAATTGCGCTCGACATCCAAAGCCTGGGCGACGTGAAGATACTGAAGCGCGCCAGCGTGGGTCCGGAGTCGCTTCCAGTGACCCCGATGGAAGACATACTTGGTGGTTATCAGATCCACGACCTGACGCAGCGGATACGAGTGAGGGGAACCATCACGTACTACCAGCCGGGCGCGGCGGTCTTGCTGCAAAACGGATCCAGGAGTATGTGGGTCACGACCGTCACCGACATCCCATTGCACATCGGGGACCTGGCGGATGCCTCGGGCTTTCCTGAAGCGCGCGACGGCTATCTGGTCCTGGCCCATGGTGAGATCCGGGACAGCCACGTGTGGGCACCCATTCCCCCTTTAAGGGTCGACTGGCAGGGACTAGGGTCGGGCGAGAATGCGTTCGATCTGGTCTCTGCCGAAGGACAGGTGGTAATGGAAGCGCGCGAGGAGGCGCAGGACGAATATGTCGTGACTTCCAAAGGCAATCTGTTCACTGCCATTTACCGGCATCCCAACGGTCCGGATTCACTTCATCTTGAACCGATGAAGCAGGTGCCCATTGGCTCCAGCGTCCTGGTGACCGGAATCAGCATGCTCTACAGCCCCGATCCTTCCAGCGGACCGGCAACGTCCGATCTGCTGCTGCGTTCGTTTAACGACATTACGGTGGTGGCTCCGCCCTCGTGGCTGAGTGTTCGCAACCTGATTTGGATCGCCGGCCTGCTTCTCTTCATTGTGCTGGCCGCCGTTGTGTGGGGCTGGACCCTGGAACGCAAAGTGCGCCGGCAAACAGACGAGATGGCCGCCCGGGCTGAGGCTGAGGCCGCGTTGGAACGGTTGCGCAGCCGCCTACTTGAAGACATCAACGGGCCTGAGCCCCTGGAAAGCATTCTGGAACAGATCACAGAGATGGTCTCCTTCAGGATGGGCGGCGTTCCATGCTGGTGCGAACTCAAGGATGGTGCGCAGCTGGGGCGCAACGTGCCCGTGGAGTCCGGAGTGCCGGTCCTCAAGGAAGAGATTCGCACCCGCTCCGGAGCGGCACTCGGCATGCTCTATGCGCTGCCCGGTCCGGGCGTTGAGTTGACGGCAGATTACGCCGAGGCGCTTTCTGGCGGAGGGCAACTGGCTGCCTTGGCCATCGAGACGCGGAGTCACTACTCCGATTTATTGCGCCGCTCCGAATTCGATACGCTTACCGCCGTCCACAACCGCTTCTCGCTGCACAAGCTGCTGGACGAACGCATCGAGGAGGCGCACAAGCACGGCGGCATCTTCGGACTGATCTACATCGATCTGGATGATTTCAAACAGGTGAATGACATTTACGGCCATCGAATCGGAGACCTGTATCTCCAGGGGGCCACGATGCGCATGAAGCACCAGCTCCGTTCCCACGACGTGTTGGCGCGCCTGGGCGGCGATGAATTTGTCGTGGTAGTCGCCGTAGTGCGCGACCGCGCCGAAGTGGAGGAGATCGCCGTCCGCCTGGGGCGCAGCCTCTCTGATCCGATTTCCCTTGAGGGCAAGGTGTTGCGTGGTACCGCCAGCTTTGGTATCGCGCTCTACCCCGAAGACGCTGTCACTCGGGACAGCCTTCTGAATGCTGCCGACGCTGACATGTACGCAGCCAAGCAAAAGAAACGCCAGGTTAGCCAGATGCCCGAGAGCCAATAGGCCTCAGGGATCTCGGCTCACTGCGAATTCGCAATCTGAAAAGCTCGCAGCACCACTCATTTGGCGCTCGGCGATCTTCGTCAGCTTGCTATGAGTGGTAGCGCCTCCCATGCCACAGCCAGGCAGTACGAACGATGTCGTCCAGCTGGGTGTAACGGGGCTTCCAGCCGAGTTCGCGGATGGCCCTTTCGGAGCTGGCGACGAGGACGGCGGGATCGCCGGGGCGGCGAGGGTGAATTTCGGCGGGTATGGGGTGGCCGGTCACGCGGCGGGCCGATTCAATGACCTCGCGGACGCTGAAACCCTGGCCATTTCCTAGGTTGAATATGAGCCGGTCCCGGGTCTCCAGCGCTTGCAGGGCCAGCAAATGCGCATCGGCCAGGTCAGAGACATGAATATAGTCGCGGATGCAGGTGCCATCGGAAGTGGGATAGTCGTCGCCATAGATGCGAATGGACTTGCGGCGCCCCAGGGCAACATCAAGAATCAGCGGGATCAGATGGGTTTCTGGCTCGTGGGCCTCGCCGCGAGTCACGCCGCCCGCACCTTCGGGGGCTCCGGCCACGTTGAAGTAGCGCAACGAAGCGTAGCGCAGGCCATGGATGCGGTTAAACCAGCCGAGCATGTGCTCCACCAGCAGCTTGGATTCTCCGTATGCATTGGTAGGCAGCAGGCGCGCGTCTTCTTTGATGGGAACAGATTCCGGTTCTCCGTAGACGGCTGCGGTGGAGGAGAAGACCAGGCGGCGCGGCCCATGGGCCAGGATGGCTTCAAGCAAGGCAAGAGTGGAAGCTGTGTTGTTGCGAAAGTAGATCTCGGGCCGGGTCATGGACTCGCCGGCCTCGATGAGGGCGGCAAAGTGGAGAACACCGTCAAAAGGCTGGCCCTGCTTTCGGGCGGCGATAAAAAGGTCCTCCAGCAGGGCTCGGTCAGAGAGATCGCCTTCGACGAAATCCACCCCTGGGGGAAGATATTCCCGCCTGCCATGGCGCAAGTTATCGAAAACAGTGGCTTTATGACCTTGAGATACAAGGAGGCCCGCAACGGTACCACCTATATACCCGGCACCTCCGGTAACCATTACCTTCACAAAAATACTGTCCTTTCAATAGCACTTTAGGTTACGGTAAGTCTAATACAGAAGGCGGACTGACTCAGCTGAAAGCCGTGCTCTCCCAGATCGCTAACCAGGCGACGCCTTCAAGCTCCATACATGCCCAGTTTGGGTGTGGATGTCACAGATTGGAAACGCATTTCCGGACTGCGGAAACCAGGTAAGTTCTTCTTCCAGCCTGATCTGCAGAGGCTTTTGTTCGGTTGCTTTTGGGTTGGAATGGAGAGCTTGGATGTCTGGGGCGCGTGCGTGGGACAATTTGCTTCGCGGAAAAGGATCGAGAGGGGGGCGAGAGTACCACTCTGCCGGCCTTTTTGGTCTACCGCTCGATATTGTTGCAACCAACCTTTCCCTTTGCCCCATCGGAATAACCGACGGGCTGTTGCAACCGGGCCCTGCCAGCAGGTGTAACCCACTGAACTTCGCCTACTGGGTGGGCGCGCGGTGCAATAAATCTCAACCGGATTTGGAATCGCCAAAAGCCTCTGAACCATGGCCCTGGCGCCGTATCCGGAAAACCGAACCTGGTCAAGAGCATCTGCACGTTCGAAGGCTATCGGGAATTGTAAACCGGGCTGTTTTGCTCATCTTTACTCTTAGTTGTCTCGTAAGATGGTTCCTGACCGAGGAATTCAAAATCCCCGCCGTTTCCACGGCCACTGCTGAGGTATAAAACAATGTCGATGAATCACTATCCTGACCGAATCAGCTTTGGCCTACTGCCTGAGCCCGAGGGCCGGTCGGCGTCGTTCATCACGAGCACGGTTGTCAACATGATGATCTTGTCCCTCGTACTCGTGGTAGGAATGACCGCCAAGCGTGTAATCGAACAGCATAAATACGAGCAGACCGAACTCATCTTCCCCACTACTCCCCCGCCGCAGGTGAAGGTCAAGGTACCTATGCCCAAGCCTCCAGATGCGCCGAAGCCGGTGGAGATGAAGTTCCAGCCGCCCAAAATCACCATGCCAAGGATCGAACCGAAGCCAGTCTTGAAGCCAATCGAGATGGAGGCCAAGCTGACGGCGCCGACCATCAAGGCGGCCAAACCATCGATCATTCTTGCGCCCCAGCCCAAGGCGGCCCTCACTGCGGCGGCCCCGGCGCAGGTTCCCCAGGCTAGGCCCTCAACGCAGCCGGTTCATTTCGGGCAGTTGTTCGGCGTCACTCCAAATCCCAACGCCTCAAGGCCGGCCACGGTTGCGGCAATCGGCAACCCGTACGGTGGCATGAACGGTGCCGCCGTCGCTTCACGGGGCGTGGTGGGCTCAGCCGGCATCGGCAATGGAACCCGGTCCGGATCGAATGCCGGCGTGGTAGGCAAAGTAGCCTCGGCAGGCGTTCCAGGAGGCACCGGGACTGCCCCGACAGGTAATGCATATGGCGGCAGCAAGGTAGCCGCCGCGGTGATACCCGTAATGACCAAGTCGGAAGCGCCTCAGCAGATGGCTGTAATGCCGGCTTCAACCAATCTTGAAGTGCTGTCGAAGCCCCCTGTGCAATACACCAGCGAGGCCAGGCAGTTGAAAGTGCAAGGAGATGTCGTCCTGCGCGTGACGTTCACTGCCCACGGTGAGGTACTGGTGCAGGGCGTGGTGCACGGACTTGGCCACGGTCTGGACGATGAAGCGCGCCGGGTAGCGCAGATGATACGTTTTCGACCAGCCACACGAAACGGGCAGGCAGTCGACTTGACCACAAACATCACCATCACGTTCCAATTGGCATAGGCTGGCAGTTGTGCTGACGAGAAACAACCGGGCACCAGAATTCGCAGGCGTCAAGAGCGGCACCGATGACCCGGAAACGACAGGATGTCCCCACTTCTCTAGGAGTTCGAAATGAAGTTTCGGAAGATCCCCTTAGCCTTCCTTGTCCTGACCCTCTGTGTGTCATGGGCAAATGCCAAGAAGGCTCCAAGATTTCAGCCGGGCCACCAACTCACCCCCGAACAGGCGGCGCTGGTGGAGAAGGCCATTGAGCAGGAAAAGGTACTCATCAAGAGCATTCAGCAGCGCACGCCCCTGGTGGAAACATACATTCAGAACACCAGGCCCGACATAAAACTCTACGAAGTGCCGGTGGAAGACCAGTACATGTTGAGCCGCGTCGACTTTGGCAAGGGCTTCTTCGACAAGACTTATGACACGCGGTCGACAGGGTCCAAGGGCAAGTTCTTCAAGGGTTCCTTTGCCGCCATTACGGGATTGACCAAGGCCCTGGGGCTGGACAAGCGGTTCACCTACAGTCCCACCGGGTTCATGCAGATGATGTTCCTTGACCCCACGGGCTTTGACGAGCAGCACTACGCCCTGAGCTTTGTGCGCCGGGAGTTCCTGGGATCTGTCAGAACCTGGGTCTTCGATGTTCATCCCAAGGTCTCGGGCATGGGCCGGTTCTATGGCCGCATCTGGATCGAGGACGAAGACGGCAACATTGTCCGCTTCAACGGCACTTACACCGGACCCCGCTCTGCCGAGGAATCGAAGTACTACTTCCATTTCGACAGTTGGCGGATGAATGTGCAGCCGGGCATCTGGCTGCCGGTCGCGATCTACGTGGAGGAGACGAACCGCGGGGAAGGCGACAAAGGGACGGGCTTGAAAGCCCAGACCCACTTCTGGGGCTACTCGCTCAAGCTGCCCACCCGCGACAGTGAAAACGTAAGCGTCAAGGTGGAAGACGCTGTGGACAAGAGCGACGACTCACAGGACGTGAGCCCGCTCCAAGCCTCGCGCGCTTGGGTTACCCAGGCTGAGAATAACGTGCTCGATCGCCTGGTGGAGGCCGGCCTTGTGGCTCCGCTGACACCCAGCGGTTTTGAGACCACGGTGCTGGATCAGATCGTCGTCAACTTGGCCGTGCCTAACAATCTGGCATTCTCTGACCCGGTGCACTGCCGCGTGCTGCTTTCCACCACGATTGAAGCCACTACGGTCGGGAACACCATTCTGCTCAGCAAGGGATTGATTGACGCGGTGCCCAACGAGGAGTCGTATGCCTCGATCATAGCGTTGGAACTTGCCCACATCGCGCTCGGACACCATATCGACACGCGCTACGCATTCAACGACCGCCTGCTCTTCCCCGACGAAGCCACGTTCCAGAAGATCGACATGTACCACACCGATCACGACGATATTGATGCGGCCAAGGCTGCCCAGCAATACCTTCAGACCTCGATGTACAAGGACAAACTGCCCAGCGCCGGCCTGTTCTGGGAGCAACTGGCAGAGCGCGGGAAGGTGTTGAAGGCGTTGAATACTCCCAAGCTGGGCGACTCGTTACTGAAACCGGACGGAACCCCGTGGATGGCCGACCTGGCTCACAGTGCGCCGAAGATCGATTGGGACGACCTGGCCCAGATTCCTGCTTTGCCGCTGGGCAGCCGTCTCAAGACCGATCCATGGGACGACAAGGTGCATATGTTGAACGCCAAGATGTATGCGCCCATGAACGCCCGCGACAAGATGCCTCTGGAAGTGACGCCCGTCTATTTCAAGCTGCAACGGTATGATGCGGCACGCTTGAATCAGCCCGCCGTTCCGGGGGCCCCAGGTGCTGCTCCGGCACAGCCTGGCGGCAATCCTGCAGCCGCTCCTCCGGCAGGACAACCGGAAGGCGACCAGCCCGCTGCGCCACAGCAAGCGCCCGGCGATGCAGCGGCACAGCAGCCTTCGACCACCGCGCCCAGCCAGCAATAGAACCTGCTTGAGTGGCTCAATCCGGGAAGCTGCGCACCGCTTCCCGGATTGAGCCGCTATACTGGGTCGCAATGGAAGCTCCTCCACCCCAAAGAGGTTTTGCCAGAACGGGACGAGCATAAATCCCTATGAAACGAATTGCGGTTTTCTTCCTCGTGTGTTTGTTTTGTGCCGGAGCGCTGACTGCCCGCGCACAGGTTGCTCCTTCCGCCACCAGAGGCCAGTTTTCGGTGACTGTGGGCGGATTGGGCTCTTTCTTCAAGCCCGACTACGGCCCCAATAATCTTTACGGTTTGGGCGCGTATGTGGATGTCAAGTTTAACCGCTGGATGCAGGCAGAGGCGGAGGGCCGCTGGCTGCGCTTCAACCAGGTCGAAGACATCCACGAGGACAACTACCTGATCGGGCCAAGGGTGCCGATTCACCGCTTCAACTTCATGGAAGCCACACCCTATGCCAAGTTTCTGATAGGCATGGGACAAATCACGCTTGAGAACAACTACGCCTATGGCCGGTTTACCGACCTCACCTATGGCGGCGGCGTGGATCTGAAGCTTACCCGGAGAATCAGCCTCAGAGCCGTTGACTTCGAATACCAGCAATGGCCGAATTCGATCAATGGGACGCTATCGCCTTACGGCGTAAGCGCGGGGATTGGCTACAGGGTGTTCTGAGACGCTGAAGCGGATCGTCATGCCTCTGAAGACCGCGGTTCAAGAGCGAAGAATTGGTGCATCGACACAGGTCACTTGTTCCCATCTTTTTGCAGCGATGCCTGGACCTCAAGCAGCTGCAACTGGAGTTGCTTGATTTCCTTTAGCAAGTCAACCTTGCTGCGGCTGACGTTATACGACACCATGTAGATCATGCTGAGGAAGAATAGGATTAAGAAAGCGGTTTTGACGTTGTTAGCCGGTGGACCCACGAAAGAACCGGTCAGCACGATAACGCCCAATGCCCCCCCGGAAAATATCAGCGGCATCAACTTCTCCCAGAACAATGCCTTCTCGTGTTTCGCCAACAACGTCTCTGTCTCCTCGCGGTAAGCTGCAAGATTCTCAGGCTGCGGCAGGCGCGCTAAAAGCCTCTCGCGTAGACTTTCATTCCTTTGTTCCATATCCCACCCCTCTCAGAATCTCTTTCATTGCCAGTTTTGCGTAATGAATGCGAGATTTCACGGTGCCTTCCGAGCACCCGACTA
Organism: Acidobacteriaceae bacterium; assembly: GCA_003165075.1. Taxonomy (GTDB): domain Bacteria; phylum Acidobacteriota; class Terriglobia; order Terriglobales; family Acidobacteriaceae; genus Telmatobacter. The sequence goes on along the minus strand of PLSM01000054.1, from coordinate 31,722 downwards.
CCGAGGCAATCTCGGTCAGCGATAAGTCCTCAAGAAAATGCAGCACCAGGACTTCGCGATGCTTGATGCCGACCTGGCTCAATGCCTGATGAATTGCCTCTGCATCTTCCTCTGCAAACGATGGCTCGTCCGCTTCCTGAAAGTCCTCAAGTTGAACTTTCTCCGCCTGCTCCCTGGAGTAATTCTTGCGGATTCGATCCACGGCGATTCCGTGCGTAACGCTGTACAGCCACGACCGCAAAGAACCAGGGTCTTTCAGCTTCCGGATGCCGCGAAACGCTTTGATCCACACGTCCTGCAGCACGTCGAGCCCACTGTCCGCATTGCTGGTGAGGCTGGCCGCGTAGTAAAGCAACGGCCGCTCCATCACTGCAATCAGGTCCTCGAATGCGCCTGGCTCTCCAGATTGACAGCGAAGCGCGAGCCATTCGTACTGGGTTCGGTTATCGCGATCTGGCTGCATTCATCAAGTATGTCGAAGAAGAGACGCTCAAGGTTCAATTTGCGCGAATGAATCTAATTCCATGACGGAAAAGGGCCACTCCGCACTGGAGTGGCCCTTTTAGCTTGCAATCAAATTGAACCGCGTTAAGCCGGTGAAGGCGAGCCCTCCGGGAAGCCCGGACCGCCGCGGCTCTCTCAATTCGATTCACAAGCGAGCGGCATTCCGTCTGCGAGGGCAAGAATACAGTGGGCAGTGGATAGTGAACACTGGCCAGTGGAGGTTTACCGTCTCCCGGGCCTCATCCGCCGCGGTCCGCCACGGCGGAAGACGTGGGGCATGCGGCGTTCCTTTGTTCGGTTCTCTACTGCTGCTTACGCCACGCCAGCACTGCCACCGGATAGGTGATCTGAATTGCGCCTGCGTCCCGGCGGGCAGAGACTCCCAGTTCGTCGCGGTCTGCCTGAATGTCCTCTTCAAACAGGGCGCGAATCCTCTCGGCATCTCCGGGCCGTGGGAATGAGCCTGCGAGCAAGTCCTCGAGTTCCATTACCAAGCCGAAATGCGACTCGCGATGCAGTTCAAGGCCGGCGTCTTCTCCGAGCCCCTTCATCTCCTTGAGGGTCAAGGCCCGTGTGTGCGAGGGATCGCGCAGAATCTCCCAGTAGTCGAAGCGATCCTGGACCTCTTCGCGGGGAGTGACATCTGCAACAAGAATCGTTCCGCCCGGCTTGGCCACGCGCTTCATCTCGAGCAATGCGGTCTTCGGGTCCACAAAGTGGTGGAACGAAAAGCGGGTAACGGCGCAGTCAAACGAGGCCTCGGCAAAGGGGAGGCTGGTTGCCTGACCCAGCTTCCACTCGACGTTGTGCAACTGCTTTTCAGCCTGAAACCGCTTTGCGCTCTCCAGCATGGCGGGAACTGTATCCAGGCCAATGACAGCGCGAACACGCTGAGCGAAAAAGCAGGAGATGATTCCTGGGCCGCAAGCGACGTCGAGCAGCGTGTCGCGAGCGCGGACCTGGGCGCAGTCAGCCATCAACTCCAGCAGCCCATCCATGCTGTGCGCATGGCGCTCCAGGAACGGCACAGCTTGTTTTGTGAATTGATCTTGTATCTCGGCATCGTGCTCGGCGGTATTCACGAATACGATTCTAACCTGAGAAACCCGGGCAAACGAAAGGGCCACTCGCATGGAGTGGCCCCTTCAAGTGAAGCAGAGTCGCGTTGAGTTAAGCCGGTGAAGGCGAACCCTCCGGGAATCCCGGACCTCCGCGGCTCTCCGGTTTGAGCACCTGCTGCGGGCTGCCGCCCGTGTCTGTAGGCGATGCCAGAATGGAGCGCAGCGGGGGCAGTTCCTTGCCCTCGATCAGCATCTTCACTTCCTCGGCATCGATGGTCTCGCGTTCCAGCAGGGCCGCGGCAATGCGGTGCATGGCGTCGGCATGTGTTTCCACCAGCGAATGAGCCGATTGGTAAGCCTCATCGATCAGGCGGCGCACTTCAAGATCGATCTGGCGCGCTGTCTCTTCAGAGAAGTCGCGATGCTGGGCGATCTCGCGGCCCAGGAAGATCTGCTCTTCCTTCTTGCCAAAGGTGAGCGGACCCAGGCGGCTCATGCCGTACTCGCATACCATGCGCCGGGCCAGGTCGGTGGCGGTTTCAATATCGCTGCCCGCACCGGTGGACATCTGGTTGAGGAAAATCTCCTCGGCCACGCGTCCGCCGTAGGAGATGGCCAGATTGGCCTCAAGGTATTCGCGGGTGTAGTTGTGGCGGTCTCCGGGCAGGAAGATGGTGACGCCCAAAGCCATGCCGCGAGGAATGATGGTGACCTTGTGAATGGGATCGGAATGCTCGCTCATGAACGACACCAGCGCGTGGCCGGCCTCGTGATACGCAGTGACCCGCTTCTCTTCTTCGGTGAGCAGCATGGACTTGCGTTCAGCGCCCATCAGCACCTTGTCCTTGGCCAGCTCAAAGTCGTACATGGTGACCTGCTTGCGGTTCACCCGCGCAGCGTTGAGCGCTGCCTCGTTGACCATGTTGGCCAGGTCGGCGCCACTGAAGCCCGGTGTTCCGCGAGCCAGCACGTTCAGGTTGGTGTCGTCGGAGACGGGAACCTTCTTGACATGCACGCGGAGGATTTCTTCGCGGCCGCGCACGTCGGGCAGGCCCACCACCACGCGGCGGTCAAAGCGGCCAGGGCGCAGCAGCGCCGGATCGAGCACGTCGGGGCGATTGGTTGCCGCCACCAGAATGACGCCGTCGTTGGACTCGAACCCGTCCATCTCCACAAGCAACTGATTCAGGGTCTGTTCGCGCTCGTCATGCCCACCGCCCAGGCCGGCGCCGCGATGGCGGCCCACGGCGTCAATCTCGTCGATGAAGATGATGCANNGAGCATTCTTCTTGCCCTGCTCAAAAAGGTCGCGAACACGGCTCGCGCCTACGCCAACGAACATCTCTACGAAGTCCGAACCTGAAATCGAGAAGAACGGGACATTGGCTTCGCCGGCCACGGCCCGCGCCAGCAGTGTCTTGCCGGTTCCCGGAGGCCCGACCAGCAGCACGCCCTTGGGAATGCGTCCGCCCAGCTTCTGGAATTTCTGCGGCTCGCGCAAGTATTCGATGATCTCCTTCAGCTCTTCCTTGGCCTCGTCCACGCCAGCCACATCCTTGAAGGTGACCTTCTTCTGCTGCATTGACAGCAGACGCGCGCGGCTCTTGCCAAAGGACAACGCCTTGTTGCCGCCCGACTGCATCTGCCGCAGCATGAAGAACCAGATGGCGATCAACACCACGAAGGGGCCCACATTGAACAGCAGAGGCAGCAGAATATTGTTCTGCGGAGTCTTGATGGTCAAGGTGACTTTAGCGGCGCGCAACGCCTGCTCAAGATCCTGGTAGTTGGCAGGAACAGTGGTGTGGAACTGATCCTTGGGCGTGGCTTTCAAGTGGCCGTGCAGCTCAGTGCCCTCGATCGCGGCATCCTGCACCAGCCCGGCCTGCGCCTTATCGAACAGATCGGAGTAGGCGATCTCCGTGTCTTTCCCCATGCTCGTGCCGCGCTGCACTACAGCCCACAGCATCATCAGGCAGATGAGGATGAAGACCCAGAACATGATCGTTTTGACAGTCGAATTCACCAGGACCCCTCTTTCCCGGCGGGGGGGAGTAGCCGCTGACAGGATCTCCAGCACCGCCTACATCATCCTTTAGACGCGCGCACGCTCTGCGAAGTCACAGAAAGTACAGCTTCCCTCCGGGAACGACACCTCTCGCTTCCCGCCTGGATGAGCAGTAACCTCGATTGTACCCTGAAGGAGACCGAAACTTCTAAGAATCTGAGCGGAATAGAAGCAGAAAACCGGGCAGCCGACGCTCCCGGAAACTCATCCCTGCAGAGGGGGCGCGGGGTCCGCGGCAAGGGGAGTGGCAATCACCTGAAAGCCCGGCTGAGGCTCCACTTCCACTCCTTGCATCCAAACGATGCGGCCGTCCAATTCAAGCACCGGCCAAAGCGCACGCCGGGTGCCTGTAACCCGCAGACGCTCCAGCACTTCCTTCACTTTCTTTAGACCGCCCGAGTAGCGCACCCCTACCCGGTCACCCGGCTTCCAGGAGCGCAGCAGGGCCGTTTTCGCATGGGATTGCCCGGCTTGGACCCCGCTGGCCACGGCTGGGGAAACTTCAACCCGCAGGCGAATGCCGAAGACCGGTGCCACAACCTCGCCCGGAAGGATCAGCAAATACTCCGCTGCAACTTTGGCGCCCCTGGCCGCGCCGGAGTCGGCAGTCCCCACGGTCAGGTGCAGTTCGCGGTGGGTCCGTTCGGCGCGCAGACCCTGGGCCAGTTCCGCCTTTTGGCCGGACCGTCCAGCCAGGGCCAGTGTCCGCAGAGCCTCGGTCGCGGGGAAATCGGGTGCGGCGCCTAACTGCTGCGCCGCATGGCGCAGCAGCCTGCGCTGCAAGGCCGCAGGCAACGCAGCCAGCCTTGTCACATCCAGGGCGAGGCCATCGCCGGCGGCTCGACCCCCGCCGCGCACCGGCCGGCCCGGCAGAATCAACTGCGGACCCAGGCGGGCAAGTTCCGCCTGCCACCAGAGTTCCTCGTCGCGAGCCAACGCGGCCATCTGGGCCAGATGCTCGCGCAGCCGCGGATTCCAGTTCTCGAGCAGGGGAAGCAACTCGTGGCGGATACGGTTGCGGGTGAAAGTGAGGTGACGATTCGTCGAATCTTCGCGCCAATCCTGTCCCAACTGGCGAAGATAGATCTCAACCTCGGCACGGCCGATGCCCAGCAGCGGCCGCAGAATGCGCCCCTCCGGGAACTCCATCGCTGGGTAGATGCCGGAAAGTCCCTCGGTCCAGGCGCCGCGCAAAAATTTAGCCAGCACAGTCTCGGCCTGATCGTCGCGGGTGTGGGCGGTAGCCACCGCATCCACCTGGCCCGCGTCCATCAGCTGGCGGAACCAGGCATACCGCAGACGCCGCGCCGCCTCCTCGATGGTTTCCCCGGCCTTGCCCGACGCAGGATTGGGCATCGCCTCGGCGGCGGTATCGGCGCGCGCCTCCTGAAAGGGCAGGCCGAGCCGCGTGGCCAAGGCTCGGGCAAACTCCAGGTCGGCGTCGGCTTCGGCTCCGCGCAACCCGTGATGCAGATGGGCGGCATGCACCACCAGACCCAGTTCCCTGCTCCTTTCAGCCAAAGCGCACAGCAGGGCCACAGAGTCCGCGCCGCCCGAAAGACCGACGGCGAGCCGCATCCCGGGCTTGAGCAGCGTTGTATCGATAGAGAGATTCGAGGACAGCTTTCGGCTCACGCCAAGATCATAACGGGGCAAGGCGGGATTGCACCGGAAGAGTGCGCGGCGTGTTGGGTTGAAGAGCCGGCCGCCGCACGCAGTGTCCTTGCGCGATGTATACTCCACGAGTCATGCAAGTCTTTGTGATTCTTCCCGCCGCAGGGCTGGGAACGCGGATGGCCGGGCCCCAGCCCAAGCAGTTTCTGGCGCTCGATGGGATTCCCATCCTGATTCATTCACTACGTGCTTTTGCCGCTGTGGAACGGGTCACAGCAATTTATGTGGCGGCGCGCAAACCTGAGATGGAGCGCGTGCAGGCCCAGGCCGAGGAATACGGCTTTGGCCAGCGAGTGCACGTTGTTGAAGGCGGCAACAATCGCCAGGAGTCGGTAGCCCACGCGCTGGCCGCGCTGCCCGCCGAGCCGGACGACGTAGTGCTGGTGCACGATGCGGTGCGGCCGCTGATCGACGCGGCTACCATCGAGCGCACCATCGATGCGGTGGAGCAATTTGGGGCGGCAATTGTGGGCATGCCTGCGGTGGACACCATCAAGCAGGTGGAGCGGACCGCACACGGCGCACTGGTGACCGCGACCATCCCGCGCGAGTTTGTGGTGCTGGCGCAGACCCCGCAGGGATTTCGCTACGGACTGCTGCAACGCGCCTTTGCAGAGGCCACCGAGGACGGTTTTATCGGCACCGACGAGGCCTCGGTGGTGGAACGCGCCGGACTTCCAGTAGCCGTAGTGCCCGGTTCTCAGGTTAATCTGAAGATTACCCAGCCGGGCGATCTGGAGTTGGCCGAATTTTACCTGCGCCGGCACGCCCGCTGACTTGGGACGGATCTGGAAATCTGGATCGCGGCCGGCTGAGGTTTCTCTAGGACAGGCACGGAGACCATGGAGACACGAATCGGATTTGGCTGGGACTCGCACGCTTTTAAGCCGGGTGTGCCGCTACGCATCGGCGGCATGACGCTGGACCACCCGGAGGGCCTGGCCGGCCACTCCGATGGGGACGTGCTGCTGCACGCCATTACCGACGCGCTGCTGGGTGCGGTGGCCGCCGGCGACATCGGCAGCTTTTTCCCCCCCGGCGATCCACGCTGGAAGAACGCCGACTCCGCCATCTTTCTGAGCTTGGCCCTGGAGGAGTTGCAGCACGCCGGTTACCGTATTGTGAACATCGATACCACGCTTGTGCTGGCCGCTCCCCGGATCGGTCCCCACGCGGGCGAGATGCGTGCGCGTATCGCCGACCTGCTGGGAATCGAGATGGAGCAAGTAAGCGTCAAGGCCAAGACCCCCGAGGGCCTGGGCCTGGATCACGTCGCCCAGTGCCACGCCGTGGCCCTGGTGGAGCGCGCCAACGAACCCGACGAGTTGAAGAGCATGAGCGAAGTGATCGAAAGCCAGCGGCAGTTGGAAGACGTGGTCGAGGACCTGCTGAGCTCGGTGCATGGTATTCCCAAACGCAGGGTTGTTGCTCCGGCTTACGACACCGAGGACATCACCTGAAGGCATCGCACCCAAGGCGAATTGACTAAATCTCTTGCGGAAAATGCCGCAAAAACGGTATTCTCCGTGCATACATTCGGGCTTCTAGTTCTTCTCCATTCCCCCGTTTGACGCGAGGCCCAGTTTTCGATGCGACAAGTGCAAGAATTGTCTTGGTTTCCTAAGGCCCAGTCACAAGCCCGTCACTGGCTTGCAGTAGCAGTATGCCTGATGGCGCTGCCCCTGGCGGCAGCAGCGGCAGATGCGCCGGGACCGAAGGGCGTCTCCTCCACAAATCATGGCGCGGACTTCAAGACAGCCGTGCTCGGTACGTCGACAGTCGAGTTGACCTGGCCGTGGAGGTTTCATACCGGCGACAACATGGCGTGGGTGCAACCGGGATTCGACGATTCCACCTGGGATGCGATGGATCTGACTCTGCCCCAGGGATCAAAAGACCCATACCTGGGCAGCACGGGATTCGTGCCCGGCTGGACGATGCGCGGATACGCCGGCTACACCGGCTACGCTTGGTACCGGATGCGAGTCAATGTGCAGGAGAACGACGCGAATTCGTCCAAATCCGATCTGGCGCTCAAGATGCCGGTGGATGTGGATGACGCTTACCAGGTGTACGTCAACGGCCAGCTTGTAGGAGACTTCGGCCGCTTCAGCGCCCATGGCGTGACCTCTTATTTGACACTGCCGCGCGCATTCACGCTGCCCGCGAATCTCAGCACGGGTCCGATGACCATTGCCATCCGCGTTTGGATGGACCCCGCCACGCCGATGTCCAATCCGGACACGGGTGGATTGCATGGGCCGGTATTACTTGGCCAGGCCGCTCCCGTTCTGGCCATGCTGCACATGGACTGGGACGCCGTCGATCATGGCCAGGCCAGCAGAATCCTCGAGACCGGGATACTGCTGCTGGGAACGCTGGTGGCCTTGGTCCTCTATTTGCTCGATCGCCGCGAGAAGGCCTATTTCTGGCTGGGCACGGCCTGCGCGGTGAGCGTCGTGCAAGCCATCGTGCTCTTGATTGCCAACTACACAACCTGGATTCAGGCCACTCCCGAAATGTTCCTTCTGGATGTGTTGCTGCGTCCTGCGCTGATTGGGTTGTGGGTGCTCTTCTGGGCATACTGGTTCCGCCTGGGCCGCATGGCCCGGCTGCGCAAGATGATCGTGGTGATGACCGTACTGCTGGCTGTGAGTATGGCCATGCTGCGGGCTCCGCTCTTTGGCCGCGCAGTTCCGGTTCGCTATGAATTGCTGCTTTCGCCGCTTTCGCTTCTGTTCAAGCTGTTGTTGGGAGCGCTGCTGGTGTGGGTAACGTGGGAAGGTATGCGGCGGGACAATACCGGAGGTTGGCTGGCGTTGCCCGCGGTGGCGCTGGTGGCGCTGTCACTTTATCAGGAAGACATGCTCTTGTCGCATCTGCCACTCAACTTCTTCCCGTTTGGATTTGCGGTCAGCATCAACCAGATTGCGGTGGTGCTTTCGCTCTGCATCATCACCGTGCTGCTGATGCGGCGCTTCCTCCGCTCGCTGCGGGAGCGGGAACAGTGGCAACTGGAGATCGACCAGGCACGCCAGGTGCAGCAACTGCTGATCCCCGAGGCAATTCCCTCCATTCCCGGCTTTGCCATCGAAAGTGAATACCGTCCGGCAACCGAAGTGGGCGGCGACTTCTTTCAGATCCTGCCTGACAAGGTGGGCGGCGTGCTGATCGTGCTGGGAGATGTGACCGGCAAGGGACTGCAGGCAGGCATGCTGGTGGCGCTGATCGTGGGAGCCATTCGCACCATTGTCGAGACCAGTTACGAGCCGCAATATGTGCTGCAGACGCTGAACCGGAGACTCCGCGACCGCGCCCAGGCCGCCGCAACCTGCGTGGCGATGCACGTGGAAGCCAGTGGCACCACCACCATTGTCAATGCCGGGCACCTTGCCCCCTATTTCAACGGAAAAGAACTGGCTGTAGAGAATAATCTGCCCCTGGGTCTGACTGACGCGCTGCAGTTGGAGGAGACTCGCGTGACGCTTCAGCCCCTGGACCGCCTGATCGTCCTGACCGATGGCGTAATCGAGGCCAGAAACGATCAGAAAGAGCTCTTCGGCTTCAATCGCGCCCGCTCCATCAGCCATCTGCCCGCGTCCTTTATTGCCCGTGCGGCGCAGATCTTCGGCCAGGATGACGACATCACCGTGCTCTCGATCAGCCGCGAAGGATCGGGCAAGCATGTCGCGATGGCCCCAAAGACAGAGCCTCTCTCCACCCAGGTTGCCAAGGCGTAAAGCGGCGCCAATCCACCACAGCTTGACCGGCTTCCGCAGTGCCTCCGCGCCTGGTGGAGCACGGCTGCCCTTCATGGTGTCGATCCCGCCGGAACAGGAACCGCGGCCATCGCTTCAGTGGCGGGAACCCCTTCAATGATCGCAACATTCACGAAGATTTTGATTGCAGTTTCTTGCGCCAGGCCTTACCGTGACGGGAAGTCTCAATCCTCATCTTGGAGCCTCGTCCATGCCCCTCGCGCTCTACTTGATGCAAAGCAGTCCCGATCCCGAGCAGATGCGGCGGCTGGCCATGGCCATCCTGGCGATTCTGCCCTTCCTGATGATTGTGGGCTTGATCATTTTGATCCTGCCTTGCTGGTTCGTCTGCAAGAAGGCCGGCCTCTCTCCATGGCTTTCGCTGTTAAACCTCGTTCCCTGCGGTCTGCTCGTTCTTCTGTATGTATTGGCTTTTGCTGAGTGGAAGGTGGCGCCTGTGCCTGCGATGGCATGGCCTCCGCAGCCGCCCTACCCGCCACGGCCGACGGTTCCTCCCCTGTCCTGAACCAGGCAAAGAGGCCGGAAATGCTAGCATCGTGATTGGAAAGAAATCTCCACGATGCCTGATTCGACTCCCTCAATTCAGAAAACTCCTCGCGTCCGTTTTGCGCCTTCGCCCACGGGCTTCCTCCACGTCGGCAGCGCACGTACCTTTATTTTCAATTGGCTGTATGCCCGTCACAACCACGGAACCGTGGTGTTGCGCCTGGACGATACCGATGTCGAGCGCAACACCGAGGCCAGCGCCCAGTCCATCTTTGACGGGCTGCGCTGGCTGGGCCTCTCCTGGGACGAAGAGTACAAGCAATCCGAACGTCTTGACCTGCACCGCCGGCAGGCCCAGGCCATCTTTGCCAAGGGCCTTGCCTATCGCGACTTCACCCCCGCCCACGCAGGCGACCCCGGCTCATCGGATGAAGACCAATCCTCCCGTCAAGGCGCCTGGCTCTGCAATCCGGGTATGCGCGAATTGTCCCGCGAAGAGAGCGACCGCCGCGCCGCCGCGGGTGAGCCGTTCGCCCTCCGCTATCGCGTCCCTCGCAGTACCGACCGCATCCTGCGTTTCACCGACGGCGTCTATGGTGCGCAGTCCAAGCTCGCCGACGAGGTCGAAGACTTCGCCCTGCTGCGGTCAGTCGGGGTCCCCAACGACAGGTCTTCGTCGTTGGGGTTGTGGGATGGATTCCCTACCTATCACCTCGCCTCGTGCGTTGACGACGCCGATCTCGCCATCAGCCACATCATCCGCGGCCAGGATCACCTGACCAACACCTTCAAGCACCTGCTCATCTTCGAGGCCCTCGATGTCGAGCCGCCCCACTTCGCGCATCTCCCGTTGCTCGTCGCCCCCGATGGCGCCAAGCTCTCCAAGCGCCGCCACGGCCCCGTCGTCAGCGTCACCACGTATCGCGATGCCGGCTTCCTCTCCCAGGCGTTCGTCAACTTCCTCTGCCTCCTCGGCTGGTCGCCCAAGGATGACCGCGAACTTCTCAATCTAGCCGACCTCACCGACGCTTTCACTCTCGAGGGCGTCAACCGCTCCAATGCCGTCGTTAACTTCACTGAGGAAGACCCCTTCGATCCAAAAGCCGTCTGGCTCAACGCTGAACATATCCGCGCTCTGCCGATCGAGCAGCTCAGTCCCTGCCTCCAGCCTTTTCTTGAGCAGGCCGGTCTCCATCCCTCGCCGGAAAAGCTGCTCGCCGTCACCCCGCTCATCCGCGAGCGCATTAAATTATTGCGCGACGCCGCCGCCGCCGCCGACTTCTTCTTCCTCCCGCAGCTCGCCCCGTACGATCCAGCCGAGTTGATCCCCAAGAAGGGCGATGCCGCGCTGGCCCGTCGCGTCCTTGCGCACGCCCTCGAAGTTCTGCCCACCGTCCCCTTCGATCACGATTCTCTGGACCATGCACTTCGCGCCGCAGCCGATCAACTGGGTCTGAAGGCCGGGCAAATGTTCCAGCCAATCCGTGTCGCCGTCTGCGGACGCAAAAACGCGCCGCCTCTGTTTGAAACCATGGTTGTCCTCGGCCGCGAGCTGTGCCTCGCCCGCATCCGCCAGGCCGAAGAAAGCCTTCAATCGCTCGGTTGAGTTGTTGTGCTTTCCCAAGTCCGAAAATCGGGACCTAGGGCATCCACCAACCTTCCCGTTGGGATTGATTATTCCTGACCCACGAGGAGATTCGTCAGGCCTCAAAGCGTCAGGGCACGACTTTAGTCGTGCCGCTCAACCGCTCTCAACCCGTGGGCTTTAGCCCCTGCGTGCTTATGCTTCTTTAAGTATGCCGTTCCAAACGGATACTCCTCTGGCCTGTTTGCCAGACCCGCTTTCACCGGATTGTTTTCTATATACTCGCGATGCTGTTGAAAGCTCTGGTCATCAAGGATCTGTACATCCGAGTATCCACTCTGCCAAACCTCGCCGCGAAACCCGAGTTCCTTGTTGGCGCGAAAGGAAAAGTTGCCTTTGATCAATTGCATCGCCTTCTCAATACTCATCTCGCTCGGAACTGTCATCAGAATATGGACATGATTGGGCATGAGAACGAAGTCGTGAACTGTCATTTTTCCGGAGCGCATATAGGCTCGAAGAATTTCTATCAAGAGCGCCGCCATGCGGTCAGTCTGGAAGAGCGATCTTCCGCCTGCTGTTCGCGTAGTTACAAAAAACGTTCGTGGGTAAAATGAGGCATTTGATGCATCCGAAGGCCGGGAAGGTATCGACATGGCAGTTTACTGCGCGACTAAAGTCGTGCCCTGACGCTTCTTAGCTTACTCGGATTCTTTCGCGGCCGTGCCGTTCTTATTGAACACAGCCCGCCCGTGGAATAATGAGCTAAGGCCATGACCAACGCAAACCCGGAAAGCTCAGAAGTTCCAGTTCACGACGTTCGCCCCATCTCCAACTTTCTCCGCGATCAGATCGCCGAGGATGTGCGCACCAAAAAGTACGGCGACGCCATCGTCCAGACCCGCTTTCCTCCCGAGCCCAACGGCTACCTCCACATCGGCCACGCCAAGGCAATTTGCATCGACTTCGGCCTTGCGGATGAATTTGGCGGCAAGACCAACCTGCGCTTCGNNGAGCAGGAGTACGTCGACTCCATCATGAAGGATGTCCGTTGGCTGGGCTTCGAGTGGGACCGCCTCTGCTACGCCTCAGACTACTTCGGCCAACTCTATGAGTGGGCATTGCAACTCATCAAAGCCGGCAAGGCATACGTCGACGACCTCACCGCCGACGAGATCCGCCAGTACCGCGGCACCCTCACCGAGCCCGGCAAAGACAGCCCGTATCGCAACCGCACCATCGATGAGAATCTCGACCTCTTTCAGCGCATGAAGTCCGGCGAGTTCCCCGATGGCTCGCGCGTCTTGAGAGCCAAGATCGACATGGCCTCGCCCAACCTCAACATGCGCGATCCGGTCATGTACCGCATCCTCCACGCCTCTCACCAGCGCACCGGCGACGCGTGGTGCATCTACCCCATGTACGACTACGCCCACGGCCAGTCCGACTCCAGCGAACACGTCACCCACTCCATGTGCACCCTGGAGTTCGCCGACCACCAGCCCCTGTATCGCTGGTATATCGAGCAGTTGGGCATCTTCCCTTCGCAGCAGATTGAATTTGATCGCCTCAACCTCACCTACACCCTGCTCAGCAAGCGCAAGCTCCTCCAGCTCGTACAGGAAAACCGCGTCAACGGTTGGGACGATCCCCGCATGCCCACGCTCAGCGGCATCCGCCGCCGCGGCTTTACCCCTGAAGCACTGCGCGCCTTCTGCGCTTCCATCGGCGCCACGCGCACCAATGGGTCAACAGACATCGAGATGCTCGAGCACTTCCAGCGCGACCACCTGAACCGCCGCGCCAGCCGTGCCATGGCCGTTCTGCACCCGCTCAAGGTGGTCATCGACAACTACCCCGCCGATAAGGAGGAGTTTGTCGAGGTGGCCAACAACCCCGAAGACCCCTCCGCCGGCACGCGCCAGGTGCCTTTTTCGCGCGAAATCTATATTGAGCAGGATGACTTCCGCGAGATTCCTCCGCACAAGTACTACCGCCTCTCCCCCGGCAAGGAGGTCCGCCTGCGCAACGCCTACTTCATCACCGCCCAAAGCGCGGTGAAAGACGAGAGCGGAAACATCGTCGAGGTGCACTGCACCTATGATCCCTTGAGCCGCGGCGGCAACTCTCCCGATGGCCGCAAGGTCAAGTCCACCATGCATTGGGTCTCGGCCGCCCACGCCATCTCTGCCGAAATCCGTCTCTACGACAAGCTCTTCTCCAACGCCGACCCCTACGACATCGAAGAAGGCCAGGACGTCCTCAGCAATCTCAACCCCAACTCCCTTGAGATCCTCACCGGCGCCAGGCTCGAACCCTCCCTCGCCAAAGCCAAACTAGAGGACCGCTTCCAGTTCGAGCGCGTTGGCTACTTCTGCCTCGATCCCGATTCGACTGCGGAAAAACTGGTCTTCAACCGCACCCTTCCGCTAAAAGACACCTGGGCCAAGATAGAAAAGAAGTCAGGAAAGTAGCAAGTCGGCGGGTGGTTTGCATCTGTGCTTTCCCAGGTCTCAAAATCGAGACCTGGGGCACCCAATCTTGATGCTAGATTGAGATGTGGGCCGCGCCATCTCTACATCGCAATGGGGCCACTCAGTGTCTTTGCCGTATATGACGTTTGAGGAAGGCTGAAAGGCGGAAACAATGCACTCGCTCAGAAATCCGTCCGTTCTGTTGCTTGTCGTGACAGCCTTGCTCATAACAGGTGCGGCAGCCCGTGCGCAGCAGGACGGAGACGTGACGGTGATAATTAAAGCGAAGTCTAAACCCACCGCTCTTCCGACGCTGCTGGTCATGTGCGACTTGGTGTGCGACTGGAAGCTGGACGGCGAAGTTAAGGGCCATATCGACGCAGGAGGGTCAGCCAAGGTTAAGGTCGAACCTGGCGAGCACATGGTGGAAGCCGCAACCGAGGACGGTGTCGATCAGGTAAAGCAACCCAGCACGGTTAAACCAACGGGGCAGACTATGGTCAGCATCGAGCTCTGGCCTATACGTTACGCACGGCTTGTTGCCGAACAGGAGGAAAGGGATAAGGCTGCACAAGAGGGTCAGGCCAAGACAGAGCGAGAGATGAGAGAAAAGGCAGAGCAGGAGGCGCGGGAAAAAGCTGCGCGGGAACGTGCAGTGGAAGAGGAGGCCGAACGCCAACCCTGGACCGACCCTGCAACCGGGCTGACGTGGACGAAGCAAGGCAGTGGCGACGTGAGCTGGCCGCAGGCAGTGTATTATTGCCGGAACTTGCGGCTCGCAGGATACGATGACTGGCGTCTGCCAACGATCGATGAGCTGTCAGGCACCAATGGGAATGAGGCCAATGTCCATGGCGACTACTTGAAGGGCGACCCATTTCCCATCACAGTAGGATGGATATGGAGCAACTCTAAGCTAGGGAAGAAGGGAAGAGCTGCTGGTTATGCCTGGGTCTTCCAGTCATCTCGTTATGGCCCGGATATTCATAGCGTCATCCTGGATTGCGAGGCTTGCGGCGTTCGTGCATTATGCGTGCGGAGGACGCCCCACCCATAAAACTCCAGGTTTCGGAATCGAGATTTACTGTACGCGGTTGATCATTGCGTCTTGGGGATAGGCAGATGTGGGCCACCTACCTGAACAGACCGCGGGATGAGCGCCTAGCTATCGGACTCGCCGAGCTGTTTCCGTAATTCAGCAGACACAAAGGGACCGAGATTCAGCTCGACCGATTGACCCGACATTGCTTCTCTCAGTACATTGGCAGCTTCATCGGCGCTTCCGAGCGCTTCCGTCAGAAGCGCAAGAAGCCGATCACCTTCATGCACAGCAGAATCCGTCCCTGAATCGCGAAGTCGCGCAGAAACATGAATCGGCAGCTTGCCGATCAGGACAGCAAATCGCACCTTAAGCGCGCCATAGTTTCGCGTGATACTGAGCCGGTACGCGTAGCCATCTGCGTTCATTCCGTCGCTCTCCTTCGATCAGTTATGGGTCGCTGGGGCTGGTGACCAATATCCCAAAGACGAGAAATTGGACACGCGCCTTTAGCGGCCGTTCTCGAATCCGCGAGACATGGACCAACCGCCATCTTACGCCTAACGGCGTCTTCGGACCCCCTTGTGCCTTTTCGGAACCCATTTGCCCTCGGCATTCTTGAAAAAAGGCTGCATGGTCTCACAGATTCCACACATACCCCAATGATCAGGTTCGTCGGGAATGCTCCTGATGTTCGTAACCTCGCTTCCTTCACAGTCTGGTTGTCTTGCAAGACGATCCCTCTTCTCGCGATTTACTACCGAAGATGGCCTTCTAATTCGCTTTCTACCAGAAATTGTCCTCATGTCACTTCTCCTTCTTTTGGTCGTGTTGACGGGCAAGGAGCCACCTTCCAATCAAGTTCCACGTCCAATCAGACGGGATTATCCACGAGGTCGTGCGGTAAGTCCAGCGCCGGGTGCCCCACCCTCGCCGCGTTTTTGTTTTTGCGGCTAGGGCCGGATAGCACGACGCCAGCATTATTGGAATGCCGATTTTCTATTGTCTATAGCCGGGTGCCCCAGGTCTCGCTTCTGAGACCTGGGATTCGCGACGCTCCCCTACGGAATCAGATAAGCCCCCGGTATCCCCTCATCCAGTGTCGCCAAAACCGCTCCATTCGCGCTCGCCAGTTGCAGCAGATGCCCGTCCGTCGCCTGAGCCGGAGATTTTACCCACGCAGGAAGGACCGAGATGTCGTTCCCGTCCGTTATGAATTCGAGCGGCAGCGCTTTCCACGCCTTCAGTTCCTGTAACAGGGATTTTGCGTGTGCCACATCCATGCCGTAGGTACGAACATTCCCCAGCACCCGAACGAATCCAAGTTCGGTGATGGAACAGGTCAGGAAACGATCGCCCTTTCGGGATCGAATCCAGGCGCCAACCTGATCGTGGAAATCATGCCGCCTGAACCCATAGGCGATGAGCGCGTTGACGTCCAGAAGGTATCTCATGGAAAGTCAACAAGCAGTTCACGGACCATCTTGCTGGTGAGAACGGGCGCATCGGGACCCACGTCAATCACCGGAAAACCCGTGATCGGGTCTTTGATGATTCTGGCCGCGGAGCGCTTCCTCTTTGGGGCTGTCAGCACAATCCGATCCTTCTCGATGGCAATATCGAGCGAATCACCCGCTCGAATGCCGAGCCTGCGGCGCAGCGGTCCGGGAAGAACGACCTGGCCTTTCGTCGATACCTTGGTCTGCATAGTAAGACAATCTTACCGCAAGATGGACTTTTCGAGAACGTACCCGTTTGCTCCGTGTCCCCTGTACCTGGGTGTCCCTCGACCTGGTCTTATCGCGTCAAGGGCAGGACAGCATGTTCCACGAATCTCCATGAGCGCTTGCTTTTGCAGAGAATTAGGCTCCACAAGCGCACAATCTAGGTATGGCGAACCTCCAGGTCATCGATCCGGAACCTGAAAAAACAGAAGCACCCACCCCCCTCCCCCCCGAAAATGCCCCTTTCCCGGGTGCATTGATTGTCCGGATGAGGAGATAATAGTCCTGTTATCAATATCTTACCGTCAACGATTGGAGACAGCCCTATTATCTGAATGGTAAACCCACACACCCGATTTCTACTGATTTTGACCCCTTTTCAGCTCAAGAATGACCGAATTTGGCTGTCATCGGGCGCAGGGGGCGCGGGCGCTTACTTTCCAATCACATCGATGGGCACGGTGATTGTCTTTGGCGGCATGCAGACATTCCTGTCGCAGGCCTGGTAGCGCAGTTTCGCCTCCACCAGGTGATTGCCGGACTCGGCAACAATGCGTGTCAGGATTGTGAATTCGCCGGTGTACACACTGAGTTTCGTGTTGGGGTCCAGAGGAAGTGTAAAGTCGTTTCCCGTGGGATAGTCGGCCTTTACGAGCCGCACGCCTGAGCCCTCGGGAATGGAGAACGTGGTTGGGATCAGCTCTTCCTGCCTGGGCGTGTGGGAATTGATGTGCAGGCCCTGCCCGATGCGAAAGTGCAGCGCCACAGGGCTGGGCTTGCCGGCGGATACGGTGACCTGTTCGGGGTATTGATAGACGACGGCCGCGCCCCCGGTGATGGAGCGGCCAGGCGAGTCACTCATTGGGGCTTGCCCCTTCGCCGACAGAACCAACAGCGCCAACGCCATTCCCGCCACCCAGCGGCTGCTTTTCATTGCACCGCTCACTTCCCTGCCCCCAGCGCCTTGCGAATGTTGGCCTCGATATCGTCTTTCGAGCTGATGCCCATCTGGGCCGCGACGACCGTCCCATTGCGATCGACAAAGAATGAGGTCGGCATCGCATCCAGCCCGCCATAGGTCTGGCTGATGCTGTCGCCATCGATCAGCACGGGATAAGGCATGTGCTCCTGCTGAGCAAACTTGGCAACGTCGGCCTTTTGTTTTTCCCTTCCGGCTTTGTCGTCTTTGGCCAGATCGTCTCCCTCGGTCGAGATACCAAGAATCTCGAATCCCTGCGCGGCGTACTGGTTACGCAACTCGACCAGCCAGGGTGTCTCGATCTTGCACGGGCCGCACCATGTAGCCCAGAAATTGAGGAGCACTGCCTTGCCCTTGTAGCTGGAGAGGGACACCTTGTGACCGCTTAGATCCTCCAGCGCAAAGTTGGGCGCAGGCTTGCCTTTGAGCGGCGAAATGTACTGCGGCACGTCACCGGCGGCGGTGCTCACCAGTTCACCCTTTGCCGCCGAGGCCAGCAGCTTCTCCGCAGCCTGCTTGCGGTATTCCCAGTTGGCCCACCCCGCCCAGGCAAAGGTGGCCAGAATCAACAAAACGACGCCAAGAACGAGGGTGTTGCGCTTCACGGGGATAGACCTCTCCTCTCAGATTGTACGAGCAACGGAGCCGCGGTGAAAACGTCCTCTCGGCGCCGCCGTGAACTTCCCGACCGCCGCAAGCTGATACCATCAGAAACCGATGAACCCGAAAGATGCACAAGGCAGTCTGAACCCGGCGGATCTGGTGCGCACCGAAGCATCGGCGCTTGAGGTCCTGGCGGCGCGGCTCGAAGGCCCGATGGCCGCGGATTTCGACCGCGCAGTGGAACTGATTCTCCGCTGCAGCGAGGGCAATGGCCGCGTGGTCGTCACCGGCATGGGCAAGAGCGGCATCATTGCGCAGAAGATCGCAGCCACGCTCAGTTCCACCGGGAGCCCGGCGCTGTTTCTGCATCCCGCCGAAGCGGTGCACGGGGACCTCGGCGTGCTGATGGCCGGCGACGTGGTGATTGCGCTCTCGGCCAGCGGCGAGACGGAGGAGATTCTGCGCCTGCTGGCCACACTCAAGCGCAAAGGCGATGCGCTGATCAGCTTCTGCTGCCGCATGGAGTCCACCCTGGCCACGGCCAGCGATGTGGCCCTGGACTGCTCGGTGGAGCGCGAGGCCTGCGGGCTGGGCCTGGCTCCAACCACTTCAACGACGGCGATGCTGGCGCTGGGCGATGCGTTGGCCATTGCAGTAAGCGTGCGCAAGGGGTTTCGCGCCGAGGATTTTGCCGAGTTGCACCCTGGCGGAAAGCTGGGCAAGCAGTTGGCCAGGGTGCGCGACCTGATGCACAAGGGCGAAGACGTGCCGGTGGTGGCGACAACCACATCGATGACCGATGTGATTTACGAGATGTCGTCGAAAAAACTGGGCATCACGACAGTGCAGGACAACGGACGGCTGCGCGGCGTGATCAGCGACGGCGACTTGCGCAGGCTGCTGGAACGCGAGGGCGGCGCAGCGCTGAGCCGGACGGCGGGCGAGGCCATGAACGCGCACCCACGTACTATTCGCGCCGATGAGTTAGCCGCCAAAGCGCTGGCGGTTCTGGAAGAGCGGAAGATTACTTCACTGGTGGTGGTGGATGCCCAAGGCCGAGTCGAGGGTGTGGTGCACCTGCACGATCTGTGGGGCGTGGAGCTGATTTAGGGGCAGGGATCAGAGATCAGGATCAGAACTACCTAGAAGTAGTGCGCCAGTTATGAGAAGACAAACCTATGGACAGACGGGCTGAGATGCAAAGGGTGCTCGACATGGAAGTGAAGCGTTGGTCTGAGATGTCCCCAGAGCAACTCATCACGGAGTTGGCGGAAGTGCAAAACTATGAGGTCGAGTCTGGCGGCAAGCGTTATCAGTTTGAAGTTCAGATGTTGGAAAACGAGAGTGACTACGTTCATGTGGATGTATCCGTAGATGATGGCCGCCTTCCCTATTCCATCTCGCCCTTGGGACAGGCCTTTCTTCTGAAGAGGGTCCGATACGCATCCGAACATTTAGAATAGAGACTGCCTCCAATCGTTCGTGCGTCCGCCGCGGCGGGCGGGAAAGTTCGCTCACACATCTCTATGCATCGTTGGTCAAAGCTCTTCATCCCTACTCTTCGCGAAGCCCCTGCCGACGCCGAAGTGGCCAGCCACAGGTTTCTGGTGCGTGCCGGCTATATTCGCCAGCTCGGCGCAGGCATCTACAACTACCTCTTCCTCGGCCAGCGGTCGCTGAACAAGATCATCAGCATCGTGCGCGAGGAGATGGACAAGATCGGCCAGGAGTTCTACCTGCCGGGCATTCTGCCGCGCGAGCCATGGGAGCAGAGCGGGCGCTGGGCGGGGATGGGCGACAACATGTTTCGCCTCAAAGATCGCAAAGGCGCGGACCTTTGCCTGGGCATGACGCACGAAGAGATCATGACCTCGATTGCGCGCAGCGAACTGCGCAGCTACAAACAGTTGCCGCAGATCTGGTACCAGATTCAGGCCAAGTTTCGCGACGAACCGCGGCCCAAGTCGGGTCTGCTGCGCGTGCGCCAGTTCACCATGAAGGACAGCTACTCCTTCGATATCAACATGGCGGGCCTGGACAAGAGCTTCGACCTGCACGACGCGGTGTACCGCAAGATCTTTACCCGCTGCGGGCTGAAGTTTGTGGCCGTTGAGGCCGACTCCGGCGCGATGGGCGGCTCGCAGTCACAGGAGTTCATGGTCTACACCGACGCGGGTGAGGACTTGATCGCAAGCTGCCCGGTCTGCGGCTACGCGGCCAACCTGGAGAAGGCAACTTCGTTGCTTGATCCTTTGGTGGAACTCGAGGCTACGGGGGACGGCACGCCGGAGTTGGTGCACACGCCGGGTTGCGCGGCCATCGCGGATGTGGCTGAGTTCTTCAAAATGTCTCCGGCATCCGACATCAAGTGCGTGGCCTACATGGCATTGAAGCGCGGCACGAAGGGCGCAGCCGACACATGGCACGGCGTTGCCGCCTTCCTGCGCGGCGACCACCAGGTAAATGAGACCAAGCTGCTGGGCGCGGTGGAAGCAGCGGAGCTGCGCACCATGCAGGCCGAAGAACTGGAACAATACTTTGGCGGTCCGGCTGGATACCTGGGGCCGGTCGGCTTGAAGCACAACGCCAAACCGCTAGAAGACGGATTGATCGTGGTGGTGGACAGGTCTCTTGTGGACCGCAAGAACCTGGTGGCGGGGGCCAACAAGCACGACTACCACTTCCGCAACGTCACGCCGGGCCGCGATTTCACCTGGACACTGGCAGCCGACATTCGCAGCGTAAACGAGGGCGAGGGCTGCCCGAAAGATGGCTGCGCAGGCAGGCTAGTGGTGGGCAAAGCGGTCGAAGTCGGACATATTTTCAAGCTCGGCTACAAGTACTCCGAATCGATGGGTGCGCGCGTGCTGGACGTGAACGGCAAGGAAGTGACGCCGATCATGGGCAGCTACGGCATCGGCATCGAGCGCATTCTCACCGCGGCCATCGAGCAGTCGAACGACAAGAACGGCTTCTGGCTGCCATCGTCGATTGCGCCGTTCACGGTGGTTGTGACTGTGACCAATGTGTCTGACGCAGCGCTACGCGAAGCTGGCGAAGCGCTAGCGGCCGAGCTTGAATCCGCAGGACTTGATGTTCTTCTTGATGACCGAGACGAGCGTGCGGGCGTCAAATTCAAGGATGCTGACCTCGTGGGTATTCCCTACCGCATCAACGTCGGCAAGAAGGTGGCTGCCGGCCTGGTGGAAGTGGTGACGCGTTCAACGGCGAACAGCGTGGACGTAGCATTGCATGAAGTGCTGGCGCACGTGAAGTCGCGCGTGCAGGAAGATGAATTGAAAGAGCTATCAGATCCCAGCCTCTAGATTCGGGCTTGTATTTGCCGCTGCGGGTTCCCGGTGATTCTGTCCCCTCGCACGGAAGAGCAAGACGCTAGGAGCTAGCGGGTAAAAGCTTGGCAGAAGGAGCAGTAATGGCGTTGAAGATCAGGCTGGTATGGCCCGCCTGGAAACACCCCGGGCGATTGCTGTTGCTGCGCGCTCTAATTGTGTGCGCAGTGCTGACCGGCGTGGTGGCCTTCAGCGTCTTCGAGTTTTATTACTTCAAGTACCGGCACATTGTAGACACGCGCCTGCAGCAGCCGCTGTTTGCCAACACGGCCAAGATTTTTGCTGCTCCACGCGAGGTGCGGCCGGGACAGAAGTTGAGTGTCCCACTCATTTCATCCGAGCTGCGCGAGGCCGGTTACACCGCGGATGGCGCGTCGCAGGCATCGCAGTTGGGAACCTTCACCGAGGAGGGTGCCCAGAGTATTACCGTGCGCCCCGGCCCGCAGTCCTACCACTCGCAGGATCCTGCCACGATTCGCATTAGAAATGGAGTGGTTGGCTCCATCGTCGACGATCATTCACAGCTTCTGGCCAGCTACGAGCTAGAACCTTTGCTCATTACCGGTCTGAGCGAGGATACCAACCGTACCAAGCGCAGATTGATCAGCTACGACGAGATTCCGCCCAACCTGGTACAGGCCGTGCTGGCCATTGAGGACCGCCGCTTCTTTGAGCACAGCGGCGTCAACTACTGGCGACTGTTCGAGGCGGGAATACGCGACCTGCTCACAGGCCAGAAGCAGCAGGGCGGCTCCACGCTGACCATGCAGCTGGCGCGCGGCTTTTTCCTCTCCCCTGAAAAGCGCATTAAGCGCAAGATGATTGAGATCTTGATCACCTTCCAGCTCGAGCATCGGTTCTCAAAAAAGCAGATCTTTGAGATGTATGCCAACCAGATCAATCTCGGTCAGCGGGGCAGTTTTTCAGTGGATGGATTTGGCGAGGCATCGGAAGCTTACTTCGGCAAGGATGTGCGCCAGCTCAATCTGGCAGAGGGCGCGTTGCTGGCCGGCATGATTCAGCGGCCGAACTACTTCTCCCCTTTCCGCCATCCGGACCGGGCCATCGACCGGCGCAACCTGGTGCTGGACTCGATGGTGGAAACCGGCGCCGTCACCAAGGACGAGGCGGAGCGCGCCAAGGCCGAGCCGCTGCACCTGTCTTCGCAAAGCGTGGACGCCAGCGAGGCGCCTTACTTTGTGGACCTGGTGCGTGATCAATTGACGCAGAGGCTTGGTGAAACTGAATTCAATCGCGAAGGCTTGCGCATCTATACTTCGCTCGATCCCGATCTGCAGCGAGCAGCCGCCGATGCCGTGGAAGTGGGCATGCGCAATGTGGACCAGATGGTCGAAAAATTGCACCCGCATCGCAAGCCCGACGAGACCCTCCTCTACCCGCAGGTTTCACTGGTGGCGCTCAATCCCCATACCGGGCAGGTGCTGGCGCTGATCGGCGGACGCAACTATGGCAACAGCCAGCTCAATCACGCCGTGGCCAAACGCCCTACCGGATCAATTTTCAAACCCTTTGTTTATGCCGCGGCCTTCAACACCAGCATTGCCGGAACCATGCTGCCGGGGCAGGATAAGCTCTTTTCGGCGGTCACCATTCTCAACGACGAGCCGACCACCTACGATGTGGATGGCCAGGAGTATTCGCCGCGAAACTACAAAGACGAATACCATGGCCAGGTAACCGCGATCTATGCGCTGGCTCACTCGCTGAACAATGCGACCATCGGCCTGGCCGCCGAAGTGGGCTTTGACAATGTAGCCGCGCTGGGCCGCGATGCGGGCGTCAAGAACGCGCGGGGGACACCGTCAGTGGCCATTGGCTCGTATGACGCAACGCCCCTGGACATGGCCGGCGCCTATACCATCTTCGCCAACAACGGAGTGCACCTGGACCCGTGGTTGCTGGCCAGCGTGCGCACTCCTTCAGGCGACATCATCGACGACTATACCCCCACGTCGAGGCAGGTTCTGGATCCACGCGTCGCCTACCTGACCACCAACCTGATGGAAGGTGTGATGAACTTCGGCTATGGCTACGAGGTGAGGAAGCGCGGCTTTACAGAACCCGCTGCCGGCAAGACCGGGACCTCGCACGATGCCTGGTTTGCTGGCTTTACCAGCAACTTGATCTGCATCGTGTGGGTAGGCAACGACGACTACACCGATGTGAAGCTGGCCGGGGCCCTGGCCGCCGCGCCTATCTGGGCGGAGTTCATGAAGCGTGCGGTGCAGTTGCCGCAGTACTCCGACACTCATGACCTTGCACCGCCGGATGGCGTGGAGGTGGTGAGGCTGGACAAAGTCAGCAACCTGTTGAGCGACGATTCCTGTCCGGACAGCTACGCCGCCGCGTTCCTCAGCGGCTCAGCACCCATGGAGACCTGCGACCACCCTGCCGATCATCGCAACTTGCTGCAAAAGATCTTTGGCCTGGGCAAGAACACGAATAAAGCAAATTAACCATCCACTTCGGAGCCGTCGGGCATGGACTGGCAACGCCGGCACCAGAAGGTGACACGCGCGTCCGGCCCCTGGATAAGCCTGCGAATCGGCTCGTCGCATCGGCGGCACGGCTCGCCGGCACGGCCATAGACCCACAGGCTGGCTTGCGGATCGGATTGCTGCGTAGTGCGGCGCCGCCGGCCACGGTAGGTCACGATGGCATCGCCGGAATCTTCAAGGACGTTGGCGCCAACCAGCTTTTGCGCAGCGGCAATCAATGCCGCAACCTGCGCCTGATCGAGCACGGCCACAGGACAGAATGGATTGACACCGGTCACGAAGCAGATTTCAGACTTGAAGACATTCCCCACGCCTGCGAGCACTTCCTGGTGCAGCAGTACATCGGCAATTTCTTCTTTGCCATGCGCCAGCACCCGGCACACGGCGGATGGAGCATCGAAGTCGCCGCTCAGCACATCGAGCTGGGAAGGCGGAATTCTCCGGTCGCGGGCCATCGACTGTGCCGTATGCATCCGCGCTACCGGCACGCTGAAACCCACTGCAATGTAGTCGCTGTTCTCGACCACGATACGCATATTGGTCCGCGGCTGCTGCCAGCGCTCACCGGGGCGATAGATGTGCCAGCTGCCGCTCATCAGCATATGCGTGGCCAGCGTTCCTCCACCGGAAAAGTGAATCAGCAGCCACTTGCCGCGCGACTCCACACCTTGCACAAGTTGGCCGGCCAGTGGCGTGTCCTCATTGAAGCGCGTCAGCAGCGGATAGGTGGAGCGGAAACCTGTGATCGGCTTGCCGACCAGTGCGCGCCCCAATGCGCGGGCAGTGCGATAGATTGTGTCGCCCTCCGGCATCGGTTATTGCAACTCCTCAGCGAGCGGATCGTAATGCGGCAAAGGGAGCGGAATGCGGCGCAGGTGCATGCCCAGCGGGCCGGGATAAAATCCGGCATCCATAAGAAAGCGGGCCATGGGATGCGCTGCGACCGGCTGGCCGTTGATGGTGGTGATCAACACTCCCTGGTGGCTGCCGCCACGCATCTTTTCTTGCCCGCGCGCGCAGAGAAAATGCGCCAGCCCCGCGGCAACCTGCGACCGCTCCGGCTCCTCCACGGGCAAGAACACCAGCAGGTTCGAATTGTTCCGGCGCAGCCACGCCACCAATTGACCGTTGCGCAGGATTACCTCAGCGTAGGACGCGCGCGTAAGCAGGCGGGGAGCAGTTTCGGAGTCCTCTTCGGCCACGGGAAGATCGGGCCAACGCAACACTGAGCCGTAGGGATTGGCAGGATCGGCGGCGGCCAACTGCACAAATTCCGGCTTCTCCGCAGCGGGCTCGTTGCGCAACTGGCGCAACAGATCCACGGCGGCCGGCAACGCAAACTGCGTGGCTCCCAGGCCGGCCACAAAATATCCGCGGCGAATGCGCCCGCTTTCTTCGAGAGCCTTCAACACGTCGTAGACGGCACTGAAACCACCCGGCACATTCTCTGCCGCCACCGACTCGCGCAGCAGCACGCCATAGCGGTTGAGCAGTTGTAAGGCAAGCGCGTGGCTGGCTTCGGTTTTCGTGGGAGCGCCGCTGCCCGCCTGCTGAGCGCGGACGGGAAGTAAGGACCAGCGCCCCTGTGCCGTGGGCGGCGTGGTGCGGCGCGAACGAAATACAACTCCTGTCTGCAAGCGGCGCGGAGTTCGTGCGTTGTCAGGTTTGGTAATGTAGGCGCGCAAGGCGTGCAGAGAGTCGTTGGTGATGAGACCGCGCCAGACCAGGCTCCACAAGGCATCGATCGACTCGCCGGGATAGCCACCGCCCACAGCCTGGTGCAGCGGCTCGAAGAAGCTGGCGCCGGTGGACTCAAGCACTGCAATGAGTTTTTGTTCGCGCTCAGTGAGTGGCTCGACCAAGGGCCGCTGCTGCAGCAGCAGGGGTAGCTTGTCCGCCAAGAAGAGAGCGATGCGGCCGTCGCGTTCGCCCAGAGGCTCAACGCCGGCCCACGCCACTTCGCCCGCGGCAATCAGCGTATCCAACCCTGCGGGAGCATAGTCTGCAATGCGCGCCGGCAAGATTGAAGTTTCGAGCAGAGAGGCGGGCAGCGGCGCGCCCTGCAGGCTCTCGATGGTATCCAGCATGGCGTCGAGATGCGCAGGTGTGCCGCGGCGCGGGGTCAGCAGTCCCTGCCAATGGGTGAGGAACCGGGCCAGCGTGTGCTGCTCGACAGGCTCAACCTCACGCCTGAGCTTGGCCAGCGATTTACGGCGAATCAGGCGGAGCATCTCCGCGTCGCACCACTCGCGATGCAGCCCGCCAGGGCGGAAGCCGCCTTCGAGCACGCGCCCTTCATTGGCCAACAGGCGCAGCGCGTCTTCCACTTGAGCGGCATCAAGGGCAAAACGGTCCACCACCTCGCGCAGCGTGAATGGGCCATGGGTACGCGCATAGCGGCGGACCAGTTCGAGAACCGGGTGGGCTACCGGCTCCATCAGAGCGGCAGCCAGCCCCGGCGGCAGCGGAATGCCCAGCCCATCGCGATAGCGTGCGGCATCCTCCGCGGCAATCAGGCGGCGCTCGCCGGCAATGCGCAACTCCAGCAATCGGCGGGAGCGAACCAGGCGATCCACATGCCCCAGAAGATCGGGTGAAACCACCCGGCACGCAAGTTCGTCGCGCGACAAATCGCCCAGGCGCAAACAAAGATCGTGCATGCCGTCGGCCGAGCGTGCGCGATGCGACTCGGCCAGGCACTGCGCAATCTCCTCGACCTCGGCAATTGCATCGGCATCGAGCAGTTCGCGCAGATCGGCCTCGCCCAGCAGCCCGCGCAGTTGGTCCTGGTCGATGGTCAACGCCTGGGCACGGCGCTCGGCCAACGGCGCGTCGCCATCATAGAGAAAGTTGGCGACATAGCTGAACAACAGCGATGAGGCAAATGGCGAAGGCGTGTGCGTCTCCACCACGTGGACACGCAGTTGACGCTGCTCAATGGCGCGCAGTGTCTCAATCAGCGCGGGCATATCGAAGACATCACGGAGACACTCGCGATAAGCCTCGAGCAGCAGAGGAAAGGAGGGATAGCGCGAAGCCACGCTGAGTAGATCGTAAGACCGCTTGCGCAACTGCCACAGGGGCGACCGGGCATCGGCGCGGCGGCGTGGCAGCAGCAGCGCGCGACCGGCGGCCTCGCGAAAGCGCCCGGCAAACAGTGCCGTCGATCCGAGCTGGCGCAGTACTAGGGCCATGGCCTCGGCGGATTCGACCAGGAACCAATCCGGATCGGGCGGCTCGTCGGTGTCTGGAAAACGCAGGACGAAGCCGTCATCGCCCCACAGCGTCTCCACCTCCGGCCCTCCCGCGGCGCGGATGCGCGCGCTGACGGCCATGGCCCACGGAATGTGGATGCGGCTGCCGAAGGGTGTGAGAACGCAGACGCGCCAGTCACCCAGCTCGTCGCGGCAGCGCTCAATGACGATGGTGCGGTCGTCGGGAACGGAGCCCGTGGCTGCCTGCTGATCGGCGAGAAACTCGAGAAGGTTCTCGGCGGCTCCGGGATCGAGGTCGTGCTCCGTCACCAGGCGGGTGAGCGCGGCAGGTTTGGGGAGGGACCGCAACTCGCGCACCAGGGCCCCGATGCGGCGACCGAATTCGAGAGGACGACCGGGACCATCCCCTTTCCAGAACGGCATTTTGCCCGGCTCGCCCGGCGCTGGAGTGACAAGGACACGGTCGTGGGTGATGTCTTCAATGCGCCAGGTGGAGGCGCCCAGGATGAAGGTCTCGTTAGTGTGGGACTCGAAGACCATTTCCTCATCGAGTTCACCGACACGCACGGCTTTGCCCTCAGTGTGAGCCAGAAACACGCCGTAGAGGCCGCGGTCGGGAATGGTTCCGGCGTTGAGGATGGCGAGACGAGCGGCGCCGTCGCGGGCGGTGACGACGTTGCGGATGCGATCCCAGGTGAGACGGGGACGCAACTCGGCAAATTCGTCGGAGGGGTAGCGGCCACTGAGCAGGTCGAGGACTCCCTCAAAGGCAACTCGACTGAGAGCGCCGAAGGGGGCGGCGCGGCGGACTAGGCAGTAGAGGGCGTCGACAGAGACTTCAGGCTTCGGGGTCTCGGAGGATTCCCAGGTCTCAGATTCGAGCCTTGGGGCATCTATTTCCTCACCCCAGAGACCAGGGCTTGCTTGCGCTGACCCCGGTGTTTCACCTCGCCTCGCGGGGAGGCGCTGGAGCTTTTTGGCGCGGGTGGGAAGCGATACACCTGGCGGGTGAGCCACAATGGCGACCAGTTGCTGGGCGAGGACGTCGAGGGGGTTGCGAGGGAAGCGGGTGGACTCGATCTCTCCCTCGTGCATGGCACGGGTGACGGCGGCGCAGGCCACCAGATCGGCGCGGAACTTGGGAAAGAGGATGCCCTCGCTGACGGCGTCGACATGGTGGCCGGCGCGTCCGATGCGCTGCATGCCGCTGGCGACTGAGGGCGGAGCCTCAATCTGGATGACGAGATCGACGGCGCCCATATCGATGCCCAACTCAAGAGTGGAGGTGGCGCAGAGGGCGCGAATCTTGCCCGCCTTCAACTGCTCCTCAATGACCGCACGCTGGGCGGCGGCGATGGAACCGTGATGGGCGCGAGCGATGGGCTCACCGGCCAGATCGTTGAGCGCGCCGGCCAGCCGCTCAGCTACCTGGCGGCTATTGACAAAGAGAATGGTTGAGTTGCGCTCGCGGATCAGCTCCAGGAGGCGGGGATGAATAGCGTTCCAGATGGAGACGCGGCGGGGCATCTGCGAGGCTGCACCCGAGGGGATTTCCTCCATGGCGTTGAGGCGTGCCATATCTTCAACCGGAACTTCAATTCTTAGCTTTAGCTGCTTGAACGAACTGGCATTTACCACAGTGACGGGACGATAGCGCAAGGGCGTGGTTTCAGCGATGTCGGAAGACCAGGCGGCGGGGGTTGTGGAAAAGAGGCTCACTTCGGCAGCTTCGCCTTGCGGTTCGGGAGGGGAGGGTTCAACATCCGCTCCTTCAATAGATATCCGATTTTCTGAGAGCTTCACTTCAGGCGACAGATCCACACCGCCGAGAAAGCGGGCTACCTCTTCAAGAGGACGCTGGGTGGCGGAGAGGCCAATGCGCTGGATGGACTTCTTACACCCCACGGACGTTTGGACCAGGGCTTCCAGCCGCTCCAGGGAGAGAGCCAGATGTGCGCCGCGCTTAGTGGGAACCAGGGCATGAATTTCGTCGACGATGACGGTGTCGACGGTGCGGAGAGCGTCGGCGGCCTGCGAGGTGAGCAGGAGGTAGAGCGACTCGGGAGTGGTGATGAGGATCTCGGCCGGTTGGCGGCGAAACCGTGCCCGCTCGCGCTGCGGGGTGTCGCCGGTACGGACGCTGATGAGCGGCTCGTGGAAGGGAACGCCCATGCGGCGGGCCATGTTGGCGATGCCAGCCAGGGGGGAGCGGAGGTTGCGTTCCACGTCGACGGCCAGGGCCTTGAGAGGTGAGACGTAGACGATGCGGCAGCCGGGTTTGCGTCCCGCCGGGGGTGGGTGGAGCATGAGTCGATCAAGGCACCAGAGGAAAGCGGTGAGGGTTTTGCCGGTTCCGGTGGGGGCCAGGATGAGCGCGCTTTCGCCGCGGGCGATGACCGGCCAGCCCATGCGCTGGGGTGCAGTCGGCGCATCGAAGACAGCTTTGAACCACGCCGCTGTGACGGGATGGAAGCAGG
This sequence comes from Acidobacteriaceae bacterium, assembly GCA_003165075.1. Classification (GTDB taxonomy): domain Bacteria; phylum Acidobacteriota; class Terriglobia; order Terriglobales; family Acidobacteriaceae; genus Telmatobacter. The sequence goes on along the minus strand of PLSM01000054.1, from coordinate 2,185 downwards.
CGAATGGATCAAGAGTCGAGTCCGGGTTGGGCTGGTGCGGGGACATGCCTGCAATTGAGAATAGCGCCAACGGGCGGCGAAGAGGAAGCGAAGAAAAACAAGGGATAACGTAAGACCGCCGAGGGTATGTCCCCGGTCCGTACCGTGAACCCCACCCCCTCCCCCCCAATTCTGTAAGCAAATTCTCTCTTTTCAATCGTTTAAGGTAGGGGATGCGCCGCAAGATATTGATTGCGCAAGAGTTATCTGCAGAGTATAGGCCCTAAAGGAGTTAAGCCGCATCTCAGGGCGCGGTCGATTGTTTGCCCCCCCAAAAAATTCATGAAGACAATCCCCTTTCGCGCCTGACTGTGCGTGGCCCCCGGACCTGTAGTTCGAATGGCGACATGCGCCCTGCCCTTGCGATCGATCTATCGGTGCTCAACCCAAATCCCATTATGCGCCGCGCGGACATAATTCTATGCAAGAGGACAGCCGTTCTCCGGGTCCGAAGCGGACAGCATCTGTGGGCGGAATATGTATCCGGCCTTGTTGGTTTTTAGACGGGTTCTTAGGAATTCAGTGTGTCAATCCGCTCCGACGCCAATCAACGAGATTACAGGCGGATAATCGCCTAATCAATACAAACTCGAACTGAAAGGACGCGAGCATCGTCTGCCCGCGCGCGAGATGCCTGAAGAAATTGGCTAGAGCCCCGCGGCGGTTTCCTTGGCCATGTAATCCACTACGGCTTTGAGGTCGCCTTTGGATTCTTCAAAGACCTTGAGCTGGCGGTCGGCTCCGGTGCCGGTGGCCATGATCTTGCGGATGCCGTCGATGGCTTTGCGGCTGTCTAACTCGTCAACCACGGGATCAATGAGGGCGAGATACTCCTCAAGCAAGTCGCGCTCGGGGATTTCCTGCTGGCGGCCGAAATCGATGAGTTTGCCGTCGAGGCCGTAGCGGACGGCGCGGAATTTGTTCTCCATCAGGAGCGGGCGCGAATAGTGGCGGAAGTCCTGGTTGGACTCGTGGAGGCGATAAAGATAGACGGCGGTGGCCTGGATGAGGGCGGCGATGGCCACCGTTTCTTCGGCACGCAGGGGGATGTCGCAGGCACGGACTTCGACGGTGTTGAAGAAGGGATGGGGGCGGATGTCCCACCAGATCTTTTTGGCGTTGTCGATGCAGTTGGTACGAACCAGCAAGCTGACGTAGTTCTCAAACTCGGAGTAGCTGGCGAAGGCGTCGGGTATGCCGGTGCGGGGGAAGTTCTCAAATACCTTGGCACGGTAGCCCTTGTAGCCGGTGTTGATGCCCAGCCAGAAAGGCGAGTTGGTGGCGAGGGCCATGATGTGGGGCAGGAAGTAACGCATCGAATTCATGATGCGGATGGCGGCTTCGCGGTCCTCGATGCCGACATGCACGTGAAGGCCGAAGATGAGGTTGGCGCGGGCCACAAGCTGCAGGTCCTTGACCACCTGGTGATAGCGCGGGTCGGGATGAATTTGCTGCGTGCGCCAGTCGGCAAAGGGATGGGTGGCGCCGGCGACCAGCAGCAGTTGGTGCTCGCGGGCCAGCTTGATCATCTCGCGGCGGAGTTCGTAGATGTCCTGGCGAGCCTCGTGGATGTTACGGCAGACGCGGGTGCCGACTTCGACGACTGAGGTGTGCATCTCTGCCTTGACGCGCTCCTGGAGACGGAGCTTGCCGTGGGCCAGCATCTCGGTCTCGATGTGGGAGCGCAGGTCACGCGTAACCGGATCGACGGTCTGGTACTCCTCTTCGATGCCCAGGGAGAAGGATGGCCGCATGGGAGTCTCCTGATTCTGCTGATAAGACTACACATCTATCGTTCGGATTGGCGGCGATTCTTCGCCTCGGCATGGTCGAGCGGGATGGAGGCAACGCGCCCGGCCGCTGCGAAGGCGATGGAAGCCGGTTTAGCTGCTGCGGACTCTGGAGCCGACGGGCGACACAACTGCGCCCGCTAGCCCTGGCCAGTGTAATGCGGCGAAGGGGCGGCAACGAAAACCTGCTTGATGCGGGCGGTTTCTACCACGAGTGCGCGCCGCCGCTTATAATCCGCTTGCGAGAATTTCCATTCGGAATCCGTCGTCGCGCAAGACGGTAAATTGAATCTCATCTTGACTCAGGGATCGGAGCAGAGCAATGAGTTTGACACGCCGCAAGTTTTTGGTGAGTT
>PLSM01000086.1 GCA_003165075.1 Acidobacteriaceae bacterium | reverse complement strand
GTGCGAAAAACTCTGGACACTACCCACCTTGGTACGCCCCGTACAGCCCTTTTACCTTACAAAACGGGAAGAGCCTTACAAAGCCGGAGCGACAGTTGCGACGCCTAGTCTTGGATGTTGCCAACAGTCCGCGCCACTCATCGAGGCCGCCGGAAAAGGTTAAGCAGCAAGATCGCCGGCCATACATCGATCCTCTGGAAAACCGGACGCGTTATAGTCGTCATCGGCGTTATCGGTACCTCTGCGCACGCGCGGCCCCAGAAGATTCCGATCTTCACGCAGAAATAGTCGTCTCAACACAAGATGAAGAAGGACGAACGGCTTGCCACGAGCAAACACGTCGATTGCCGTTCCGATTTGCTACCGCTGCAGTTTCTGTAGCTGACGAGTCAATGTCTGCAACTCCTGCTGTGCTGATCGTGAGCCTAGTGTTTGCGCCAGCTGGCGATTCTCGATCATTTTTTCAAGGAGATTCCGGGACTCGGCGTAGATGGCATGCTCGTCTGGACCTCCTAAGGCCGTGAATAGCTTCGTGTCCAAGGCCGTTTTCTGCTTCTCAAGCATTCGGAAGTCTTCGTCAGCCTGCTTCAGCTGTTGGGCGCGGATCCGGGCCTGCACGGCCTGCGCCTCTTTCTCTTCCCGTTTGCGCTCAGCCTCGGCTGCGATCGCCTCTGCTTCCCGAACCACCTCTTCCTTTCTTGAGAAGGTTTGAGAAAGGGCATCGCAGGATACCGAACATCTGGTGGACTCGTCTTCATCCGATTGGGTCACGGCCTGACCTAGATTCATCATTTCTCTTCGGGCAGACTCGAAGTTGTTCAGGTCGTGCCGCGCGGCATCAACGGCTGAAATCTGATCGTTCAACTCAGTGCGCGTTTTTACATCGCCGCTTGGAAGACGCTCGCAGTCCGTCTTCATCTGCGAGGCTGTCGCAGCGTATTGGTTTAAGGCCGTGTCGATCTTCTCCTTTTCGGCCTGTTGCCGGAACCCAGCAAGGGCTTTCCTGGTCCGCTCGACCTTGACCGACGTCTCCGGCACGGGAACAGGTGAAAACACGACTTGGTTGAGGCGGTTAGCGGCGTTGGATTCCTGATTGTAGAGGGTCAACAGCCTAATGGCGTTGAGCACCTTTTGCCTAGCCGCGAGCTCGGTAGAAAGGCTTGTTTCCAGCGCCCCGATTTCTCTCTCGACAGAATCGTAGGCGTTACGCGCTTGCACGAGGTCTTTGATGCGAGGAATCTCAAGCACTTGGTCAAGGTCCGTCTCAAGTTGCTCTAGGGATTGCGATTCGTAGCCGTTGCCCAGCATCAACTTGATCTTGCCGTACGCCTCATCACCGCTCTGTCCGAGCGCCGTGAGCTGCACTTCAATCCGGTCCGGTCTGGCATCGATCTGTTTCACGCTCATAGTGGAGTGCGCCGGGTGCATATTCACCACCAGGCGCGGATTTATATAAGTTCCGCCCAATTTAGTCGGCGGAAAAACACCTGCTGAATCAGAGCACCTATGGACGTTTATGTATCGATCAGCACGAAGATAGTACCGCACGTTGTTGCCGTCGATCTCCGTATCAACGAGCCTCGAAGTGGCATACGACAGGCCCTGGTCTTGGAGGCATGTGCTCCCCGCGATTTGAATTCGAAGCGCAAACGACTTTCCCACGAGGTCCTGACGGAGTTGCTCTACAACGGGAGGATCCCCAGCAAGAGCGATCATGGGGTATGCCAAGACAGCAAAGATGCAAATCATGGCCTTCATGACGAAAGATCCTCCATCGATCAGTTGTAGGTTGTGGTCTGCTCGCAACGGGTTCTAATTTGCTTGACGTCATTCGAGAGGTAGAGAGCTATTGAGAAGATCTCGATACAGGTTCCCGCCGCCCAGACGTACGAAATGAATACTAAGAAGGAGGAAATTAGTATCCATACAAAGGCGCCAGGGTGATAGTTATCGTTCACCTCGTTCTGAAGTTGATTTACTTTAGACTGAAGATTAGGAATTTGTGCTTTTTCGTCGGTAACTCTCTGCACCAGCGTGGCATGGTCCTTCTGGACCTCTGCACGTACCTCATCAGGAGTTATTGGTCCTCGGTTGGAGAGGGACTTGAGCTCCTGCCAATGGTCGCAGTAGGAAACCATAGCCGCGGTCTCAGATTCGTTAAGCGGCATTCGGCTGACGAAAGATTTGGCGTCACCAACAGCGCCGGCTTCAGTTCCCCGAGTAGCTAAGTAATTGCGGAGCGTTTTAAGGGCTTGCGTACCCTCCTGGGACTTAACTGCGGCCTCGTCGGCGCTCAGAGCAGCCTGGAGGTCGGCCTTTTTCTGCGCTTCTCTTTGCTGAGCTTGGCGAATTAGCTCGTCGTGCCGATCATTCCAGTAGGAGTCTTGCGCCGCCACGGTCGAGGTGTCCTGCATGAGAGAAGCTTCAGTCTTCGCCAGTTGATCTCGCTGAGACGCAAGATCTTGCCTTTGTGAAAGGGGCGGAAGGAGGGCTTCAACCGCGGATGCCAGTGCTAATCCGGCTCCGATGAAGATGCTTAATAGGAGGCCCACCTGAACTGCCGTGAGAAGGCGCCTCAGCAGGTAGTGGTCAACATTATGGAGCCGAGGATTGGCGTCACCCAGGGAAAGCTCTGTGATCGTCTTGCGCAAATAGTGGAATGGACCTACGAAAACCGACTCGACGCTGCGGAGTATTTCAAATCCCAGCGAAACCGCACTGCGCTGCGCAAGGGCGAGATAACAGCCAACGGCACCCAGCACGAAAACGGCCCAGATCCAAAGCTCTTCCTTAGCGAATTCGAACAAACGCAAATACATAGCTCACCTTTCTAGAAGGAAGACTCTGTTGTGGAAATTGGGACAAAGTTTAGCATGCCTACCCATGCAGTGCAAGCAGCAATCTCTGTTTCATTGCGCTTAGAAAGTTAAGGCAAGGCAGCCAGCATTTACCGATGGGCGGCCTTGAATCTCGGCTGATGTGGTGCTGGCGGGCGGCACATAGCTGGTATCGGCCTTCGCGGTACTCACGCTCTTTGCCAGCTACTTTGACAAAGCCGGGCTTGATACGCCCGTTCTTGCCGACTACTGCCGGGTACCGTCTCCACCCCTTTTCCGTTTTGCAGAGCCGGACCAGAACCACTTTCCTGTTCGCCATCGATATTCCTTCGTGCAGTGCACAGACAAGAATACCACTCACTGCCTTACAAAGACCTTACCCCGCATTTCCTTTTTGATTCAT
>PLSM01000193.1 GCA_003165075.1 Acidobacteriaceae bacterium | reverse complement strand
AGTGGAGCAGAAGGCGCACTTTCTCGCGATGGATATGCCGCACTCGGATGATTGCTTTGTCATGGCGTTTCCGGCCGAGACCACGGAGGCTTTCCTTGAAGGCCATGCGCGGGCTTTCGAGTACTTTGGCGCCGTACCTACGCGCAGATAACGCCTATGCTCCCCGCATAAAGGGCAGGTGATGACTATGGTCCAGAAAGGGAAGTTCTGTACCCCGGCGGGTACATCTCGCCGGCACAAGGTTTGGATCAACAGTTCCACTGCTCTCTGGTCGACCAGCGAACGCCCCGTAGAAATGCCATCCACACATCGCTTTCGCGAAGCCGACCTATCAATACCAATTTCGTGATGAGCCGGCAGATTGCTCCAAGCGGCTTACGATCGGGGTACCAATGGCCGATCAATAAGGCGACATTTGGCATGTGCCAATGCAGATGGAGTCGTTGCGCCAGTCGCAGTGCTAGAATGGCAGCGCAATGCTTGATGATGTGGCTCTGGCGACGAGCACGTCGTCGCCACACGTGCCGTCTTCCGGAGTGGTCCCGGAAGAGGCCATCCGATTGCAGTTACGGCGCATTCTTGAGAGCCCTGAGTTTCGGACAAGCAAACGCTGCCAAGACTTTCTTTCCTTTGTAGTTGAGCAAACGCTAGCGGGCCTCCCCCTGAAAGAGCGCACGATTGGTGCCGGAGTATTCGGCCGCGACGCGTCTTACAACACCAATGATGATGGAATTGTTCGAATCAAGGCAGGAGAAGTCCGTAAGCGGCTTGGGCTCTATTACGCCGCTTTTGGCAGCCATGACGACGTCGAAATCGAATTGCCCGTGGGGAGCTACGTTCCGACCTTCTCCGCTCTGCCAAGGAATGGTCACAACGCAGATTCTCTTCCGTTCATTGAGAGCTCGAATTTTCCATCCGCAACAATCGGCGGGGGAATGCGGCTCTTAGGGGTACGTGGTTTTCACGGTATCGTGTGGAAAATTGCATGGATAATTGGGCTGTCCGCTGTGATTGCTGTGCTTGCGACCTTGGCATGGAGAGCCTACCGGCCGCAATCCGTGCTCGACCAGTTTTGGGAGCCGGTTCTGGGCGGCAAGATTCCTGTGGTTGTGGCAGCGTCGTATGCGCCGGTCTACTATCCCAGTAGTTACCTAGGCCCTCCGCGCACAGTGGAATCTCCGCGAGGAAGCGACTTCGTCTTGTTAACGGACCAGTACGTGGGCGGAGGTGATCTGCTTGCAGCCGCCGGGGTCGCAGGGATGTTGGGCCGCATGGGACGCCCCTTCACGATTCGAATCGGTAATGCGGTCACATTTGAGGATCTGCGGTCTGGTCCCGCTGTTTTGATCGGCTATTCCAGCACTCACTGGAAAGACGTAACAAAGGGTTTTCGCTTCTACATAGACGATGACCTGGGCACAATTGAAGATAATGGGAAACCCACTGATTGGTTCCCTCATCATCTAAGCTCCGATTTTCATACCGACGAAGACTATGCCCTGGTCTCTCGCTCATTTGACGGCCAGACCCACACGATGATCGTCCTTGTCAGCGGCTTCACTCAGTACGGCACAGAAGCTGCAGCGGAGGTGATCACAGATCCCACGTTACTGGCTGAGGCTCTTCATGACGCCCCGGATGGATGGCAAAGGAAGAATTTACAGCTAGTTCTGCATATGAAAGTGATTGCCAACGCACCGGCTTCTCCTCAGATCATCGCCTCCCATTACTGGTAGCCGTCCCTTTAAAGATGCACTTGGATACGTGTATATCGCTGAAATAAATAAACTTCCTTGAGATGCTCCGCCTCACTTGTTGACCGTTATGCGTACGGTTACACACGGTTACGCGCCTTGACTTGCGCGGTTGAAAGATCCAGAGTCCCCCAGAGTCACGTTTGCCCAAGAAGAACAACATAAAGCGATCGGCTCTTGCTTCTCTTCAAGGGGGGAATCCGATGAAATCGAATGGAAATTGGTCTTTCGTATGTTCTCTTAGCGGGGGATTGAGATGTATTTGCGTCCTAGCTCTCCTCTTGATGTTCTCGTCATGCCCGTCCACGTCGCAGAGCAGGCAATCCGGCGAGATCCGAGGAACAGTGACGGACACTTCCGGAGCACTGATCGCAGGTGTTCAGGTCATCATCACAAATGTGCAGACCGGCGTAGCGCAGCAACTCACAACCGACTCAACAGGAGTTTTCGAAGCGCCATTCGTGCCCCCCGGCGAATATTCCATAGCTTTCGAGAAAGACGGGTTTCAAACCTACGTCCGCAATGGCATTGTCCTGCACGTTGAAACCATCAAAGTGGATGCCGCTCTGACGGTTGGATCGGTTTCGGTGAGCGTAACTGTGACCGCTCTCCAGCCATTGGTGCAGACCGAAAATGCCGAACGTGGCCTAACCCTTTCAACGCAAGTAGTCGAGGATGTTCCAAATGTTGGGCGCAGTTGGGACGAATTGTTAGGAACTCTTCCCGGTGTGAATGGGGGCGGCAGTGGAAGCGCTACCGGCCAGGGAATCGGTGTGAACGGCCAGACGGCATATCAGTCCAATTGGCAGATCGATGGCGGAATCGCCATGCTAGGGGCCTCTCAGAACCCAGACATCCTGCAGCCTCCGCTGGACACCATCGAGGAAGTTGATCTAAGCACGGCAAACTTCGGCGCCGAGCGAGGCACTGGCCTGTCCGTCTTCAACGTAACCACCAAAAGCGGGACCAACCAGTTCCACGGGAAAGCATTCGAATACGTCGAGAACGATATGTTCGACGCCATCAATTACTTTGCAGATCCCACCCAGCCCAAACCCACTCTTCGATGGAATGAATTCGGTTTCACGCTCGGGGGCCCCATCAAACGTAATAAGGCTTTCTTTTACGGCAGTTTCCAGGGAAACCCTACAAGCACTCCGAGCACAAATTTCTATTCCTATCCAAGCCAGGCGATGCGTGGAGGCGATTTCTCCGCCTTGTGTCAAACCAGCTTTGTTAACGGCATTTGCCAGCCCGCGCCGGCAGGCTCAAATCTCACCGCCGTCCAGCTCTTCGATCCCGCCACAACTGTCACGGATCCGGTGACCCAGATTTCAACCCGCCAACCATTTCCAAACAACCAAATTCCTATCGGTCGGCTTGATTCCGTGGCTGGAGCTATTCAACAGTACTTCCCCACACCCAAAACGACCGCAATTTACAACAATTTCAATACCAGTATCAGCTATCCGGTGAACACAAAATGGTTCACCGGCAAAGTGGACTACGACATTTCGGCTACCAATCGTTTGACAGGTTCGCTCATGCTGGTGCGTCAGACCACCACGTATTCGGATCCCATCTGCAGCATCGACTGCCTGACAACCCCGCAACACGACATACAAGGGGAGATCACCGATGTCTGGACGATCAGCCCGCAGAAGGTGAACGAATTTCGCCTTTCCCTTGCCCGCGAGCACTTCATCGCCAACGACGCAAGCATGGGCAAAGGCTATCCAGCCAAATTGGGGTTGAACAATCCTGCAGGCGACCTTTTCCCCGACATCTCTATCGGGGGTGTGTTCTACACAACAATTGGGGTCGACGCGGCATATTTTGGCGGTCCGGCGGTGGATGCCGAAACAACGATCGTGCCTTCCGACAACTTCACTTGGACAAAAGGCAAGCATATCTTTAAATTCGGAGGCGAATTTGAAAGGTGGAGAGTCAACACGGGCTGGCCCACAGCCAATGAGGGTAATTTCGACTTCGGCGGCGGATACGCCAGTTTCACCGATAATCCCGCCGATCAACTTCTCGCAAACCCACCGTCTGAGGGAACGGGCTATGCGGATTTCTTCCTTGGACTGGCCGACAGTTGGTACATCGACCCGCAACCAGTCGTCGGGGCTCGCAATTGGAGCGCACAGAGTTTTGGCCAGGATGAATACAAAATCACTCCGAATCTCACTCTGACGCTGGGACTGCGCTACATCATTCAAAGCGGGTGGAGCGAAGTCAACAACCGGATATCCGGTTTTCAACCGAATATCGTCAACCCTGCCACGGGCACTCTGGGAGCGTTGTGGTTTGCCGGCCAACTTGGGCACACCGCGCCAACTGACACTATCTATGACTTCTTCGCTCCTCGGTTTGGATTTGCCTGGGCACCCCGCACTGACACGTCGATTCGCGGTGGATTCGGGATCTACAACGTCATCGCAGGATGGAATACCTATGCATCCGGGGGCTTTGGGCAGGGCTGGGCGCCGATAGGCAGCCTGGTCACATTCGATGGACTGACGCCCGTGTTCAAGCTGTCCCAAGGTCCACCCACCCCCGTCTATCCCACAGCTCAAATGCTGGCTCCGGACATGCTGAACGGCCAGAGTGTTAACTACCCGCTATTTCACAGCCCGCTGGGCTACTCCGAGGAGTATCAGTTAAGCATCCAGCACCAGTTCAAAGGCGTTGTCGCGGATGTTGGATATGTAGGGAATCGTGGAATCCATCTTGCTTACACCCGGAACATCGACCAGGTACCCGAGAGCGAATTGGGGTCGGGAAACCAGCCTTATCCCCAATATCAAGGCGTCAGCGCAGCATATTTCGACGGTATCTCCAACTACAACGGGCTGCAGACGAGCCTAAAGGCGCAGGTATCCCGCGGGCTGCTGTTGAACGCTAATTACACCTGGTCGAAGACGATGGACGAAATCACCAACTCCGGTTTCGTCGGTGGCGGCACTGGACACGCTGAACATGGCGGCGGCTTGCAGAACCAGTACGACCCGCGATCGAATTATGCCCCTTCGACCACGGATTTCCGGCATTTCTTTAACGGGAGCTTCGTCTACGAACTTCCCTTTGGGAAAGGCATGCGCTACCGGATTCAGAATGGCCTTCTGAACTCGATTGCAGGCGGATGGGAGATTTCCTCTCTCTTCCAACTCCACTCGGGCATGGCGTTTACGCCCTATGTTGGCATCCCCAACAATGATGGTTCGCTGGCTGGGTCCTGGCGTCCAAACCGCATCGCAAAGGGAACCGTGGCACACCCAACGATAAGTGAATGGTTTGATCCGAGCGCGTTTGAAGTGCCGGCCGCGAACACCTTCGGCGATTCAGGCAGGGATATCCTCTACGGCCCCCACTGGAACAACGTGAATGGCGCATTGCTCAAGAATTTCGCGATCCCGAGGCTTGGCGAAAAGTCAAAACTGCAGTTCAAGGCGGAAGCCTCGAATATGTTCAATCACCCCAACTTCGGTCTTCCGAATGCCGGGATCGGGTCCGGGCCCGCGGTTGGCACAATTTCGAGCGCGGCCTCGGCCCGCACCATGCAACTTGGAGCCAGCCTGACCTTCTAGCTGATCCTGCAAGAACAGTCCGCTGTTCTCGTCGGTGATGGTTCGGAAATCGTGCCGGAGTCGGTGCGCATTTCTCCGAAAAGCGAGGTCGTGGATGAAATGCAAACGAGAAGAGGCGCAAATGAAACGCTTATTGGTTCTATTTGCCTTGGAGTTCTTGTTACTCGGGCATAGTCACGCCCAGCAATTCCCTCACATTCAACCTGCGATGCCCGGTGATTTCGCCATTATGGCTTGGGACAACGCACCCTCCGACTCCGCGCTTTTAGAGGGAATTAAGGATGCGGGGATGAATATCGCAGGGTTCTGCAAAGCGGAAGATGTCGACCGAATTCAGGCAGCAGGCCTCACGTGTTTCCTTCAAGATCCGCAATTGAGCAACTACAACTGGGACGCACCGCCGGCAGAAGAAAGCGTGCGCAAAGATGTCGGAGCTCTGGCACACAGTTTTGGGGATAATCCTGCGGTACTGGGAGTCTTCCTGACGGACGAGCCCCGAATCCACCAGATGCCTGCTATTGGACGCGTAGTCCAGTTGCTTCGCGAAGCCATGCCAGGAAAACTTCCATATGTGAACCTGTTCCCGTACCGCGAGGGAGAAGTGGGGTGGTACACAAACTACGAGGACTACGTCAATTCGCTGATTAAAGCGGTACATGAGCCGTTTCTGAGCTTCGACAATTATTCGTTGTCGTATGAGGGAATGGGAGATGAATTCTTCACAAATCTTGAGATCGTGCGTAAGACAGGATTAGAAAGCAAAACTCCTTTCTGGAGCTGTATCCAGGCCGTTGCGCATTTTGGCTATCTTGTACCATCAGACGCCACCCTTCACCTGCAGGTGTACAGCACGCTCGCTTATGGCGGGCGAGGAATCCAATACTTTACGTACTTTACGCCTCAACGTGGCAATTACCGTATGGGGGCGATCGATCAGTTCGGTCACAGGACTCCAACTTGGGACGCTCTGCGCCGCATCAACGGTGAGATCAATGCGCTTGCGCCAACACTCGCCAAACTTCGGAGTACGGGCGTGTACCACTATCCTGATGTGCCTAAGCATGGGCGGCCTCTCTCAGAGAGTGGCCTGGTTCGATGGATCAGCATGGTGAAGGATGAAGACGGTTATGTGCCCCCCTCGGTTGAGGCTCGCTTTCTTATCGGTGAATTCGAAAACGAGAACCGTGGTACGTACATGATGATCGTCAACAAAGATCTGACGTACTCCTTCCGATTCGATATAGAATTCAAGCGCAAAGTGCATCGCATTCTACGCATCAATCCATACACAGGCCAAGAGGAGCCTTTTACTGGCGAACAGAATTGGCTCGCACCGGGTGGTGGGATATTATTGCGGATTGAGTGACACACAGCGAAAGACTGTCGCATGAAGATTCTTGTGCAGCAGATTTCTGTTAGATCTGAAGATGGTAGTCCCCGATTTAGGAGATGTTCCCACTGCAATTGTGAGCTGAGAGAACGATCAAGCAGCCAGTAGGTTTAATGATCCGGAAAGAGAGTCTCTTTTCTGTTGATATGAAATGGCCTCATGTGCCCCGATCCGCGAACTTCCCGCAAGTCCTATCCCTGGAGTAGCCCAAGGGATGGATCAAAAGCTCCACTGCTCTCTGGTCGACCAGAGAAAAGGGCAACTCAAAGGGAAATACATTTCCCTGTTACCGCCTTTCCTGATCACTTCCACTTCAGCAAAGTCTTCCGCTCTCTCTGATTCTCGCCGAAAGACTAACGTTTGGGCCAGTTTTGGCGTGGCCCTTCAGTCCCTGGATGTGATTCTTGCCGAGCCTGTGGGAAGCCGCACGGACATTTCGGCGCTGGACTGCTAACGCCACTGACATCACGAAAAAGGTCAAACGTTCCCGGACCAGGTTGGATAATCGAAGGCCTGAATGAGGCACTACACTAGAACTTCTCGGAGAGCTCATCTATGAAGCAAGACCCTATTCGATCAAGTCTATGGCCGCGCCACATATTCATCCAACAAACTGTCTGGGCGAGAGCAATTCTACTTTTATCCCTCGTCCAAACGGCAATGGCGCTCACACCGACGAATCTAAGAACGGAATCCTCGGTAAATCCTCAAGGGCTTGATGTCCTTCATCCCACGCTCAGTTGGAACTTCGTCGCGAGTGGGCGTGCTCAAATGCAGACAGCCTATCAGATTCAAGTAGCCAGCTCCGCTGAGGCGCTCGAAGCGGGAATACTTAATGTCTGGGATAGCGGGAAGGTTGTTTCAAGCCAGAACTTCGAAATCCCATACACAGGACCGGAAATGGTGAGCGAGGGCCGGTACTTTTGGAGACTCAGGGTCTGGGATCAGGATGACGAGGCCTCTGTCTGGTCACATAACGAATGGTGGCAGATGGGACTATTGCACGCAGCCGATTGGAAGGGGAATTGGATCGGTACCTCCGGAGATTCGGCCTGCCCCTTACTTCGACATGAGTTCCTGGTTAGCGGGAAGATCAAGCGGGCAACCGCCTACGTGTTTGGTTTTGGTTTCTATGAATTGCACCTCAATGGAGCCAAGGTTGGCGACAATGTGCTTGCGCCCGTGAATTCCAACTATAACAAGAGCCTCTATTACGACACATACGATGTAACCTCACTTATCATGCAAGGCGGCAATGCGGCAGGGCTTTGGTTGGGTAATGGATATGATCGGGAGTTTTCCGAATATGGATTTCGCTGGATGAACGCAAAGCAAGCGATTTTAGAAGTTGATATTGAGTATTTAGATGGCACCCGCTCGCGCATCGTGACTGACGGGTCTTGGAAGGTTGCGGAGAGTCCAATTCTTTCTAATAGTATTTACGACGGAGAAACCTACGATGCCCGACAGGAAAAGGACGGATGGGATCAGTATGGGTATGACGATCATGCTTGGCAACCGGCGCAGCTTATGTCCGCCCCTGCTGGGGTTTTGCGTTCCCGTCAGATGCCTCCCTTAAAAATACGTACTACGTTGCGCCCACGTGCGATGCATCAAACCAAGGCTGGAACGTTTGTGTTCGACTTGGGACAAAACATCGCCGGGTGGGTGCGGCTGCGAGCCCGTGGTGCTGCTGGGACAAAGATCGTGATGCGCCATGCGGAAGATCTCCTTCCGGATGGGACGCTCGACATGACTACGAACCGGGCTGCTCGGGCCACCGACACCTTCATTTTGAAGGGAACTGGAATTGAAGTCTATGAACCCCGGTTTACTTATCACGGCTTCCGATATGTCGAAGTGTCTGGATTCCCGGGGCTTCCCACGCTGGACAGCCTGGAAGGCCGAGTGATCCATGCGGCGTTTGATTCCGTGGGACATTTTCGCTCATCTAACCCGTTGCTCAATAAGATTCATCGGAACCTCCAATGGAGTGTAGTGAACAATCTGATGGGAATCCCCACCGACAATCCAGTGCGTAACGAACGCACTCCTTGTCAGATGGATTCAATGGCCGTGGAAGAGACTGCCATCTACAACTTCGACATGGATAACTACTATGTCAAATGGCTACAGGATATCGAGGGCCGGAGAGACGCCCCTAACTGGTCCGGGGACCAAGTGTTTTTGGCCATGCTGCTGTACAAGCATTATGGAAATCGCCGCATTTTGGAGGAGAGCTACGAGAATTCAAAGCAACTGATTGATGCGTTTGCAGCTCAAGGACGTGAGCCGAACCCTTGGTCAGGAGAAGGTGCCTTTGGGGACTGGTGTCCACCAGGACAAAGCGGTAGTTATAAGGAGTGCTTTAGTGAGGGAGAGATTGTCAATACAACCATTTATTACCGCGCGACGCGCTTGGTTTCCGAAATGGCCGAGATCCTAGGCAACGCGTCTGACGCCACGGCCTACAAAAGTCGAGCAGAATCCATCGTACGCGAATTCAACGCACGCCATTATGACGCAGCTACATATACATATGAGAGCGGACGGCAGGTAACTTCAATTTTACCGCTCGCTTTTGGAATGGTGCCGCCCGGTCAGGAATCCGCTGTTGCAAATGCCTTGTTGGATCGACTGACAATGAAAGATCACGGACACTTAGACACCGGAATATTCGGCACTCGTTATTTGTTCGACGTCTTGATTGACAACGGTTTTGTCGATGCCGCCTACAAGGCATTGAACCAGACCACGTATCCGAGTTACGGACATCAGATCAGTTTAGGGGCGACCACCACCTGGGAGCAGTGGGTACTACGTGGCTCGATGGAGAGCCATGACCACGCGATGTTTGCCGGACCTGACAGTACTTTCTATTCCCGATTGGCGGGTATTCAACCAGCACAGCCCGGATATAAGGAGATCCTCATCCGGCCCACTTTCCCTAAAGGGCTGGTCTCAGTCACCTCCTCTTTGCATACTGTTATGGGAGAAATCGTCTCAAATTGGAAAGTCCAAAATGGCCTCATCCAGGAAGTTACCATTCCGCCCAATGCCACTGCCGTCGTCTATGTGCCGACAATAGATGCGGACGAAATAAGAGAAAGTGGTCGGCCAGTCTCTCAAGCGAAGGGCGTTCGCTTATTACGTGTGGAGAATGGCTACACGCTTTTGTCCGTGGGGTCAGGCTCTTACCATTTCATTGTTCCTGCGAAGAAGTTCAACGCCTATGCGGCGTCAAAATGAATCGTTCCAATCAGGCCGTGTCGCCTGGAAAGACAGTCGGACAAAGCACAGCGAAAAAAGAGCACAAATGGACCAGAGAAAAGGGCAACTCAAAGGGAGATTAACTACTCGAGAGGAATTCTCTGGTGGAACATTTGTGCGGAAACAGCCCAAAGCCAGGGAGATTTTAGCAATGTAAGTTATTGATAATAAACCACTTGACTTGATGGCGGAGAGAGGGGGATTCGAACCCCCGATAGAGCTTTTGACCCTATAACGGTTTAGCAAACCGCCGCCTTCAGCCGCTCGGCCATCTCTCCGTATCTATGCCGGATTATACCGGATGTGTAGCTCCACCGTCCCGCAGCGCCCAAAACCTCACAGCCAGGGCGCCAACCCCACGCACCTCCAGGAGTCCAGCGGTGTCAGCAGCCAACCAGGCTTAGGATGGACTTGCTGGCACTCTCCGACGGAGCCCGCCCCGCTTCGCAGGCGCTCCAGGCAGAGAGCCTCTCCCGCGTTGCGCGTGATCGCTGCAGCGGTAGGCATGGAGCCAATTTTCGGCGAGAAAATCTGCAGCTCATTTCAGTGCGAAGCCGGCCTGTCGAGCCGAGCGGTTCAGACGCAAAAGACAATGCAAAACGGGTCTCTCTTTCTGTTTGATTGAACTGCGTTCCCGCCCGCGCCAGATGCGGCGTCGGCGCACTTTGAAAAAACTTGGCTCAGGGGTCACTTTTTCCTTTCTGCACGAGGCAAAAGTTGTTAGATTCACAATCATGTATTTCGCCCTTAAACCGGCCCGGCGGAAGATGCGTTTTCTGCCCTTGATTGCGGCCACCTACTTCATGGTTTCGGGCGGTCCCTACGGCATTGAAGACATTCTCGGCGGAGCTGGCTTTGTCAGGGCGATTGTGATTTTGATGTTGTTGCCAATCCTCTGGAGCCTGCCCACGGCGCTGATGATCGGTGAACTGGCCAGCACTCTGCCCGTTGAGGGCGGCTTCTACATGTGGGTGCGCCGCGCGCTGGGCCCCTTCTGGGGCTACCAGGAGGGTTGGCTTTCGCTCTCAGCTAGCATCTTCGATATGGCGATTTACCCGGCCATCTTCGTTCTCTACTTGGGCAAATTCAACCCGGCGCTGACGGCCGGCTGGCAGGGATACGCCTGGTCCCTCGCCGTGGTGGTGCTTTGTTGTCTGTGGAACCTCCGCGGCGCGCCGGCTGTGGGCGAGGGCTCGGTGGGAATGTTCACTCTGCTGCTCGCGCCATTCGTCGTTTTCGTAATCCTCTGCCTGTGGCGCGGAATCTCGCTCCATCCCAGTGTGCAGTGGGGTCAGGCCGGTTCTGAGACCGCGCTTTCCACTGCGGTTCTGGTGGCCATGTGGAATTACATGGGCTGGGACAATGCATCCACCGTGGCTCAGGAGGTGGAGAACCCGCAGCGCAACTATCCTCGTGCGATGGTTTGTGCAGCCCTTCTGGTGGCCGTCACCTATATTCTGCCGCTGGCTGCCCTCGCGTTGTCCGGCCTGTCTGTTCAAAGCTTCTCCACCGGCGATTGGATGAGCGCGGCCACCACCATTGGTGGTCCGTTGCTGGGCTTGGCAGTGGTAGCCGGTGGCGCCATCTGCGGCATCGGCATGTTCAACGCGCTCATGATGAGTTACACCCGCCTGCCCATGGCCATGGCCGAGGACGGCATGTTGCCGCGCGTGGTTGCCCGGCGTAATAGCCGCGGAGTGCCATGGGTCAGCGTCGTGCTCTGCGGTTTCGCCTGGGCCTTGGCGCTTAAGCTGCCCTTCGAACGGCTCATCTCCATCGACCTGATTCTCTATGGTTCCAGTCTGCTTCTGGAGTTTGTGGCCCTGGTCGTGTTGCGCATACGCGAGCCGCAGCTCCACAGGCCCTTTAGAGCGGGCAATCTGGCTTTTGCCTGTTCCCTCGGCGTCGGGCCTGCGGTCCTCATTGGCTATGCGCTCTACGCCTCGCGAAACGAAAGACTCATGGGCACCACTTCAGCCCTGCTCTTCTCCGTCGTTGTCGCGTTTCTGGGTCCGGTGCTCTACTGGCTCACTGCGGCGCCGTTGGCGCGTCGCCGCCTGGCCGCCGCTTCTGCTGCCGACTAGCGCGCTTTTGATTAGAGGACTAACAGGACTTTGGGTGCCCCATCCTTGCGGCGTATTTGTTTTTTGCCGCAAGGGTGGGAGACCACCTACCTCCGTCTCGACCGCAGACACTCAGGCGGGGTGCTCTGATCCTGGCAGTCAATCTATTTTGCTGCCTTCAGCTTGCCTGCACCTTGCTTGGTCTTGCTATCGTCAAACTGCTTCGCGGCCAGAATCACCCGATCCCGGGCATAGGCCGCGTCGTGCCATCCCTTGATCTCCACCCGCTTGCCTTCCAGGTCTTTATAGATTGAGAAGAAGTGCGTAATCTCCTTCAGCATGTGCGGATAGATATCCGTATAGTTCCACACGTTCGTGTAGCGCGGATTGTTCTTCCCCACGGCCAGCACTTTTTCATCCAGCGTGCCCTGGTCCAGCATCTCCAGCAGGCCAATGGGCCGCACTTCCTGCACGCAGCCCGGGAAACTGGGGCCGGGAACCAGCACCAACACGTCCAGCGGGTCGCCGTCGTCGCTCAGCGTAGACGGTATAAAGCCGTAGTCTCCGGGGTAGTGAACCGGCGAGTGAAGGTTGCGGTCCAGTTTGAACACGTGCAGTTGCTTGTCGTATTCAAACTTCTGCGTCCCATCCTTGGGAATCTCGATCACTGTCCGAAACACCTCGGGCGACCGGTCGCCAATCGGCAATTCCAGATAATTAACCATCTCTTTCGTTTCTCCTTGCGCAGTGGGGAAGTGGTCCGGCACAAAATCTCTTTCCGGATAAAAGGGAAGTCACCGGCCATCCGCCGGGGTGTGGGTCTGCTCATACTTCTGGAGTCATTCACCCCGGCAGCAGGAGCAGGTCCCTATATAATCAGGGATAATGAAGGCGAATGTCTATGTCACGTTGAAGACGTCGGTCCTCGATCCGCAGGGCCAGACCATCCAGAATGCCCTCCACAAGATCGGGTTTGCAGACGTCACCGCCGTGCGCCAGGGCAAGTATTTCGCCCTTTCGCTCGCCGACGGCCTGTCTCCTGAGGCCGCCCGCGCCCAGGTCGAGCGCATCGCCCGCGAAGTCCTCACCAACCCCGTAATCGAAGAGTTCACCTACCGCATAGAGGAATAGCCCCGCCGGGCAATGGGTCAGCTTGTAAGGTTGCGAGCTTCCCGTGAAGGGTACGGGCTTCAGCCCGTACATAAGCCATCCCTCATAGCCTGCAGAAAAGAATCGATTCGTGTGGTATCGGTGTCGATGGGTCAGGGCCTGGGGCTCGCATCCACCTCGGAGGCCCGCACCAGTGCTTGCGTGTCGATATACTCCCGGACGTTCGTCAATTTGCCATTTCGAACGGTAATGGCGAAGACCCAGTGGTCCTCAAACGTCCTATTCGTCGCTTTGATTTTCCCAGTAGCGAAGCCGACGACCAGAACCCGGTCTCCCTGCGCTATGAACTCGGGGGGCTCTGGGTACGAAGTTTCCACCGTTTCGTTAGCCTTCTGAAGTAAATTCTCCAATCCCGCATGCCCGCGGTGCGTGCCAGCCAGCGGCCAGTTCTCGCCCGGAATGATCCACTCAATATCTTCGGCAGACAGCGCCAGCAAACCTTGCTTATCGCGGCGGCCGAGTGCCGCAAGAAAATTCTTCACAATCTGGACATTCTCTTCGATGCTCATCGAAACCTCTCATTTTCCCTCAGATCGGATCGTGTCCGACCTAAATCGGATGTTTTGGAATCCTTCTACTAGGGCCAAATCACGCGGTCGTAAATCGACTACTGCTGCTTCTTGAACAAATCCTGGAAGATGAGCCGACCCCAAGTTTGGCCGCGTGCGTGCACCAGCGNNCAGCTTGACGGGTGCGAACCCAAGTCTCTTGGCCAAATCCGCCACCGGAGCGATAGAGTCCTCGTCATCGCTCGACAGAAAGACGACCCGGTGGCCGCCCTCGACGATCGGGTCGGTAGCCAGTGTGGCCGCAACCAAGTGGTTAAAACCTTTCACCAACTTAGCGCCGGTGAACGACTTTGCAATGAATGCGGAGGACGGAAGACCGTCCAGCTCCTCAGGTGGGACTGGAAACGAGTTCATCGCGTCGATGACCGTCTTGCCTTCCCAGCTCGATAGTGCCTTCGCAACCTCGCGATGTTCCCCGAACGGGACCGCCAAGATGATTGTGTCGGCCTCGAGTGCATCCCGCAGCGACTTGGCGACGACCGTGGGTCCAATCGCCCGAGCCTGCGGCGCCAACGCCTCGGGCGGCCGGCGACTCGCAACGGTGACTTCGATGTTCTTACGGGCGAAGGCGAGCGCGAGGGCCTGACCTATCTTTCCGAATCCTACAATTGCATAGCTCATGATGTTTCTCCGATCTCGTGTGAGAACTAAAGTTCGAGAAGCGACCGCGCCGGGGTCAGACCTGCGCCATGCCTCCATCCACGGCGAGATCCACACCGGTGATGTAAGAACTTTCATCAGAGGCGAGGAACACGACTGCTGCCGCAATTTCCTCGGGCATGCCTCTGCGACCCATTGGAATCTGCGTGGCGAACTGTGCGGCCGCTTGCTCGGCCTGTTCAGCGGTAAGGCCCGTCGTCGTCGCTAAGGCCGGGGTATCGATTGGTCCGGGGCTCATCGAATTCACGCGGATCTTGCGGTCTTTCAGCTCCATAGTCCAGGCGCGCGCGAAGTTGCGCACAGCCGCCTTACTCGCTGCGTAGGTGCTAAAGCCTGGCAGCCCCAACACGTTCGAGACCGAAGAGGTCAGGATAATCGAACCGCCGTCTTTGAAGAGGGGAAGGGCCTTCTGCACCGTAAAGAACAGCCCCTTCACGTTCACGTCGAAGGTCTGATCAAAATGGGCCTCAGTAGCCACCGCGAGCGGTGCCACTGTACCCGCGCCCGCGTTTGCGAAGAGTACGTCGATGTGACCATGTTTCTCTTTCACGACGGCATAGAGCCGGTCCAGATCTTCCAAGCGCGACACGTCGCCCACGACCGTCGTAACGTTTCTCTTGAT
>PLSM01000049.1 GCA_003165075.1 Acidobacteriaceae bacterium | reverse complement strand
CGCAATGGCCCGCTTTCACAACTACAGCTTTGGCAACATTCTCGCTATTGCGCGGCAGCGCCCGACCGCTACCCGCGTGGCCGGTATCCGCACTTGGAACGAGTTGGGCCGATTCGTCAAGAAAGGCGAGAAAGGCATCCAGATTCTTGCTCCGATCGTTGGCCATCGGCGCAGGAAGGATGCAGCCGAGCAGGAGCAGAGCGGGGGCCAGGAAGCGAAGCCAGCGCCCATTCTGATTGGTTTTCGCGCCGTTTACGTTTTCGATCACTCGCAGACCGAAGGCGCAGACCTGCCGGAGTTCGAGCACAGCATCACCGGCGAAGTAGGCGAGCAGCGCGAACGCCTGATTGCGTTTCTCGACGAGCAGAACATCAAGCTCGAATACAACGAGAAGATCGCCCCGGCGCTTGGCGTTAGCTATGGCGGAAGGATTGCCCTGCTCCCCGGCCAGTCAAAGGCCGAGGAGTTCACCACGCTGGTACACGAAACGGCGCACGAGCTTTTGCACAAGACCGAGCGCCGGACCATGACCACCGCCACCGTGCGCGAAACGGAAGCCGAGGCAGTGGCCTTCATCGTTGGACAAGCCGTTGGCTTGGAGATGGGAACCGCTTCGAGCGACTACATCCAGATGTACGCGGGCAACGCAGCTTTGTTGACCGAGAGCCTTGAAGTTATCCAGCGCACCTCCGCCGTGATTCTCGGCGCTCTGACCGTTGAGACAACCGAAGAAGTCAACTCACAACCCGCAGAGGCGGCGGCTTAGGCCGCCTCTGCTCATCACCCGTCCGGCGGACAGAGCCATTGGCACTGTCCGCGCCCACCTTCACTTTGTTTCAACCGCTCAAAAGGAGAGCAGCCATGACGAATCAAGCAGCAACCGAATACCGCAACGTGCCCCTCACCGCGCTTCAAGAATCCACCACCAACCCGCGCCGCGTTTTTGACGATGCGGCCCTCAAGGAACTGGCCGACTCCATTCGCAGCCAGGGTGTACTGTCACCCTTGCTCGTTCGGCCTGTCGCCGACCATCGCTTCGAGATCGTTGCCGGAGCGCGCCGCTACCGCGCCGCGTTCATTGCCGAGGCCGAGACTGTGCCTGTCCGCATCGTTCATCTGACCGATGCCGAGGCCCTTGAAGCCCAATTGATCGAGAACCTGCAACGCCGCGACGTTCACCCGCTCGAAGAGGCGCAGGGATTCCGCGCCCTGCTCAACCTTGACGAACCGAAATACTCCATCGAGCAGATTGCCGCCAAGACCGGCAAATCCCCGGCCTATTGCCTCCAGCGCGTCAAGCTGACCGAGCTTGCCGCCGCCGTGACCGAGGCATTCGCCAAGGACGAAATCGGCATTGGCCATTCGCTGCTCTTGGCCAAGCTGCAACCCGCCGAGCAGGAACAGGCCCTCGCGGCTTGCTTCCGCAGCGATTGGAACGGCAACCAGAGCAAGGCCCGCCGCATCCTGCTCCCCGTTCGCCACCTGAAAGAGTGGATCGAGCAGAACATTCTGCTCATTCTCAAGGACGCGCCCTTTTCCAAGTCCGACGCCACTCTCAACCCCGCCGCAGGTTCCTGCGACGATTGTCCGAAGCGAACCGGCGCAAACGCACTGCTCTTTGCCGACATCGCGCAGGACGCTTGCACCGATCCGGCCTGCTATCAGGCAAAACTCGACGGCTTTGTAAAGCAATCCATCGCCGCCAAGCCGAAGCTGGTTCAAATTTCATCCGCTTACAACGCGGCTACCGACGGCAGCGCCGCCTTGCCGCGCAACAAGTACGTCGAGATTCACACCGAGAAGCCCACAAACCAGAAGCAGCGCGACTGGCCGGAATACAAAACGTGCAAGTACACCACCGAGGCCATCGTCACCGAGGGCACGGAGAAGGGCGAACTCCGCACCATCTGTGCCAATCCCGAATGCCCCATCCATCATGCCCGCAAACAGAAGCCCGCGACAGATGGGGCATTCAAGGCCGAACAGGAGAAGCGCCGCCGCGAGGAGGCCATCGCTCAGGCAACCGGCCTCCGCGTCCTGAAAGCAACCAGTGACGCGGTTCCCGTCCGGCTGATGAAGCGCGACCTGCTCTTTGTTGCCGAGCGCCTCGCCGCCGCTCTAGACGAGCGCCGTCTGACGGTCATCCTTCGTCTTCACGGCATCGGCAGGGCCAGCGGAGCCGGAGACACCCCGACCAAGCTGCTCGCGTCCTTTCTCCGCAAGGCAGACGAGAGCACAATCAGCCGCGTTTTGGTGGCGATCACCGTGCTGCAATCGGCGCACAGCCCCAACGACTCCGCCAAAGCCCTGCGAGAAGCCGCCGAGTTCTACAAGGTGGACGTGGCTGCGATCACGGCGAAGGTCAAGCAGGAGTTCGCCGCGAAAGAGAAAGCGCAAACCACCCGGAAGGCGACGGACAAAGCAAAGCCGGGTCAATCACGCACCGCAGCACCGAAGAAAGCAAAAGCTGCATAGCGTCAATTCGTAAACCTTGAATTGTGGGGTCTGCTGAGGCAGGCCCCTGTTTCTTGCCGGCGCCCGTCTTCCCGCCCAGTGATGTGCTGCCGCTTCGCGCCAGACTCGTTTGGCCCGCCCGACGGGCTTGAAGAATTGGGGTCACGTCTTCGATATATTGTGCCTGCATGAATTGCATCGCGAA
The DNA here is from genome assembly GCA_003165075.1 of Acidobacteriaceae bacterium. Classification (GTDB taxonomy): domain Bacteria; phylum Acidobacteriota; class Terriglobia; order Terriglobales; family Acidobacteriaceae; genus Telmatobacter. The sequence goes on along the minus strand of PLSM01000049.1, from coordinate 2,080 downwards.
TGAGCAATATGAAGAATACAGGTGCGTTCTCCACGATTCAGTCGGAGTCGGACGCAGTCAGCACAGCAAAATCCTGTTGGCGTCGGATCACTTCTTTCTCATCAGCCTCGGCACGTTCGATTTCCGGGACGTGGACTCGGTCCCATTCCCGAATTGCGGATTTAGCGCGATCGATGTGGCCGTGGAGCGTTCTCTTTTGATTAAGCAACGAAAGACGCTTCCCGATCGCGAAAGTCAGAAAGCCGTATCCCACCAGGCCCGCCAGAAAGAGGATCCCTCCGGAGAACCCCATCGGTATTCGTGACAATGTCGATTTCCACGGAAGAACTATAATGGGCAAGACAATCGGAAGCGCTATATACATCAGTACAACGAATAAACATCCCATTGCAGAGTCCCCCCTGATTAAGAACGCTCCGTTCATCATGTTCAAAGGGACCTTTTCCAACTCTGCTCTTTCTGAGCGAAGAGATTTGATCCTATCAGAAAGAGTTTCTGACCCCTTCCATAAATGTTTCCAAACAATGTCCTCAATCTGAGCTTGGCTCCTGAGAATACTGGCGGTGCCTGATTCGATGTCCACTGCTAGTGTGCCGAGTTGCTCCTCAAAAACAATAAGTTCTTGTTCCTTGGCCTCAATCACCCGCTCATTCGCTTCGCTTTGAGGCTTGCTCGTTTTCGCCCAGTTCAGAATGATTCTTGCATGAGCAATGACGTCCCTTGCCTTCGATGCATTTGGGCCGGGCCTGTCGATTGCGAGTCTGAAGACTCCGTCAACATTTTGCCGGATAGTTGCGAAGTCGCCGTCTTCCATCGCCGCCGAGTGAAACGTTCTGTCAGTGTCGGATAATATCCGGATACACTCTAGTGCTTCCTGCTTATTCTCCAGTAGAGCGTAGCATTTGGCGCGCAGAAACAGAACGCCTCGGAACGCCGGCCAGTACTTGGCCGCCTTTACGAGGTGAGCCAGTGCACGTTCCAAGCATTCCTTTACTCTCTCGACATTCCCGCACCTTTGGCAGTCGGCCCCAATCAGGTAGGCTGCCTGGGCAGCCCGGTAGTATGCCTTGCCCGCGTATTCGATGGCGTTTTCAGTAACCTTCTGCTCTGCCAAGGCGTATCGAGCGGCTATGAGAAGATGGCGCTCAGCCTCGGGAAGGTTGATGACGTTGCACTCCGAGTTCCTACCTTCGAGAAAGAGAGTGCCGATCCGCAGTTGAAGCGGGAAAAACACATCGTTCTTTTGTTCGGACTGAAGAAACTTTTCCAATGCCCGATCAAGAAGTCCTCTTTTGAAATAGTCTTCTCCAAGTTGCCAGAGTTCAGTCGCTTGCGTAATAAGAGGAGATTTCAGCGTTTGATGAATTTCGCCAAGCGTCTGTGCGATGTCAGAAACAAGCTTGGTCTGCTTGTCGAGCCGATCGACCACCAGACCGAAGCCCCATTGTATTTCCAGCTTCATCTCGCGGAGGTGGTCCCGAATCTCCGCGGACAACTCAACCTGACGGTCCAGTAATTCCGTTTGTTTCCGGAGTTCTTCGTTCATCTCCTCCGCTGTCTCTTGAGCAGCCTCCCGAGCGTCATCCTGTGCTTCCTGGATGTCGAGGAGATAGTCGTCCCACTTCTTTTCGCCATAGTAATAAAGCCGAGCGATCCCCGTGCGCATTCTTTTCACCTCACCTTTCGACGCACCCGAAGAGATACATTCCTAGACGGATCAAGGTCACCTAAGAAATACATGAGAAGTCGCTTCCCAGAAGAACTAAGCAAGATTATTCCTTAACGGCTGGATTAACTCAGCTATGTGCGCGGTATAAAGCCCCTATGCGCGCGAATTTCCAACCGCAGTTCCTCTCTCAGTGTCTTGCTCCTCTTGAGTCGCTTGAAGAACTCGTCGAGCACGCTGACGACGATGGCGTTCACGCTCATGCCTTCGGCCTCAGCCCATTCCTTGAGCTTGGTGCGGGCTTCTGCGCCAACATGGATGAGCTGAGGGTTGGTAAGATCCATGCCGGCCTTGCGGGTCTGTTGAATATCGACTTCGTCCTTGTCAATGTGGCTTAAAGCAAAAAGGACGATC
>PLSM01000050.1 GCA_003165075.1 Acidobacteriaceae bacterium | reverse complement strand
TGGCGTCAAGTAAATACCCCTATAAAACAATTTCAACGTTTCACGCTGGATTTCAGTTAGATCTTCGAATGCGCATTGCAATCGATCAAATTCGATCTTTGCGTCAATTTCGCGCTCGATATCTGGCTGCCCTACCAATGTATCACTCAAACCAACAGACTCAATGTCGGTGCGGAGATAGAAGCCTCTGCGCAACAATCGCGCCTTCCGGTCCCGGGCCCGGCTATAGGCAACCTGAATAATCCACACCTTCGCGCTCCCCTTGGATGGCTCGAAAGACAGGGCCTTTCGATAAACATACAGGAAGGAGTCTTGGACGACTTCCTCTGCCTCGCCGGCGTCGTGCAGGATACGGAATGCAATGCTGAAGACCAGCCGGGAATGGCGGCTGAAGAGCACGTCCAGGGCATCCGGATCTTCAGACTGTAAGCGAGCCATGAGCCTTTCATCGCTCAGATCGGGAGCTTCAAGGGTCCGCGGGCTGTCTCCCAAAGTACGTTGCAGTGTATCCTGCATCAGCGCTTCTTCTGTTCTTTGCGCCGGAGCGAGGTCGAGTTTTGCGGTCAGGGCAATTCCTCTTACCGCCTCTGCATCAGTGGCCACTGGCACAACCTCACGCTCACGCACTATACCCCAGCGCAACCAAGACTCGCCAGACATTTTGCGCTGAGATAGGCGCCCTAAAAAATAATTGGTCTATTGTGGTACAAATTGGTCGGCGACGACGTATATATGTTGGTGCATGCCGAATTGGAGTGATTGGTTTTTCTCCAAAGCCCCGGCTCACGACGAGTTTGGGCCTTTCTTAGGCCTTCGGGAGAGGGTAGTGCACGAATGTGCCTCACAGCAGGCCAAAGTGCCGATGCGCAAAGCGCGGATCGCTCTGCTAGTCCTCGTGCTCCTGCCGGTAACGATGCGGGGACAATCGACGACCGCATCCCTCACCGGAAGAATCACCGATCCGCACCGGATGGTTGTGACCGCGGCCACCGTAGATGCGATCAATGCCAGCACTGGGATTCACTATCATGGCCTCACAAATGAATCCGGCATCTACTATGTCTCCGACCTACCTCCCGGAAGATACCGTATCGTAGTTGAGAAGCTTGGATTCATCGCAGTCATTGAATCCGGCATCGTCCTCCATGTGCAGGACGCTCTTGAAGTAAATTTTGAAATGAAGCTTGGGTCCGTATCGGAAAGCGTGACGGTGGAAGGAGGCGCATCGCAACTCGATATGCCGTCCTCCAGCCTGGGCACTGTGGTGGAGCGCCGCGAGGCCAACGAGTTGCCACTTAACGGGCGAAACGTATTCAATTTGATTGCTCTCGCCCCTTCTGTCATTCCGCAGGGCAGCGCCATGGGAACGCCCGTGGGTGTGAACCCGTTTGGTTGGGGAAATTACCAGGTGAGCGGGGCTTTCGGCAACCAAAGCGTCGAATATCTGGACGGCCAGCCCCTTAACATCACCTATATCAATCTACCCATATTGATTCCCATCCAGGATTCTATTCAGGAGTTCAAAGTTCACACCGGCAATCTGCCCGCGGAGTGGGGCCGATTCGCAGGAGGAGTTACTAACCTGAGCACGAAGGGCGGAACGCAGTTTATTCGCGGCGAGGTCTACGAGTATCTGCGGAATCGCGTGTTCAATGCGAATGATTTCTTTCTGAATGCAGTGGGCAAACCGCGCCCTCCATGGGTCCAGAACCAGTTTGGAGCCGAAGCAGGAGGCCCCCTGAACCTACGTTACTGCTGCCGGAACAACCGAACTTTCTGGTTCACGAATTGGGAAGGATTCCGCCTCCGCACTGGGAGCCCATTTACCGCGACGGTCCCAACTGAAGCCGAGCGCCAAGGGGACTTTTCCGCGCTTAGCAATCCAATTAGCGACCCATGCGCCGGGAGCGCACTGAATGCCCAGGGCGCCTGTCCGGCAGGCACCGCGATGCCGTCGCCATTTCAAGACAATCTGATTCCGCCGAGCCGCATCAATCCTACGTCTAAAGCGCTTCTCTATCTTTGGCCGTTGCCCAACGCTCCCGGAACGGTCGCGCCTTCCGGGACCTTCAACAACTTCAATACCGTTGCGAATACTGGTGGAGATCAGAACCAGGTGGTGGGACGGGTTGATCAGGAAATCACCCAGCGGCAGAAGCTCTTTGCCCGTTTCAGCTATTGGAATGTGCTCGATCTGCCCATCGACCCCCTGCAAAACGGACTTTGCGAGGATCGATGCCTGGAGAATTACGCGACCAAGGCATTGGCAGCCGGATACAACTACAGCATCAGCTCCATGACCATCTTCGATATGAATGCCGGCCTTAGCTATTTCTCATATCTTCGCACTCCGAAGAATGCGAACTTCGATCTGACTTTGATCGGATGGCCGGCCGCCTACAATGCGGCGATCCCCTCATCCATGCGCACGCCCCCAACGCCGTGCGTCGCCAGTTTCGCCGACAACATCATGTGCACTCAGGGACAAAGCTTTATCAGGGACCGCGACACACAATACAATCTGTCCCCGAGCTTGACGCTGGTGCGCGGCCGTCATCTCTATCACTCCGGCTTTCAGCTCGAAGTGAGCTACGACGATGCGGCACAGACGAATGTCGCCAGCGGAGCCTTCGACTTTTGCGGAGTGGGCGAGCCTTGTTTCACGGGTGAGCCCCTGGCCGACTTTCTATTGGGCTACGCCGACAATTTCAGCAATATCAACAACCACTTCTCAGCTCAGGCAGTGGATCCGGCATTCACCGCCGGGAAGCAAGTATATCGTGCGTTCTACTTCAACGATACCTGGCGCATTGCCGACCGGCTTTCAATGAATCTTGGCCTCCGCTACGAACTGCAGGGGCCATGGTCCGAAAGATTTAATCGCCTTTCCTATTTCGACCCTCATGCAACCAGCTATATTAGTCGATCCTGAAAAAGTGAT
>PLSM01000017.1 GCA_003165075.1 Acidobacteriaceae bacterium | reverse complement strand
CACTGCCGTGCATTGCAGTGTTGAGGAGATCCTCTCGCGTCCGCTGTATCGCTGGGCGATGCGGTGCAGCTCAGGGTAGACGGCCTCAAACAGCTCATTTAATGCCGCTGGTCGGCCGGCCTGCCAGTCGCGCAGCAGTGCAGTGATACCGCACGGGGACACGGTGGAATCCTTTGATCCCGGCTGCTCCATGGCTGTTGGCTCCAAGAGGTTGGGCTCATTCTAGCACTCATCCAACCAGACCGGCGATCTCCCTCTTGGCCGCTGCGGAACTTGCGCTCACCTTGCAGAGGAGCGCGCACGCGAAAGCCCGCAGCGCCTATAGCGGATATATTGCGGCGGTGTTACAGGCCGCCATCGATGAATTCCATTGCAGCAATCGTCAAGAGCGGCGTGAAAAAGAAGTCATACCGGGCCCAGCGCTGGACAGCCGCCTCTGGGCCTTCGAGACGCAGCTCTGGTTCTGGCCGGATTCGCGGGAGGATTCCGGCGCTCTGAGCTGGCCGGTATCCATATATATGACCTGAAGTTCTCCTCCGACGGTGTCGTCGTCAACGTCCGCAAGTCGAAGACGGACCAGGAGAGCGCCGGACGCGAAGTGGGTCTGCCCTTCGGAACAAGTCAAGATACGTGTCCGGTCCGCTCTCTCCGGCAGTGGCTCGACAGGGCCGGGATTCGAGAAGGCCCGGTCTTCCGGTCGGTCGTCCGCTATGGACATGTCGCGCGGCGCGGCCTGCACAAAGACTCAATTGGAAAGCTCCTGAAGAGGGCTGCTGCGCGGGCCGGAATGAATGTTGATCCGCTTGGTGGGCACAGCCTCCGCGCTGGATGCGTGACCCAGGCCGCAATGAACGGCGTTCGGGAATTCATCATCATGCGCCAAACGGGTCACAAAACGGTTGCGACTTTGCGGCGCTATATCCGCTCGGGCGAGATCTTTCGCGAGAACGCGGCGGCGGGCCTCGGGATCTAAGCGCGCCGCCAACGCCCGGAACAATCATGTTCCCGGGCGTTGGTGCTTATCCGAATCGGTGGTAACTGATTTATGCCATTGCTTCCAGAACGTTGCGCAGGTTCGCCTTTGGACTGCGTTTTGTATGCGAGATCTGCGCTCGATCCGAACGCCTAGTGAGCGAACTCTGTCGGGCAGAGGCAGGACGGGCGGCGACCTTCCCGATCTCGTTCCGACTGAGTTTCGCTCGAGTTTGCCGGCACACTGTTCGCACACCGGCAAACGCACGAATCGCGAAACACGCGTTGATACGGTTCGGGCTGGCTGATGCCGGATCAGCAAACCTATGTTGGCGCTGCGTCAGTTTTCCGTTAGCTGAGGTTGGGATAGCAGTTCTCCGAAGCCTGGGCGTTTCAGGGGGCTGATCCTGAGAATCGCGATTCGAATACGCAGGTTTGGGTCCGTGGTTTCACAGGACACGGCCGAATTGACTCGTGTGCGAGGCTCGCGCAACAACACCTCGACCTTCAGGTCATGTAGGGTCTGGAGCTTTTGTGGAATTGCGTCGCAGAAACTTTGAAATGACCCGTTCGCCTCTGAATGAGACTTTCATTTCATCTAAGTCCTCTGTAAAGTCGTTGACTGAAACCATCAGATATGACCAGCAACTGAAAGACGATGCGCGTCGGCGAAGATTCATCATTCGTGCACGATTAAGAAACTGGTCAGCGACCTCAATGTTTCCAATTAGTCCGTGCACAAGCGATAAGCACTGCAGGTTATTAGGATCTCGGGATTCGTTGTAGTCATTCGTAAGGTCGGCAATACGACGCAGAAGAACAGTGGGAACTACACCTTCCAGACCCCAGAGCGCCATAGAGTAATTGAAGATCGCCGGGATATTTGGATTGCCTGCATCTAACTTGTCCTCACTGATGATGTTCCGTGCATCTTCGTAGCTCCCCATGCCGATAAAACAAAGCGACAATTCATTCTTCAGAGTGTCACGTTGGAATTCATCCTTAACGTCCGCCAACCAGCTCCATAGTAGTCGCACCGCGAGCGGCAATGTCTCAGGCGAATACTGGAGTTCACGAATAATGTCGACATCCGGTTCAAGCCGATCGAGAACGGGGGATTGAGAGACTAGGTTAACCCAATCAGTCTGCATTGAGCGAAGCATACGAATTACTGTTCCGAGTTCGACGCCGGTCGCGTCGGCACTCATCATGACTTGTTTTAGATCCTCGATGGCTTGTTTCGTCTGCTTTAACAAAGAGTAAATCTGCGCTCGCCGGAGCAATAAATCGGGGATCTCGGTGCCTGTGCCTATCGCTTCCGTGAGAATTGAAAGGGCCTCCTCGGGCTTTCCCTCCCGTACCCTCGCGGCCGCAAGTCTCTTGAGCACCTCAGTATCGTGACAATGGTTATCTCGAATTTCTTGGAGTTGCTTCTCGGCGTCGATGTCGCGGATGCTTGTATCCGCCCGTCCTCGCCTACGATACTCATCTAGAAACGCCAAAGCACCTTCACGGTCTTCGATGTTCTTTCGGAGGATAGCCAAGGTTAGCTCAACATATTCCTTCGCTAATCTGCTCCGGCGGCGGCTGACGGTGAATGTCACCTGGTCCAAGAGTGCCAAGCTGTCGTAGTGGTGAATAATCGCACTTGGGCCGGCGAATTCGAGCGACTCTTCAAACCTGCTCATCTCGTTTCTGAGTATTTCGTCCTCATCATCGAGATCGGGTACGTTAGCCAGGACAAAATGAAGCTGGATCCTTCTATCTTTGTTGTCCAGAGGGCTCGTGGTCTCTTTGCGAATCTGCGAAACGATCGATGAGAGACCAAGTCTGTTTTGTTCGTTTGGGTAGAAGAAGATCACGACGGCATCCGGCAGTTGTCTTGTACAGATGCCTCCAACATCTGTGTGCCCTGTCCTGGAATCGATTAGGACATAGTCAATTTTCAACAAGTCTTTCCACTGGGCCTTAAGATCCTCGAACAGAAGAAAACCATTATGGTTTGCGTAAAGACCTGACCAATTGAATGACCGGAAGCGGTTTTGGTACTCACCGTCTTGGGAACCTGCGGGCATGACCCAAAGCTTCCCTCCGCCCAAATTGACTTGTGTCTGGTACACATACTCTCTTACATCCGGAACCTCGGCTGTCTTGAGGAAATCGGAGACGAAATCTAGCATTCCCCTGTTGCGCTCGTCGGACTTCGTAATATCAAACGTGTCGAGCCCCGGTGCTTCAAGATCAAAATCGACTACGAGTACACGTTTTCCGCGTCGCGCAAGTTCAGCGGCAACATTGACCAAAGCCATGCTTCTGCCGACGCCGCCCTTGAAGGAATAGAAGGTAACAATGTACATTGATTTCTCCCGGCTATAGAACAAATCTCTGGGCACGACGCAATTGCAAGCTGTCGGGCTGGATACACTTACCGCGGAAATGATTGCTGTGCACGTGCCTGCTAGCTATTTCCGATCCGGACGACAGATCTGAGAGATCGAGCAGAGCAAAATGATCTCTCCTTTTCAGACGTATGATGTTGTCGGGAAAGGTCATGAGGTAAATCAACTGGTCGTTAGCTGCATTCTGAATGAGAATTCCCGTTTCCCAACGCTTGAGAGAGGCAATGCCGACTCCAGTGCATTCAGCGAACTGAATACGGCTTAACCCAGTCGATTCCCGGACTGCGCTGATTTCCGCGGGCGTTAACACACCGAGATACCGACATACAGCCTCATGGCGAGCATCATCAGCTTCGGGTCCAGCAAATTGATAGCCGCAAGTCTTGCATGTATAGACAGGCATTTCTGCCGTCAAATTAACAGCTGACTCTCCATTTCCGTACTGAAACGTTTGCTGCTGCAATGCCTTCGCCACGTCCGATGAGCCGCAATCAAAACATACAACCGTTTCATCGTGTCCATCGTTACGCATTGTGCTCATTTCAAAATCCTCTCTGTCACTTAACACAGCTATGAAAACTCCGTCCTAAGATCATTCCCTTGTAAATCTGCACCTTGATGTACAGTGCAGGGAGTTTGGGCCCGCAGTCGATAACGGTCTCGTATGCGATTGTGTTGGGGGGCTTTTTCATAGGTACTGCTTTGAACCGGTGTCCTGATTCGAGTAGCTCGATGATGTAGGACCAAGCACCCTTCGGCGTGAAATACATGGCGAAGCGCGGATCCATAACAGACTCGGGAGCCCAGTCGCACGGAATTGAAGGGCTGAAATGCGTACTCCTACAGTTCTGGCGCTTCGCCAACTGCAGAAGCTCACGACAAATCTCATCCCACTCTGCCTCTACAGCCAACGATTGCTCCCGCAGGCATGATCATATGATGCCAGATTTGAACACCAAGGCTCATTTTGTCAGTGCTTGACAAAAGAAAGAGTATCATGTGATACTCATTGAAGTCAATACCAAATGCAGTCAAATCGCATTTGGCGAAGAAAGGGCAAATCTGAGAGGCAAGAATGGCCAGCTTTACAGTTAGGATCGAGCTCCATGACGCAACTTGGGATGATTACAACGTCTTGCACGCTGCGATGGAGCAACGAGGGTTTTCTCGGCTCATTCGGGCGGACGATGGTCGCACTTTTCGTCTTCCCTGGGCTGAATACTACGGCGCCGGAAATTTAGCCTGCGATCAGAGTCGAGACGTCGCACAGGAGGCCGCTAACCAGACCGGCAAAAGGAATTCCGTTTTCGTAACAGAGGCGGCAAGGTGGGCTTGGTCAGGGCTCCAAGTCGCCTGACTAGCTTTTGGGGAAGTACCTCCGCGGCGAAACCTTCGGTTTTACTGCGGCACGCTTCAACGGGAAGCGAAGGAGTTTAAGATGAACATTCGCGGAATTACAACAACACTTTTCTTGCTACTCGTCCTCGCGCCGGCAGTGGCCTTCAGCCAAAGCGGCGATAAAGCGTCAGCCGAACTGAAGGCAGATGTCACTCACATTCACGCAGGAAGCGACCTAACGTTCAAGCTGACATTGGACGACCCGCTTCCGCCAGGCGCTTACTTCCAGGTTCGTCTTTCACCCGTCAAGGTGGACCAAGAATTGCCAGTCAACTCTGGAGAGCCGACCGACAAAGACCGGAAGGAATTCCTACTCCATGTGAAACTTCCTGACGGAGCTATTCCGGGCGATTGGCATATCCAGGTCGTCTACCTGTTCCTGGCTGGCACTTCTTGGACTGGCAATACAATTAGTACCAACCCGATGCCGTTCGTCGTCGAAGGTGTTCCAATCGCAATACCCACCAAGGGAACGGCGGAAATCGTCAGCAAGTAGCTGTAAACTAGCAGGTCGCCATGAGTTAGCGGCCTGCTGATTTATCCGCGAGGGTTGCTGATGCTCGCCTACCCTAAAGGTAACGCGCTAGAATTCCTCACCAGACGGCAGCGACCGCATGGGGAACCGCGAAAAGAAGTATACTGCGTCGGCAACTGCCCCGTACTTTCGGGTGGTGGCAGGAACGGAGAACGTATGGCACGTAAAGTTTTTTTTAGCTTTCATTATGAGCGGGACGCACAACGCGCTGCCGTAGTGCGCAATCATGCTGTAACGAAGGACGGCGACGATGAGGCGGGCTACGTCGATAAGGCTGCGTGGGAGTCGATCGAAAAGGGCGGTGAGGCAGCAATCAAGAAATGGATTGCGGAGCAACTGAAGGGAACTTCTGTCTCGGTGGTTCTCATTGGACCCGAGACGTGTACTCGCAAGTGGGTCAAATATGA
>PLSM01000154.1 GCA_003165075.1 Acidobacteriaceae bacterium | reverse complement strand
CTATTCTAACGCTCGATATCGATATTGCATTAAGGGCGGCAACCCGGAGTCAAGAAAGGGGAATCTGATTTCATTCGCGGCATGAGGGCACGGCTGCCTGTTCCTGGGCTTGCGGCTGATAGGTCCGTGTCCGGGGAACGAAATTGCCATCTGAATACGAACCGGAGAAGTGCATCAACGCAACCCCGCCAACTGGGCGATTCTTTTGTTTTGCTCGCGAGCTTCCGGAGGGATGTGCGGGCGGCCCTTCATGGATTGTTGTACTCTCTTCACGGCGGTAAAGGCCAGGCTCTTGAGACGGTCGGCTACAGGATGGGCGCCGGGCGAATTGGGTGTGATGCCGGCGCGGCGAAGATAGTAATTCGCCTTATAGAGATTCGCCCAATACTGGTCGTGAAATTGAAAATTGACATTGAGTGTTACAGATACATTGTTCTTGTTGCGTAGCCAGTGTGGGGTATTGATGGGAATGTGCACACCAGTTCCGGGGCTCATGTGATAAACCATGGCCCGGGATTCGTATTGCGGTTTGTAGCACGCAGCACGATTGTCGGCGGTCCAGTAGTTCTCGAGTTCCTCGTCAGGAACGATGTCCTTGTCTGCCCGATCGAACAGATGAATTTCCTTGTCACCCTGAATCTGGAGAATCCACGAAACTTCACGGTCCAGATGATATTCCGTTACCCGGTTCGGGGAAGTGATGAAAAGAATAGCCTCAAACCATTTAATCTTGCGCAGCAAGTCGCGTCCTGAAAGTTCGAGAATGTTACGGATGCAGTTCTCCAGGACTTCGCGGTAACCCGCCTCTCGCTCAACATGTTTCAAGATGATCCATGCCTGTCTTGTCTCAATCTCGCGAATCAGATCGACAGCAGCCGTACGCGGCTCGTCAGGACGCAACGGTTTCTCGCCTGCCTCGATCAATCCCTCATTGAAATAAACGTCGCCACCCGGGAGATGGGGATTGTTACGGGTTGCCACGTGCTCCGCTAGTTCCACAAGGCGGGGAAGCTCAAAGAGCGGGTTGCCGGCCAGACTGTGAGTGAATTCATAAGGCAACCGGTTCAGATTCCGCGTGAAAATGTCGGAAGCACATTCGATGATGTGTTCGGAAGTTGCAGGCATAGGTTCCTCTCGTAACAAAGAGAATTTGGGGAATCGATTTCTGTTTGTAACGCGTGGTCCTCTTTCCGGGTTAAGTCATTGTAACGGGGAAGGGTCTTATAATGGCGGCGCGTCCACTTAGGATAGCGGACAAACCAGCTTTTGAGGCTGCTGACCAGAAATGGCAACGGTCACCATCGATCTACTTAGCGCCGATCGGCGAGGCGCCGCTGTTCAAGGCTACAGGCCACTCTTCGATCGAAACCTCCGGGTAGGGGCTGGAATTCGCACGAAGGATCCCGGAATCTTTGCCGCGAAGCATCTCGTCAAGAAAAGCCAGCACATAAGTCCGCACGATGTTCTGCATTTGCTCGGCGGGGACTGCACCTCTATGTGAAATCATGCGCAGCGGCGAAACCAGAGGCTGATCAGTGAAATCCTCGTGGGCAGCCCCTCTCACCAATAGCAGATATCCGCCGTACTTGTGGAGAGACGCCTCCAAATCGGCCGAATCCGATGCATTAAGAACGTCTTCTACCTTTGCGCTTGGATTCGGGGTCGCGTTCGGTACCGAGGTATCCATCACCAACAGCGGCCGGTTCGGGTCTCGCGCACGAATTGCGCCCAAGAACCAGCCGTCCATATTGACGGCGGCGCGAACACGTGGGTCTTTGGCGCACAACTGGGTAGCTGCGGCTCCGCCAAAGGAATGGCCGATGGCTCCGGCCATGTTGGTATTGAGTCGTCCGAACCAGGCCGTACCGGCGGAGCGATTCATGGTCTCAAGGCGATCAAGGATAAATCGTTGGTCTGCCGTCCACTTTTGTAGCTCCTTGTCCCAAATGCTTCGGATGCGCTCCGGAGTACTGCTTTCGAGATCGTCGAATTCGTGAGGAGTGTTTTCGTGGATGACCCGTCCATCTGGGAATAAAACAACGCTGGCGTTGTATGTGTGATCGATACTGGCGACAACATAGCCATGACTTGCGAGTTCCTCGGTAAGAAAGGTGTCATTGGTTCGCCTACTGTGCCATGCATGATTGAAGAGGATCACAGGAAACGGACCGCCCGCACTTGCCACTGGGGCATTAAGCCGTGAATTGGTGGGTAAAACGCTCTGGTAAGAACTGATAGGCTCCGTCTCTCGCAGCCGGCGATACATTGCGATGCGGTTATCGGAAGGCTCTGCCGGGTACCAAAGTTGAACCATCAGTTCTCGCGGGGAGCCTGCGACGGGGGAAGCATCGTCGACGCGCGCAGAATCCTTGAAGTAAAGGATCGCCGTGCCGACCGGATAGGGCCCAGTTGGCCGAGGCAGGCGAAACATCGGCAGTACGAGGCAGAAGACGACAGTTGCGACTGTGAACAAGAGTGCCAACGAGACGGCGACGATCCCTAGCCGCGGCCTCTCGACACTACCCCTCAAGGCGACCAGGCAGAGAAGCCCGATGGCTGCATATGCGGGTAGTAATTGCCAGTGTGTGCCCTCAAGAGCTCCTTGTGCGACCGCGAACACCAGTGAAAGGATCACGAATATCTGGCCGATTTTCTGCAAAGGGCCGGACATCAGGCACACGGCTGAGCCAACCACAAGGACAACAAGAGAGACTTCAAGAGGGCGCATAGGATGGCCGCAGGCTCGTCGCGGCAGCGGATACGACTGTATCACTGGCCAGCGCTCTTGACCGTGTTGACTGGGGTCCTTCTGTTCCTGGGATCAGACGCTGATGTTGCCCCGGTGCGCTGAACCTTTCGAGGCGGGATGGCGCTGGCGAAAGGATTGCTCGTATCGATCAAGTTCTATTTTCATGGCGTTATCTGCCCTACCGAGACTCATCTTGTTCAAGACCACGGCGACCCCGGCGACTTCAAGCCGGTCAAGGAGCCGCGCGGCTCGATCCAATTCCTGCTTGGTGGTCGTGCTGGACCTCACCACCAACACGGTAGCATCGGAAACGCGTGCCAGGTACTCAGTATGCGCCGAGATTGGCAGCGGATTGGCGTCAATTAGAACCACGTCGTATTGCTCTCCCGCGTGATGCACCGCCCGGGCCATTGGATTGGGTGCGGGCGAGTCCTGGCCCCTGCGGTGTCCCGTGAAGTTGGGAGAAGTGGCGAGCCCCGAAAGAGTGGCCGGCTGCATCTCGTCGGTCTTGTTTCGACTTGTCAGGAGCAGTTCGGGCCGCGTAGAAGTGCCATCGAACGAGGAGGCCAGCTCTTCAACCGCAGATGCCACAATGGTCCGCGTTCTTAAATCAAGACTGCGCAACTTGTCGCTCAGGTTCCTCACTACAGTACTGGTTCCGCTGCCATGCGCCGCAGAGGTGAACAGGAAGGTACGCGCCCCGGAATTACGTACGGCATGATCGATGCCCGCGGCCAGGCGGAAATAGTACTCGCCAGTGATCTCCTGGTGAAATTCGTCATCGTCGAGCAAAACACCGAGGGGGTGGAAGCCAACAACACGCTCCACATCCTGAGAGGTGTAGATTCTGCTGTCGAGCAGGTCAATCCCAACCGGGACCGCTGCGCCGAAAGCCAGACTTAGGAGAATCAAGGCGGCCAGGTAGACGAGCAATCTGCTTTTCTCAGGGCCCAGTGGAGTGAGGGCGTTTGTGGACATGTGGATCGATCCAGGCGAGCTACTTTCGAGTTCAAGATCGCGGATGCGGTCGCCGATTGCGTCATATGCCTTCTGCAGATTCTCGATCTGCGGCCCCAGTTCTGAAGCCTTCTGAAACTTGGGTGCGGCGGAGGTGGCTGTATGCGTCTTCTCGCCTAATTCCGCGGTAAGCTGGAGCTCAATCATGCGCGTGCGCGCCACGTCCTGGCGCAATTTATCCTCGAGGCTGACGGCGGCCTTGCGTTTCAGGTCATTCATCATGCCTTCAATTGAAGCCAACTCCTGCTTGTCTTTCTGGTATATGGGATGATCCGGCCGCAACCCATTCATCTCTTCCATCAACTGGGCGCGGCGACTGTTCAGCGTGCTCCTCATCATGGAGGTGCCGCTGTCCGCGGCGACTGCCTCATCCGCGGCCGAGTCCATTGCAGTCGATCCTGTAGAGCCGCCTTGCTTCAGTGCAGCCAATTTTGCTTCTGCTGCTCCGCGCTCCATGCGCGCGTTGGCCAATTGGTCGCGCAGTTTGTCATTGGTTTCGTCGTACGGATTGGTTGCGCCTTCCGCAGACGGAATCATGGCCACGCCAAGTTGCTGCATGAGCTGCGCCTGCTCAGCCATGTGGGTGTCTATGTCTTTTTGCAGCCGTTCCCTTTCCTGATGGAGCGTATTCAGGCGCGCATCAAGTCCGTAGAACTCTTCGTTTTTCGCTCTATCAACATATGTGCCGGTGACCGCATTCACAATGTCAGCGAGACCGTCTGGCGAGGGACCACGAAGTGCGATCGACATCTGATAGCTTGAGCCGATCCTGGTTACATCGAGCCTCTGCTGCAGGGCCTGAATCTCAGAAGGCTGCGCGGGCCCGGACTGATGCCTCACGGAATAGGGAAGCTTGGCGATAGCGTCCGCAATAATGTCGTAGCGCGTGACCGTCTGGATCTGATCCTGGACGTAGGAATCATAGGGAAGTTCGACCTCAGAGTCGCTGGACAGGATCTTGGGAAACTTGGGCGAAACATAGATCACGCTGTGGGACTCGTAAACGGGTCTGGCTCTCTTCCACAGGACAAATGCGCTGAGGGCAAGAAACCCGAGAAATACGCACAGGGCGACGACCCAGTGGCGACGGAGACTTCCGGGGATGTTGATATACGGGCGCTGCACTTCCACGGAACTGACGGGCCGCCGCGGTGGAAACGGCGGCAAGCTGCTGGTGTTTCCGGGAGTCGCATTATCGGGCATTAAATTGAGCATTTTCAATCCTTCAAAGTCAGTGAGCGGCAAAGGCCGCGAAACTACCCATCGTCAAAAACGGTCCAAGCTGTTGCAAGACCAAGCCCATCTTGGCCATTCCGCTTTTTGGCACATAGATGATGTCGCCGGGATTGAGCGAGACTTCCATGCCGCCAGTGGGCTTGAGAAGGTCTTTGAAGCGAATGTACTGGGTTTTTCCTCCCTTGGACCGGTGCACAATCTGGAGTTCAGGGTTCGTACCCGCAGCGTCACTGACGCCCCCTGCTTCGCCAAGTATGGAGGAGAGGGTGGAGTCATGACGCAGCGAAATCTCGCCGGGGTGCTGTACCTGGCCCATGACCGTGACTGTCTTGGTGGATAAGGCAGGCACAAAAATGACGTCGTTGCGGCGCAAGCGAAGGTCGGCCAGCGGACTGCCGGTGGTTAGCAGTTCCTGCAGATCGACCCAATACACCTGTTCTCCGCGGTAGATCACGCACTGCTCTGGAACGCTGCCGTCAGGCCGGGTCTCGATTCCACCCCGGGAAAGCACCTCAAGCAAAGTCGGTGTCTGCTCGAATGCGATAGCGCCCGGACTCTTCACGTTCCCCAGAAGGGTCACATGATTGGAGCCGTATCGCACCACCTCGACCGTCGCTGTCAAGTTGGTATAGTAGGCCGACATGGCGGTGACGATTGCTTTGCCGGCTGCTTCACGGGTCAGGTCGGCGACCTTAATCGGCCCTGCTAACGGCAGGGTAATGCGCCCATCCGGTCCCACCACATCCTTGCTGGCCAGCTCCGGCCGGCCGGGATACTGGATGGTAATTTCGTCTCCCGCTCCCAGCGTGTACTCCTCGTCCGCAGATGGTTCGAACCTGCGCAACGTTTCAAGGGGGCTCAGCTTCAATTGAGGATTCGGTGTGTTCTGCTGAGAGGGATCGCCTGCTTGCTGGACGGCTTGCGCCGGATCTTCCGCTACGGGTTGGCCGCCTAACTGCCCGGCGACGACAGCCCGTGGACAAACCATGCCCATCACAATGACAAGAAGACCACAGGTTGTGAGTGCATGCGGTAGATTCGACTGGGTCACAACAAACTCCTTGAAGACGGGCGCAACCAAGCTGCGGGGAAGCGCGTTACATCGTAGGAAATACTAGATCGACGACAAAACCGGGCAGCCTCTAAATCACCTTCAGATTTATCGACCGTCCACCGGAGATTCGCGGTTTGTGCGCACCCATAGTGCGTTGGCACGAGAAGCTCGCCAAATTTCCGGGAAAATCAAGAGCTTCCAGAGAATGTGGGCTGGAGCAGACATCAGCGCTTTCATAGTTCTCCACAGTCCGGGACCGCCTATTGACGCGGCTGTCACGTGTAGGAGCAATATCGCAAATCCAACCAGGGCATACCACCTAAGCCATGTGAGAGGAAGGCAGGCCGCAACCATCAGGAGTGAAACCTCGGACGTGATCGGCAGAGCCAGCAAGTCGAGAAGCGGTTCCAGGAGTGTCATTTGCCCACGCAGCACCCCGCCCATCAGCCGCGGAGCCCACTGTTTCATGATATGCAGGCGGCCACCTTCCCATCGAGCCCGTTGCACTCGAGCGCCTTTTGCCGAGACCGGCATCTCGCCTAGAACCGTGGCCGTGTCGACAAACTCCACACGAATCCCCGCTCGAATCAGCTTCAGGTGATACTCCAAATCCTCAACAACAGAAAATGCACCGTAGGGAATACTGGAAATTACATCCCGGTGCAGAGCGAAGCCGTTGCCAAAAATGCCCGCCGAGAGTCCCAGACGCGCACGTCCCCGGGGACGAATCACATTGAACGCGCGCAGGGCCAGCGTCATCAGGTTGGTGCGCCAACTGTCCTGGGAATTGTGAACCTCATAACGGCACTGAAGCGCACGCGCACCCCTCTTGAATTTCTGCTGTACTGCCTCAACCATGCCTGGGCAAACTACAGAATCCGCATCTATCACCAGGACCGCCTGCGAAGGCCCGGCCAGCGCCGCTGCAAAACCCAGATTCAGGGCCCATCCTTTGCCTGCCCGGGCGGGGTCATTCAGCACCAGCACGCGCGCACCCGCAGCCTCGGCTTCTGCTGCCGTCGCGTCGCTGCAGTTGTGCGCGACCACTAACACCTCCGTACTGCAAGTGGAGGATGTGGAGTCCAGGATGCTTCGGACGCACCGCCCAATCAGAGCTTCCTCGTTATAAGCCGGAATCAGGACGGAAAGCGGAAATGCCTCCGGCTGCTCGCTTTCATCCTTCACACGCGCCATGGGCACCAGAGCCGCGAGGGTCAGAACAAGAAGTTCCGCCAGTAACGGCAGCGTCGCAACAACAAGCACGACTCCAACGGCGCGAATTAGTAGAAATAGAATCATAGATTTTCGCTCGGGCTCACTCAGTCCTACCGGGCTGCAGTTTCACGAAGACTGGAACCCGTATCACTGTCCCATTGACTGCCGTAGGGCGTTTCTGACTTGGGGCTGATCAGCTTTAGCTTGCCTGAAGCCGTCGACTCTTCCGGCATGGACGGGAACCAGCTCTGAATCCGTGCACCCATTTCCGGGCCTGCGGAAGCCATCACCGGAATGGGCTCAACCGTCAAACGCTGCTTCAGCATCTGGCGAACCTGGCGGTACACCTCCGGCACTTCCTGCGCGTGAATCGGAATCAACTGGCCGCCAATACGGCAGAACGCCCAGTCCTGTCCGGATTGAGGAGCTGTTGCCAACTCGGGCTCAATACGCCGCAACGCCTCCGCGACCTTATCTGCGATGCGGAACGACGTTCCTAATTGAGTGGCACGAACAACCCATGCTGGAAGTCGCCGCAGGCCGACGAGCCACAGTTCACGCTTCCACGTGTGGGCAAGATTCTTCAGGTGGATCAGGGAGCCCAGCGCGTCTGCCCCGATGTAACCTGCTCTGCTCATGTCAACCACCACGTGGGAGCGGGAAAGAACCGCTTTGCGCACTTCGGCTTCAAACTTCGGCAGCATTGAGCCGGTGAAATCGCCGTCGACGCGAAGAACAGTCGTCATGCCCACCGTCTCGCTCGTAACCTCCGCCAGGGAATGTTGCTTTGTCTGGACTGCGAACGCAGTAAGCTGCACGGGGAGATACCGCATCAGGCCCACCAAGTTACTGGCATAGCGTTTCGCCAGCCGGGATGGCTCTTGTATCGTCCGGTAAAGCCACTCCAGTCCGCTATGCTGCATCCAGGCGGGCGCACGGGAGACCCTACCGCTCAAAAAGTCAAAAGTAGCGCCGACTCCGATGCAGACAGGGACATTCAGCTGATGGCGATGCATCGCCAGCCACTTTTCCTGCTTGGGATTTCCGAACGACACCAGAAGAATGTCCGGCTGCGCCGCTTCGATGCGAGTCAGCATTTCCTGGTGATCCATTTCTTCGAGCGTCTGATAGCTGGGGCAGTAGCGTCCGACAATGCGAACGCCGGGGTAAGTCTTCTCCATCCAGGCTGCTGAACCGGAGGAACTGGCCTCGCTTGCACCCAGCAGGAAGATACGATACCCCTTCCGAGCCGACAGATCAGCCAGGCGCGGCACGAGATCGGCTCCCGTCACGCGTTCCTTCAGCCCCGTCCCCAGCAGGTGGGATGCCCACACAACCGGCATTCCATCAGCGAGGACGAAGTCGCAGCGGCAAAGTGTCTCGTGCAACTCCTCGTCGTGGACCGACTTCAGGAGAAAATCCACGTTGGCGGTCGCAATCTGGTGAAAGCCGCCTTCAGCAATCTTGGCTTCCACGGCGTCCAGAACTTGATCCATCGTTAGGTTGTCTACGGCTACTCCCAAGATCGCAACACGAGTCTCTCTTGGTTCAAGCATCGGTTATCGCTCCACGGTTCTACGTTGGGGGAGGGTCGCCCAGCCTTTTGAGGCAGATCGGCAAAATGGTTCGACCCGAATTATTTGAAAGAAAGAAGGTTCGCTCGCACGCGATCCCTAATCGAAGCTGTGAGTCCTGGAACGGTCGTGGAGAGCTTCCACGTCGTTCAGGCCCAACTCGGCAGAGATGGCCTGGGAGAAGATTGAGATCGCAACTACCAGTCGAAGGCTATTCTTGATCCGCACCAGTCGTCCTTGTACGCCGGCGAGGGGTCCGCGCATGACCCGCACCATGGATCCGGGTGTTAGCGCATCGCAACGGTTGCAGGCCTCGCCGCTTCCGAGAATGCGGCGAACAGCCTCGATTTCAGCTTCGGGTATTGGGCTGGGTGCGTGATTGCCCCCCAGCAAGCGAACAATCCCGCTCGTTTCCAACACTTTTACTCGGTTGCGCAAGCTCGGCTCATAGTGCACAAACAAATAGCCACTGAATGCCGGAACTTCGATGAGCTTGCGGCGATCCTTCCATTGGTGCATTTCAGGCAAGACTGGAAGATAGGTTTCAAAGCCCTTTGTGGCCAGATCCCTGGATACGCGGTGCTCGCAGCGGTAAACCGTCTGCACCGAGTACCAAGCCGGGCTCAACTGCCCAGGAATCGGCATCTCGGAAACTTGAGATTTCAACTCGAAACAGGCTTCGCCCATGTCGCTCCCAATCAAGCGCTGAAAATATACTCCCGTTTGTGCGGATCGTCTAAGGAGATTCAAAGAGCGAGACGTTTATCGCGCTGAAACCAAAGCAAAGATGCAGTGGTACACCTTTCGGAACTTCCTTCTTAGCCGACCTCAGTTGTGTTCTCCAGTGCCGAGTTCGCTGGAACCTGGACTCTGGCCTGTTCGAACAACCATTCTGCATCGCAACCCAAGACCTGGGCGATTTGCAGTCGCATCTGTTTTCCCGGCACCCGAACGCCATTGATAATCCGGCTCAGATATGCCTCATCGATACCCACAAGCTTCGCCAGCCGATTCTGCCGCATCCCGGTCGTATACACCCGAAGCTTCAAGTTCGGGTAGATGCATCTTTCCTTCTCTGCACCACGGTTTGCACTGTGGTTCACATCTTCCGTCTCCAGCTGCGCTTTCGTAATTGGTGTCACTATCATTCTCCCGGTGCTGCACTAAGGGCAGAACTCGAACGTATGACAGTTAGCAAGAAGTTGCCATCCCTTTTTGGTAATCCACTTGCCTTTTGTAGTAATGCCGGTAGGGTTACCAACATTGTAAACAGGTCATAACTAGCAGATACCAATTATTTTACACGACATCTGCGGCTTGTAGATGGCGCAAAAGACAGCCCTTGAAACTACCATCAGAAACAGCAGAAACTTGTTCATTCAACCGGGCGCGCTGACGACGTCGTGTGCATTCTCGCTCTGGGCCGTTGCCTTGGTTCCGCAATTGCCCAGCTCACTCTCTGAAACAGTCCTTTGCCTCGATACGCCGTGCATAGCTTTCACCCTCTCGGATCGGCACAATGACTCTGTTTTCTCCTAGATAGGATCTCAGCCGCAAAGCACCATCTGCTGGTCAAATCTGCACAGCGCACACCTTTGGCAACCTCAAACCTCTGCGTCCGCTTGTGACAGCGACTCCAACCAAGACCCGCCAACACCGCGCGGCGAGCCGCCTCATGCAGGGTGTCGATCGGTGCGCGTCAGGACTGAGTCGTCGACCGATCTCGCCTCTTGATCTCCGATTTTGCGAGCACGAGGTCACTGAACCGCTTTCCCAATAGGCGCACATCTAGAAAACGCGCTTAAGCGGCGTTTTCCTTCACGACTTGATTAGAGTCAAACCAAGGTGTTGGTCAGGGGGCGGAGAGCCGCCCTGTTTGGGGTATGAATGTCGACCAAAACAGCCAAAACGCCCTGGGCGCTCGGACGGGAGGAAGATTCCTTTCCCTGGTAGTGAGTAGCGGGAACTCCGAGACGCCGCTGCCGTGCACTAATTGGGATTCTGGCGGCTATGCGAGGGTTGCCTCTTTGCGAGTACTTGCCCATCGCCACCTGCATAAGGCCAACGATTGCGCGCGGGGAAACTGATCGCCAGCAGCGTCTGCAGATCACAAGAAACCGGGACGAGACTTCAGGAAAGGCGGGTTAAGTCTTCGCTGCAAACGGGCAATTGCAGGATCGACCAATCTCCCGCCGGAGCAGCAACGGCTCCGGTAAATTCATTGGCCAGTTCCAGATCCCGTACTAACCAGCAGGGTTCAGAATCGTCGTCCAGCGCACGACTCAGCTTGACCATGGCCGGAGGCTGCTGCGAAACGTCAAATGTGCCCAGACCCCCCTGGATTCCATAGCCGGAGGCTTTCAGCACGGCCTCCTTCCTGGTCCACAGGCGCAGGAAGATGCTGGTCTGTTCCTGCGAGGTCTCTGCCGCGGCAATCATGGCTGCTTCGTTGCTGGTGAAATTCGCTGAAGCTACGTCCAGAGCTTCAACGTCGCGATGGCCATCCTCCACGTCAATCCCGACCTCTCCAAGAGTTGTGAAAGCTATCAACCCCAGCCCGTCACAATGCGTCACGTTGAAGTGCAGCACAGAACTCTCGGCAAGACACGGCTTGCCGCGGGGATCAGTAGTCAAGATAACCTCCTGCGGAGCCTTTTCGAGATACCAGGCCAGCCCCAGCCGCAGCATTGCCCGGCAAAGCCGAAAGCGGAATGCATCCTTCGCAAACACATAACGTTCCGCGCGATGGCGTTCATCGATAGACAAGATACTGTCAATCTTGATGCCGGCTTCCAGCGGGCCGCCAAGCTCGATTACCCACACATCGATTGACGTTTCAGGGGGGAGCTTTCGCGGTGGAAAGACGTCGCTCATGGAATCTCCCCCAGCCCACTCCGGTGCGCGCCTTGGCTGGCGCGATCAGTTGCCAGTCCGCCCATCAACAGAAGGTACGGAAGAATCATCGCTCCGTTAAGCAGGTTGTCAATGGCAACCATCAGAATGAGCGCGACCAGCGCCAAGCGGAGACTTGAGCCGGCCGGATCACTTACTTCGCCGGAAGGCCAGGCGGCGCGGAGGACCGGCAGGAACAGGATCGATCCGAAGGCCATCAAGCCGATCACGCCATACATCCCAAACACCAGCAACCATAGGCTCCACGGACGGACAGTACCGTCTTGCCACCAGTTCCATTTCCCGAATCCGAGAAGAGGCTTCTGCAGAGCGAGAGTCATCTGGCTTTCCTCGTGAGAAATCCGCCAGGCGAGCGATTGGCGGCCAACATCGGCCAGTGCGGTGGCGAGGGAATGGAGCACTCCATTGTGTTGCGCCATTGCGCGCAGCGATACACGATCGGTCATCTGGAACAAGGCGAATCCTACAATGGCAACGGCCAGGACAGCGACTGCCCTGCGCAAGACAGACCGGCGTTGCAGCAGCACGAATGGAAGAAGGAGAAGCAGAAGAAGGACGCTGCCAACTGACTGGCAAAGGAGTGTGGTGACGGCCAGCAAGGTTGCGGCCCAGCCCATGGGCAAGCCAAGAGCGCGCGGCGCCAACCGCCGCGCATAGAGGGCGACCGCGATAAGCGTGGCCGCCGCCATCCAGATGCCCAACTGATTTCCATCTTCCAGCAGGCCGATGGGACGAAAGCCGAGGTAACGCTCCGCGCCCACCCATCGGTAGGGTTGATAGCCATAAAGGAAGGCGTAGAGCTGAGGCCCAATGCATATTTCCACCAGGCAGATCGGCACATAACAAATCCCGGCAATCACACATGCCCTGGCGGCCAGAAGGAGAGAGTCATGATCGGAAAAGTAGATACGGCCCAGCACCCAGGGCACGCCCCAGCAGATGGTCTGGTACGCTGCACCGCGGAAACCTTCGGGAAATGTGCTCCAATGAGTGGCCGCGGAAAGAAGAGGCACACAGCACCACACCGCCAT
Source organism: Acidobacteriaceae bacterium (assembly GCA_003165075.1). Taxonomy (GTDB): domain Bacteria; phylum Acidobacteriota; class Terriglobia; order Terriglobales; family Acidobacteriaceae; genus Telmatobacter. The sequence continues at coordinate 25,714 of PLSM01000154.1, read as the reverse complement.
GGGAAGATCGCACAGGCCGGCCCGGAATTTCTTCAAATCTGCGAATCGAAAAAGAACGATACCCACCAAGGCAGCCAGCCCGGTGACGGCAGCCTTGGTGAACAAGTAGTCCGTGGGGAGGCAAACGCCTAGAATCCAATAGGGGAAATCCTGGGTTGTCGCGATGTAGTGCGCTCCCGGCAGCACTCCCCATCCAACAAAGAAGTTGGCGAGAATCGCAATGCGGGCCGGATAACGGTGGAAGAGATAAATGCCAGCGGGTATCCAGACTGCAAGGACAATTGTGGGCGAAAAGTGCATAAGGTTGCGGTAGACGTCTGCCTAAGTTTGAATGTAGCAGGCGGATACACCAAGTCTGGTTTCACAGCAACGCTGGTCAAGAACGCCTCACTTTCTTGTCGAACTCGGCAAAAAACCCCTTAAAAGCGACGAAAAAGGGCATTTTTCAGGGGGTTCTGTTTACCATTAAGATAACGTGGTGGTTGGCAGGCTGATTTGTCATCTCGTTGATTAAAGGTAGCTTATCTCCTCTGCCGGGCCGAAAACACCCCCCGGAAATCGCCCATTTCAGGGGGGAGGGGGTGGGGGGTCTCTCGTGGTACGGACCGGTTTCATCCCTGACCGCTCATTCCCTCATTTCGATTTTGCGGCCTCAACACTTTATTTTCTGCAAAAGGTTCGAGGCGGCCGGTGTGCGGACGTGGCCACCCACCCATTCCACGATGAAACTGTGGAATGGATGGGGCACCCATCTTCTAGCTGGATCAAGGTTGGGGCACCTGGAGGTGAGGTGACTGGCGCGGAGGTGTTTTATACGAGCCGCACGATTCAGGAGCGATCTCCGAATGCTCGTCTGACGTCTGCCTTCAGAAGATAATTCACGATCAGTAAGCTCGTTAAAACATCAATGGCAAAGAAGGGTGAAGACGGAAGCAAGGAAAGCGATGCATGGTCGATAAAAAGGCCAATCACGAGGAATTGCGCGAGTCTAACCAACGGGAGTCCGCACATGACTACCAAAAGTCCCCAGACCCAACCTCCCAGGTCTCAAGGGCGAGACCTGGGGCACCCATTCATCTTCGGGTGGTCAGATATGGGCCACCCGCCACCGTAGAGATACTGGTTCATATTGTCGGTGACCACGTTGCCTGCCGCGTCGTAAGTATAGTGCAGTTCCAATCTCAGGGCTTGGAAGCAGGATATGGAGCACCCGTTGAGAGTTGAGGTCTCCCATGTCTGAGAATCCAGACATCTGGCACCTGGCCGTCTAAACTTTGCGGAGCGGCTTTTGCATCGGGACTACCTGTACGGTGACGTCGCGGACTTCAGAGAGGAATCGGTTGAGCACCGAGCCGCGCAGTAGAATGTCCCAGCGAGAGCGCGCCGACTGGCCAAAGACAACATGGGAAATATTTTCCTGCTGGGCAAAACGGATAAGGGCGTCAGCGACGTTCTTGTCGGTCAGGTTAACGACCTGCGCGCCCAGGTCGCGGGCCATGCGCTGGTACTCTTCAAGGCGGTGGAAGGCCTCGGGATCGCCATGGCCTTTGTCGTCGTCGGGACGGGTTACATAGACGGCATACCAGTTGCTGGCCAGGCGGCCCGCCACGCGCGATCCTACGCGCAACAGGCGCTCAGTACCGGGCCGGGTGCTGAGGCACACCATGAGTTTCTCCGGAATAGGCGCCTGCTCCAGGCCCTGAGTGCGACGATAATCAGCGGCCCTCTTACTCACCTGTTCTGCAGTGGTGCGCAGCGATAATTCGCGCAGCAGGTTCAGGTTGCCTTTGCGAAAGAAGTTGGCGAGTGATTGCTCAACCTTCTCTTTGGCGTAGATCTTGCCTTCACGCAGGCGCGAACGTAGTTCTTCCACGGTCACATCCACGTTGACCACTTCGTCGGCCCGCTTGAAGAAATTGTCGGGCACGGTTTCGCGGATGATGGTGTTGGCGGAGCGATTGACCGCGTCATTCAGTGTTTCAAGGTGCTGGATGTTTACGGCGGTCATCACATTGATGCCGGCTTCCAGCAATTCCAGCACGTCCTCGTAGCGTTTACGGTTTTTGCTTCCGGGTACGTTGGTGTGTGCCAGTTCGTCCACGATAACCGTGTCGGGATGGCGGGCCAGGATGGCGTCCACGTCCATCTCTTTCAAATTGACTTCACGGTAGGGAATCACGCGCTGGGGCACAATCTCAAGATCGCGAATCTGGTCGGTGGTCTCCTGACGCCCGTGTGCTTCCACCAGGCCTATAACGACGTCCACGCCCTGCTTGCGTTTCAGATGGGCGTCATTCACCATGTGATAGGTCTTACCGACACCCGGAGCGGCCCCTATATAAATTCTCAGCTTGGCGGGTTCTTGATGGCGCTCGAGTTGGATCTCTGCCATAGCTCAGCCCACCTCGACCGGATGCACGACCGATTCCAGCACGGCCACAGGAACAGTGAAGCGGAACGTGGTGCCGTGTCCCAGGCGGCTCTCAACAGCAATCTGGCCTCCTAGCGACTCTACCAGCCGCCGAACCAATGCGAGGCCCAGGCCAGTGCCGGTTTCTGAGAAGGCGTTGAAGCGGTCGAAGATGGTAGCAAGCCGCTCGGCTTCAATGCCCCGGCCAGTGTCCCGCACGGTGAACTGTACAAAGTTCTTGATCTCCTCCGCGGCGAGCAGAAGTTCGCCTTCGGGCGGGGTGTAACGGAGAGCATTCGATAGCAGATTGTCGAGAATGGAGCGCAGCGCACGCCGGTCGGCGGAAATGAACGAGAGATCGGCGTAGGCCTGCACTTCCATGCGAATGTGCTTTTCAGAGGCTTCGTCGCAATAGCGGTCGCGCGCTTCATTGAGCATGGGCAACGGTCGCACGCGCTCCAGGTGCAGCTCACGCTTGCCCGTGTCAAGCTCCGCGACTTCAATCAAGTCACCCATCAGATCGTCCAGTTTTTCCGAGTCGTTGCTCGCGGCGGTCACCAACTCGGCCTGCAGCGGTTGCAACTCGCCACCGAAACCGTGTCCCAACGCGTAGAGACCGCGGCGTAACTGCTGCAGCGGGTCACGCAGCTTGCGGCTGGCCACCGCAATGAATTGGGTCTTGAAGCGGTCGGTGTCCTGGAGGGTGGTTACATCTTCGAGCGTGGTGACGGTGCCCAGCAGTCGGCCCTCGGAGTCTCGCATGGGCGTGGTGCGCAGGCGAAAGCTGCGCGACTGTTTGCCGATGCGCATAGGCAACACAGCCGCGTCGTCCTCAGCGGCCACTGGTTTTTGCATGGCTACGGCATCGCGAATTGCGCTCAGAATCTTGTCGCCGCCGGGGGTGTTGGTGAGCGCCATGCGGTCAGTGGCGGCTTCACCCAGAACTTCGATCGCAGCCTGGTTCACCTTGAGGATGTGCCCCTTCGCGTCTGTCACAATAATGGGTTCAAAAATGGATTGCAAAACGGCGTCGGAAAGCTGAAACTCCATCTGCCTGCGCCCAGCCTCGGATTCGCGCAGCTCGCGCAAGCGGACCGCGATGCGGTTTAACTCACTCGCAATCACGCCGAAGTCGTCGCGGCTGCTCCATTCCACGCGGTGATCGACATTGCCCTGAGCAATTTTTTTTGCGTCCCGCGCGACCATGCGGATGGGGTGCAACACCAAAAGCACAGTCCCCAATTCCACCAGCACCACGGTGATGACGAAGGCAATCGCAAGATGGAATTGGCCAGCCGCCGTCAAAGCGTGGTGGGTGACTGCCACCAGTCCCACAACGAGGGCAGTGAGCAGTAGGCAACCGAGAATGAGACGCTGGACAAGATTCAGCATGGACCGGACTCCGCGCCGGAATGGGATGGCTTATTCCATTTTCGCGGAAAGAGCCTCATCACGCAAAATTCCGAGGCAATCTCGGGTTGTGTTGACGTTATGAGATCCGACAGACCGCGTACCCCTGCCTATCGTAGGGGCAGTTCATTCCAAGCGGAGGGGGTCCGTGCACAACCACCCAGGAGACGGCCGGGTACTCAATTTGAAGCCGTGCAAAGTCCTGCGCTTGAAAATGGTCGAGACCATAGGTTGCGTTACTCATCTGTTTCCACTCCTCAGCGAGATCGGGAAAGAGTGAGACCACTCCACCATCCTTGTAGTAGGTCGCCAATGCGGATCGCTCAGAGATGGCGCGGAAGCCATGAGCGTCAATGCCCGGCTGAAGAAAGTAGCGTGAATCGACCGCAAAGACAGCATCCTGGGGTGTATTCTCCCGCACCCACAGCAGTGTATTGACCCACGCATTGGTGCTGGTTGTGGAGGGCCACTCGATCTGAGGGCTGTTGGGGTAGGTTTCACGAGCGACGAAGAACATGCCAACTGCGAGCGGTATGGCAACAGCGGCTATCACCCATGGACGCCCCTTGGCGGCGAACTCTCCAATCACCCCGCCTAGCAGAAGTACGAGGACAATGGTGATCAGGTGGAAGGTACGAAGAGGCTGCAAGCGGGCAAACATATCGAGAGAGGGCGTGCTGGAGATTAGTGCCGCAGCGGCAATCGACAGCAGGCCGAAAGGGATCATGGCAAAGCTTAGCCGGGCAAATCCGGCTCGGGTTCCACGCAGATTGCCCTTCCAGAACCAGGCCAGAATAGCCAGCGGCGCCAGCATCCCGACCCAGTGATACCAGGACCAGTTGTAAAGGAAGAAGTAATCGCGCGAATAAAGAGCCTCACGGTAAGGGCCACTTGCAGGGGCCAGGTGGAAGCCTCCCGGGAGAAGACCCACAAACGATCCCACCAGCATGGGCTCCGGCTTCTGCGCCTCTCTTTTTGCACGCCCCATCAACCAGAGGACGCCAATCAGGAAGGCTAGGTAGACCACCATCTGAGGATGAATCACAGCGGTGAGCAGCACCCCAACGGCAGCGAGTGCGTACTTCCGTTCAAGAAGGCCGGCCAATGTAAACAAGGTGAGCGGGGTCGAAAGCGACCGGGCGGTCAGATAGGGGTCCATCAAAAGCAGACCGGTATTTGTGGCCGGCATCGTGAGTACCGCCGTCATGATGAGCACAGCGCTCCATCGGGCACGCGACGACTCGAAACAGGCCGCTGCCACCAGCCAGCCGGAAAGCAGCATGCCGAAAAGAGAGGCTACGTACCAGGCCAGGATTGTCCAATCTACCGGGAGGTGCGTCAGTATGGCCGTTCCCGCAAGGAGTGGACTGAACAGCGATAGATGTCCGTGAGCAAGGAAGAATTCCGTAGCATATGGATAAAGAGACGGGTGGGCGATTTTCTTTACTGCCGGCAGATAGATCTCAGCGTCTTCAACTCCCAAATGGTAACCGTGAAGAAAAAAGGCAACAACCGTAAGTGCTGCAAGACGCAGAATCGGTAAGCGCGTGTTGGGCCCAACCCTCATGCTTTCTCCTGTGCGGGCCACCAGACGGATAGCGAGAAATATCCTCCCGCAGGCAGCACCTTCGATTCCCGACGGTCAGCCCAACCGCGAGGCGGCATGGACGGCGCCACCGAATCTTAGACGCTGGGGTACATCGACCGTCGCCAGGTCCGCGTGTCGGCTTGGGAGTAACTCTCTCATTTTCGCGGATAAAGCCCCCAACACGCAAAGTGTTCTCGATGGCGTGAGAATCAGGCGTCACGGAATCTCACAAACCGACAGGGCCTCGTTATGCCACACGCAAGCCAACCCCGCCGATTGAGGATACTTGATCAGCACCCAGTTCACGCCGAAAACCATCTTCAGCCGCTCAAAATCGGCCAGTTTGAAACTGTTCCATCCGCTCTGCGCGGCCACCTGGCGGTCCCACGCAGGGCCCAGGTTGGGGACTTGGGTAACCATTGCCGTGTCCTTGACGGCGTCGGCCAGTTGGCTGCGCTCAGCCAAGGCGCGAAAGCTGTGGTAGTCCTCACCGGGCGCTTCAAGGTAATAGGGGTCCAAGGCGAAGTAGGCGTCAGGAGGCGTTTTCAAGCGAATCCATGCGAAGGCCTGCAACCAGGGGTTGGTGGGCTCTGTACCCGGCAATTCCAGGTGCCTGCTCGCGCTGAAAAGCGCCCGTTGCGAGGCATACATGCCCGTGTTGATGACCAGCAGAAACAGAGCCCATCGCCATGGTCTGGTCTTCAGCAGGTATTTGCCCAGCAAACAGCCGGAGATCAGCGCAAGAAAGAAGTAAATCAAGTGCAGAAAGCGCATGGGCTGGAGAGGCGTGAGGCGAATCAGAGCGGGTGTGTCCAGCAGGACAATTGCCAGAATCAGTTGAAACACACCGTATGCGAAGACCGCCAGCGCAAACCGCGCTAGCGGCACTTGGCCGCGGCGTTGCGCGATCCGCCACAGAAGCCAGAAAAGAAAAAGAGGCGCAAGCGCGCCCAGCCATTCGTACCAGGTCCATTGGGAGAGGAAACAGTAGGCGCGAGTCGCCAGGGCTTTGCGCCAGACCGGAGTAGGAGGTTCAAATAGCCATCCCAGCGGGACCGCGACGGCCAACGACTGGCGCAGGGAACGCAGCCACACCTGAACGGGTTCCAGCAGGGCCATGGTGAGAAAAAAGCAGAAGGAGATGCCCAGGGCAGCCATGATGGGATGGAGCATGCAGGAGAGCAGAAGCAGCGGAACCGCCTGCCAGCGCTTACCGGCCAGAATGCGCGAGACTGCCAGCAGGATGAGCGCCGTGGCTACATTGCGGGGGTGGAGGTGCTGGTCAACAAGATAAAGCGCAGTGCCTGCAACAGGCAGTGTGAACATGGCGGCGACCAAGCCAACGCCAGCCCATTGCGCTCGGGCCTCGGCAAACAGGAAATGCGCGATGCTCCAACAGCCCGCGATGATGAGCGCAATCGACGCAAACTGCCACAGGAGCTCCGTGGCTGCCACCGGGATACCGGTCCAGCGAACAAATCCAGCCACCCATTTATCGAAGAATGTAGCCTCGAGCTGCACGCGGAAAAATTCGGAGTCGTGCGGATAGAGCGCGGGATTCAGATTTGCTTTGACGGCAGAGAGATAGACGCCGTCGTCTTCGATACCGGGGTGATAGCCCATTACGGCCAGCCCGGCAAAGGAGAAAGCCAGAATGAGCGAGATATTATGTCTACGCAGAATTTCCAACGTATTCAACCCTTGCACTCCAACCGGAATCCTGCTCCAGTGTCCTGAGTCTAAAGTTCTCATCAAAAAATGAGCTGTCATCCTGAGCGAAGATTGGCGCGTATTTTGCGCCAATCGGAGTCGAAGGACCTGCAGTTCGGGACCTCAACTTATGCAATGAACTTCAGAGACACCACACTAGCGGTCTGATCTCCCATCACTCGCACCGCGAGTCCGGGTGAATCGCACAACCCTTCAAATAAAGCCGGAAATTTTCTCCCATCGTCCAATCAGAAAGCGGTGATTGCAGCGCTGTGGGGGCTCTTGGGCCGTCAATTCCTGTTCGGCAAACTGTAGTCTAAATGGTGGTGACCGAGCGCGGGTTCTGCCTGCCCTTCTGGGCGGCGCCGGGTGGCCCGGTTACCATCATTCATTCATACCGGCGCTTCCGAGGTCAGGCTTGACCCGGAACCGGAGCGCTCTAGAGGGTTCAGGTTATGAAGCTACGGACGATGCGGGCCCTCGATTACTGGATCGGCATACCGCTTTGCTTTTTGTGCACACAGTGGCTGCGATTACTTTCTACGCCAAATGGCACAAACCGGCCGCGACGGGTCTTGTTTATCGAGCTTTCGGAAATGGGAAGCACGGTGATTGCCAACCCCGCGATACAAAAGGCCAAGGACGCGCTCGACGCCGAGATATTCTTTCTGATCTTCGCGCGAAATGTCGATAGTCTGCGACTGCTCGATACCGTTCCCGAGGCCAACATCGTGACTATTCGAGAAACCAGCCTGGCAGCTCTGGCGATTGACTCGTTACGGTTTCTGCGCTGGGCACGCAAGACCAAGATCGATACGGTGGTGGATCTGGAGCTATTTTCGCGCTACTCGGCCCTGCTGACCGGGCTCTCCGGAGCCAGACGAAAGGTTGGCTTCTATCGTTTTCATGGTGAGGGCCTCTATCGCGGCAAGATGATGACTCACTGCGTGAACTACAACGCCCACATTCATGTTGCGAAGAACTATGTCTGTATGGTGAATGCGCTGCTTGCCCCCGCGCCCGAGACCCCCTACTCAAAAACGCATGTCTCCGACCGGGAGATCCGGGTGCCCATCCGGCATGTTTCCGAGGCGGAAAAGGAAGAGATGCGCGTGCTGGTCCGTGAAGTGTACCCCGGCTATCGGCCGGAGTGCCACCGCATCGTGCTGATCAATCCCAATAGCTCAGAGATGCTGCCGCAGCGGCGCTGGCCACTGGAGAGCTTCTCCTCCCTGGCTGCCCTGGTGGTCCAGGAGTGGGACGACGCTTTGGTGCTGATTACCGGGTCGCAAGATGAGCGCGAGGAGGCCAACCGGATGCAGGAGAGCATCGCGCATCCACGGGTGCGCAGCTTTGCCGGAATACATGGATTGACTCGCCTGCCCGCGCTCTACAACATCTCCGCGGTACTGGTAACCAACGATAGCGGTCCAGCTCATTTTTCAGCCATTACGCCGATCCGCTCCATCGTGCTGTTTGGCCCCGAGACTCCGCGACTCTACGGCAGCCTGGGCAACACCGAGTCAATCACCGCCGAGCTTTCCTGCTCGCCGTGTGTCACTGCCGCGAACCAGAAGAATTCAGCCTGCAACGACGCTGTCTGCATGCGCATGATTACGCCGGAGCGTGTATTGGAGTCGATACGGAGCGTATTCAATGAAAAGGTCGATGTGCGGACGGATCTGGTCCACATTGCGGCTCTTACCCAGATGGAGAACTCCATCCGGTAGGCGAGTGCCCGGCTTCTGGGTGATTGTGGGCGCAGAATCGAGTGGGCCTCGAAATGCGCCTTAGCCTTAGAACCTGTCCAGAAACCAACAATGCCCGATACTGTACTTAATCCAGGGATGCTCTCCCCTTCGAACCCGGAGAACGGCCGCTCTTTTGCATAGAATTATGTGCGCGCGGCGCATAATTGAATTTGAGTTGAGTTCAAGGGTGGAGAGCATCGCCACTGGACCCACGCACTGTGAAGCTGCGCACGGCCAAGTGCAGAAGGGTGCTTGTCTTCCTGAATTTGGGAGGCAACTACCCCCACGCACTGAAATGCAGTTCTAACTCCTTTGATCTCTATATTCTGCGGCTAACATCTGCGGAATCAATATTTTGCAGCGATGACCAGACCATAAACCAATGAAAATAAATAATTTACTTACAGAATAGGGGGAGAAGGGGGTGGGGTTACTCATCGGTACTGACCGGCGACCATCGCCGTGCTTCACGGTGCTCACTCCCGATGCCTACCCTCTTTTCCCGCACCGGCAGTGCTTTCGAGTTTTTAGACAGGCTCTTATAGCGACGGCAGCAGCGCCCGCAGCAGCAGGAATCCGCCCACTCCCAGGAAAAATATCAGAGCCATGTGGATTCCCGGCTCACGGTTGACTTCCGGCACCAGGTCGCTGGCGCCCACGTAGAGTGCCACGCCGGCCGAAACCGGTAAGCCATAGGGCATCCAATGCGGAGCAAGCTCGATCACCAGCACCCCGGCTAGGGTGGCCCCCGCCAAGGCCACGGCAGAGTAGAAGGCCGCGGTGCGGCTGCGTCCGCTGGCCAGCATCACTGAGGCCATGGTGAAACCCTCCGGCGCCTTGTGGAGAAAAATTGCCAGAAAAATCAGCCAGCCCATCGAGTTGTTGACCACAAAGCCGGAGCCGATGGCTACCCCGTCGAAAATCGCGTGCACACTTAACCCACCAAGAACCGAATAGCCGGTGTGCGCCGTGACAAATTCGTTGTGATGGGTCTCCTCGCCGTAGTGGAAATGGGCGTTGATGGTGTGCTCCAGGAGGTGTACCGCACAGTAGCCTGCCATGATGAGGATGGGCCCCAACCGAGGGCTGAGGCGCAGGCTTTCAGGCGCCATTTCCAGAAGGGCTGTGGCCATGAGAAAGCCGGCGCCCAGAGCCACAAAGTAGCGCAGGTAGCGTTCCACACCCCGGGCGCGCACCAGAACCAGGCCGCCTGCCACGTCGGCCAACGCTGCCAGCAAGCCGAGCAAAATTGAGATTCTGAGCATCCGTTTTATCCGCTATGCCGGATGTGCACGACGTCGCCATCCTGCACCACATAGTCCTTGCCTTCCAGGCGAAGCGTCCCTTGGGCGCGTGCCGCCGCCTCGCCCCCGGCCTTCAGCAGATTGTCCCAGCGGATGGTTTCGGCGCGAATGAAATGATGTTCGAGATCGGTGTGGATGGCTCCGGCAGCTTGCGGCGCCTTTGACCCGGCAGGTACTGTCCAGGCGCGGCACTCGTCCTCTCCTGCAGTGAAAAAGCTGATGAGCCCCAGGAGTTGGTAGCTCTTCCGAATGAGCCGCACCAGCCCACTTTCATGCAGTCCGTAACTGGAGAGGAAATCTACGGCCTCGGCTTCATCCATCTCCGCCAATTCAGCCTCCACCTTGCCGCAGATGGCGGTGGCCCCGGCGTTGGGCCGGTTGGACACTTCCTCCAACTTGAAGCGGCTTACGGCGGAGTTTAAGTCGTCGCCGAGAGATGCACTTTCTCCAATGTTAACTGCATATAATACAGGCTTTTGCGATAGAAACATGAAGCCCTTGATGAGCTTTTTTTCTTCCTGCGTCATCTCCAATTCGCGCAGGGGACGCTCGTTCTCCAGCGCATCCTTGGACCGCAGTAGCAAAGCATGCTCGTGTTCCAGCTCAGTGGTGCGCATCTTCTTCAGATCTTTTTCCACCCGCTCCAGCCGCTTTTCAACCTGGGTGAGATCGCTGATCATCAGGTCAAATTCGACGTTCTTAATGTCACGCAGCGGATCGATGGGACCGACATGCGGAATGGAATCATCTTCGAAGGCCCGCAGCACGTGAATCAGCGCGTCGACCTGACGCAGGCTGGCGAGGAACGCGGTCTCTTTCAGCGCCTCCTGCCCAATGGCGGCCACGTCTACGAATTCAACGCTGGCGTATGTGGTTTTCTTGGGCGAATAAAGTTCGGAGAGTTTGGCCAGCCGATCGTCGGGAACGCGCGCCACGCCGATGTGTGCCTCACGGGGATTGGAGTAGCCGCGCTCCTCAAGTTTGGCCTTGGTGAGAATCTTGAACAGTGAAGTCTTGCCCACCTGCGGTAGGCCGATAATGCCAGTTTTCATTCGCTTTCCGTTTTGGTCCGTACAGGATGAACAGCGCGGAAGGACCTCTTCGATGATACAGGAGCAGGGATCAGATGGGCCGGGCTGTCGGGCCTGGATTCAATCACGGTCGCCATCGGAGGCTACCTCCGAAAAGCGATCTTACTCCCGTGCGATTGATGAGTTGCAGGCTCGGCGCGTCCGTCACTGGCCGCGAGCCATGCGCCTGGGTCAAGCGCGAGACGATTCCGCCCTGGCTACCAGAACAACTGTAGCCAGCCCCAACAGAAGGATGGCTTCTTCGACGTGTTCGCTACGGTTATGCAGCTGGTTGAAGTGCACCGTGTTGGGGTTGGAAGCGTCGAGCGTGTTGATTGCTCCGCGGGCAGCGATGCGATCGCGTTCCATTGACGGAATAATTACGAACTGTGAGTAGACAGTGGACGCGAGCATTAGAACCACCAGGATTATAGGTGCCAGCACCGCACGCGGTTTGTAGATACTCCAGGCCGGAGCGAGCGCCAGTAGAGCCAGAGCCACGAGCCCTGAAACCATTCCCATTCCGTGCAGAATACGCAGCAGTTGGCCCACAATTGTGCCGGCGGTATGCGTATCTGCCCGCAGGGTCATAAAGGTAATGGCCGCCACGACAGGGAAGAAAATCTCGGCGCCCAGCCAGACGATGAGCGCGAGGTAAAGCAGCGTGCGAAGAACTGTCTTCATGGGGGAAGGATACTAGGTAATAGGGAATTGGGAGTAGATGAAGGAATCTTGGTTCAGGTTAACTGACAATATAAAACGGTAGATGGAAAGGGCCGCATCCAAAACGGGTGCAGCCCGTCCTCTGCTGTTCAATGACCGTGGATCTTCGGCAACAAAACTCTGCCCTCTACTTCCTGTTCAACGCTCTCTTCAGTACCGTTTCAAGCGCTGCCTTGGCCTCGGCGTATTCCTCCGGCTTGAGCGTGCCAGAGAGCTTCTCGCTTTCCAGGGCGAATAGCTCCTCCTTCAGCGCACTCAGCAATGCCGTATTCTTTGCTGCCGGAGAACTGAAGGCAGGCACAGGAGCCGCGCTAGCGTCGAAGGCGGGGCCGGCAACCGGCGCCCCCACAGGCTTGCGCAGCAAGAAGGCCGCTGCCGCCGCCAGCAGAAGGGCCAGGGCGCCAAGAATCCACCATTTGTATTTCGTCAGGGGGTCTGGAGTATTGATAGGAGCACCGATACCGCCGCCCGGCTGGTTGCCGGGCGTTCCGGCTTCCGGAGCCCCGGCTTCGCCCTGCTGCGGCGCGCCCTGCGCTTCGCGCGGCATCGAACCGGTGCCCGAAATTGTAAACTCAAGCGCTTTGCCGGGGACCAGGTTCCTGGCAACATAGGTCTGCACGTTGGGATCTTCCGGTACTGATTGGAAGACCGAGCCAGAGCCTGCTGTGAATGTCATGCTCTTGGGCAGCAACACTCCGACGCTCTGGGTCGGCAATGAAACCTGGGGGCGGAAGGTGAATTTGCCGCCACTGTAGGGAACCGTGTAGCTGAGCTGGAAGAGTGTGTCCTTGTCGCCATCGTCGGGCTGAATGGGGAAGTTGAAGGCATAATGCCCCTTGGGGCCGTCGGGATCAAGCGTGACACTCGTGGGTAAGCCGGTGGGCCGCTGACCTGCCGCCCCGGCCACCGCCGCATCGGCAGGCATCACGATCTCAAAGGTGTGTGGACTCCACTCGGTGCGGGGCGGGGAACTGTGGTTGTGTACGAAGTAGCGTTCAGTCACGCGAAGCTGGCCGTTGTCGGACTCGATCTCCAGCACGTCGGCTTCGATGAAGACGCCATCTACCTTGGCTGCGACGTCATAGACAGGAATATCGCCGGGCGCGCCGCCCTGGGGCGCTGCGATGAAGTAGCCCGCGCCCTGGTGCGTCACGCGTACCAGGTAGGGGCTGTTGCCGGGCAGAGTCAGTGCATAGTGCCCGCGGGCGTCGGTAGTGGTGTGGGCCACTTCGCCCATGCCGGCCTGCACGTCTACCAGCACTACGGTATCGCCCACAACCGGCTTGCCGGTGGTTTTATTCGTTACTGTGCCAGTGACCTGGGTAGCCTGCGCAAATGCGGCCGCAAGAAAAAGACTCGCAGCGGCGGTGTGCAAAAGGAACTTGATCGATCTCATAATCTTGACGAAATCCTATGGGTGGGTTGGGTGGTCAAAAACGGGGTGGAAAGGCAAGTGCAAGTGCTTCAACTTTCCTTATTCAGGACGGCCGCACTTGCGGGAGCTCGTAGTATCCCAGGCCGCAAACAGAAGACCTGAGAGCACGAGGGTTCGCTCAGGCTTGCTGCAAATGCTCAATCTCGGCCAGCAACTGTGCTGTTTCATTTTCCAGCAACGCCCGCTGGACTTCAAAGTCCTCTTCAGGATATTTGCCGGCGCGGAACTCAAAGTTCAGGTCGCGCAGATTCTCATAGAGCTGTTCTTTCCGCTCCAGCAGATAGTCCAAGCGTGTCTTTTGGCGCTGGCTGGCAAAGACATTTTCCGGCCAGAAGGTGTAAATGCCGAGCGCTACAGCGAGCATCGCGCCGGCTATGAATCCCTGTGTCTCATTCATCGGTCAAAAGCCTCCGTCGCTGCCCGACCCGGTTTCCCGGCGGACCTTCTCGCGCAGTGCGTTCATCTCTGGATCAACGGCGGACGAGCCGGCTGCCTGCGCCGCCTGAGATCTACCCACTGACCACCGCCGCACCAGCAAAATGGTACCCAGTAGTGCTGCCGCAAAAACCGCAAAGGGCGCAATCCAGGCCACCAGGTCGAATCCCTTGGTAGTGGGCGCGGCCAGCACCGTGGCGCCATATTTAGCGGCAAAGCTGGTGAGAATCTGATCGTCGGTGGCGCCCGAAGCAATGGCCTTGTTCAGGTCGGCGAACTCCTGACCTCTACCCGGGCAGCCCGCGTGATCGCACTCGCCAAGCACTTGCGCACACCCGCAGGTACACATCAACCTGTGGTTCAGGTCATTGAAGCGCGAACCGGAGTCGCTAACACCCAATGAAAAGCAGACTGTCGCGGCCAGAGCCAGCGCTTGCAGGGACTTTATGCAATAGTTCAAACGCTTGGGAGCACTCATCAGTCGCCTCCCTTGAGTACCGGCTCCGCGGGAACGGTTCGTGTCGCAGGCACGCGTAGCGCCGCAGTAGACGGAGTGAGGCTGGGAACAAGCGCCACAAAGGTGCCGAAGACAATGATCACCACTCCCGCCCAGATCCAGCTCACCAGCGGATTGAGGAAGGCCTTGATGATGGGCTGGCCGGTGTCGGGATTGGAGCCTTCGTACACCACGTACAGATCCCAGCCCGGCACCGAGTGGATCGCTACCATGGTCTGCGGCTGGTCACTGGCCAGATAAACGCGCTTCTCAGGAGACATCTGGAACTGCTTTGTCCCGCCCTTGTAGACATCCAGCAGCGCGTACTCGGAGTTATAGTTGGGGTTCGAATCCTGGGTAAAGCCCACACACTCCAGTGTGTAGGGCCCGATGGCCAGCTTGTCATGCAGGGCCAGTTCGGACTCCTGGCTGCGGTTGAAGGCCGCACCCGCCAATCCCACCACCACGATCACCACGCCGATGTGGATGATGTATCCGCCATAGCGGCGAGTGTTGCGGCGAATCAGCAGGTACATGGCCGTAAACAGGTTGCGGCCGGTCTGCCGGGAGATTACTCCGGCTCCACGCAGAAACTCCGATAGGATGGCGGCCAGCACTCCCGCGGACATTGCAAAGGCGACCAGAGCGTAAAAGTTGCCGGTGTCAAAGACGCCGTTTTTCCAGGGTTGTATGCCCACGGCGAGGCCGACGATAACCGTGCCCCAGAGAGCGATAGAGGGCACTACGAAGTTGCGGCGGATGGCACGCAGGGATGTCGCCCGCCACGGCAGCAGCGGACCCACGCCGGTAAGGAACAGCAGGAAGATGCCGATGGGCACAGCCACGCGGTTATAGAATGGGGGACCGACCGTGACCTTGTTGCCCTGCACATACTCGCTCAGGATAGGGAAAAGCGTTCCCCACAGGATGACGAAGCAGGCAGCCAAAAGGACCAGGTTATTAAAGAGGAAGCTGGATTCACGGCTCACCAGCGACTCCAAGTGGTGATCGCTTTTCAGGTGGGCTCGCTGCAGTATGTAGGTGAAGATGCAGACCGCCAGCACTACGCCCATGAAGACCGTGAACCAAGTGCCGATGGAGGACTGCGCGAAAGCGTGTACCGAGCTAACCAGCCCGGCGCGCGTGAGCAGTGTGCCCAATAGTGTGAGCAGGAAGGTGGTGAAGATGAGCCAGACATTCCAGCTCTTCATCATTCCCTTTTTCTCCTGCATCATGACGGAGTGCAGAAAGGCGGTGCCCGTCAGCCAGGGCATGAAGCTGGCGTTTTCCACTGGATCCCAACCCCAATAGCCGCCCCAGCCCAGTACGGCATAGGCCCAGTGCATTCCCAGAAAGATGCCCACGGTCAGAAACAGCCACGTCACCATGGTCCAGCCGCGGGTGATCTTGATCCACTTCTCACCGGGGTAGCGCATCATCAGGGCGCCCAGGGCAAAAGCGAAGGGAACCGTGAAACCCACGTAACCCAGGTAAAGCATGGGCGGATGAATCACCATCTCGGGATATTGGAGCAGGGGATTCAAGCCGTTGCCGTCGTCGGGTATTGCGCCCTTCATCAGCGCAAATGGTGGAGCGGCAAAGTTGACTACCGCCAGGAAGAACACCTGCACTCCGGCAAGAATCGTGCCAGCGTAGGCGTAGAGCTTGACGTCGGTCTTGTGAGTCAACCGCAAGACAAAGCCATAGATGCCCAGCAGCCAAGCCCACAGCAGCAGCGAGCCTTCCTGTCCGCTCCACAGAGCGGCGAACTTGTACGGGGCGGGAAGGGCGCGGTTGGAGTGCTCAAGGATGTAGGTGATTGAAAAGTCGTTGGTAAAGACCGACCAGACCAGTGCAAATGCAGCCCCGGTAATGGCCACGAAGCCGGCGATTCCGGCCCGGCGAGCTGTATCTGCCAGCCGCTCCGGCGAAATTCGTGCCGGTTGCCCGGTGGCGATCAGCCGCAGCGCAATCGTCCCCGCCAGCAAGTTGTAGGCGGCCAGCGCCAGGGCGATCAGAAGTGCAAAACTACCGAAGGTTGCCATTCAGACTCCACCATAATTCTCGCACGCGGGCTGGCATCCTGATTGGGCTCCAGCAACGCTAGCGGTTCCACAATTTACGCCCCTTTTGCCAGCCATGTACGAGGCAGTCTTTGACTTAAAGGAGGTGCCACTGAACGATCAAGGCCTCGGGGAATGCCGATTGTGGAACCGCTATAGTGTTAAACAATGATAGGCCCTTGAAATGTGATTTAGCTCACACTATGGGTGGAAGGTGGGGAAAACACAATGAGCAGCCGCGGATAGGAAGCTGATCTGGCCCATTCAAGGCGGCGTTACGGGTGGGCGTAACTGGTGAGCAATTGGCTGGCCAGGGTCAATAGTTCCTCACTTGCCACTGGTTGACCAACAAAGCGTACCCACTCTCCCGTATAGTCGATGGCCGCTTCGCCGCCATTACCAAGCACCAGGACGGGGAGCGCAGGTAAGCGGGAATGCAACTCGGCTACAAAGGCCGGACCACCGATTCCCCGCATGTGAACACCTGAGATTACCAGGCCCAGCCTGTCGGCAAATTGAGGCTGTTCAACCAGGCAGAGCGCCTCGGCTGCGTCTCTGACCCGTTGCACATCGTGAAATCGGCTCTCGAGGACGGACTTTCGCACAAACGCCTGAAGAGGGTCGTCGTCCACCAATAAAATTGTCGCCATCGTCCCCTGAGCCCGTGCGGCCCAAGGTTGGGCCGCCCACAACAAGGCATTTGCGAACTAACCACCTAGGATGATGCTCTCTCGTGTGTGGTTGCCTGCAAGGCCCGCTCCGGGCGCGGACTACAGCAGGGCTTCCCATGACAAATAATGAAATCGGGCGAAAATGCATGCAAAGGTGCTGCGCGACGAACGTCCAGGCGGGTGACTATCCGAAAAGGAACTCCTTGTCGCGGAGCTCCTTGATGTTGTCGCGCAGGCGAGCTGCCTTTTCGAACTCGAACTTCCGAGCCGCCTCGCGCATCTCGGCCTCCAGCCTGGTGATGTGGAGGTCTACTTCCGCCTGGGACTTGAATTCCGGCAAGCCGGCCGCCTCTTCCTCGGCTATCTCGCCGTATTCAGCCTTCAGAATCTGCGCC
The DNA here is from genome assembly GCA_003165075.1 of Acidobacteriaceae bacterium. Taxonomy (GTDB): domain Bacteria; phylum Acidobacteriota; class Terriglobia; order Terriglobales; family Acidobacteriaceae; genus Telmatobacter. The sequence goes on along the minus strand of PLSM01000154.1, from coordinate 8,253 downwards.
AGCCCCATATCCACCTGACTAATGATCGATTGCGGCGTGATGCCATGCTCTTCGTTATATTCCCGCTGGATGGCGCGGCGTCGATCGGTTTCGTCCATCGCCCGGCGCATGGAGTCAGTGATTCGGTCGGCGTAGAGAATCGCGCGGCCCTCGATATGGCGAGCAGCGCGGCCCATGGTCTGAATCAGCGATCCAGCCGAGCGCAGAAAGCCTTCCTTGTCGGCGTCGAGAATGGCCACCAGCGAAACTTCTGGCAGGTCGAGGCCTTCGCGGAGGAGATTGATTCCGATAAGCACATCGAATTCACCTTTGCGCAGGCCAGATAGGAGCTTGACGCGCTCCAGGGTTTCAATCTCAGAGTGCATATAACGACAGCGGACGCCAACCTCGGTGTAGTAGCCGGCCAGATCTTCGGCCATGCGCTTAGTAAGGGTGGTGACCAGCACGCGCTCGCCGCGTTGGGCGCGGTCGCGAATCTCGGCAAGCAGGTCGTCGATTTGGCCCTTGACCGGACGCACCTCGACCTCCGGGTCTACCAGGCCGGTGGGGCGAATGACTTGCTCCACGACCACCCCGGCAGAACGGGTGAGCTCATAGGGTCCGGGAGTGGCAGAGACGTAGATGGCCTGCTGGACGCGATTCTCAAACTCCTCGAACTTCAGCGGGCGGTTGTCCATGGCCGAGGGCAGGCGGAAGCCGTAGTCCACCAGGTTCTGCTTGCGGCTGCGGTCGCCGAACCACATGCCGTGGACCTGGGGAATGGTGGCATGGCTCTCGTCGACAAAGAGCAGGAAGTCGCGGGGAAAGTAGTCCAGCAGGGTGGGCGGGGGCTCGCCCGGCAGGCGGCCGGAGAAGTGGCGCGAGTAATTCTCAATGCCGTGGCAGTAGCCCATGGACTTGATCATCTCGAGATCGAAGCGGGTTCGCTGGTGGACGCGCTGCGCTTCAACCATGCGGCCCTGGGATTCCAACTCGGCCACCCAGCTGGTGAGCTCGGCCAAGATGGAATCCATGGCCTCGGCTCGGCGCTCCGGCTGCACCACGTAATGGCTCTTGGGGTAGATGGGCAGGCGGGCGTACTTCTGCTTGACGGTGCCGAAGAGCGGGTCAATCTGCGCCAGAGACTCGATTTCGTCGCCAAAGAGCTCGATGCGGTAGGCGGCCTCGTCGTAGGTGGGGAAGACTTCAATGACGTCGCCGCGCACACGGAAGGTGCCGCGCCGGAAGTCTGTGTCGTTGCGCTCGTAGAGGATCTCAACCAGCCGGCGAGTAATGTCTTTGCGGCTGATGCGCTGGCCTTTCTCAAGGAGCAGCAACATGCCGAAGTAGGCCTCTGGCGAGCCCAGGCCGTAAATGCAACTGACGGAGCTGACGATGATGGAGTCGCGGCGTTCGAACAGGGAACGTGTAGCGGAGAGGCGCAGCTTGTCCAACTCCTCGTTGATGGTGGCTTCTTTTTCTATGTAAAGGTCACCGGCGGGGATATAGGCCTCGGGCTGGTAGTANNACTCGTGATAGAGCTGCGCGGCCAGGGTTTTGTTATGGGCCAGGATGAGGGCGGGCCGGTTGCAACGCTCGATGACCTTGGCCATGGTGAAGGTTTTGCCTGATCCAGTGACGCCGAGCAGGACCTGGTGTTTCTCGCCTGCGGCAAGGCCCTCGACCAGTTCCTCGATGGCCCGGGGCTGGTCCCCGCGCGGCTTATAGCTACTCACCAATTGAAAGTCCATGGAGAAATTATACGCACATGGCGAAGGTCAGGCGAAGACCCATACCCACCCCCCTCCCCCCGTCTCTGGGGATAAATTCCTTATTTTTATCAATCTACGCGGGGTGTCTCGCCGCAAAATATTCATACCAAATGACTTGTCCGCAGAATCTTGATGACAAAGGAGTTAGGAGTGAAGCGGCACTACAAGCGGCGCTCAGGACGGGAGCATTTTAGTTCATCGGGAGTTTCTCCTATAACGATTGTGCGCGAACCGGGGATAATTTTCGGCAAATCAGGCGGCTGAAATAAGCCTCTTTCCGAGGGGCTCTTTTCTTGGCATCCCACGTCTGGAAAAAACAAGAAATGGGCACCCGAGCTTATTCGACAACCAAGGGAAGCGTCAGGTTTTCGGCTGGGGCGGGTGCGCGGGGCTTTCTTGAATGTTGCGTCCCGGCGGTGCAATGGGTACTCCGGCTGTTTACCGTCAAGAATCTGCTGGATGGTGAGGACTTGCAGCCTGGGGTAGGTAGTGCCATCGCTCGATTTGTAGAACCCGGCTTCGGCTGCCTCGCGGAGCATGGGTTTGGTCGGCGGTTCAAAGCAGAGGAAGACGCCGATCTGAGCCTTTTCGCGATCGAGCACGCCCACAAGGTCGCGAATCTGCGAGACCGTCACGCCACCTGCTTTGACGGAAAAGATGATTTGCTTCGACTGACCGGAGTCGTCGTCGTGGAAGTAGAGGCGACCATCGATGCCACGGTCGGCGCCTTTTTTCTGCTCGGCTGGGCGTGCGCCTACCTGGCCGAGAGCCCACCACTGGAACTGGTACTTGTCTTCTGCGGCCAGGGCGGCGGCGCCTTCATAGTCGGTAGGCTCCCCAACTACTTCGTAGCGTTCTCGAATCTCCGGTCCAAAAGTATCCGAAAGACGCTTCTTGATAAGGCCTATGGAGAGGTGGGTGATGGGGCACCCATTTCTACGCTGAATTCAGTGAGAACGGAAGGAACGTGGGCATTGGTGGTCTCCCAGAGTTCTGTTCACACTCAAATCGAAAACGCTCGAACTGCATTGTGTGGCAAAGGCGCGCGGACGGTAGTTGAATGCGGTTCGCGCGCCTTGCGCAGAATGGGCCGCTGCAGTGCAGCCGCATTGCGGGTATTACCTTAAGGTTGCAGCAGGTTCACTATGACCCCACACGCCGCCGATTGGCGAACCCATCTGCCAATGCATTATCGATGCGCCATTGAAGTGGATCGTTCGATTCGCTTACAGCCTTCGCATACGGGTAATGAGTTGGATCTGCGGGTTGTTGAGTTGTGTAAGTGGGGGACGCTAACGGCTCCGGAATAGTGTCAATAGGCGCGTGGCTGGAGCTTTTATCCGGAGAAGCATCTTCCGTTTCTGAAGCAACGAGAGCCTTCAGGCCCTCAACTGTTTTTTCGATGAGAGTTTCACGGAGACGAAGTTGTTGGATCTTTCCAACAATCTCACTAAGTTCCGCTGTCCCTTCGTCAATCGCGGCGTGATAAGCTTCGTATTTCACAGCACCTCCAGACGCGTAGTCTAGCACCTGTTAGAACAATAATAGGTGGAAGGTGGATTCTTTCTGCAACTTTTGTGTATCTATCGAAGAGTCGCCGCAATTTTGCACCCACCTCGGAATTCTTACTTCGCCCGGCCAAGGGCACAGCAGCCTGAACACAATCGGCCGGCGGTCTACCTTTTCAGTAGCCGATCTAATTTGGCATGCTCACTGCCAACGCGGCGAGTAAGGACCCGGGATTCCGTGTGAGCGGTATAGGCCTGAAGTATTGACCGGGGCAGGTGAGGGAATTAGTATCGGCTGGCCGCGGATTCGCGATCGCGGGACGCAGGACGGAGGGTGTCATGGTCGGGGGAAGATTGTGGTTGGGGGTATTGGCGGTGGCTGTGGCCGCAATAAGCGCGGCGCACGCGCAGGATGCAGTCAAGATCAATCCGGACAATCCGAAGTACCTACTATTCCGCGGTAAGCCGCTGGCGCTGATCTCGGCATCGGAACATTATGGCTCGGTGATCAACAGGCCATTCGACTATGAGAAGTATCTGGACGACGCGAAAGCACACAAGATGACTGTGACGCGGACGTTTCTTTTCTACCGGGAGTTACAAAGCGCGCGGAATCCATCGTCTCCCTGCAAACCGGAATCTCCTGACTTTATCTCTCCCTACATGCGCACGGGCCCGGGCAAGGCAATGGACGGGGAACCTATTTACGACCTCGATAAGTGGAACCCAGAGTACTTTGAGCGATTACACCGCTTTCTGGACGCGGCCTCGAAGAGAGGGATTGTGGTGGAGTTGACAGTGCTGAGCAATACCTATGTGGGCGATATCTGGGAGTTGAATCCCTTGCGCGCGGAGAATAACCTGCAGCACGTGGGAGCCGTTGACTGGCAGGACTACATCTCACTAAAGAACCAGGAACTGGTGAAGCGGCAGAGCCGGTACCTGCGCAAGATTATCGAGGAGACAAGCGGCTACGACAATGTATATTACGAGATTTGCAATGAGCCCGGCGGCGGGTTCGCAGGACATGCGTCGCCCGCGGACGTGGACGCATGGCAAAGCGAAATGGCCCGGGTGATGCGGGAGGAGATGAAGCGCCTGAACAAGCCGCACCTGCTCTCAGGGCAACAAGCCTTTACTTATGGTGGCAACAACTCGTTTCCGATGGATGCAACCTTTGAGAGTAATAACTTCGACATTGCGAACGACCACCCGCTGCCCAATACGCAGTTTGACGGCAAAGTATTCCAGATGGGTAACTTCATGTCGAAGGAGCTAACACTGGAAGGTGTGCGGGATTTTTGCCGCGCGACTTATGCACGTCCCAAGCCGGTTTCGCTGGATGAAGACAATACAGCCAGCATTTATCGCGATCTAACGGGCTGGACGATCCATCGCAAGCGGGCATGGACGGCGCTGTTGAGCGGATGCCATTACGACTACATCGATTTCTCGATCACCGTGGGCAGTGAGAGCGGCACAGAAGCGTCGCGCGCGGCAATTCGTAGCTGGATGCAGCACCTGTCGGAGTTCATGGATTCGTTTGACTATGTGCATTCGAAGCTGGCGCCGGAGTGGATCGTCGCGGCTCCGCAGCCTCTGCTGGCTTCGTCGTTGTCCGTGGAGGGCAGGGATTTTGTGGCCTATCTGGCGGACCAGCGCGAGGTGACTGACCCTACAGCAGGGGAATCGATCGGCGGCGAAGTCACGTTGATGTTGCCGGCGGGGATATATGACCTGACGCTCTACTCGCCGGTTACGGGTGAGTATTCACCGGCAATCGAGGTGCACGGCGGAGAAAAAAGCGTGGTTGCACTGCCGAGCTTCAAGCAAGACATCGTGCTGCGGGCCACGCGGCGGAATCAGTGACGGATATGCATCCGGTGGATTCGGGACTATAGCATGGCGGCAAGATTGGCCCGAATGGATGGGCTGGTTCCGGTGATGGTGAGTGGGATGCGATTGGTCGCCTGAAGCCGGGCCGCGCGAACTTTTCCCGTTTGTCATGTGGCTTGGCGAAGCCGCATGCTTACCAAGGCAACGGCTGGCCAAGGTGGAAGAACCCGCCGCTGGGTCCGTCGTCGGGCAAAGTGGCGAGCGCAGCGCTGGTTTTGCCTCCCTCACTAAGCTTCATGGGGGCCTGCGGTCCACCCATATCGGTTTGTACCCAGCCGGGGTGGGCGGAATTGACCTTGATGTTGGTATCGCGTAACTCGTAGGCAAGATGCACGGTGAGAGCGTTGAGGGCAGTTTTTGAAGCGTCGTAGGCAAAACTTTTGGCGTTATAGATGGGCGAATTGGGGTTGCTGTGCAAGGTGAGCGAGCTGAGGATGCTTGACAGGTTGACGATGCGCCCTGCGGGACTTTTCCTAAGGAGCGGGAGAAGGGTCCTGGTGAGCGCCACTTGCGCGAAGAAGTTGGTTTCGAAGACCTTGCGGAGTAGTTCCAGGGGAACGTCGGCAGCGGAGTGTTCGGGACCGGTACCTGGGAAGGTTCCGCCGGCGATGCCAGCGTTGTTTACGAGGATGTCGAGGCGGCCGAATTTGGAATTGAAGTAGTCGTAAGCGGTCTGATAGTCGACAGGCAGGGTGATGTCGAACTGGAGCACATCTGCATCGACGCCGGCTGCGCGGAGTTTTGCGGCTGCCTCCTCGCCCTGGGCGAGAAGACGAGAGCCGATGACAACTTTGACGCCCGGGTCCTTCAGGTCAAGTGCAGTCTGGAAACCAAGGCCACGGTTTCCGCCGGTGATAAAGGCAATTTTTTGAGCCATGGGGAGGTCTCTCCTGTGTCCGTTTGGATTCTAAAGGGTGCGCTGAGGATGCAGGGAATTAGTACTTCCGGTGCCGCGCATGGCGCCGGGGGCTCGGTATTTTGTTGCAGCGAGTACCCGTAGAAGCGTATCTTTCATGCAAGGTTAGAGCCTTTGATGCGTTCTTCTGAACCCCCAGAACAGGACGCAGCGGAAACGGCTTTACACAATCGGGCCGAGTTCGCTCAATCCGGGTTCGAGAATCTTTTTGATGTTTCCCCCGACGCGATATTTGTCACGGATGCCGATGGCATAATCCGTGGTGCGAATCCGCGGGCGGCAGAGCTGTTTGGTCACACGCAGGCGGAACTATTCGGCCAGCCCATCGAGAACCTGGTTCCGGCGCGCTTTCGGTCGCACCATCCGGAGCATCGGGAAAACTACAACGCGCACCCCAGAGCGCGGCAGATGGGCGGAACGCTAAACCTGTTCGCCCTGCGCAAGGATGGAACCGAGTTTCCCGTCGACATCATGCTCAAGCCGATGGAGACGCCCTCCGGACCCATCGTGCTGAGCTTTGTGCGCGACGTGACGGAGCAGCGGGCGGCACAGGAAGCCGCCCGGCGTAACGATCTGCAACTGCGATCGCTAATGGAAGGTGTACGCGACTATGCCATCTACCTGGTGGATAAGGATGGCTGCGTACTGACGTGGAATCGGGGCGCGGAGCGAGTCAAGGGATATTCGGCCGAAGAAATCGTGGGCGCGCATTTCTCGCGTTTTTTTACCGAAGAAGACATCGCAAGGGGCAGGCCGGCACAGTTGTTAATGGTGGCCGCGGTCCGGGGACGCGTGGAAGAAGAGGGATGGCGAGTGCGCAAAGACGGCTCGCGCTTCTGGGCCGACGTGATTATAACTGCGATCCGCGACAGCAGCGGCGAATTGACCGGCTATGCCAAAGTGACGCGTGATTTTACCGATCGCAAGCGCGCTGAAGAAGCTGTGATGCTGCAACTGAGCAACGCCCTGCTGGCCAGCATGGATGTGCGCAAGCTGCTGGGAGCGATCTCGGCAACCATCAGAGAGTTAATTCCTCACGACTACGCCACGCTGGCGCTCTATGACCGCGCTACACAGACCATGATTGTGGAATTTCTGAATGCCGGTGAAGGCGAGAGCCAGCGCAGCAATGTGCGCATTGGGTTGCACGGTTCGGTAGCTGAAAACGTATTTAGAACCCATGAGCCTGTGATACTGGACCAGATTCAGGGCTCGCGTTTTAACCAGGATTCCATGCGCCATTTCACGGAACTGGGCATGCAATCTGGATGTTGTGTGCCTCTTATCCACCGCGGGGAGGCTATCGGCACCCTGTCGGTGACTAGTCGGACGCTGGCTGCGTTTGCGCACCGCGAGGCCGAGATGCTGACCCAGATCGCGGACCAGGTGGCCATGGCGGTGAGCAACGCGGTGGTGTTTCGCCAGATTAGCGAGTTGCGTGACCGGCTGAACCAGGAAAAGAAGTACCTGGAAGAGGAGATCAATTTAGAACACCAGTTTGAGGACATCGTGGGCGAGAGCGCAGGGTTGCGCCAGGTATTGATGGAGATTGAGACGGTGGCTCCCACCGACGCCACGGTGTTGATCCAGGGCGAGACGGGGACGGGCAAGGAACTGCTGGCGCGTGCTATCCACCGGCTGAGCCCACGGAATGAGCGTACATTCATCAAGCTGAACTGCGCGGCCATCCCGGCGGGGCTGCTGGAGAGCGAGCTTTTCGGCCACGAAAAAGGCGCATTCACCGGCGCTATCACTCGCAAGATGGGCCGGCTGGAGCTGGCCCACGAGGGCACACTCTTTCTTGATGAGGTGGGCGAACTGCCGCTGGACCTGCAGCCCAAGCTGCTGCGCGCATTACAGGAGCGGGAGATCGAGCGGCTGGGCGGGAATAAGCCTATCCCAGTGAACATTCGGCTCATTGCGGCCACCAACCGCGACCTGAGCGCGATGGTTGCGGAGAAGCAGTTCCGCAGCGACCTCTACTACCGGCTAAAGGTTTTTCCTATCTTTGCACCCCCACTACGCGAGCGGACCGGCGACATTCCTGTGCTGGTACGGCATTTTGTGACTACCCACAGCCGGCGCATGGGCAAGGTCATTGAGACCATCCCGGACGAGACGATGAAAGCACTCGCGCGCTGGCGGTGGCCAGGTAATATCCGCGAGCTGGAGAACTTTCTGG
>PLSM01000106.1 GCA_003165075.1 Acidobacteriaceae bacterium | reverse complement strand
AGCAGGCGCCAGCCAAACCGGCTACGAGGGCTACATGGACAACTCCAGGCCATTCCTCGACTACGGCCGTTCGGACTTCAACGTACCGCAGAGGGTTGTAGCTAGCTGGGTCTACCAACTGCCTTTCGGCCGCGGCAAGAAGTTTGCCGGTGGCTCCAACTGGGCTGCCGACGAGGTAATTGGCGGCTGGCAACTCACCGGCGTTGCAACCTTCCAGAAGGGATTCCCCTTCGAAGTCACAGGGCCCGATATCGATGGCATCACGGGCTCTGGCGGCATGCGGGCGAACATCACCCCAGGCTGCAACCTCCACCAGAACACCTACTCGGCCCCCCTGGCGCAGTACTTCTGGCTCAACATGGGCTGCTTTACAGGGCCGGCCTTCGGCACCTACGGCAACTCAGCCCGCAACTTCCTGAACCAGCCGGGCATCAACAACTTCGACATGGGCTTAGGCAAGATCTTCGCCCTTGGCGAACACGCGAAGTTCGTGTTCAAGGTGGATAGTTTCAACACCTTCAACCATCACCAATACTCCCAGGACGTAGGCGGCCTGCTGGTCGCTGGATCGGGCGGCAATCAACCCATCTCAGCCAGCGTAGGTGCGGCCAACGGCGGCCTTGTCTACGGTTCATCGACAGCCCGTATCCTTCAATTCGGTGGAAAGATTCAATTCTGATCCATCCGATCAACTGTTGATTTACTTCCACTCCGCCACGCCCTTTGGACGTGGCGGAGTTTTATGTGCAGGAGATCCTGAGTATGGCGAAGCAGGGACACGGAAGAAGTGTCTGCAGGTACTTCGCAAAACCACACCGCAGAATGGGCAAGCTCTACCTCGCTGTGCCTCGCTTCGACACTCCACTTATCGGGCCGGACGTGCGGAACTCGTACGTCCGGCCCTCGATGGAGATGTCGAGGTGTTGTACAGCCGCTGCGCCTGCTGCTCGGCAAGTTCGCGTTGGATTTGGGGAACAAGAAACTGGAAGCGATGAAGAAGGACTTCGACGCCTGGAAGCAAACCACGATTGGAGCCGATTACCCTGAGTTTCAGGATGTCAAATGAGGTGCACGAGATGCGACGTGGCCGCCAGACCGACGGCCCCGCGCGTCTCTTCAACGCGGCTTGAAGCAGGCAAAATCTCAGCGGGCATATTCGCCGATTTGCGAATCGCCAGCGCAAGCGGATTTTACGTCTGGGCCTTTCTCGGCGCCAAGCCATTCACCAGTATCGTGGCCAACTTCTCGGCATAAGCCGCCGTTAATTTGTTGTGCCGTACCATGAGAAGGAAGTGGAGCGGGCCATACATGGCGTCCAATACCTGTTCAATATCGAACTCCTTCGGCAAACGGCCATTGACCTGGAATCTCTGCAAGGCGGCCCGTGAAAGCTTGCGACGCGGTTTAATCCAGTGAGAGAGAAACGCCGCTTCCACTTCGGGATCGTTCTGCGCGGCCGCAATCACCGCCGCCAGCAGCCGCCCGTTGCGGCCGCAAACGCCCTTCGCGAATAGCTTGAGATGCGTCTCGACATACTCTTCGAGGGTGTCTGTCTGGCGCAACGGCAATTGAGGAGAGAGCGTTTCGACAAATGCGTCGATCACAACCGCGACCTTGTTTGGCCACCAGCGATAAATGGTCGCTTTGCTTGTCCCTGCACGCTGGGCAATGGCATCACAGGTAAGATTCGCAAATCCAATCTCTTCCAGGAGGCTTACCGTCGCGTCTCGAATGCGGGTGCGGGCGGTTTCGTCGCGAGGGCGTCCGGGCAGCCTTGCTTGGATCTCATCTTCCAGAGCTGTCTTCATGTCGCAAAATAGGATATCATCTTAGATAAAGAAACGAAACAGTATCGTTTCGTTAATGATTTCGAAATCAGGGACCGTCTATGTGGATTGTCCGGCTCGCGCTTGCACGGCCGTATACTTTCGTTGTCCTCGCAATCTTGATTTTGATTGCCAGCCCGGTGGCCATCGATCGAATGCCCACCGACATCTTCCCCAATATCGACATCCCGGTGGTTGCGGCGGATTGGACTTACACAGGAATGGCCCCGACGGAGTTTGAGGGGCGCGTTGTCTCGGCGTATGAGCGTAGCCTGTCGACCACGGTCAGCGACATCGAGCACATTGAATCGCAAACGATCAACGGCATGTCGATCGTCAAGATCTTCTTCCAGCCGGACGTCAGCGTAAATACTGCCATCGCAGAAGTGACGGCAATTTCGCAGACTGTACTCAAGCAGATGCCCCCAGGGATTACGCCGCCCCTGATCATGAGCTATAACGCCTCTACCGTTCCCATCCTGCAGTTGTCGCTGTCCAGTCCAACCCTTTCTGAGCAGGAACTGGGCGATCTGGGAATGAACTACATGCGTTCTCAGCTCGCGACCGTGGCCGGGGCCGCCGTGCCATGGCCGTACGGCGGCAAAAATCCACAGGTAATGGTGGACATCAATCCAGCGCTTTTGCAGGCAAACGGGTTGTCGGCTCAGGACGTGGTGAGCGCACTCAATACGCAAAACCTGATTCTTCCGGCGGGTACGGCCAAGCTAGGCGCGTATGAGTACAACGTGGACATGAATGCCAGTCCGCAGACGATTCAGGGGATCGCCGATCTCCCGTTGAAGGCCGTTAATGGGACGACACTTTACCTGCATGACATAGGGAGCGTACGCAACGGATTTGCCCCGCAAACCAACATTGTGCGGCAGGATGGGCGCCGAGGGGCGCTGCTGACTGTTTATAAATCGGGGAATGCCTCGACCTTGGATATTGTCAGCGGCATACGGAAACTTCTTCCCATCGTTACGGCCACTCTGCCCATGGACTTGAAGATCACTCCCCTCGCGGATCAATCGATTTTCGTGCGCGCCGCCATCAGCGGGGTGGTGCGCGAGGCGATCATCGCCGCCTGCCTGACGGGAGTAATGATTCTGGTTTTTCTCGGGAGTTGGCGCAGCACGCTCATCATCGCGGTCTCTATTCCGCTTTCGATCCTGAGCTCGATCCTGGTTCTCGCCGCTCTACACGAAACCATCAACATTATGACCCTCGGCGGCCTGGCGCTGGCCGTCGGCATTTTGGTGGACGATGCAACGGTGACAATCGAAAATATTGAGCGATATCAGGAACAGGGGATGCCGCTCAACGATGCAATCCTCGAAGGCGCGGCGCAGATTTCGGTGCCTGCACTGGTATCCACTTTATGCATCTGCATCGTGTTCCTGCCGATGTTCTTTCTGAGCGGCGTACCTAAATATCTGTTTGTGCCGCTGGCAGAAGCAGTAGTCTTCGCGATGCTGGCGTCGTATGTTCTATCGCGAACTCTGGTGCCGACGTTAGCGAAGTATATTCTCAAGCCTCACAGTGCGGGAACCGATCACGAAGCGACGAAAGGCCACTGGAATCCATTCGCGGCGTTTCAGCGAGGATTTGTACGGGTGTTCCAGGCGCTCCGCAGCGGGTACTCTGCGACGCTTGCATCCGCGGTCCGGCGGAGAAGAGTCTTTTTGCCTTCGTTTCTGCTCGTTTGCCTGGTCATGTTTCTTCTTGTTCCATGGCTTGGGCAGGATTTCTTCCCGGACGTGGACACAGGGCAAATTAAGTTGCACATGCGTGCGCCAACAGGGATGCGCATTGAAGAAACAGCGCGGCTTTGCGACCAGATTGAGGGCTCGATTCGACAAAGTATTCCGCCGAAAGACCTGGACGGCATTCTGGATAATATCGGGTTGCCGATCAGCCCCATCAATCTCACCTATAGCAATTCCGCGCCTATCGGCAGCGAGGATGCGGATATCCTGGTGAACCTGCGCGATCATCACAAGCCGACAAATGACTATGTTGCTGTGTTGAGCGATCGCCTGCGGCAACAATTTCCCCAAATCACCTTTGCCTTTTTGCCGGCCGATATGGTGAGCCAGATTCTGAACTTTGGTCTGCCCGCTCCAATCGATGTGCAGATTGCCGGTCCCAATTCCAATGCAAACCGGCTGTTCGCCAATAACTTGTTAAATCAGTTGCAACATGTCCCAGGCGCGGCAGACCTGCGAATTCAGCAGGCATTCGACCAGCCTAAGTTGCACCTCGAAATAGACCGGACCAAGGCGGCGGAAGGCGGATTCAGCCAAAAGGACATTGCCGACAACCTGCTGATTTCATTGAGCGGGAGCTTCCAGACCACACCCACATTCTGGCTGAATCCGAAAAATGGAGTGAGCTATAACCTGGTGGCACAAACTCCCCAGTATCGCATCCAGACATTGAACGACTTGAAGAATATTCCTATCACCGGACCTCACGCACAGCAACCTGAGATCCTGGCCGATGTGGCTTCGGTTCACAGGGACGAGGAGATGGGCGTGGTTTCCCATTACAACGTGCAGCGCGTGATAGATATCTATGGCGCAGCACGAAACCGCGATCTCGGCGCAGTCGGCCGGGACCTTCAACGCATTGTCAACGCGAATCGGAGCAAGCTGCCCGCTGGCAGCCGCATCTTCATTCGCGGACAGCTTTCTACCATGAGGGATTCATATGTGAGCTTACTGGGTGGATTGAGATTTTCGATTGTCCTTGTCTACTTGCTCATGGTAGTGAATTTTCAGTCGTGGCTTGATCCATTCATTATCATCACCGCGCTTCCTGCCGCTTTGGCCGGCATTGTGCTGTTCCTGTTTCTCACGCATACAACTTTGAGCGTCCCGGCCCTCATGGGAGCCATCATGTGTATGGGCGTGGCCACAGCGAACAGCATTCTGGTGGTGACCTTCGCCAAAGAGCGGCTGCTTGAGACCGGCAACCCGATTACCGCGGCGTTAGAGGCAGGCGCAACGCGTTTCAGGCCGGTGCTGATGACTGCGCTTGCCATGATCATCGGCATGGTTCCCATGGCTATGGGCCTGGGCGAGGGCGGCGAGCAGAACGCGCCGCTGGGCCGGGCCGTCATCGGCGGGTTGATCTGCGCGACAGCCGCTACGTTGTTTTTTGTTCCCGGTGTCTTCAGCCTGCTGCACCGGAATTATCAGATCATTCCGCAGGAGGAAAAGTGATACCTATCCTGCAGCGTAGGAGACTGCATCGATGAAGTCCGATATGGAAATAACGGATAGTGGCGCCCATAATGAAGCAGCGTTGCCCAGGCCATTTTATAGGCGGGCGTTGCCGCTGTTGCTCCTGGCTGCAGCCGTATGCCTTGCGGTGCTGATCGTCCGCGGCATTCAAAGTCGCGTACATGCAGAATCTTCCCTGGCACGCGCTACGGAGGAAAACGCGATACTCATGGTACGCACGGGTCATCCCAAACTAGGCGCGCCCTCTGAGGAGTTAGTGCTTCCGGGCAACATGGAAGCCTTCACCGATGCACCGATCTATGCGCGCACCAACGGCTACGTCCGGCGCTGGTTTGTCGATATCGGGGCTCATGTAAAAGCCAGACAGTTGCTGGCGGAAATCGAAACCCCTGAAGTCGATCAGCAACTTGGCCAGGCTCGCGCACAGTTTGCCACCGCACAAGCGGACTACAAGCTCGCCAAATCGACAGCCGAACGCTGGCAGAATCTTCGTAAAACTGACTCGGTATCTCAGCAGGAAACAGATGAGAAGGTGGGAGACATGGAGTCGAAGAGTGCCACAATGGAAGCTTCCAGAGCAAATGTGCGGCGCCTTGAGGAGACTCAATCGTTTCAGAAAATCTATGCGCCATTCAGCGGCGTAATCACGGCGCGCAACGTGGACATCGGCGATTTGATTAACGCCGGCAGCAATGGCACAGGTAGCGACCTGTTTCGTCTGGAGGCAATTCGCCAGATGCGCGTCTATATACAGGTTCCTCAGCTTAATTCCCGTTCCGCTGTGCCTGGCATGCCGGCCGAACTGGCGATTCCCGAGATGCCGGGAAAACGCTTCGCGGGCCACGTGGTTCGGACTTCCGACGCGATGGATCCCGCCTCTCGAACTTTGCGCGTCGAAGTGGACGTGGACAATCCGGATGAGGTGTTGATGCCGAGCGAATATGTAGAGGTGCATCTGAAGGTGTCGACTCCAACCAATTCCCTGATTGTGCCCGTCAACGCATTGCTGTTCCGTTCTGAGGGAATCTCCGCGGCCGTTGTGCGGGCTGATCATGTGGTGCTGCAGCCCATAATCATTGGGCGCGATTTTGGCGACGAACTTGAAGTGACATCGGGATTGGCCCCTGACGATCAAATTGTGATCAATCCTCCAGACTCGATTGCCGCCGGCCAGAAGGTCCGGCTGGCGCCGGCGGGAGCACAGCAATGAGAACTATGTCAATTGCGCTGGTTGCATTGTTGGTTCTTTGCGTTGGGTGTAAGGTCGGTCCCACGTATCGCGTCCCAGCAGTCATGGCGCCTCCTGCGTTTACTGAGCAACCCCCACAATCCTCCATTGGATCAAAGGATTGGGCAGCGGCGGCTCCGGAAGATGCATGGGCCAAAGGCCGCTGGTGGGAGGTCTTTCATGATCCTGAACTGAACGCGCTTGAGCAGCAGGTCGACGTGAATAATCAGACGCTGAAGAGTTCAGTGGCCCGGTTCCGGCAGGCGCGGGCTTTTGTTCGCGAGAACCGCTCCTCGCGTTTTCCAACGATCTCCGCTGGCGTCACGATTGCGCGCGATCGCGAGTCGCTGAACCAGGGTGTTGCACCTCCTGACAACGAAGCCGGGTATGGAAATTTCGATCTTGGAGCATCTGCTTCCTGGGAGCCCGATCTGTGGGGCCGCATTCGCGACCTCGTGGCTTCGTCCGTGCAGAACGCTCAGGCCAGTGCTGCGGATTTAGAAAACGCGCGGCTCAGTCTTCATGCTGAGCTTGCACTTGATTTATTTGATCTGCGCAGCCTGGACAATGAGCGGAAGATTCTTGAAGACTCGGTGGTGGCTTACCAGAAAGCTCTCGACCTTACCCAGAATCGCTATAACGGCGGCGCCGTCAATCGATCGGAAGTGGAGGAAGCGCGCACGCAACTGGAAGCGACCAGCGCGCAGGCAGTGGACGTGACCGATCTGCGCACACAGGATCAGGACGCTATCGCCGTGCTTACGGGGCAGCCGCCCGAAGGTTTTTCCATTGCTTATAAGACTGGATCACTGGCTCCGGTCGTCACCCCGGCCGGTGTTCCATCCGCATTGCTCGAACGGCGCCCGGACATTGCTGCCGCAGAGAGACGGGTTGCCTCGGCCAATAGCCAGGTGGGACTTGCTCACGCGGCGTTTTATCCGCAGGTGCTTCTCAGTGCAGCCGTTGGGCTGGAAGGCACCAGCATCACCAACTGGTTCAACTGGCCGAGCCGATTGTGGGCGGTTGGACCGTCCGCGGCACAAACGCTGTTCGATGCTGGAAGGCGGCGTGCAGTTCTCGATCAATCCACCGCCAGTTACGACGCGCTTGTAGCGGACTACAGGGAGAACGTGCTGACGGCATTTCGGCAGGTCGAAGACAATTTGGCTTCGTTGCGTATCCTCGAAGACGAAGCAGCACGGCAACAGCGGGCCGTAGCCTCAGCGCGCGCATCCGAGGAGTTGTCGCTGAACCGTTATAAAGGCGGATTGGTAACTTATCTTGAAGTCGTAACCGTGCAGAGTATCAGGCTCCAGAACGAACGTGTAGCTGTGGACATCGACCGCCGTCGCATGGAAGCGAGCGTCTTGCTGATACGCGCGTTGGGAGGCGGATGGGATGCCAATTCTCTGCCGCAACCTGGCGCCATTACTTCAACCAAATAAGAGCGGTGCGCGCTTCCTGGGCGGGATCTGACATTGACGCAGGAAAAGAGCGGAGGCTGTTGTATCGGTCTTCTGGCCAAATACCTATTTTGACTTTGATCCTCGTAACACTTCACCTGAGGTTTTGGGAGATCGCCGGGCGGCACTGTAATTTCGCCAGCTCCGCTTGGACCATGCTTACCACTTCTTCCAGGCGTGCGTTCACTTCGGGCGAGAGATCCATCCCCAATGACAACTTTACTGGCTGCACTCCGATGAGCACGACTTGACCAGGAATGGTGCCTTTGAAGGCCAACGCCGCCAGCACATCCGAAAGCCCGACCTGATGAGGCGAGAGTTTGGTCTTGAAATACGCGGGCACCTGCTCCCCCTCGAGACGGACGATGGATGCCGGTGGCTGACCGCACCGGATCGCGTCAACAACGATGAGATGATGGGCTCCTTCGAGTAGCGGCAAAAGCTCCATACCGGCCGTTCCGCCGTCCACAATCTCTACTTGTTTGGTCTCTTCATAGCGCTGAGCAAGGGCCTTGATCGCGTGTACTCCGACGCCTTCGTCGCTTAGCAGCACATTGCCGATACCCAGGACCACTGTTCTCTCAGGAAGCTCTTCTTCTAAGACTGGGCCATGCACGCTGTCTTTGACAAAGCTCAGCAATGGAATCTCGCCGGAACTCTCTCCTGTCACAGCGCCGTGACCTGGATATCGGTCTTGCGTTCGACATCGGTCAGATGCACTGCACACGCAAGGCAGGGATCAAACGAGTGTATGGTTCGCAGGGCCTCCAGTGGCCGCGCCGGATCAGCCACTGGCGTTCCCAGCAAGGCCACGTCATAGCTGGCCAATTGCTCCTTGTCGTTCTTTGGCGCAGCCAACCATGTGGAGGGAACCACCGCCTGGTAGTTTGCGATGCGGCCATCTCTAATTACCACCCAATGGGACAGCAGGCCACGCGGTGCTTCTTCCTGACCCACACCCATCATCGTGCCCTTGGGGAAGATAGGCTGGTTAAAGGTTGTCATGTCGCCCTTGCCGATGTTATCCATCAACAACTGCCAGTTTGCCTTGAGATACTCATAGGAAAGGCAGGCTCGAATTACTCGCGCGGCATGACGTCCGACGGTCGAATTCAAGGCCGAAGGTTCAATCTTTTCCGCCGACAATGCAGACATCTTCTCATTCAAGCGGTCCAGATAAGAGATGGTTTTCCTGTCTCCCGCTGCCACGCCGGCCAGTACTGCCGCCACCGGTCCCACCTGTGCCGGCTTGCCATAGAAAGTGGGCGCCTTAACCCAGCTATACTTGCCGTCATCTTGAAACTCGGTGTAGGCAGGAGTGGTTTCGCCTTTCCACGGAGGAAGCTCGCCGGCGCCTTTATTGTAGGTATACCAGGCGTGCTTCACCGACTCGGCTACGCCGCCAGTGAAATAGGTGTCGCCGAATCGTGAGATCGGCCTGAAGGTTGAAAGGTCGCCACCCAGGATATATCCGCCTGGAGACATAAATCGTGTGCCCTTGGTGTCTATGGGGATATCTGAAGTCGACAGAAAATCGTTGACGCCCGCGCCCATTCGCAACCACTCCGGATAGTATGCGGCAATGGCTGCGACGTCGACGAAGTAGCAGTTGTGGAGGAAGGCGCCGATCATGTCGATCTGCTCCTTGATCTGCATGAGCTTCTCGATAGTGAGCACACCCTCGCTGTCGGTTGCGATGGGATTGGAGACGCCGCCCACAGCCAGATTCTGGATGTGGGGAGTCTTGGCGCCAAGCGTGCCGACAATCTTGGCGGAACAACGTTGCACCTCCAGGGCCTGGAGGTAGTGTGCCACCGCCATTAGGTTGATCTCAGGCGACAGCTTCATCTGAGAGTGGCCCCAATAGCCATTGGTAAACACCCCGAGTTGGCCCGATCCAATGAAGGCCTTCAGCCTTTCCTGGGTGTGGGCCATGACTGCGTAACTGTTGCCTTCCCAGTCGGAGTGGCTCTCAGCGAAATGCGCGGCCCTGGAGGGATTTGCCTTCAGCGCCGACTCAACGTCCACCCAATCGAGGGCGGATAGTTGATAAAAGTGAACGATGTGATCCTGGATGGCATGAGCGGTCAACATCATGTTGCGGATGTATTGTGCATTGAGCGGAACTTCCAGCTTGAGGGCATCCTCGACCGCACGCACCGAGCAGATAGCATGCACCGCTGTGCATACACCGCAGATGCGCTGCAGTATGGTCCACGCATCGCGCGGGTCGCGGTCCAACACAATCTTCTCGATGCCGCGCCACATCTGGCCCGAGGCCCAGGACCTTGCAATCTTGCCATTCTCGACTTCGACATCAATGCGAAGGTGGCCTTCGATACGAGTGACTGGATCAATGGTGATTCTTGTCGTCATGGCGGCGCTCCTATTCGCTTGCCGGCGCCTGCGCGTTGACGCGCTCGGCGGAATAAAGGACGGGGAAATGCCTGACGATCAGGATGTAGCCGAGAACCTCGACTGCGATCATGCCGAAGGTGATGAGAATTTCAGGGGCAGACGGAAAGTATCGCCAGCCCGCGCGGTGATAAGCAACCAGATAGCTGTCAATGCGGTAAAGAACACAGCCCGACAAGATGCACAGCGCTGCAATGAACTGAAAACGGGGAGCCATCCGCCGGCGTTCGGATAGCAGAAGAATGACTCCAGTTATGCTTAAGAGATACTCGGCAAGAAAGGCGTAACTAAGCCCGTGCGAAGTGAAGATATAAGTCAGCTTGCCCCGGTAGAGGATATCGCCGAAGCGAATTACTAGGAACAGTGCCACCACCGCCGTCATGTAGCGCGAAAGCAAGCCAAGGATGCGGGCCTCCGATGGGCGTGAGAAGCGGTCGGACACCAGAGTTGCCTCAAACATCACGATTGCATAGCCGATGCTTAGCGCGGTCAGCAGATAGAGCGCCGGTAGAAGGGGCGTTTGCCAAAGTGGATTGATGAAGTAGCCGAAGGGAATCAGCATGGTGCCAAGAGACGATTGATGCATGGTGGGCAGCGTCATGCCCAGCGCAATGAGCACAAAAATTGTCTTGTCCAGCACCTTCTCGACGGTACTGGTGAGAGCGTGGAGATTTCCGCCGCGCTGCCGGGTCCACCCGGCCACCTTCTCGACAACGACCGGAGCAAATTCCAGCATCAGAACTGTTGTGTAGATGCTGATACACAAGGCTACTTCAATCATCACCGAATTGAGATTGAAATAAGTGGGCCACAGGATATGCCAGAAGTTCCACCAGCGGCTGATATCGATCAATACCGACGTGCCGCCGATGGCATAGCCGAACATGCTGGCAAGGATTGCAGGGCGCACCAACGGATGATAGTGTCCCTTGTTAAGAACATAGACCACCAGCGCAATGGCGTAACCACCGCAACCGATGGCCGTGCCGGCGACCACATCGTAGGCCAGCCACAATCCCCAGGAGTAACCGTCGTTGAGGTTCGTCACTATCCCCAGGCCAAAGAAGAAACGGACCAGGACGAGCATCGCCATGATCGCAACCATGAGGCCTGCAAGAATTGTCGTTCCGGTGATGTAAGGTCCGCCGACAGGTTTTGGGCTCATTGCTTACTCATCCTCTTTCTCGTCGGCTTTCGCGTTGCGGCGAACCGCGAAAAGCAGGCTACCAAACAGCAGCGCAGGCGCCATCATCCCTTTGTACAGGGTGTGCTGAATCCTTTCCGAGGTGGAGACGAAGGACTTTTCCGGCAGTGAAGGCAGCCCCAGCTTCGCAAAAGGAACGCCGGCCAGATAGCACACTTGTGTGCCGCCAACCTCCTTTAGCCCGTAGGTCTGCGCATTGTAGCGCGGTGCCCTTTTCTCGTACGTGTCTGTCGAATCGACTGTCTTGCGCGGGAAGAATGTTCGCTCTCCAACGGTGAGCTTGTGGCGGCGTTCGGCTTCGGCGCGCAGTGCGCTCTCCGAACCGAACAGAGTGGCGCCGGTTGGGCAAACCTCGGCACAGGCTGGAATCTTGCCGGCCACCTGGCGCTGCTTGCACATTTCGCACTTGCGCAGGCGCGCGATTGTCTTGTTGTACTCGAAACGCGGCACTCCGAAAGGACAGGCGGCAACGCAGTACCGGCAGCCGATGCAGTTGTTGGGGTTGTAGCTGACGATCCCCGTCACTGGGTCCTTGGTCATCGCTGAGACCGGGCAGACCGAGACACACGAAGGATCGACGCAGTGCAGGCACGATTTCTTGACGAACGCGAAGCCGTCCTCTTCTTGATCCTTGTTCTTTGCGGAGCCCTCCGAGTAGGCCTTGATTACGGTCAGCGAGTTCGCTGACAGATCAAGCGGTGCGTCCCAAAGATTGTTCCCGTTATTGAACTCCGGATGCAGGTTGTTGGCTTCGCGGCAAGCGGATACGCACGCCTTGCAGCCAACGCAGAGTGTCGAGTCAAAGAGCAGGCCGACCGCCTTGGGCGGCAAAGTCTTTTCTTTTCGTTCTTCCGCTTCGGCCAGCCCAGCGACCGCACAAGCGGCGCCTGCCACTGCCGTCCCTCGCAAAAATGTACGCCTTGTCAGACTCATGGCTTCACCTCTTGCAAGACATGCGATGGCGCGTTTTGAGCGCATGAATCATGGAGTCACTCCTCGCCGTCCGGCGAGTCTTCCGATTTGGGTGCCGGCTTGTTCTCCGGTTTGGATCCTTTGCCCAGGTTCTTGGCCATGGCAGCGGCGGCGCCAATGGCAATTCCCACGCCCCCCGCAAGCACCGCCGCAGCGGCTACGCTCACACCTTTGCCCTGCTCTTCGACAATGTGCGGATAAAACGCGGGCGATGTCACGAACTTCAACTCAGCCAGGGAGTGGATGGGCTTTTCGAAGCCGATTCCCCTCTCTGTGCAACCAATGCAGGGATGGCCTGTGCCCACTGGCCAGCAACCCCCTCCGGCATCGCCGAACAAGACAGCAGGGCAGTTGGCGTAGGTCTCCGGTCCCTTGCAGCCCAGCCTGTAAAGGCACCAGCCGGAGCGATGTCCGAAATCGCCAAATTCTTCGGCAAAGCGGCCGTTGTCGAAGTGCGGGCGCCGCTCGCAATTCTCGTGAATGAGACGCGAATAAGCGAACTTCGGACGTCCCTGGTTGTCGAGGTCAGGGAACCTGCCGAAGGTGATGTAATGAACCACCGTTGAAAGGAAGTTATAGGGATTGGGCGGGCACCCGGGTATGTTGACCACCGGACCTTTCCATACCTCGCTTACACCCGTGCAACCGGTGGGATTCGGTTGCGCTGATGGCATCCCTCCCCATGAAGCGCAGGAGCCCAGCGCGATCACCGCCGCAGCATCCTTTGCGCATTCGTTCAGCAGTTCGGTTGCCGTCCTGCCGCCGATCTTGCAGTAGATTCCGCCATCCTTAGTGGAGACAGCCCCCTCAACGACCAGCAGGTACTTGCCCTTGTTGGCGGCCATCGAGGCTTTGCGCGCTGCTTCGGCTTGCTTACCGGCGCCGGCGAAGAGCGTTTCATGGTAGTCCAGCGAAACAAGCTCCAGAATTAACTTGTCAATGGCAGGATGCTCGGAAATCAGCATCGATTCCGTACAGCCAGTGCACTCCGAGAGATGCAGCCAGATCACCGAGGGGCGGCGTTTGGCGACAATCGATCGGGCGATTGCAGCCTCTGCGCCCGCCGGCAGACCGAGTGTTGCCGCCATGCCGGCGCAAAACTGCAAGAACACACGCCGCGATAGACCGAGTTCTCTCTCGGTGCCTGCCGGCATTTCGCCATTCAGTTGCTGAATCATCTGCTCAACCCCGTCCCGCATTCAACACCAGCTTGAAACCCCACCACTCCAGCCATCTTATATGTTAATCATCTTATCAGCCTATCAGACAGGTTTAACGATGCGGACAAAAAATATATGCGTCTCTCCAGTCGCCTTACAGGAATCGAGTTGCTGTTCTGGAACTTGCCTGGCGAAGGGCTTGCGCATGGAGTCCACTGACGCACGTATATAAATGATTCTAATTATGATAGGTGAATTTCTCTTGGATAGTTGCTTGGATCGCGCTGTCCGCGAATGTAATGGAATCGGAGCTTTTCTTGCCGAGGGAAATCCAGCCAGTCTCGACTTTAGCGGCTGTGGAGAAGGAAGCGAAGCTGCGCCCGGCGTTGCAGTCCGCTTGTGTTTCAGGCAAATCTCGCCCGCTCTTAAACCGCTGGCCGCCTGAATGTACGAGTCGCGCTCGCTGATTGTCTGCTATTCTGACATACGCCCGATGGGTGGAGTCGAGCCGGAATCGAGCAGACTCCATTCTCTTCAGGAGTGGGATCCGTGAACAATACAGCTTCGACGCTGAAACCAGTTTCCCGAACCACGCTTAGCGAACAAGTTGCCATGCAGCTTGCCGCAGAGCTGGAGGCCAAGCGCTGGAATCCGGGCGAGAAATTGCCCTCCGAAGCGGATCTTTGCAAAGTGTTCAATGTGGGAAGATCCACCCTACGGGAAGCGTTAAAGTCCCTGTCGTTCATTGGCATGATTCGCATGCGCGCAGGCGGCGGAAGCTACGTGGCCGAACAGCGTTCCAAGTATCTGGACGGATCTCGGCTCCTGGCCAAGAGTGTACTCACCACAGACAAAATTGTGGACGACTTTTGTGAAGTGCGCCTGCTGATCGAAGCCGAGATTGCGGGGCTGTGTGCCCAGAGAGCAACAGAAGAAGATCTCCGCAAACTTGAGGGCATCGTGCATGAAATGAAGACCTTGATCGATCAGGACGGCAAAGGATTTAGCGATCTGGATTTACGCTTCCACATGGCGATTGCCGCTGGCAGCAAAAATGAGATCTTGATAGAGCTGCTTGAGCACATTCGAGAAGGGTTGCAGGAATTAATCGACAATAGCTTGCTCCTGCCCGCCGGCAGGGAATTGGCCTATAAGCAGCATCGTGCGTTATTGGAAATCCTGAAGCAGCGCGATCAACGCAGGGCGCGCACTTCGGTGCGCACTCACTTGCGATCATTCCAACGTGGTTACAAAGTTCTCTTCCAAGCTCCCAAAGAGAGCTAGCGTTCTGACTGCTTTGGAACAAGCGCTCTCGAACGGGCCAGGGAGATTGTTCTCGTTGGCCAATTACTGCGCGAAGCAAGTTCCTACTCCTCGTTTCAAGGACACAGACCCTACTGTGGGAAAGTATTCCCAGACTCTAGTTTGAACTTTAGAGAAGAAGAAACAATCCATCATTCAGAGCCTTCAGGAGACCGGTACCTAACTTATAGGTTATGGCGAGTAAATTTATGCGTATCTTTGGCGGAAGACGCGGCGCAG
This sequence comes from Acidobacteriaceae bacterium, assembly GCA_003165075.1. Lineage (GTDB taxonomy): Bacteria > Acidobacteriota > Terriglobia > Terriglobales > Acidobacteriaceae > Telmatobacter. The sequence continues at coordinate 5,154 of PLSM01000106.1, read as the reverse complement.
CCTACAAACTGTACTAACATAACTTAGGAAATGTCTGTCCCCTTTTTGCAGGTCAGTCTGTGGGGATAGCATCCCATTGGGAGAGAGAATTTAGCCATGCAATACTTTCTAGGAATCGACGTCGGAGGGAGCGTTATCAAGAGCGGCCTCTACGATGCAAACGGGCGCGAAAAGGGAGTTGCCTCGATATCCGCTCCCGTCGTAAGCCCTCGGCTAGGCTGGACCGAACGCGACATGAACGAAATGTGGGGAATTGCGTGCGAAACCATTCGCCAGGTACTTCGGACGAGCGACGTTGCGGGCAGTGATGTTGCAGGCATCAGCTACTCCGCCCACGGGAAGGGCCTTTATGCGGTCGATCGAAATGGGAACCCGGTGCGAAATGGTATTGTGTCGTCGGACAGTCGCGCAATGCCGTTGGTGCGCCGGTGGAAATCGGCCAATCTGGAGGAAAAGACCTATCCTTTGGGTTTTCAGCAAATCTGGCCGAGTCATCCTGCCTCCCTCCTGGCATGGCTGAAGGAGAATGAACTAGACAATTATCGTAAGATCGATCGCATTCTGATGGCGCACGATTGGATTCGATACAAGATGACGGGCCAGTTCAACGCGGAAGTTACGAACATCTCCGGGAGTAATCTCTTCAACGTTCGACGCGAAGAATATGATCGCAATCTATTTGCACTCTTCGGCATTGAGGAGATGGCTGATTGTGTGGCTCCGACCATTGACTCCGCCCAGAGCTCGGGAGGCGTATCGAAGTCTGCTGCTGCAGAAACCGGACTCAGAGAGGGAACTCCTGTGTTTGGCGGCTTCTTCGACGTGGTCTCGGCGGCTGTGTGCTCCGGTCTATCGGACGAAACCCGCATCAATGTGACGATGGGCACGTGGACGATCGTGACATGGGTAGACAGCAAAATTTCAGAGAGCAACTATCCCTACACGTGGGGACGCTATTGCATCCCAGGCAAGTACTTTGTCCATGAGGGAAGTCCAACTTCCGCGTCAAATCTTGAATGGTTTGTTCGAAACTTCATGGCAGACAAGAGCAATCCCTACGAACTCGCCAATGCCATGGTTGCTTCAGTCGAGAAGGCTTCGACGGATATTATCTTTTTTCCTTACCTCTTTGCCTCAAACCTTGGAGACAATCTATCCGGTGGTTTCTACGGCCTGGCCAATGCACACAATTTCGCCCATGTAGTGCAGGCGCTCTATGAAGGGATCTGCTTCTCGCAGCAGGCCCATTTGGAGCGAATAGTTGCGTTGGCCGGAACCTCGCGGCCTTTGCGCCTGACGGGCGGACCAGCGCGCTCGAAAGAGTGGGTCCAGATGGTGGCCGATATCAGTGGGATGCCGGTCGAGGTCGTCCACGTAACAGAATCAGGCTGCAAAGGAGCGGCAATCGCAGCGGCAGTGGGATCGGGAGCATTTCCCTCGTTTAAAGACGCGATGGAGACGATGTGCCCGGAAGTCTCGTCGGTGGAACCGGACACTTCGGTGACGCAACGCTATCAGGACAAATACGCGCGGTTTCGGCAATTGGCCGCAGTGCTGAACAATGCAACTCCGACTCGCGAGCTCCTTTGAGGCGAATGTCTCGAACAAGAACCCAATGAGAAAGCATCCGCTCGGAATTTACGAAAAGGCGCTGCCACCGAACCTGACTTGGGCCCAACGCCTGGCGATGGCCAAGGTATGCGGCTTCGATTTCGTCGAGGTGTCCATCGACGAGAGCGACGTTCGGCTCAAGCGATTGGGCTGGACGCGCAGCGAACGTCTTGATCTGGTCCGGGCCATCCTCGAAAGCGGTGTACGCATACCAACGATGTGCCTTTCTGGCCATCGGCGTTTTCCATTCGGAAGCCATGACCAGTCGATTCGCGACCGTGCCAGAACTCTCATGGAAGGCGCCATTCAACTGGCGCAGGACCTCGGAATCAGAACCATTCAACTGGCCGGTTACGATGTCTATTACGAAGCGCATGATGAAGGAACTGTGGCCCGATTCGAGGAGGGCCTGCGTTGGGCAGTGGAGCAGGCCGCCGCAGCGCAGGTAATGCTGGCCGTCGAGATCATGGACACAGCTTTCATCAACTCCATCAGCAAATGGAAAATCTGGGAAGCACGCATGAACTCGCCATGGTTCACCGTCTATCCCGACGTTGGGAATCTGTCGGCCTGGGGCAACGATGTTATCGCAGAACTGAAAGGCGGGATCGACAAGATTGCTGCGATCCATCTAAAAGATACACTTGCGGTCACGCCGTCCTTTCCGGGTCAGTTTCGCGATGTTCCCTTTGGCGACGGCTGTGTTGATTTTGTTGCCGTGTTTCGTGCATTGAAAGAACTCAATTATCGAGGAACTTTCCTAATTGAGATGTGGACTGAAAAGGTGGCCGAACCTGAGACTGAACTAATCTCGGCACGACGCTGGATTGAGGCACGGATGGAAGAGGGAGGTTTGGAGGCTTGAAGATCTTAAGCGACGTGCTTCCAAACTTAGGCCAAGAAGCACATCACACATCTCACATCAAAAGATTCGCTCATTTACACAAACTAACCAGCTAATGCCAGTTCTCGTTTGAAGGGATCCGGTAACAAGTTAGTGGAAAGGATCAACGATTCGGTGCGCAGGTTGACTCCCTTAGGACGAAATGCGTCTTATATTCAAATTGCGATCTCCTGCTATCACCTTCTTGAATCTCCTCAAGAAGCGCCCGAAACGCGAGGTTTGCCAATTCCATTGGAGAAAAGCGAATTGTAGACAAGGATGGCTGCGTGAAGCGGCACATTGTCAAATCATCAAATCCGACGAGTGCCATGTCCTTCCCGGCTTGAATGCCTCTCATGCCCAAAGTCTTCAACGCGCCGATTGCTGTAACGTCATTGCAGCATAATACGGCTGTTGGAGGCTTGGGGAGGTTCAACAGGTTTACGATCCCGCTTGCTCCACCATCCCAGGTGTGTTCGCACTCCACTGTAAGCTCATTTTCTAAAGTTATACCGAACCCTTTCAAGGCCCTTCTGAAAGCGTTATAGCGGGTTCTCATGCTACTCCAGTCTAACTGGCCGCTCAAGTATCCAATCCGTTGATGGCCAAAGTCGACCAAGTGCCTTACCGCCTCACGTATCCCGGTTAAATAATCAATGCGAATGTTCCTAACTTTCGGAAGCTCATTGTCAGAACCTGCATAGATCATCGGTAAATTAATTGGGTAGTCTCTAAGATACCGCTCCATACCAAAAGTCATTACGGCTATGCCTTCTACTTGCCGTTCTTGCAAACGTGTCACACAGACTGCAACGTGGTCAGGATGCGTCTGCGTATCGGCAAAACTGATGAGAACTTCGTACCCTTGCTCAACCGCGGCGCGCTCGAAATATAGAATGATCTCCGAGAAGAACGGATTGCCTCCGCTCAATTCTGAGACGATCAGGCCAATCGTGCGGGTTCTTCCGCGTGCCAAGGCGCGGGCCTGGTGGTTCGGCCGATATCCGACTTCTGCGATGACCTTCTGTACGCGGCGTACAAGTACTGGATCAACGGTCTCGATATTATTGATGATCCGCGACACCGTCGAATGAGATACCCGGGCTCGGTGTGCAATCTCTCTTATGTTCATACTTCCCCTTGCGCTGACCGCCAAGACCGGTGGCTGGATTGCGGTATACCGGTCGCTTCCTCGGTAATTACGACTCTCGGGCGCTATTCAAATGAGGCTGTGTCAACAGACAGAGTAAAGCGATGCTCTTCACTGTGGCAACTAAGCGGCGAAGGAGTATCCAACCCCGAAGGCCACGCCCAAGGCTGACACGGGCAAATTCCCAAACTGGTCTCCATCGTGGAACGCGCTGAGAGATCGACGAGAGACTCCTCTCGGGTGCCGGGAATCTGACGCCATTAAATGCCGTGACAAACGCTTCGCCTCTGCATTCGCGCAAGTGACGGACGCAGTCGAAGATTGGCACGTGTTGCTTCGCTTTAACTTCAGGACTACTTGCGCCGCATCTTGAAGTGCACCGGAGACTTTTGTGAATTGCAAACAACGCATCTAATTTCAGGTGCTCTCGTCTTCAAGATGCAGCTCCATCTCATGACTCTTCTCTCATGGGCTCAGCGCGTGCGATCTCGGAATCCAGCACGCGCCTGGACCATCCAGCATGGCTTCAGCAGGCATGATCACCAACTGCCGGCATATCGGAGTGAACATCCGGCCCAAAATAACGTAAAGTAACCAGTGGGTCTGTCCGCGACTCGTTCACGAATCTGACGCCTTCTACGGCTGCGTCATAGGCAACAAAGACCTCGTCCTGAGTCATCTGTCCGAAGCGGATCGCGGATGGACAATCGATGTCCAATTTCCCTATCGTGCCATGCCCCTGTGTCACGATCAAACCGTAGGCTCCTGGATCGCGAATGGTGCAGCTTGCGCCGGGCAACACTGTGAGTTCCTTCGCGCTGAAACGCTGCTCACCCGCAATTCTGCCGTAGACGATCCACTTATCGATGTAACCGTCGCTTTCAGAGTCGCTCACCGGAATGGGCTCCAGATAGTGTGCGCTCTTGAAGTTCGGGTCGGTATTCGTTGGCCAGTCAACGAGGTCCACTAGGAAATCGAAATCGTGGTGTCTATCCTCGGGCACATCCTGCAAGAGCAGCGAACGCTCCACTCGGCGTCCGTCCACCATTGACTGAAACATTGAGAGAACATCGCTACCCCACTGCGGCTCGTAGGTCAGCAATGAACCGGGAGCATGGAGGATTCGGGGTGGAACCAGCCAGCCTGTTCCCGGTTTGAGGCGGTAGGCCTTGGAAAAATCAAGGATTCCGTTATCACCCTCATCCCATTTTTCGAGGCACCGCCGGATATCCTCCTTCTTGGTGCCGGGCTCAAGTCCAAAATAGGTATGCGGGAAAATTCCGGACGTAGCATTGAGCTGCGGCGGAAAATAGTAGCCCTCCGGCTTGCCTTCGCGGCCCACAAGCTTTGCCTGTTCCTCGCTCTGATGCAGGTGATGCGGTATGGGGCCGAGATTGTCAAAAAACTTACTGTAGATAGGCCAGCGATGGTACTTGTCCGTGAGTTTTCGGCAAGGATGCGTGACGCAATTTAGCTGACCTTGTTACGTTGAATCAGCCGGCGAGGACGG
>PLSM01000122.1 GCA_003165075.1 Acidobacteriaceae bacterium | reverse complement strand
CCGTCGATCAGCGAGACGGCTTGAGCGCGACGGGGAAGGGTGCTTCCCTTCCCTGACCCGTCTTGTGCGGGGATTTTTGTGCGCACTTCTTTGGGAGAGCTTTGCCTAGAGAGTACTGTTTCCCAGTCAACTTTTTGGACAGCATCAGGACTCTCCGGGCAAGTTCACGACTTCCTGGGCAACTTGGAAGTGTCTATGGCCTAAATGGTGACTGCTGAGTTGCCCACAATACGCCCAGAAAGCAGAGTAGACTGCTCTGGAGAATGCTTTTATGCATTGTGCCAATTGCATTTGGATGCTGCTATGCACATCGCTGCTAGGCCAGTCTCTGTCCGCACAAACAACCCCATCGTCCCGGACAGAGCGCGTTTACATCGCTTTTCTCGATGATGCTCGTGAAGAAATGGTCAACTGGAAACCTAGTGTTGCAAGCGAAAGGCTTATCCGGCCTGCATTCGAGAAGACGCGCACGGGATGGCACAAGCTAGAATCTGGCTCGATCCCTGTTCGAATCAGTTGGACCGTCGCATTTGACGGCCGGAGCCTTGGCCAGGTAACAAGCAAGGCAATTCCCATCGGCAGCAGGCCCAAGGAAGGACGCTCGGAGTACCTAACCGCAGTCCAAACAATTGTGACACCTGCCTCTTCCATTCCGTCAGTTGGAGCACCGTCCGAGAAATACAGCCCCTTGGCGACCGGACCGACCAAGGGCAGACGCCCCTTGGTTGTCGTCTCCAAACCGTACACAAGCGATCCTGACGGTTGGAGGCGTCTATCTCAACCACCAGAAGCGATTGCATCCCTTGTCCGCGAAGCGTTTCGCAAAGGCTTTCCCCTCGCTTATCGCTGCAAGGAAGAAGAGATTGTGCAGAACAACTGGAAGTTCCCTGATACCTCGCTAAGCTTCCCCGTCACCTACGCTTCCAATGAGGGCACTTTCTTGGTTGAGTCCAACTTGAACGCGGGAGATTGCGGATACGTCGATGATCCGAACGATGCGGGCTCTTCCCCGTGGTTCTTCGTGACGGCGGACGGCCATGCCCGTCGAGTCGGCTCTTTTATGTCGCTCCTTGACGCAGGTGATTATGACAACGAGGGAAGGTCTAAGGTGATATTTATTCTGGAGCAACCAGAAGACACAGAAGGCTTTGTGCTGTTTGACGCCGACATGCACAAAGAGGCAAGCCTTCTTTGGGTGTATCACTAAATCAGGCTTGTGGCAGTTCCTGAATCACCGCCTACTCGGAAATGATTAGTTCATACAGGTACGGCGAGAATCCGGTCTGTGAGGAAACGGACAAGGCGGAAACCGTGGACTCCATGCCGACGCCGGAAAGGTCAGGTCTTCAATGATTCTGGATATGTTTGCATTGCACGGGAAGACGGCGCTCGTGACCGGTTCTTCGCGGGGCCTGGGCGCGGGCATCGCGTTGGCTTTGGCCGAAGCCGGCGCAGAGGTTGCGCTGCACGGGTCACATTCCGTGCCGGATGCAACGGCGAAGCTGCTGGCGGAGACAGGAAGCAAATCGATCGCGGTGACTGGCGACGTGAGCGACCCGGACGCATGCTCGGCGATGATTGCCGAGGTGGTGGCGAAGTTCGGCAGGATCGACATACTCGTGAATAATGCCGGAACCATCCGGCGAGCTGCGGCTGCCGACACCTCATGGGAAGACTGGCATACGGTTCTGGAGACCAACCTCTCGAGTGTCTTTCGGCTCAGCCAACTGGCAGGGAAACACATGCTGGCGCAGGGTGGGGGAAAGATTATCAATATCGCATCGGTGCTCACATTTCAGGGCGGCGTCTTTGTACCCGCATACGCGGCCGCGAAGGGCGCCGTGGGCCAACTGACCAAGGCTTTTGCCAATGAGTGGGCCGCAGAGGGAATTAATGTGAACGCGATCGCGCCGGGATACATGGCCACCGACAACACCGCCGCGCTGCGCGCCGATGCGAACCGCTCGCGGCAGATTCTGGAACGCATCCCGGCCGGGCGCTGGGGAACCGCGTCGGATCTGGGAGGGGCGGCTGTGTTTCTGGCGTCGCGCGCCAGCGACTATATCCATGGCCACATCCTGGTGGTCGATGGGGGATGGCTAAGCCGCTGAGGGCCGCAGTGGATTAGGGGATAACATCGCGCGCATTTTCGTGGCGCGATTGTTGGCACATCTCGCCGCCGGTGTGTGCCCGTATACTTCTCAGCAATAGAAGATCGATCTGCACCGATGGCTGCCGCGGGGATGGCGGAGATATTCTTGCAAGGACTGGTTGAGCCAGCCGGAATGCGGCCCGCAGAGCGATGCAGGAGCGGGTGGGGGTAAGGAATGAAGCTGCGGGCTTTTCCAGTGTTTCTGGCCTTTCTGGTGATGGGTTTTCTCGATGCCGTGGGGCCATTTGTCAGCCTCGCTAAAAAAGACTTTCAACTGAGTAACGCGGTGGCGTCTCTGATTCCCTTCGTTGGGCTGAGCATGTTTGGACTGCTCTCAGTTCCCACGGGGTTATTTCAGAGTCGTCATGGGAAGAAGATCGTCCTGATGTCGGGTCTCGCGTTTTCGCTGGCCGGCGTGCTGCTCGCCTCCATCGGGCTGAACTCCTTTCCGCGCTTCCTGGTGACGATTGTGATGCTGGGCGCGGGGACTGCGATTCTGCAGGTGGCAGGCAATCCGATCATGCGCGATGTGTCGCGTGCGGGAAAGTATGCGCGCAACCTGACATTGGCCCAATTTGTAAAGGCTATCGGGTCGCTCTCCGGCCCCGTTCTTCCGGTGATCCTGGCACGCTATTTCGGGGCCAGCTGGACGATGATATTCCCCATCTACAGCGTGGCGCTGATAGTGGCTCTGGCGGCGGCGGGAATGCTGAAGGTGCCTGCCGAAAAGGAGACAGCAACCGTGGCCACGCTGCGTTCATGTGCGAGCCTGCTGCGCAATCCCTTTATGCTGGCGATGACCTGCGCCATCTTTCTCTATGTGGGAGCGGAAGTTTCGGTGAGCGCGGGGATTCCATTGTTTCTGAAGGAGCGCTTTGGCCTGGATGTAGGCCGTATCGGGCTGCTGGGCACAGGACTGTTTTTCCTGGCCCTGACGATCGGAAGATTCTGCGGAGGAATGATTCTGAACTGGGTGAAACCGGCGCAGTTTCTGGTGGCGACTTGCGTGGTTTCTCTGGCTGGGTTTGTGGCCATTCTGGTTCCGGTTGGCGGAGTGGCCGCAGTGGGATTTTTTGTGGTGGGAGTGGGCTTTGCCAACATTTTTCCGCTCGTCTTTTCTACCGCAGTGGAGCGCCTGCCGGAGCGGGCGAATGAGATTTCGGGTTTGCTGGTGACGGCCATCGTGGGAGGCGCGGTTCTGCCACTGATGATGGGGCTGGTGGCAGACCACAGTAGTGTGAGGATCTCGCTGGCGGTGCCGATTGCGGCCATTCTTTATGTGTCCGTGATGGCGCTGGTGCAGTTGCGCGCGGGGTCAGGCAACCGGCAGAAGGAGACAGTTGCCTCTGAGGCATAATTGGTGCAGCCGAATGCGAAGGGCGGCAGCGGTTCATGGCATCGCTGGCAGGCAGAGTTTGAAGAGCGATTTCACCTCGAAAGCGATGAACAAAGGAAGATCGAACGGTGAGTAGAGATATTTGGGCGGGCGTGGATATTGGCGGAACAAAGACCGCCGTGGTTCTTTCGCGCACTCCGCCGGAAACGTTGTGCCGCACGGAGTTTGCCACGCTGCCCGCGCATGGGCCGCAAGCGGCGATCGACCAGATTCTGGGAGCGCTTCACCACATGCTGGCAGAATTGAAGACCAGCCAGGAATCTTTGCGGGGAATCGGCGTGAGTTGCGGTGGTCCGCTGGATCGCCACACCGGGGTGATTCAGGCGCCGCCGAATCTGGCCACGTGGATTGACGTTCCCATCGTGGAAATTCTGGCAAGGGAATTCAAATGCCCTGTGACTCTCGAAAACGATGCCAACGCGGGGGCGCTGGCCGAGCATCGATATGGGGCGGGAAAGGGCGCGCACAACATCATCTTCCTGACCATGGGCACCGGGTTGGGCGCGGGCATCATCATCGACGACAAGTTGTATCGCGGCACCAACGACATGGCCGGGGAGATCGGGCATGTGCGGCTGACGCCCAAGGGCCCTGTGGGCTACAACAAGGCAGGTTCGGCAGAAGGCTGGGCCAGCGGCGGAGGAATGGCGCAGATCGCCGAAGCNNCCGCCAGGACACAAGGTGACAGCAAAGGATGTGGGGATGGCCGCGGAACAAGGGGATGCCGTGGCTCGCCGCATTATTACCACATGCGGAAAGAAGTTTGGACTGGCGCTGGCTGTGCTGGTGGATGTTTTGAATCCGGAGCGCATTGTGATTGGGGGACTGGCGATGCGGATGGGCGATTTGCTGCTGAATCCGGCGCGGAAGTCTCTGCGCGAGGAGGCATTGCCGCAGGCGCTGGCGGTTTGCAGCATTGTGCCGGCGACGCTGGGTGAGCGCATTGGCGACGTGGCAGCGCTGTGCGTGGCCATCGACGCGGGCGCCGGTTGGGACGCCGAAACGGGGAAAGAGGCAGCAAGAGCATGAGCGACTATTTGCAATCGTTGCAGGAATGTTTGACGGTGATGGCGTCACTGCGAGGCCTGGAGGACGAACTGGGGCGCGCGGCCGAACGATGCGCGGCCAGTCTGAAAAGCGGCGGCAAACTGCTGCTGTGCGGCAACGGTGGCAGCGCCGCGGAAGCGATGCACCTAGCCGGCGAGCTAGTGGGCCGCTACAAGACGGACCGTGCGCCGCTGGCGGCAATCACGCTGGGAACCGATCCCGTGATTGCGAGCTGCGTGGGCAACGATTACAAGTTCGACGAAATCTTCTCCCGGCAGGTGCGGGCGTTGGGACGGCGCGGCGATGTGCTGATCGCGTTCAGCACCAGCGGGCGCTCGGCCAACATACTTGAGGCTCTTAAAGCAGCCAAGGAAATGGGAATCGCCTCCATCGCGTTCCTGGGCAAGGATGGCGGAGCTGCGCTGGCGTTGGCGGACGAGGCCCTGCTGGTGCGGCACACGGACACGGCTCGCATCCAGGAGGGACACCAGTTCCTGATGCACAGCCTGATGGACCTGCTGGAAATAGCAGCCGCAAAACGCGGCTTAGATCAACCGTGATGCTCGGAGACAAGCCCATAACCGAATCCTGCGGAGGATAGATGAAAATCGGGAACGAAACGGGAAACTTTGGGGATGCATGGGGTTCGGGTTGGGGCGGCCGCATATGCGGTGCAATGCGGACTTGGGTGGTGATTCTGGCTTGTGCGGGAGCTTCTATGTATGTCCAAGCGCAAACTACGGCCGGCGGGCAAGCGGGCCGGCCTGACGCGATCGAGTCCTATTTGCAGCCCTTGGCGAACAATCACACCATAGCGGGCGCAGTGACGCTGGTGGCGGACAAGGACCACACGGTGTATCTGAAGGCCGTGGGGTTTCGCGATCTCGCGGCCAAGGATCCGATGCCTACGAATGCGATGTTCTGGATTGCATCGACCACCAAGCCCATGACGGCGACGGCCCTGATGATGCTAGTGGATGAAGGCAAGGTGCGTCTCGACGATCCGGTGGAAGCGTATCTGCCGGAGTTCAAAGGGCAGATGGTCAGCTTGAAAAATGCCAATGCGGCGCAGAAGGGACAGGGGGCACCCAGTACGCAGGCTGCACCGGAACTGGTTCCCGCGCGGCATCCCATTCGCATACGCGAGATTCTGAGCCATACCAGCGGCCTGCCTTTCAAGTCGGCGGCGCAACCGGGCGCGCTGGACCTGTTGCCGTCGGCGGAGGCGGTGGGTTCGTTTGCAGCGGAGCCGTTGATGTTCCAGCCGGGCACTGACTACTCCTACTCCAATGAAGGACTGAATACCGCAGCGCGGATTATTGAAGTGGTGAGCGGGATGCCTTATGAGCAGTTCATCCAGGAGAAGCTATTCGACCCGCTGGGAATGAAGGACACAACATTCTGGCCCAATGCGGAGCAGATTTCCCGGCTGGCGAAATCGTACAAACTGGATGAATCGACCAAGGATCTGAAGGAAGTCCAAATCAGCCAGCTTACTTATCCGCTGGATGACAGGGTGCGGCGCCATCCGATGGCCGCGGGAGGACTTTTCTCCACCGCCAGCGATGTGTCGATTTTCTGCCAGATGCTGCTGAATGGGGGAACTTACCATGGCAAGCGCATTCTCTCCGAAGCCGCGATTCACGAGATGACCACTCCGCAGAACGGCGGACACGGCAAGGGTGGATACGGATTGGGTTTGTCGGTGGACAAGGGCAGCTTTGGCCACGGCGGCGCGTTCAAGAACGCGATGGACATCGATCCGGCAGCGGGGCGGATTCTGGTTTTCATGGTGCAGCAGGATGGGCCATGGGGAACAGCGGACGGCGATGCGATTAACGCGACGCTGGAGGGGCTGGCCAATAAGGTGGTGGCTGCCGGGTCTTCCGCACCGTAATAGCAACCTCTTCGGCCCAATTGCTTGCGGTCGAGACGGACATCCGGGGGGTACCCCCCTCTCCCCCTATTCTATAAATAAATTCTTGATCTTAATGGACTTAGCGAACAGATGGATCGCTAAATTCTTGAGAGCATTGGAGTTGGCCGCAGAATCTTCCGAACAAAGGACTTACGGCGGCTGCACGGGCGAGACGTCCGAACTGCCTGCTTTATCTCCTTATTGATTGTGCAAGAAGCCGAGGAAATAATCGGCAAAGTTCCCTTGAGGAACTTGTGACTCATAGGTCAGGAGCAGGAGACGGAGCATGGAGCCGGAGGATTGAAGTTCGCGGCGGTCGAGGTTTGTGGTCTCTCAGCCTTCCACGATGAAACTGTGGAAGGGTAGGGCACCCACTCTTGTGGCTTGATTAGGGTGGGCCCGCCTGGTGGAGTTTGGCTAATCCCAGGTCCCCAAAAGCGAGGGACCTGGGGCACCCGACCTATTCAGGCTTGGCTGTTACTTTACTTCAATCAGAGCAATGGAGCGCGGCTCCATTTCGAGGTCAATTACGGTGGGCAGATGTAAGGTGCGCTCGGATTTCTGGCCGTCGAGATACAACGTTACGTTCTTCTCGCCTTCGCCTTGTAACTCGACGCGCGGAGATTCGCCCAGGTCGGCGAAGTTGGCCAGCACCACACCGATTCGGCCATCGGGCGCCTGCCACGTGGCGGACGGCACCAGCGGTTCCCTGCCCCATCCAAGGTCGCGCTCGGTGACGTTGGTGACGGCCCAGGGCCGCAACATGCGCCCGTAGATCAGGTAATCCTTCGCTACTCCGGCTCGAAATTGATTGAGCCGCTTGGTCCAGTCGTAGATGGCTTGCTGGTCGGGAATGGCGCGGCTCCAGGTCTGGTCCCAGTCGTATTCAATCAGGCCCTTATCGCGCAGAGTCATGATCATCATGTACCCGGTGACGATGGCCCGGGCCAGCGACGCGCGCAAGGCTTCGTCGCTTACGCGGTTGGTGTAGAAGCCCTGCATACCGTTGGCATACTCGTGGAAAAGGAATGAATACAGAGGGCACAGGCTGACACGCGCATCCCAGAATTGAAAATCCTGAAGGCCGATCTCCGGCGGCGCACCTTCACAGGACATGGCCACACCGGGGCTGGCGGAGAGAGCCGTTTCGCGGTCGGCCTTGAGCATGGTCTTGAAATGCTCCATCATCCAGGGGCCGGGAACGGGAGGATGGCCGTGGCCGGCGGCATAGCAGGCACGCGGTCCGGGGCCCTGGTCGAACTGCTGGACGATATCGGGGTGAAGGTCCGCCATGCCACGCGTCATGCCAAGAATTGCCTGGCGGCCCTTGTCTGCCGCTACGCAGACTACGTAGTTCTTGCGCCACGGCCAAATATCTTCAATCAGCTTTCCATCCCATGAGCGCGCCGCGGACTGTTCGCCCTGATGATCGCGGAAATAGGGCATGCCGTCGTAGCCGGTATTCTTTTGCGATGTGACCCAGCAGAGGCCGTCCCCATAGATCATGGGGTGCCAGCCTTTCTCCTTCGCGGCGGCCATGAACTCGCGCATGGGCGCATCGCCGCCGACGGGCGGAAACGCATCGGGCTGCACCCACGGGCCGCCCTTCTCCCAGTTGAAAACGATGGGGATCAGGGGGCTTTCAAACTCCCGGGCCAGCTTGTCGAGGAATGGAAGCGCGTTGGTTACCGGGACGTAGTCGGGATTGGGAGTGGCGGGACCGTCCCAGTCGCCATGCCCCTGCATGGGAAAGGCGATGGCCACGGGAGACTGCGCCATCCATTTTGGAATGTCGCTGCGCTCGCTCATCTTCCTGCTGCAGAATGGCTGCTCCGATGTCCAATTCCTATAGATCTCGGCGGCCGCATACCAATCGCCTTGAAAGGAACCGAGCACGACGTTATAGGACATGCGGGTGCGGGAGGGGCCGCGCGTGCCGGGAAAATGGCCCAGACCGATGGTGACGCCATCGTCCTCCATCAACGGACTGAGAAATTTCGGCAATCCTGTGGGGTCGTCGCAGGCAATGTAGAGGCCGCCCGCGCTGTTGTAGTGAGCCATTAACTGAGTCGATATCCATTGGCCCGGATAGTTGTTGGAGCGCCATACTTCAGGGGTATTGCGCTCTCTTCCTCCCCAAGCGGACAGGGCGGCGGAAGGAACGATGGGAGTGGCAAGCTGGCCGTCCTGATTGGAGACGAGGATGTACCCTGGGTCGGCGCCGGGTTGATCGTAGGGCACCTCAATCACGGGAAACTGGATGTGGCCGATCCAATCGGCGTTGCGGTGGTCAAGTTCGAGATTCCAATAAGTGAGCGACTGATGAGCGGGACAACGAATGGTGACGCGCGCATCGAGGGGCAGATCGGCGATGCCCGTGAAGTCAATGGTGATGGTGTGCTCGCCGGCATTGTTCTCCGTCTTGACCGCGACGTGCTTCGCTTCAGCCGCAGTGACTGTCCTGAACGCGAAGTGGTCATCCATAAACTCGATTTTGAAAAGCGGCAGGTTTGCCTGGTCGGGAATCAATAACTCGCGACCCGCTCCGTGATTGGACCGAAATGAAAGAATCGAGCCCCTGACGGGATCGATCATCAGCCGGTAGCCAGGATTCTCAACCACCACCGGAGCCGGCGCCGCAGCTTCGCGGGAAGCATCCACGTGGGTGTACTGGACAGACGCCTCGGCGGCGTCGGCGGCAAGAATTATGGCACCGGTGGCGGGGATGCAGGTGGTTGCGGCAGTGGTGGCGGCGGCGGAAAGAAACCGCCGGCGGGAAATCTTCTGGCTGTCGTCCATGGCTTTGGCGTTCTCCTCTTTCACTCGATCGCGAATCCAGGAAGGGCAAGCCAGCAATGAGTTTAAGTGGATGCTTCCCGGACTTCTATTTCGATTCGCATTGCATTCTACCCCTTGCGGCCTGGTCCTAGAGCGGAATCGAAGGTGACAGGCTTCATTGACAACGGCGCGGGGGCTTGGGGAAGATGGAACGTTTGAGCCGGTATCCTTTTTGATCCGCGTGTTGGTGAGGAAGGCGTGGCGGCGGTAAGGTGAACAGATGGCCGGCAAAACTGCTTCCGGGGTGGAGTGCGACCTAGACTCCCAACCCGGGGTACGGTTGGGGCGCGTGCGCTGGACGATCTGCGCCATGCTGTTCGTCGCAACGACGATCAACTACATGGATCGCCAGGTAATCGCGATTCTGGCGCCCACACTGCAACACAGCATCGGCATGACGGAAGCGGACTACGGTCATGTGGTGGCCGCGTTTCAAATTGCCTACGCGCTGGGCCTTCTGGTTGCCGGGCGGTTTGTGGACAAGGTGGGCACGCGCATCGGCTACATGGTCATCATGGCGGTCTGGAGCCTCTCCGCGATGGGCCACGCGCTGGCCAACTCGGTGTTGGAGTTCGGCATTGCGCGCGTCTCGCTGGGGCTGGGCGAATCGGGCAACTTTCCCGCGGCCATCAAGACTGTGGCGGAGTGGTTTCCGCAGAGCGAGCGCTCCTTGGCCACGGGCATCTTCAACTCAGGTACCAATGTGGGCGCGGTGCTGGCGCCGCTGATTGTGCCCTGGATCGCGTTGCACTATGGCTGGCACGCGGCTTTTCTGGTGACCGGCGGCTTTAGCGCGGCGTGGATTCTGTTGTGGTTTGCCAACTACCGCAAGCCCACGGAACATACCTCGTTGAGCGGCGCGGAGCTTCGCCACATCAATCAGGAAGTGGCGGAGAACGCGGGCCCGTCGACACAGTGGGTCAAATTGCTGGGCTATCGCCAGACGTGGGGATTTTCAATTGCCAAGTTTCTTACCGATCCCATCTGGTGGTTCTACCTGTTCTGGATGCCGAAATATTTCAGCGCGAATTTTCACCTGGATTTGTCGCACCTGGGGCTGCCGCTGATCATCATCTATAACGCTTCGGCGGTGGGCAGCATCGGCGGAGGCTGGCTACCCGCACCGTTCCAGCGGATGGGGCTCTCGCCGGGCAAGGCGCGGCTGGCGGCCATGCTGCTCTGCGCCTGCTGCGTGGTTCCTATCGTGACGACCACCTATCTGCAGTCGGAGTGGGCGGCCATCGGGCTGCTAAGCCTGGCCACGGCCGCGCACCAGGGCTGGTCGGCCAATCTTTTCACCACGACTTCAGATATGTTTCCGCGCAGCGCGGTGGGGTCGGTGACGGGCATCGGCGGGATGGCTGGATCGGCCGGGGGCGCGTTGCTGGCCTTCTACGCAGGACACATTCTGCAACTGACGCATAGCTACACAACCCTGTTTGCCATCGCGGGCAGCGCCTACCTGCTGGCGCTTGCGATTCTGTATTGGCTCGCGCCGGGATTGAAGAGAGCTGAATTTTCCGTTTGAGGTTTGTTTGCGCCGCAGGGAGCGCCGGACCTCTTCGAACCTCAATGTAGTTGAGGGTTGCGCCGGATGCGGGTTGACGAAAATCTGGCGGGCGCAGCCGGTTCTACAATAGGAGATCATGGGAAACAATGGTTTGAAACTCAGCAAGTATTCGGTGGGAACCGGGGACAGGTTCGCGCACCAGGCCAAGGCGCAGTTGCAGGCCTGCATCAAGGCTCTGGAAAACGGAGTTGAGGTTGTTCCGGTGTGGAACAAGTCGAACCGCGAACATACGATCATCGGCTCGGAACCATTGTCGGTGCGGCAGGCAGCGGATGCAGCCGTGAAGGCGCTGGGCTGGAAGCTGCCATACTTCTGCGATGCCGATCACATCACGGTGAAGACTGTCGGGCGTTTTCTGGATTCGAGCGACTTCTACACCATCGACGTAGCCGACTACATCGGCCAGCCGGCGAAGGAAGAAGACATTGAAAGCTTCGCGAAGCGGCACACGGAACTGCTGGGGCGCATCCGGCTCGAAGACACCGACGAGGCCTTCGAAATTACGGCGCAGAGTCTTCGCCAGACAGCCCGGAAGTACCTGGCCGCGGTGAAACAGGCAGGCGAGGTCTACCGCATCATCGTGCAGGCCAAGGGCAAAGGAAACTTTATTCCCGAGGTCTCGATGGACGAGACAGACAGCGCGCAGAGCCCTCTGGAGCTGCTGATTATTCTGGCCGCGATTGCCGATGAAGGTATCCCTGTGCAAACCATCGCGCCGAAATTCAGTGGACGGTTCAACAAGGGCGTGGACTATGTGGGAGACCTGGCGCAGTTCGAGAGCGAGTTTGCTCTCGATGTGGCGGCCATCGACTACGCGGTGGGTCACTTTGGATTGCCGGATAACCTGAAGCTGAGCGTGCACTCGGGCAGCGACAAGTTTTCGATCTACCCCTTAATTCACGCCGCCATGGAGCGCTTCAATGCCGGCGTGCATTTGAAGACGGCGGGAACTACCTGGCTGGAAGAGTTGATCGGCCTGGCTGAAGCAGGAGGCGACGGGCTGGCGCTGGCCAAGGAGATCTATGGCGAAGCGTTTGCGCACCGCGAAGAACTTTGCGCGCCCTATGCGACGGTAATCGACATCGATACCGCCAAGTTGCCTTCTCCGGAAGAGGTTCGCGACTGGTCGGCGGAGGAATACACGTCGGCATTGCGGCACGTGCGCGGAGCGGCGGCTTACAACAGCAGCCTTCGCCAGTTGCTGCACGTTGGATTCAAGGTCGCGGCGAAGATGGGACCGCGGTACCTGGATCTGCTGGATGCCAACGAGGCGGTGATTGCGCGCAACGTGACGGAGAACCTCTACCACCGCCATATCGCTCCGGTGTTCCTGGGACGCAAGAGATAACCGGGTCGCGCAGATTTGTTTGCAACAGGAATGGAGTCACGATGAGTACGCAGATTCTTAGTCTTGAAGGCAAGGTTGCAGTGATTACCGGAGGAACCTCCGGAATTGGACGCGCCATGAGCCTCGGCCTGGCCGACGCGGGCGCAGATGTGATTGCCACGGCACGCCGCCAGCAGCAGGTGAACGAAACCGCAGACGAGATCAAGGCACGGGGACGCAAGACGCTGAGCCTGGCTTCGGACGTATGCGATCGGGCATCGCTGGAAAAACTGCTGGCCGCCACGCTGGACGGATTTGGCAAAGTGGACATCCTGATCAATTGCGCCGGAAAAATCAAGCGCACGCCGACGCTGACGGTGCCGGAAGAAGAGTGGGCCGACATCCTGAACACCAATCTTACGGGGACACTGCGCGCCTGCCAGATTTTTGGCAAGCATATGCTGGACCGCGGGTATGGGCGGATCATCAACATTGCCTCGCTGAACAGTTTTGTGGCGCTGAACGAAGTGGCCGCGTACGCCGCGAGCAAGGCCGGCGTGTCGTCGCTGACGCGTTCGCTGGCGGTGGAGTGGTCAAAGAAGGGCGTCACGGTGAACGCCATCGCCCCGGGGGTTTTCCGCACCAACCTGAACGGCGCATTGCTTGACGGCACACCGCGGGGGCACGAGTTGCTGATGCGCACACCCATGGGACGCTTCGGCAAGACCGAGGAGTTGGTTGGAGCCGCGATTTATCTGGCCTCCGATGCGGCTTCGTTCGTGACCGGACAGACGCTGGTTGTGGATGGGGGATTTCTGGCCAGCGGCGTCAATCAGTAATGTTGATGCGCGCACTATAGAATCGATGACATGCGGACGGCCGCAAGGTAAATCCTGACGGAAGTGAGGCAGTTGCCGGCGACGCATGGCACGCCGGTACCCACTATGCAGATGAAGACCCAATTCGCATTTGGCAAGAATGGCATTGAGGTCGCAGTTCCGGAAGGCTTCGAGTACCAGGTGATCCGGAGCCGCGGGGCCAAGGGCCTGAGCGACGTGCAGGCTGCATTGGACGCCGCACTGGATCATCCGATCGGCTGCCAACCGCTTTCGGTGCTGGCGGCGGGGAAAAAGACGGCCGCGATTTCAGTCTGCGACATCACCCGGCCGGCGCCAAACTCAGTGACGCTGCCACCGCTGCTGGCGCGTCTTCACGCAGCCGGAATTCCCGTGGAGGGCGTTACCATCCTGATTGCGACCGGACTGCACCGGCCAGCGCCGCAGGAGGAAATCGAACGCATCGTGGGGCCGCAGATTGCGGCCAGCTATCGGATTGTGAATCACGATGCGCGGATGCTTGCGCAACATCGCGCGCTCGGATCGACAAAGAGAGGAACGCCGGTCTATATCGACGAACGATTCGTGGCCGCGGACCTGCATATCACGCTTGGCTTTATCGAGCAGCATTTGATGCTGGGTTTCTCAGGCGGCCGCAAGCTCATCGCACCCGGGCTGGCGGCGCAGGAGACCATCAAGGTGATTCATTCGCCGGGTTTCATGCGGGAGCCGCTGGCCACCGAGGGGTCCATCGCGGGCAATCCGCTGCATGCGGAGCTGCTGGAGATCGCGGCCATGGCGCGGCACGACTTCATTCTGGATGTGACCCTGACACAGTCCAGAGAAATCTCCGCAGTCTTTGCCGGCGATCCGCGCAAGGCGCACGCCGCCGGCGTGGAGTTTCTCGAGGAGACTTCGCTGGAACGGCTGCCGGAGGCGGCGGACGCGGTGATTACGAGCGCGGCGGGCTATCCGCTGGACCTAACGTTCTACCAGTCCACCAAGGGGCTTACCGCGGCACAGCATATCGTGAAGACGGGGGGCCGGATTCTGCTGCTTGGAGAGTGCGCGGAGGGAGCCGGATCGCCCGAATTTGCACGCAAGCTGCAAGCGTTCTCAGGATTCGAAAGCTTTCTGGATGAGATTCGCGAGACCGCAGTAGAAATCGACCAGTGGCAGTTGGAGAAGGTGGCCCTGGCCGGGCTGAAACATAAGCTGGTGTTTTACACACCGGGCGTTTCTGCCACGCAACTCGGCAGCCTGGGAGCACAGGCTTTCGCGGATCTGGATGAAGCTGTCGCCTGCCTGCTGGACGGCCTTCCCGCGGGCGCGCAGGTGGCGCTGGTTCCCGAAGGCCCCTACACATTTGCCCGGGCATTCTAAAGCAGAACCAACTCCCGCCCAGGCGGCAAAAACGAATCGATGCGGAAAGTGAAGACCGCTATCGAATAGGCATCGCAGTGACTCCGCGCGAATTCACTTTAGCCATGATCGACACCGCAAGAGGCCAGACCGCCTTCGCAGTTTGAACCGCACAGCGAAGCAACCGCGCTCACACTTTTTCTTTGGCCAACAGGCTCTCGATCTCTTCGAGGGTGCGGTTCTTCGTCTCCGGCAGCGCGAAGAAGATATAGGCAAACGACAAGGCGCAAATCACGGCGTATCCGACAAACACAGTGGGCGCGGAAAACATCTTGATGAGGCTGAGGAAAGTTGCCATCACGCAGGAGACCGCGATCCAGAGCGCAAGGTTGGCGATGGACATGGCGCGCCCGCGGATGCGGTTGGGAAAAAGTTCTGCCATGCAGACCCAGACCGCGGTGCCCAGGCCGAAAGCAAAACAGGCTACGTAGCCCAGCACCGGGACGAGGAGCAACAACGGGCGACCGGGGAGCAGATGCATCATGACGGCGAAAGCCACGAGGCACAGGCCCATGCCGCCGGTAGCTGTCAAAAGCAGGGGGCGGCGGCCGAGGCGGTCGATGAGCAGAAGGCCTACGATGGTGCAAACCAGATTGACTACTCCCACCAGCACATTCATGCCGATGGCCTGGGAAGCGCTGGCGCCGGCGTGTTCGGCAAAGAGAATGGAGCCGTAAAACAGCACCGTATTGACCCCGGTGACCTGCTGAATGATAGCCAGCATGACAGCCAGCACGAGCGGCCTGCGGAGGGCGCGGCCCAGCAATTCGCGGTAGGTGCCCGACTCCTCGCGGATGGCCCGGCCGATCTCAGCGAGTGCGGCGTTGACCTCGCTCTCGGGCGTAATCTGGCGCAGGACGGACGCGGCACGCTCCGTGCGGCCCATCTGCAACAGCCAGCGGGGACTCTCCGGAATCCACGGCAGCAGGGCGCACAAGGCAAGCGACGGCAACGAGTCTATGGCGAACATCCAGCGCCAATTGTCGTGCGGCAGCTTGGCCAGCTCGTAGTTGCACACGAACCCAATCAGGATTCCGGTGACGATGGCCAGTTGGTTGAGCGTGACCAAGCGGCCGCGCATCGATGCCGGGGAGACTTCCGCAATATATAAAGGCCCGATCAGCAAAGCCGCCCCTGCGGCCACACCGGCCAGCAGACGCGCGGCCAGCAGTTGCTCGACATGGGTGGACGTGGCGGCGCAGAGCGCCCCGGCGAAGAACACCGCACCGGCGCTGAACAGCACTGCACGGCGTCCGAAGCGGTCGCTGCCCCACCCGCCCAAGAGCGCTCCGACGGCGCAGCCCCAGAACAGCATCGACGTGACCAGCCCGGTGGCCACGGTGCCCAGCTGGAACGCGGTCCGCAGGAAGACCAGCGCGCTGTTGACGACGGCTACGTCGTATCCGTAAATCAGGCCCGCGGTTGCCGCGCTGGCGGCCACCAAAATGACAAAAAAAGAAGACTTACCGCCTTGCTGCATGATCGTCACGTCCAGAAAGCCTAATTGCGGAACCCGCACAGGAACAAATCTGCACACAAAAAGCAGGAGGAAACCGGACAAATTCCCCGCAAACCGAGATTGCGTATTTTTGCAGATTATACACGCCGATGCGTCATCACTATGCTCCTTTATGTTGAAAAGGCGCATTTTGGTGCCTATAATGAAGCTTTATGAGCACACAATTTAAAGTGAATCCCCAACCGACTTTTGTGGATTGGAGCACCGGCGACCTCTCCGGAGAGGGTATCGAGGAGTCGGTGAAGACCCTGGGCCAGTTGGCCGGCCTGTTCAAGGACGAGGCGGCGTGGCGGAGTATGGATCCGGTCACCGAGGTCTATCGGGTCAGGTTCTGGAGGCCGGTTCCGGAAGGGACCAGCGGCGGACTTTTCTGGGGCGCGACGATTCTGCAGCCGGGCCGGGTGGGGGACGAGTACTTCATGACCCACGGCCACTTCCATGCCATCCGCGACCGTGCGGAGTATTACGCTACCGTGAAGGGAACGGGGGCGATGCTGTTTATGGGCGAAGAGGAGCACACCTGGAGCCAGACCATGAAGCCGGGGACAGTGCACTACATTCCTGGGAAAGTCGCACATCGGGTTGTGAATACAGGCCATGAGCCCCTGGTGATTCTGGCCAGCTGGCACAGCGATGCGGGACACGATTACGCCAGCATTCGCACCAAGGGATTTGGCAAGCGCATGGTGGTGCGGGAGGGTGAACCTTGCCTGGTTTGACGGCGCTGGCCATTGACCTTGGCGGCTCGCATGCAGCTTGCGCGGTCGTGCGCGATGGCACTATTCTTGCCAGCCGCAGCGTACCCGCCGACGGCACTTCAGGCATGGCCGGCCTGCTGCCCGCGCTGAAGGAAACCCTGTTTGAGGTGCTGCGCACCGCACAGATAAATCGCGCTGAGTGCTCGGCCGTGGTGCTGGCCTTTTGCGGCATTGTGAGTGCGCGGGAAAAACGCGTGCTGGCCACCAATGCCAAGTTCAACGACGCTACCCGCCTGGACCTGGAAGGGTGGTTCAAGCAGGCCTTCGGGTTGCCTTTCCTGATTGAAAATGACGCCCGGCTCGCGCTGCTGGGGGAGCACAGCTTTGGCGCGGCGCGCGGCACCCAGGACGCGGTGATG
This sequence comes from Acidobacteriaceae bacterium, assembly GCA_003165075.1. Classification (GTDB taxonomy): domain Bacteria; phylum Acidobacteriota; class Terriglobia; order Terriglobales; family Acidobacteriaceae; genus Telmatobacter. The sequence goes on along the minus strand of PLSM01000122.1, from coordinate 30,186 downwards.
GTGACCCTAGGCAGCGGCATTGGCGGCGCGGCGCTGCTGGACGGCCGCCTGTTGCAGAGCAAGCACGGACTGGCTGGAACCATTGGCGGGCATATGCCCGTGGTGCTTGGCGGGCGACTCTGCTCCTGCGGCAATCGCGGCTGCGCCGAGGCTGAAGGCTCAACGGTGTTCCTGCCTGAGATTTATCGCCAACAGCACGGCGGCGCGGAGGGGATGCTGAGCAACAGAAAGACGATGGGTTTTGCCGAACTTTTTGCGGCCATCGAAGCAGGCGACAAGCCCGCTATTGCCGCGCTGGAACACTGCCTGCGCGTGTGGTCGGCGCTGACCGTGGCGTTGATTCACGCATACGACCCGGAAGTGGTGGTCTTTGGAGGATCGGTGCTGAAGCGTGAAGCGGAGATTCTGCCTCGCCTGCAAGAGCATGTTGCGGCGCACGCCTGGACTCCGGGGCGCACCGTGCCGCTGCGGCCCGCGGCTCTGGGCTCGGACGCGGCGCTTCTCGGCGCCATCCCACTGATGGAGTACAGCCTTTGACCCGGCCTTCCGGTTTCGACAAACATCCTTCCGTAACCATCTCAGACACAGAGGATGAGTGCGCTTTGGGTTGGCGCGAGATTCTCGATCGATTGCATGCACACGGCGATGCGCGGCGCATTGCGATTGAATGTTATCCCGGTGTGCTGCTGGAGCCTTTGCGACGCGAACTGGTCGCTCGCCTGACGCCGGAATTGGTGTTGGAGAGCGCGGAAGCCCTGTTGGCCGCGCCGGAGATTGAAGCAAGATTTGCTGGGCGGCTGGGCGACGACCCGGTGTTTGGCAGCATGCTGCCTGTCGCGCTGGAGGAGTTTTTCGATCCGGCCAAGCTCGATCAGACCCGCCGCACGGCAGAGAATACACGCGGCCGGGTGATCGCCATTGGCACCGGGGCCACGCTGCTGCTGCCCGCGTGGGACTTGTTGATCTATGCGGATGTGGCTCGCTGGGAGATTCAGCAACGGCAGCGCCGGAGGCAGGCCCCCAGCCTGGGACTCGCGAATGCAGATGCGCCACCGGGGCAGCTTTACAAGCGAGGGTTCTTTCTGGATTGGCGCGCCGCCGACACCAAGCGGCATGAGATTTACGACAAGGTGAACTTCTGGATCGACGGCAATGTGCCCGAACAGCCGCGGATGCTGCGCGGAGACACGCTGCGCGCCGCTCTGGCCACGGTGAGCCGGCGGCCATTCAGCCTGGTGCCCTTCTTCGATCCCGGCCCGTGGGGCGGGCAATGGATGCGGCGCCGGTTTGATCTTCCCGATGGTCCAAAAAATTATGCGTGGGGCTTCAACTGCGTGCCCGAAGAGAACAGCCTGGCGCTTCGCTTTGGAGCCCGCAAGTATGAGCTGCCGGCCCAAACGCTGGTGCATGAACAGCCGGAGCGATTGCTGGGCACACACGTCTTCAACCAGTTCGGCGCGGAATTTCCCATCCGTTTTGACTTTCTCGACACCATGGAGGGCGGCAATCTTTCGCTGCAGGTGCATCCCTTGCCGAGTTATATCCACGAGCAGTTCGGGATGGCGTACACGCAGGATGAAAGCTACTACATGCTGGACGCCGCGCCGGACGCGACCGTGTTCCTGGGCTTGCGCGAGGGGATCGACCCGCAGGCGATGGCCGCCGACCTGCACGCCGCGCAGGCAGGTGGACCGGCTTTCCCCGCCGAGACGTATGTGAATGTGTGGCCGGCCCGCAAGCATGATCACTTTCTTATTCCCGCCGGGACCATCCACTGCTCGGGCCGTAACAGCGTGGTCCTGGAGATTAGCGCAACGCCCTACATCTTCACCTTCAAGCTGTGGGATTGGGGGTGCTTGGGCCTGGATGGCCGCCCGCGTCCGATCTATCTGGAGCATGGCCTCAAGAACATCCAGTGGAACCGCACCACCCAGTGGGTGCGCGAACATCTTATCGACCAAGAGATGCCCATAGCCTCTGGAGAAGGCTGGCGCGAAGAACGCACCGGCCTGCATCCGCTCGAATTTATTGAGACGCGCCGTCACTGGTTTAGTGTCCCGGTGCATCACGACACACGAGGCAACGTGAACGTGCTCAACCTGGTTGAAGGAGACGCCGCAATTGTGGAAAGCCCCGCCGATGCGTTTCCACCGTTGACCGTGCATTACGCCGAGACCTTCGTGGTTCCCGCCGCCGTCGGCCCGTATACGATCCGCCCTGCAGCGGCGAGCGCAAAGCCGCTGGCCACCATCAAAGCCTATGTAAGAGGAGGTGCATAATGTCGGTGCCGCTGGAGTTCTGTCCTGATCTGCCGCTCTGTCTGTCAGAGACCGGGCTGGCGATTGAGTATGGGCGCGGCGTCTTCGGCCCCCAGCCGGAGATGCGGCGCTTGGATGCGATTCGGCCCAGCCTGCGCGATCCCCAATGTAGCGGGCCCGATCCCGTTTACGGAATTGCCATGGACATCGGACGCGAATCCGACTGCGCTCTGCTGGAGGAGCGCATGCTGCTGTTTGGCGCGGTGGTGTATGCCGCGGGCGCTCTGGGCTCAGAGCCGGTGCGCTCCCAAGGCCACATTCACGCGATCTCTCCGCATAGCGGCTGGTCTGCACCGGAGATCTACGAGATCTGGAGCGGGAAGGCAATCGTGTATGCGCAGGAGCGCGCCGAAGACGACCCCGGGCGCTGCATCGCCGTGCTGGCGCAGGCCGGAGACACGGTGGTGGTGCCACCCGGCTGGGCGCACTGCACCATCAACGCAGACCCCCACAGCCGCATGGCATTCGGCGCCTGGTGCGATCGCCAGTATGGCTTCGACTACAGCGGAGTTCGCGCTCACCACGGACTCGCATGGTTTCCTATATTGAACGATTCAGGAGCGATTGAGTGGCAGCCAAACCCGCATTACTCTGCATCGGAGCTGGAGCAGCATGGGCCGCGCACATATCCGGAGCTGGGGCTGGATGCCTCGCGCAGCATATACGGTCAGTTTATCGACGACCCGGATTCAATGATGTTAGTAGCGGATCCCCAGCGAGCCGCTGACCAATGGGCCACATTTGCGTCCTGACCTTAGTTAGACTCGCCGGACCTCGATACCCTTCTCTAAGAACGGCTCGACCAACTTATCTGTAGCATCGATGTCTGTAATCAAAATGTCAATGTCGCCGGTGGGACAGATGAGCCAGTTAGCAACTACGCCCAGCTTGCTATGATCGGCTACGGCAATCTTCTTCTTAGCCTGGTGCACCATGCTGCGGTTGATATCCACCTCATCCTCATTAAAACAGGTCAGGCCTCGTTGCGCATCGATACCGTTAACGCCAATAAATAGGATATCTACATAGACTCCACTCATGATTGCAATCGCAGCCGGCCCCACCAGCGAGAACCAGTCTCCGCGCAGATGACCTCCGGTGACAAAGACATGCACGTCTTTCCGGTTGCTCAGTTCCATTGCCACGTTCACATTGTGTGTCACGACTGTAATGCCGCCCAGCGTATGCAAGCTGCGCGCGATCTCTGTAGTGGTGGTTCCTGCGGTCAGTGCGATCGTATCCCCTGAAGAGATCAACTCCGCAGCCGCAAGGGCGATCCGCCGCTTCTCATCCGAAAAGCTTCCCACCTGTTCCTGGAACGACCGGTCGTGTCGAAATGCCTCGTAAAATAACGGCTCGATCGGTATCGCACCCCCATGCGTCCGGCGCAACATCCCGGATTCTTCTAACTCCTGCAGGTCGCGGCGAACCGTGGCCAGTGACACTTCCAGCTTCTCGCTCAAAGCTTCTACCGAAGCGGAACCTGCCTGCCGCAGTTCCCGCAAAATAATTGCTGCGCGATTGGCCTGTTTCTCGCTTCGCTCGTTCATTTCTTGCCCCCGCATAACATCATGGCAGTAAGTTGCTCACCAAGACAACCTTCCTCGCTCGATTGTAATGCTGCGCCCAGAACAAACGGCACAGGAATATATGACTCCCATCTGGTAAGTCCCTATCCGCTCATCGCAACGGCTAACTCAAGCCTGAATCACGCTGAGCCTGTATACGTGTTGAGGTGCTTCAAGCGGTGCCAGATGCGCCGCCCCTTGCCCCATAATTGTCGCTGACACATAGTATTCGGCGATCGCGGCTTCCGCCTCAAATGGACCCAGGCGTGCTTCATAAACGTGACGGCCGGCCAGTTTTGCTGTTTGACTCGACCACTCGTTCCGCCCCTGGCACCGGACGTGCAAGAGGACGTCTGCCGCGGCCTCCTCGCCAGGGACCACAATAAAGACTCGAACCGTATCTCCAGCCGCCAGGAGCGATGGCCTTGTAGGCATAAAGACGCGAGTGGAGCACGCTGATTTCGCCGTTATCGCGGATTCATATGCCTGATTCACCTCCGCTGGAAGCTCACCCAGGAACTCCTTGATGGAGAGGCGCAACCTTTCCAGCGAAATACGCACAAACTTGTTCTGCATCGAAGCAAGCTGGCCCTGGTCGTTGCGCGTGCTGACGATGTTCTGATAAGTAAGCATCGTTTGGCGCACCAGAGGGGCCATAGTTAGCCAAAGCGGCACCCCTTTGCTCAACACCAGTTCTCGTGCATCATCCTCTTTGCTGTCGGCGCGCAGCTTTGTTGCTTCAGTTAGAATGCCGCCTACCTCGTGCGCTAGCTCCAACGCATCGCAGTAAGGCACCATGAGACCGACAAAGCCAGAGAAGTATCCTAGGCGCTCCTTCTCGGTTGGGGATGACGCTTCGCCGGCAATCTCGCGGAATCTCTCCGCAACCTTCCGTTGCATGGAGAGAAGGGCCAGGTCCGGTTGGCTGGATTCGTAATTGAAAGCTTCGCTGTAATCGCCGCTAAGTTCAGCTTGCACTGCGTGACCATCTTCCCCGTAAGTACCTCGAAACGTCGAGGAAATCTTACGGTTCTGATCGCAATCAATAAACAAGCCGGCTAAGCTTGCAGCCCTCTCGCCTAAAGCCTGCGCGGCACTGAAGGATCGATAGTGGGTCGCGGCTGAGAGCTCGGAATTCCAGGCTGCACGCGCCAAGTAAGTTGCAGTCGGATCGACGATGCGGTGCCGCCAATGAATCCCCAGCATTCCCTGGCAGCCGTAGGACTGCGCGCGCTTCATGTCGCTCTCAAAACGGCCGGCGCGAAACTGCGGAAGCCACATCGAGGGATCGTCCTCCAACCAGGGAATCGGCCAGCGTTCACGGCTTTCTAGTTTGCCAAACTCCTCACTTACCGGGTCCCATCCCAGCGTGTCGCTCAAGGCCGCAAACACTATGTCCCCGGGCAAGCGCTGATGAAGGGACTGGAAGTTGCGCACCACGCCACCCCAGCCAGCGAGTACAAGTTGTTTTTGCGGAGCATTTCTGCGCAGAAAGTCGTGGGCTTGCTTGAATGGCGTTACAGAAAGTGGAATGTTCTTTTTGCGGCTATCCCAGTTTGCACCTTCATCTTCCCAAAGCCATACATAGTCAACCATTGGATAGCGTTCCAACAGGTCGGCAAGACGGCGCTCCAACAGATCTTTGCCCGTTGTGGATTCGATAAGTCCTCCTGGATGCGACTTAGCTTCAGGAGGAAGAGCGCGCAACATCTCATTTGGGACTTGGTAAGGTTCAAACCCGATCCCTGTACGAATCCCGAGCTTTGAGGCGTATACGAAGGCCGACCGCAACATCTCTGTTGTGCGATCGGCGATCTCCCAGTTATCAGCGGCGAGTCTGGTGGTATCTGCTCCGAATGTCTCCCTGTCAAAGAACTGTGCCGCTCCCATCTTGAAAGTCGAGGTTCGCTGGGGAAGATAGCCCCAACTCGCCATGGTCGTGTCTTCCAGGGCAGCACGATGTCCGGCGCCTGCGAAGTTGAAAGATAAGTATGCTTCCGCAATGGGATCGGTCTGCGTATAGGCATGCATCCCGAACATATTGAACCGCATGCGCAGCATGTTAGCGAAGTAAGCCTTGAAATCTTCATCGTTATACACACTGATGCAGTTCAGAAAGTCCGGCCATGGCAGCAGACCGCGCACCGAAAACCTCGGCGTCGCCGTCCACGGTTGTCCGGGAGCGGGCAGATTGAGAGCGGCGGGTGTATTGAGAGGGACCGTCTCGCCATCCAGACCGAAAACAACGCCCTGACGTTCGAGAAAATCGAAAACAGCATACAGCAGCGCCTGATCGCTGGCAGCAGTGAAAGTCACTTGCCCGTTCACCGTGCCGATGTCGTACTCTTCGCGTACCTTGAACCTGGCGGGGTCGATTGTCAGGATGCAATGAACAATCCCCTCGCCTGTGTGTGCCTCATCGGCCAACATAACCTCAGGAACAATTCTCAGAGATCTCAATCCGCCGAGAAGCTCGGTTACCGCAAGCTTAGCTTGAACACTATCGGGGACCTTGCTCTGGATTGTGATTCGGCGAGGTGAATTACCTTTTCCTGGCTTCTCAGCGCGCGCGATCAAGCTGCCCGTGGCAGCGAGTGTACCAGCTTTCAAAAACTCCCTGCGGTCGATCATTAGCTATTCCCCTGCTCCGTTGCCCCCCACCATAAGTGGTGTGTCCGCGGGCTTGCTTAACATGAGAGACTTCACACCACCACGAGGTAGCTGATGTGTAGCCAAATGCTGAAATCGAACTTAGCCGACTTTCACCACCAGGCTATCTGAAACTATCGTGTGACGGCGAGGTCGTCGAATTGCACTTTGTTCCATCCTGTTCCAAGAGCAAACATCCCATGCGCGTGCGAGCTATCAGAGACTTTTGCCAACTGAACTCCATCGAGCGCGGCGGTAATCTGTCTTCCATGGAAGGCCAATGCAAAGCGATGCCACTTCCCCGGCGAGAGACTTACGGACCCCGATGCCAGCGAGATTGGCGGTTTCTTATAGGTCGCAGACAGCAGATTCCACCCGCCATCGGACTGCACGCTTAGAACATAGGCGCTGGGATAAATTGCATCTCCATCCTGGAATACATCGGACGAGTCGATTCTTCCCATCACGGTCGCTGCCCCGGAGTTATTCAACATAAAGTCTGCTGCGACTTCGTAGTCCGTCCAGAGCACATCCCCGGCAATGGTGAATGGATCAGGCAAAGGCCCCCATGGAATCGGCCTTTCCGTAATCACCTGGCCGAGGCAGCGGCCACTTCGGCCTACGCAAGGCTGAACCTCAAACGCTCCATCCTGATCGGATAAATACCTTGGTGCGTGCCCAGGCTGCCCGCTCTCAAAATCGTCAGCGTAAGGCATCGGAAAGGGCTTCTGCGCGGGTAGCTGTGCGTTTCCCTTACCCTGGCCGGTGGTCGTTGTGAGCGAATAGATGGAGTCAGGCTCAAAGGTTAAGGTGAAGGCGCCATCTTTTGGCTTCACTTCGGCGATGTGCTCAAAGGTCTTGCTGTTGTTCGTTTCCCATATGTGCACTATGTCTGCTGAGAGACCGCCGGTGATGGTAAATCTAACTTGCTGTGGCTGCTTCGCATCGACCGATTCCAGAACCAGGCTCCAGTCTTTTCTGTTGGGAGACTTAAAGGCTACATAAGTTCCCTTCTCGGGCAGGTAACCCGAGGATAAGTCAAGATATTGCCATCCAGGTTGGGCAAACTGTGTTGTATGCGCTGTAACCCAGATTGCAGACTGCACATCGTAATATCCCGACCACGGTGTATTGGCGTACATAAGTCCTGAATTGGGGGCGGCCAGGATGTCGTAATACGAAGTAATCGGGCTCCATATCTCGGTTTTGGTCATTGCCCCTTCGAGATAGTTCCTGTTGTAGACAGTGGCGAGGATGCGTCCGCCGATGGGCCATGCACGTGACAGAATGGGTCCGCCGCCGCTGTTCGGCTGATCTTCGCTCGACCATAGCGGCTTGCCACTTCTTCTTGCGGAGTCTGTAGTGGTAATCTCTCCATTGTCCAGCGGATAGTGGACGCCAATCACATCGGCAGCAGCATTCAGCGCAGGATCCACTTTGATCTCATCGGCGATGGCCCACTGCCCTTTGCCTTCCCCGATGTACTCATCGCAACACACTACCTTTGTGCTCAGGCGCCGCTCCTGAAGTGCGCGATGCAGCTCCTTGACGTACTCCGCGTCATAGACCTTCTCGTTCCACACCCCTGCATAACTGATGGTGAGACCGTACTTATCCCGAGCACCTTTGATAAAGTCGGCCATATACTCGACAGTATCACGAGAATAGAACTTGCCATTGCCCACCCATCCGGGTGCTCCCCAGGGAAGTATGTCGAGAATGATGTCAGGGTTTCGCTTGTGGGCCTCGACCATCAGCCACCACTCGTAGCCACGGGTGTAGTCATGATCGTTGCGCGTCCGCATGTGACTTGGTTCTGAGCCGTCCGTAGAATTCACGTCGGCGCCGACTTCGACTTTCAGGTGCTGCAGAGCAGCTCCATAGCCCGGCTTGAACAGATAGTCGAGGATCTGGCTTCGCTGCGGCTCAGGATAGTCAACAAGCAGCCGGGACGATGCTCCCGCACTAAGGGCGCCGAGTCCCTCAAACGTGCGGCCAGGACTCCGCCCGTCAATGATAATGATTTTGTCCTGAGCGCGGCAAAGGGTCGCGCTGAAAGCCAGTACCACCCCAACAAAAAGCCACAACATCAAACTAACTGTGCTCAGTCTAACTGCCCAATAATGATGAATGCTCATGAACGGCCCCATGACGCGGTTGGTGCCCACGGTGCTCAAGACTCTATGCGGAGTTTGCGAACCTGCATTCGGGCTAAGTCGCTGGACTTATCGCTTCGGAAACCGCCGCATCCACTTGGTGGCAGATTATCTGCATCACAGGGAGCGCGCCAATCGACTTGCGCGGACTGCAAGCTTTTGCTGCAGACTGGGAGGCGCATTTCATCAGGCCGCTTTGTCAGGATGGCAAAATTGCCTGGCCGTTACCACGGCCTGGCTGGCGTTCTCACTGTAGCCGTCAGCGCCTATTTCGCGAGCGAACTCGGGCGTGACCGGCGCACCGCCCACCATCACCTTGACACTTTCGCGCAGCCCGGCCTGCTTCAATGCTTCGATCGTAGTTCTCATTGAAGGGGCGGTCACCGTGAGCAGCGCTGACAGGCAGAGGAGGTCCGGCTTCAGTTCCCTGACTGAAGAGACAAACTTGTCGGGACTTACATCGGCGCCTAAATCGGTAACTTCAAACCCTCCTCCCTCAAGCATCGAAGCTACCAGATTCTTGCCGATATCATGCAGATCGCCCTTGACCGTGCCGATGACGACCTTTCCGGTGGGCTTGGTTCCAGAAGCGGCCAGGAGCGGGCGCAACAGGGTCAGTGACCCCTTCATCGCCCGAGCGGCAAGCAGGAGTTCCGGCACAAAGTACTCCTCACATTCATAGAGCCTGCCCACTTCTGCCATTGCCGGAATCATCGTGTCAGAGATCAACACCGCTGGATCCAGCTTTTCCGCGATGGCCTCCTGCGTAACTGCAACAGCAGTCTTTGCATCGCCGTTGAGGACGGCGTCATATAACTTCTTGAGATTTGCCATTTACAATTCCTTCCTATCGGACCCGCACAGTTATGTGGCAACTTCTTGTAACATTACCCGCGTTAATACAAATTTGACTCATGCGCTGAAACTGCGCAACGCATCCACCATTGCGACGATGTTTTCGACCGGCGTCCCAGCCTGAATGTTATGAATCGTGTTGAAGACAAAGCCGCCGCCAGGGGAAAAAACCCGGCAACGGCGCAACACCTGCTCGCGTACCTCCTGGGGCGTGCCAAACGGAAGCACCTGCTGCGTGTCCACGCCTCCGCCCCAAAACACGAGGCGCTCGCCATACTTCGACTTCAGATACTCCGGGTCCATTCCCGTTGCGGAGCATTGCACGGGATTTACGATGTCGATTCCAGCTTCAATGAAGGACTCATAGAATCTTTCTGAAGAGCCACAGCTATGCTTAAAGACTTTCCAGGATGTGTGGCTGTGAATCCAATCGCACATCTGCTTGTAGTATGGCAACCACAATTCGCGAAATGTGGGGACGGAGCAGAACGAGGAAGTTTGTGTGCCGAAGTCAGTGCCACAGAGGAAGAGAACATCGATCGAGTTACCTATGCGTTGATAGATGCGCTGCAGATTCTCGATTGCAATCTCCACCTGGCGGGAAAACACCTGGTGTATATAATTCCGGCGGCTGCGGGTGGAAACGTACCACTCCGCCACATCGCGGATGCCGCGCGGGTCCTTGAGCGATATGGCCGGAACCAAAGCAATATCCCCCAGAGCGGTTCCGCCAAAAGATGCAAAGGTTGCGTACTCGCCGGTGCCGGCGGCCCGAGCCTTGGCGGCAATGTCGTCCAGATCGGCCTGGCTTAACAGCTCAAACTCCTGCAGATTGTCGGACGAGTCGAGGTGATCGGGATCGAAGTGATTCTGCCGGATGATGGCGTCGAAGAAATGAAAACCCTTCGGCATGCGGCCCGAAGGAAGGGCCGTAAGGTCGCCCTCGGGATAGATCAGGGTATCTCCATTCTCGGCCACAGTTACATTGAAGTTACCCGGAACAAGCACCTCAAGACCATTAAGCGACCATGGCTTCCAATTTTCGTTGGCAAACCCGAACATCGTTCTAGGCCCAAGGACGGGCGTCACATCCACGCCCAGCGCCAGCTTCAGGTCGTCCTCGACTTCACCCAGCATCTGGAACGGCTCGATAACCTTTACGGGATGCTTCACTAATCCGAAATGGTCGCGGAGTTTCGCAACGCAGCTCACGTGAATCCCAGTTGTGGCGCTGCCTCCAAAATCAATCGGAACACGATCCGGCTGGCGATGGTGTAGAGATTCCAGGACGCGCTGACGGGATGTGTTTACTGCGCTTACATTCGCCATACTTACTCTCTCAACCTAGTGCTTGTAAGTCTCTGGGTAACTCTGTAGCGGCGGTGATGCTGTCAAGACGCATCGCCGTCAACGCCCCGGGCGCCTTACTCCACAAGCTCACACTCGGTCCTCCTTCCAAGCACAATACACAGGATCGGGGACCAATCTCGGCCAGAAATGCTCGTTTTTGCTCGTGACAAGCATACGCCTTGTCTTTTCGATTGACAACGGACACAGGCAGCCGCAAAGGACCGTTTGCGGCTCCTACTTTCGCGGCTCGTCGATGGCCACTGCGCCGACTATCTGATCGTCATAGGTTGCAACGATCCGGTGATGCGGCGGCACCACCAGAAAATCATCATTCCAGTCTCCGGCCAGCAGACGATGAAAGAGTGTTGTGGAGCCGGCAAACTCGTCGAATTTCCAGTTTTTCTCCGTAGCTTCGACTTGCGCCTTCTGCCTGAAGCTGTCATCCACCTCAAGGCCGGTGCTGATAAATGTGAGCCTGCTGTAGGAGTGCTCATAGCTCATCAACTCTTCATAAAGATAGCGACCGCTATCTTCGCCGTACTTCTCGATGAGCGCTTCAAGGCCGCCTTCCAGGCCCAATCCCACAACCTGGTCCTGCAACTCGTCTGCCCGTTCGACCCATCCGATAGATCGGAAGTAGGTGCCCGGATTGGCATTGAAGTACTGCTTATATTTTTCGCGGCTGCCCATCAGCAGCGTAATGCAATCGTGAGCCCGAGGCAGTACCAGCGGCACGCTCCGTGCCTGGACGTCCGCCAACCCGGTGCCACAGAGGGCATAGCCTAACGCGATGGCGTTGTAGCCCTTGCCTTCGGCCGCGTCAGTTGCTTCCTGAATGTGCTCGCGCATCTTCTTTAGGCCCGAATCGTGGAGGCCGGTAGGAAGAAACTGGACATCGATCAGGTGTGGCGAATGCACGATCGCGTCACTCAGCTCACGCAACAACACTCCGCATCCAATCAACAGCAGGCGCATCGATTCCTCCTAATCGTCAGGATGCACACAGTTCGCCGCAACGGTTTCATGGCCGTCGGGGAAACTCATGCAGTCCACGAATTTGTCCTCGAACTCCGGGTCGGACGCCAGGGGGACGTGTTCAATGATCCCCAGGACGGGAAAATGATCGACGCCAATGGAGAGCTTGGCACCGCGAAGGGCCGAGTTACCTGCCGCAATCAGGCGCTCGGCGGGAACCTCAAGAAGCCCGATTCTGCACGCGCTCCGGGGGCGCACGTAATTGCCGAACGCGCCTGCAAGGTGCACACTTTCGATGCCGTCGAGCTCCGCGCCCCAGTGTTCGAGCAGGATGCGAAGACCAGCCGCAATAGCCCCTTTGGCCAGTTGCAACTCGCGGATGTCGGCCTGATAGAGCTCCACCGGATGCTGCAGAGACATCACCTTATCCCCGTTCGCCATCCGCCCGGAGGGCAGGATCGCGCCCATGTCCAGCCCAGCGGCCACAGCGTCGATCAACCCGCTGCCGCAAATTCCTCGCGGCTCCACGTCGCCGATCACGCCGCAGTGCAAGCGCACGCCGTCCCACGACACATGGGAGACCGCGCCCACAGCCGCGCGCATCCCCATGCGGATCGCGCCGGCTTCGAATGCCGTTCCCGCAGCCGTGGATGCGCACAGTATCCGGTCACAGTTGCCCAGCGCAATCTCTCCGTTGGTGCCCAGGTCAATCAGCGCCCGCAGTTGGTGGCCGGCATGCAAGCTGGTGGCAAGAATTCCGGCCAGAATATCCGACCCGACAAAGCCGCCCAGGCAGGGCAGGAAACGAATCACCGCCGATGCGGGAAGGTTCCAGCCAAGCTGCTGCGGCGAGAAGCGCTGCTCGCCCAGGTTTGGCGAGCGAAACGGAACGTGCGCAAGCGGTTCTGCGTCGAGGCCGCAGAAAAGATGGTGCATCACGGTGTTGCCCACCAGCACCACCTCGACGATTTCCGCTGCGCGGCCATCGGCAAGATCGGCGATCATCTGCGCCAGGCAGCTTCGGATGAGCGTAGTGAGCTCGCCATTGCTGAGAGAGAAGCGCACGCGGCTCATCACGTCGGCTCCATGGGCGCTTTGCGGATTCAGCGCCGTGCGCAACCCCAGCACCGCGCCTGTCTTCTGGTCGATAAGCTGGGCGGCCAAAGTGGTGGTGCCGAGGTCGATGGCGACAGCCAGGCCGTGGCGCAGTGACGCTGCGCCTGCCGCGTCATCACTCAGCACCGGCATGCTCCATTGGTCCACTTTTAGCTTGAGCGGGGAGTCTGCGCGAATGCGGCATGCAAGGCGATATCCGGCGGCCAATTCGGCATCGGTGAGTACGAGAAGATCGGCCTCTTGCGGCTCAGCCGCACCCGCAAGCACTTGCACCCGGCATCCTCCACAGGTGCCCGCGCCGCCGCAGGGGAACTCGACTCCGTGCATGGCCAGGATGCTTTCCAGCGTTGAACCCTGCTCGGCATCGAGAACAATGCCCAGGGGATCGAGTTCAATCCGTACCGTTGCGCCCATCGCGTGTACCACCGCCGCCGGCCTGCGCTCGCCCGATCAGGACCAGGTGAGTCAGCCGGCAAAAACTCATCTCATTGTTCGAGCGAGGTCAGGCTCCATAGTATCGGCCATGCCAGTTGTCCATCAAGCCGATGCCGGCAAACATCGCAGCCAGCAAGGGACGAAAAGACGCATCCTTTCTGGAGTGGTACACTTCGTGCGATTCGGAGAACGAAGGGAATCTCGTATGAAGCGTCGTGATTTTGTAAAGTCCATCACAGCCGTGGGAACCGGCCTGTTGCTCCGGCCTGCGTCTACCTACGTGCTCCATGCCGACGAAGTGAAGCCGGACCCCGCGGTCAAGCGCGTGATGGTGGTGTTTAAGTGCCATTTTGACGCGGGATTCATCGATACCCAGACCAACGTCGTGCATAAGTACTTCACCCAATATTTTCCCCAGGCGATCGAGATTGCCCGCGCCCAGAATGCGCAGGGGAAGCGCCGCTATGTTTGGACCACCGGATCATGGCTGCTGCTCGAATACCTTGAACAAGCCTCGCCCGCGGAGCGCGCGACGATGGAACAGGCTATCGCCCGCGGCGACATCGCGTGGCATGCTCTTCCCTTCACCTGGCAGACAGAGATGATGAGCCAATCCATGATCGAAGGCAGCCTGGCGCTGTCGCAAACGCTCGATCGCCGCTTCGGCATGGTCACCAACGGCGCGAAGATGACCGACGTCCCGGGCCACACACGCGGCATCATTCCGCCGCTTGCGAAACACGGCATCAAGTTCCTTGAAATCGGCGTGAATGGCGGCAGCACCGTGGCACAACTGCCGCCGCTCTTTCTATGGAAAGACCCCTCCGGCGCGAGTCTTCCGGTGATGTATCACTGGGACTACAGCGGAATCGCCCGTGTTCCCAGCTCCGACCTGGCGGTGGTGACAAGCGTGCGCGGAGATAACAGCGGACCGCACACGGCGGAAGAAATTGCCGCCGTGTACACCGATCTCGCCCAGCGGTTCCCCCATGCGGAGATCACCGCCTGCACCCTGTCTGAGATGGCCAACGCCATCGAACCGCATCGCGACGCGTTACCGGTCGTCACTGAGGAGATGGGCGATACATGGATCTATGGGGTTCCCAGCGACCCGCTGAAAGTTGCTCGCTATCGCGAAGTATCGCGTCTGCGGGATGGATGGCTGGCACGGCGCAGCTTTCAAACCGGAGATGCGACCGACCTGGCGCTGCTTCGCCACGTGCTGCTTGAAGCAGAGCACACCTGGGGAGCTGACACCAAAACCTGGCTGGATTTTGACAACTACAAGCCTGCGGATCTGGCACGGATGCTGGATACGAAGAACTACAAGGTTGTCCAGTTCAGTTGGCAGGAGAAGCGGCAGGACCTGCTGGACGGCATTGCCACGTTGCCTGCTGCATTGCGCGAAGAGGCTCAACATGCGATCCAAAGCCTGAACCCGGCAGAGCCAAAACTTCCTGCCGATTCTGCCGTACATCCCGCGGGAGCGCCAATCGAGACGGCTCATTACGTAGTAGGAATCGATCCGCACACCGGGGCCATCACTCAGCTCAAGAACAAGACGACCGGCCGCGACTGGGCGAGCCGCAGCAACCCCATCGCGCTGTTTACGTACCAGACACTGTCGCCGCAGGACTATGACCGCTTTCTTGCCAGTTATCTGACCACTAATTCGGATTGGGCAAAGAAGGACTTTGGCAAGCCGAACATTGAGAGGTTCGGAGCCAGGAATCAGGATTGGCAGGCTGCATCAACCACTGTGTATATCGAAGAGACGGCCAGGGAACACCGCATCCTGGCCCATCTTCAACTGCAAGGCGAAGAGGCATTTCGATCCGGCCGCGCTTCCTTTCCGCGCAAAGTTTTCGTTGAGCTCTTGCTGCCCAAAGCCGAGCCGGTGATCTATCTTAATTTGTCGTGGTTCCAGAAGCCCGCAACCCGGCTTCCTGAGGCTCTCTGGCTTACCTTCAATCCCGTCGTCGAAGACCAGAAGAGCTGGACGCTGGACAAATCCGGCGAGCGCATCTCACCTTTCGACGTTGTCGCTTCAGGCAATCGCCACATGCATTGTCTGTCAAAGGGATTCGAATACGGCCAGGGCAGCCATAGGTTCGCAGTGGAGACAATCGATGCGCCGGTGGTCGCGTTGGGCCAAAGGATGCCCCTGGTATTCTCCAATACCCAGCCCGACTTGAGTGCGGGAATCCACTCCAGTCTATACAACAACGCCTGGGGCACTAACTACATCATGTGGTTCGGCGAAGATAGGCGGTTCCGCTACGTCTTACGAGCCTGAAGAGTCTGTGCGCAGGCGAGGAAGTTACTTCCGCGCCTGCGTGACTTATCTTGAATGTAAGTGGAGGGCAGCAACTTATTCCGGTTTGTGGGTCAGGGCATACTCCTGCAGCTTCGCCATATTTGCGACCGGCGTCTCGCGAGGCACCTCGCACCCCGCTCCGATTACATACCGGGGCCCGGCATCCAAATGGCACTGCGTAACTGCTTTTGTTACGTCGCCGCTGTTTCCACGCTGCATAACATCGACAGTCGCCACGTTCCCGAGGATGATTTGCTCGGGGCCCATCTTAGTGCGCGCAGCGGCGATCGGCACCATGGTGTCCACATCCACGATGTCGTATCCCAGCATGGCACGAAGATCTGAGATATTACTTGTGCTGCCGCAGATGTGGGAACGCGTGCGCAGACCCAGCGCCTTGAGCCCGTTGACCAGCGCCAACTGATGGGGAAAGACAAACTCGGCGAAGATCCTGCGGCCTACCAGAGAGGCCGCAGGGTCGCCGACGCCCATCAATTCCGCGCCCGCATCACGTTGGGCGCGAGCAAACTCCAGTTCCATCTCCACCACGAAGGCCAGCAGGTCGCGAACGAACTGGGGATCATCGTAAAAATCGAGCATCAGGGTATTGATGCCGCGCAGATTCGCCGCCTGCCCGCACGGGCCCTCAATCCAGCCTTCCACAATCCTCTCTCCTGCGACCTTCTCTTTCAGCAGGGCCGCTGCCTTTACGCGATCGTGCATGCGGCCGCCGCCCAGAGGATCGGGAATCTTGAGCCGGGAAAGAACGCTCTTATCCGCGAGCAGCGCCTGCGACTCGACCATCGCCGGGGGCTGATCGTCGAAGAATTGCACCGCCGCTCCCAGGTCAGTGGCTTCGCGGGTTGGATCGGAGATACAGCTCACCTGATCGAGATCGAATCGCTCCGCTGTACGCAATTGGGCCTCAGCCATGACCCGGAAATCCGTAACGTACTGCTTGTATTTCGCGCCAATCTGATCGCAGGCAAACATCATTGTGATGGGCATCAGGGGAACACGATCCACCTGCTTTCCGTCCATCATCGCCAGTATGCGTTCGCGGCCGTTCATAAAGTCACACTTTCCATCAAGTGTCCACAGGGGGCACGGTTTTGCGCGCCGAGCAAGTTCATCGCTACGCCAATCACCCTAGCGTCAGGGAAGAACCGATTCCGGCGTCCATGCAATCCTACCGCGCCGGTCTTCAATGGGGAGATTCCCGATACTCCGAATACAATGGATTCGGGTTTCGCCGCGATGGAAAGTCTTCTGTCCGGAGAGGCGGGAGTGTACTCATTTGACCTGGAATCAGACCTATCTTCTCTTCGGTCACGGCCTCGGCTTCTCGTGCCTGCTGGCAACGCTCCCTATCCTGACATTGCTGGTGATGGTAGCCGTGTGGCGCAAGCCCGCGTGGATTGCAGGCTTGGCGGGCCTCGCAGTTACTTTTTTGCTGGCCATGCTCGGCTATCATATGCCCATCGGCCCAGCGCTGAGTGCCGCAGCCAATGGCGCGGTCTTCGGGCTCTTCCCCATTACCTGGATTATTTTTTGGGCCATCGCGCTTTTCCGTGTGACGGTCGAAACCGGGCAGTTTGAAATCATCAAAGATTCCATTGGCAAACTGACGCCCGACCGGCGCATCCAGGCCCTCTTAATCGCCTTTTGCTTCGGAGCATTTCTTGAAGGCGCGGCCGGATTCGGCACCCCCGTGGCCATTGCCGCCACCATGCTCATCGGCCTCGGCTTCTCGCCTTTCAGGGCTTCTGCCATCTGCCTGCTAGCCAATACGGCTCCCGTAGCATTCGGTTCCATTGGCATTCCCATCGTCACCCTGGCGGGCATCACCGGACTCCCTCTGGATAAGTTAAGCACCGCAATTGGACTTATCTCTACACCTCTAACTCTTCTTATCCCTATTTATATTGTGGTTGCGGTGGGCGGCCTGAGTGCGATGAGTGGAATCTGGCTGCCCGTTCTGCTAACCAGCGTTGTATATTCCGCGGTTCAGTTAGCCGTCTCTGTCTATCTCGGGCCGCAGTTGACAGATATTCTTGCTTCGTTGGCCGCCATCGTCGCGCTGGTGGTTTTGCTCCGGCGCTGGAGGGTCAGGTTGCCCGGGAGTTATCCAGGCGCTGCCACCAGCGCGGCACTCATGCGCTTTGCAGGGGCCGCACCGGGCGTGGCCAGCGCGCCGGAATCCTCCGTGAAGGAACGAGACATTCCTGAGCACTCGCTGCGCACACTGATGCATGCGTGGACACCCTATGGACTCCTGGTGGCCTGCGTGCTGCTGTGGGGGTGGACTCCGGTACAGAAGACGCTGAGCCGCGCCACCATCGTGATTCACTGGCCGCTTCTGCATGACGTGGTGCAGCGCATGCCGCCCATTGTTCCCGCCGCCTCACCTTATCACGCCCTGTTCACGCTCAACTGGCTGGCTGCTGCCGGAACAGCCTGCATGTTCGCCACGCTTCTCTCGGTGGCTTATCTTCGCTTCAGTCTAGGCGCCTTCCTGCGCATTCTGTTGGGCATTGTCCACCAACTGATTCTGCCCACCGCTACGGTTTCGTCGGTTCTGGCCATCGCATTCCTGATGAACTATTGTGGCGCGACGGCTACACTCGGACTCGGCTTCGCCGCTGCCGGAGCACTATTCCCGTTCTTCAGCGCCCTGCTTGGCTGGATCGGCGTCTTCCTCACCGGCTCCGACACATCGTCCAATGCGCTGTTTGGAAACCTGCAGGTGGTGACGGCAATGAAACTCGGCTTCAGCCCCGTGATGATGGCCGGCGCAAACTCCGTTGGCGGGGTGATGGGGAAGATGATCAGCCTGCAGACTATCGCCATCGCCGCCGCGGCCACCGGGCTCACCCAGCTTGAGCAGGTCAAACTCTTCCGCTTCACTCTTCGTCACAGCCTGCTGCTCGCGTTCCTCACCGGCGGCGTCAGCCTGCTCTACGCCTACGTCTTTCACTTCAGATAGTGCCGCAGATGCCTGGCGAGATCTCTGATCTAACTCTTCTCGGATATAAGGAAGCTCTCAATAAGCCATCATCATTCCCTCAGGGGCTAAAGCCCACGTCCATTTTGCGACACTTACGGCACGACTAAAGTCGTGCCCTTTAAAAACATTGACTTATTCAGAAGTTACATAACTATCTTGATAACTATGTGAGCATATTAAGCTGGTGGTATAGTTAGTATCTAGTTATCGTCCTTGCCGACAAATATTCCTGGGAGTTATAGAAGCTCTTAGCCTTCAGTTTTGAATGTTATGTTCCGCTCGAACACGCTCCGGATCGATCAGTAGCCACAGGAGCGCGGCCGCAACCGACAGCACTGCCGCAGCAAGGAATGCGGAGCTCCAGCCATAGTGGCTGCCAATATATGGTGTAAGGGACGCGGTTACCGCGCCTCCAATCTGACACCCGGTATTCATCAAGCCGGAAACTACGCCCGAGCGCTTATCGGAGATGTCCGCGCTGACCGCCCAGAACGAACTCTGGGATAGATATAATGCGCCCGCTCCCCCGGCAAGAATGATACCGGCGAGATAGGGTCCGCGGACATGGGATCCAAGCAGGAGAAACACGGCGGTGAGCGCAAAGGAGAGGACCGCAATCCCGCAGCGCCCGCGGCGCAGCCCATACTTCTTTGACAGCCAATCGCTGACTATCCCGCCGCCCAGGCAACAGACCGTCATGGCCAGAAATGGGGTCATCGAAAGAAAGGCGTTGGCTTTCAGATCCAGTCCTCGCTGCTGGGCCAGATAAATAAAGAACCAGCTGAAAAATATCCAGGCAACATAACCGAAGCTGAAATAGCTTAGGGTCAGGGCGATCACATTACGGTTGAGGATGAGAACACGCCACGAGGACGACGGCGCTAATCCCTGCTCCGGCTCGATCGAGCGCGTGGCCTGAATATGCCGCAACTCTTCAGGCGAGACCAGCGAGTGCTGCTCCGGCTCGTCACGCGCCAGCAGGTACCAACCCAGTCCCACCACAACTCCGGTCGCCGCGCTGAACCAGAAGGAAGCGCGCCAGCCATAACGGCTGATGATCCAGGTGAGCAGGGGAAGCGACAACCCTGCGCCCGCACCGACTCCGGCGAAAATCCAGCCGTTCGCCCTGCCTCGCTCGGCGACCGGAATCCATCGCGCGACAAACTGGTTAGACGCCGGATACATCACGGCTTCCCCCGCGCCCAGGGAGAAGCGAATCAGGATCAGCAGCACCAGGACGTGGGCCATGCGGGGACTGATCACCGTGGTCAGTGCTGTAAACGCGCCCCACCACAGGACGCCGGCAGCCAGCACCCGCCGGGGTCCAAAGCGAAAAGCCAGCCAGCCGCCCGCTACCTGAAAAACCGCATACCCTAGCAGAAATGAGCTGAAAACCCACCCCAGGCGCACATTATCGATATGTAGTTCGTCCAGGATCGCCAGGCCGGCGATGGAAATATTGGTTCGATCCATGAAGGCCACGGCGCTGAGCAGGAATATCCAGACGATCAGAATGCTTCGTATTTGAAAGCGCCGCGTCAGGGCCATCCCTCTCCTCATTCGTGCAAGCTACCCGTGGCTCGTCAATCGGGAAAGCCGTGAAGCGGTTTCAGCCCGCCGTCGCGACCACTTTCGCCGCTTGCTTTTTCTTCGCCGCGGTCCGGGCGGTTTTCTTCGGCACCGGCGCAGCGCCCAGGAACGCCGACCAGCGCAGTTCGGGCAAGCGGGGCGCCAACCTGGCTTTGGCAATGGCCAGATCGGCCACTTCCTTCACGATCCAATCAAAGTTGGCCTGGCCTACGGAGTGCAGGTCCGCGTCCGGCGCGGGATTCATGAAGTCGATGGCGTAGGGAATGCCGTTCTCAACCGCGAACTCGACGGTGTTGAGGTCGTAGCCCAGCGCGCGGCAAAGCTTCAGGGCGTCGCGCTCCACACGGCGCAGCAGCCTGGGGCTGTAGGCAGGCGGGTCCTGCAGGTAGCGCTCAGCGTGCGGCTTGCGCGGGTCGTAGGGCATGACGTGGACTCTTTTCTGGCCCACGACGTAGCAGCGGAAGTACTCGTTAAAGTCCACAGCCTTCTGGTACATCATGCACAGGTCACGCGACTGATCGTAGGCCTTGAAAAACTCATCGCGATTGTGCACGTGGTACACGTCGCGCCATCCGCCACCATTCACGGGCTTCAGAAATCCATGCTCTCCCACATAGGCGAAGACGCCGTCCCAATCCAGGGGATATTCCAGGTTGCGCATGGAGCGGCTGGTGGTGCCTTCAGGATGCTGCTTGTGAGGCAGGATGACGGTGGGCGGCACGGCTACGCCCAGCTTGGCGGCCAGCGTGTAGTTGAAAAACTTGTCGTCTGCCGACCACCAGAAAGGATTGTTGACAATGAGCGTGCCGTGGAGAGCGGCATGCTTGAGAAAGGCACGATAGAAGGGGATGTCGTGGGAGATGCGGTCCACAATCACCGCGTAGCGCGGGAACTGGTCAAGATGCACGGCGCCGGTTTCGACAAACTCGGCGGTCACGTCCGCGATGTTGCGAGCATTGATGTGCTCCACCAGGGCACCGGGAAAGCTGTTCTCCATGCCGAACAGAACGCCGATCTTCTTCATGCCGCAACCTCCTTGGAATGAGCGCCGTAGAGGACAGAACCACGCTGCCGTTCCCAGTCTGTCACCAGTGTACGGCAAACAAAAGCTTTAGAGCGGAAGCAGCGACCGTAGCCCATGTCACTGCATCGAACTGTTGACACGTATATAGTTCTAGGGCGGTCAGCAGTGCGGGAGGAAAGTGTGGAATACCGACTCTTGACAGTGAACAGGGAATTTGGAAGCGGCGGAGGCCGAATCGCGCAGACCGTTGCCAAGTGGCTGGGCTGGAAGTTGCTGGATCGCGATATTATCGACGCCATTGCCTACGCGGCCCACGTGGATATCAATGTGGTCCGCCATTACGATGAGCACGTCGACTCATGGTTGCGCCGCATCAACCAGCAGGCCATGCGTTCGGCCGCCCTGGCCGCGGGCCTGGAGTTGGCAGAAAACTCAGTGTTCGATGCCGACGAGATGGTGAAGATTTCGCAGAAGATCATCGAGAAGGCCTATGCCGATGGGAATTGCGTGATTGTTGGCCGCGGCGCCCAGTGCGTGCTTCAGCACAAGCCCGATGTCTTTCACGTCTTTATCTACGCGCCGCTGAAAGAGCGCATCCTGCGCCTGCGCACGCGCCTGGAGAAGGGCGCCGACATCGAGCAGCGTATCCGCACCGTCGATGCAGAGCGCGCCAAGTATCTGCAGCAGTACTTCGGGAAAAGCTGGTGCAATGCGCACCTCTACGACGTGATGATCTCGTCGCACGAGGATGAGGACGATACCGCCAGGGTGATTGCGTACGCCATGACCGGACGGCCACAAGCCTGAAGAGGATTTCGAGGCTTCAGACACGAACCTGAGGCACACGGAGCAGGCCTGTTTACCGCTTCAACGCACTGCCCACCTGGTTGCTTTGGATGACGGCGTCGAGATCGGTGTCGAAGGATAGCTGCGCGATGATGTCTTCAAGATGCGCTCGCGCCGCATCGCGGTCTTTCTCCAGACTGGCCTGAGCCGTGCGCTCCGCCTGGATCGCGTCCTCGGCACGATTCAGTTCCTCCACAAAGCGTTTGCCGGCGTCGTTGCCTTTCAGCGCGGTCAGGTTTTCCCGGTCGCGGGCCTCGTCATCGGCCAACGCTTTCTGCTTCTGCTGGCTCTCCTCAATCTTGCGGTTGAGATTGCTGAGCGCAACCTCGGCGTCGATCAGCGGACGAAGCTTCTCTTCCAGGGCGGGCGTGGATTTGCTGATGGAGATCAGATAGGCGCTGCGGTCGTCGCCGGGATTGATGCGGATTTGCTGCGACAGGGTGGCGCGTTCGCGCACTTTCAGATCGGTGGACTGGTGCGGCTCGACGGCCACCCGGAAGCGATAGGCCGTGGCTGTGGTCTCCGCCGGTTTGGTGTCGGAGACCAGTTCGGCATTGCCATTACGGGAGTGCTCGATGATCACCGTGCGCGCCTCACTGGCAGCGTTGGTTACGGTGTAGGTACTCTCGGTGACCTCGCTGGTGGACTCGACCATCACGCCCTCGTGCAGGCCTATGTGGTGCAGGGTGCGCGTGTCCTGGAAGCCGCCGCGATGCACCTTGACAGCCTGATCGGCGGCGTAGGACAGCAGCCGCTTTTCGCCGGGATGGATGGGATCGAGCAGGCCCTCGCCGGCAAACTCGCCGCTCTCGAAGATGGAGAAACTGCCCGCGTCGAGGGTGAGCGTGGACGTGTTTTCAAGCCACACCGCGCGCAGGGGCGAGCGATCCCGTTGGCTCCATAGGGTCACGTGCTCGGCCGGCAGCTCCTGCTGCAGGATGGGCACCATGGCCGACTCGTTCTTGTGGATGGTGACGGGCTGCGCCAGCGCGTATTCAAAGAAGTCGTCAAATGCGTTGGTGGAGACATCGCCTTCCTGGATCGCGTCAGAAGCGCGATAAATGCCGCCGCCGACACCGTAGCCCATGCCGCTGCCGCTGCCCGAGCCCAGACCACCCCCGCCGCCGCCGATTGAGTAGAGTTGCTGCACGGCGACGGTCTGATTAGCGGACTTGGCCATTGCCCTTGGAACTGCCGCGGGCGATGGAACTGCCTGCATCTCCGCGGCCTCATGCGTTTGCGGCGCGGTCTGCTCATTAGTGGCGATAGGAATCTCAGGCCGCTTGGTGTAGAGCGGCTGCGAGAGCGGCTGGATAAAGCTCTGCGGCGCGCCGGCCACCAGCGCCAACTGCACGTTGTCCCAGTCCGCCCCCACGGTGTTATCCACCACGGCCCAGCCCTGCACCGTGGCCTTGTTGCCCGATGCCTGTGAAGTTTCGCGAGGGAAGACGATGCGGTATGTGGATTTCCATACCGGAACTTCGCTGATGTAGCTCACGCGCAGTTCGCGCTTGCCCTGGCCGAGCGCATCGAGCGTCAGGTGGCGCAGGCCGTTGGCGTGGGTGGTGCTCAGCAATTCCAGATAGCGGTCAAGCTGTCCCTGCAGGTTGCCGTCGAGCGGGTGCACGCTCAGCGCCGGAGTCAGCTCGATCACCCGCACCGCGCCCAAGGTGGCGACCAGAGTCAGATAAAACTTGTCCACCGTGGCGTCGCCTGTGCCGGACTTCTCGCTGCGGGACTCAATGGACATCAGCCGGCCTGTAATCGCACCGCCTGGACCTCCGGTGACCTCTACCCGCTGCCCGCGCAGGGCCTGGAACAATTCAGTTGAGGTGGGTTCATCGCTCATGCCCAGGGAGAGCGACTTGAGTTGCTCCGCCAGCGGCGTGGTGGAGTTGTAGTTGACCCCGGCGATGCGCCCGCCACCCTCGTCCAGCACGGTGAGCGACTGCAACACGTCGTTGAGCTGCGACGAGGTGAAGTCGATAGCCACGCGCTGATTGCCGCTGACCGTGCCGGCATGCTCAAAGTAGCCCACGCCGTTTTTGTAGAGCACGACTTTGCGCACCGGCAGATTCTGGAGATCCAGAGAAGAGGCGCCGACGGCTGTTGTTGCGGGTGATTTTGGCTTCACCGGGGGCGTTGAAGCAGTTTGGGCGCAGACAGGCAAGGTGAAAGCGGCAAGGCAAAAAGCGATCAGTGAGCGGTGCACGAATCCTCCTGAAACAGAAAGGAATGCTACATCCTTGGACCCCGTAAGGCGCGAAAAGGTTCCCACCGGACAGGAAGATTCACGAAGGCTGCCACTGGGGTCCTTTGTGGCAATAGAACTGCCGAAGGAGGAAAATGGGAGGTGTGGAATCACGATCGCCCACAGCTACGGCGAGAGGCGATCCAAGGGGAGAGCAATTGATGAACGCGAGTCCGACCAAAGTTGTTGCGCTGAACGGAAGCGCCCGCAAGGGCGGTAATACGGCTATTTTGCTTCGCTACGTGCTGAAGGAGCTTGAAAAAGAGGGTGTCGAAACCGAACTCATTGAGTTGAGCGGCAGCACGATTCACGGCTGCCTGTCGTGCCGCAAGTGCTCCACCCGGAAGGACCACCGCTGTTCGCAAACCGGCGACATGGGCAACCTGCTGATTGAAAAGATGGAGAAGGCGGACGGTATCCTGCTCGGCTCGCCCACCTATGTGACCGATGTGTCGCCGGAGATTAAAGCGCTGATGGATCGCGCCTGCCTGGTTTCCAAGGCCAACGGCGGCATGTTCCGCCACAAAGTGGGCGCGGCTGTGGTTGCAGTGCGGCGCGCTGGAGCGATGCATGCCTTCGATACCTTGAACCACTTCTTCCTCATCAGCGAGATGATTATTCCCGGCTCGTCCTATTGGAACATCGGCATCGGCCGCGAAATCGGCGACGTGGAGAAGGACGAAGAGGGCATCCAGACCATGAAAACTCTGGGCCAAAACATGGCATGGCTCTTGAAAAGGACCAAAAACTAAGACTGGTTGCAAGAATCTGCGCCTTGAAGAGGTGCGGGAATCCTGGAACCGCTGTTGTCCTACCTTACTTGAAAGAGGCCGGACAGCACCTCGCCGGCTTTGCCTTCCACCACGTGGGTGAAGGCAGAAGCGTTCAGCGGCGGCTCCGGACCCACGTAGACGGTGCGCGCGCCGCCCTGCCGCGCCCAATGGACAAAGTTCGCCGCGGGATATACAGAGCCGGACGTGCCGACAACGACCATCAGCGACGCTTTCGCAATCTCCCGCTCAATGTGCTCCATCTCCAGCGGAATCTCGCCAAAGAAAACGATATGCGGGCGCAACCGGCCACCACAGGGACAGCGGCCTACTTCGTCCAGACTGCGATAAATGGTGCGATCTTCGACCGGCGGGCGTCCGCACTCGCGCTCGCAGCGCGCCTTGGCGAGTTCGCCGTGCATGTGCACGAGCCGCACCGAACCGGCCCGCTCATGCAGGTCGTCCACATTCTGGGTACAGAGAAAGAAGCGGTCGCCGAGACGCGCCTCCAACCGCGCAAGCGCGATGTGCCCAGGATTGGGCTCAGCCTTCAGACCTGCTGCGCGCCGCGCTGCATAAAACGCCCACACGCCTGCCGGATCCCGCTTCCAAGCCTCCGGAGTGCACACATCCTCGACACTGTATCCTGCCCAGAGACCATCTTCAGCACGAAAGGTGGGCAGACCACTTTCTGCACTGATACCCGCACCCGTGAGTACGAAAACCCGATCCACAGGCGCGACGGAAATACTTGCCATTTTCCTGCTCCATTTGCGCTACGGCTCGAGCAAAACCTTGCCCGTCGTCTTGCGCGCTTCGAGATCCGAATGCGCCTGCGCCGCATCGGCCATCGGATAGATGTACTCCATGCGCAATTTCAGCCTGCCTTCAGCGGCCCATCCCAGCACATCGCCGGCACGCCATTCCAACTCCGCTCGCGTCGCCAGGTAGTGCCACATGGTGGGCCGGGTAACAAACAACGACCCTTTGCCGCTGAGATGGATCAGGTCAAAGGGCGGCACCGGTCCGCTGGACGCGCCAAACAGTGCCAACAACCCGCGCGGCCGCAAGCAATCCAGACTGCCTTCGAAAGTCGTCTTGCCCACCGAATCGTAGACCACGTCGACGCCCTTGCCACCAGTCAGGCGCTTCACCTCCGCCACAAAGTCCTGCTTGGTGTAAAGAATTACGTCGGATGCGCCGGCCTCGCGCGAGAGCTCCGCCTTGTCTGGCGTGGAGACGGTGGTGATGACGCGCGCACCGATCCTGGTGGCTATCTGCGTCAGCAGCAGCCCCACTCCGCCGGCCCCGGCATGGACCAGCGCCGTATTGCCGGCTTTGAGCGGAAAGGTGGAGTATGCAAGGTAATGCGCAGTCATGCCCTGCAACATGGCGGCAGCGGCCTGCTCAGGGCTCACGCCCGTGGGAACCTTGATCAACTGCGCAGCGAGAACGAGCGCATACTCCGCATAGCTGCCGAGCACACTGACAGAGGCTACGGCGTCGCCCTCAGCAAAGCCTGTAACGCCGGGCCCCAGCTTCTCCACCGTGCCCGCGGCCTCGCTGCCCAGGATCAGCGGCATCGTCGCCTTGTACACACCCTTGCGGAAATAGACATCGATGAAGTTGACCCCGATGGCTTCGACGCGGATCAACACCTGCCCCGGTCCCGGCTCGGGAATGGGCAACTCGGCCAGTTGGAGAACTTCCGGCCCGCCTGTTGAGTGAATCTGAATCGCTTTCATCTCAAGGGCAAGAATGCACCTTGAGACCGGGTCACTGCAAGAGGCACGAGTCTCGATGCAATTGTTGATCGCCCGGAAAACCCCAAAGCGAATGCCGGCACAGTCGCGACCCTTTCCGACAAAAAATCAAGCCCCGTCCAGACGACGCTGGGACGGGGCTGATGTTTCTCTGACCTCTGACTACTGTTGTTCAGTTAGAAATTTCCATCTCGCCCATCCGACAAGATGCTCGGCTCCTCAGGCGAACGCAACCGCACCAACCGGTCAATAGTGTAGGGCGCGCGCTGCTGGCTGGTGTAGTAATGGCGCACCTGCAACTCGCCCAGCAGGCCAATGGCCAGCATCTGAATACCGGCGAGAATGAGCACTCCGGCAATCACGAACAGCGGACCATGCTGGTCCATCACACTCTGATGGGGGTGCATGATCTTCATCCCCAGCAGGATGGAGGAAATGAAACTGCCCGCAAGAATGCCCAGCGCGCCAAAGCTGCCGAAGAAGTGCAGCGGGCGGCTCATATACTTGAGCAGAAAGCGGATGGTGAGCAGGTCAAAGAAGACGCGGAAGGTGCGCCCGATACCGTAGTGGCTCTTGCCCCGCTCGCGGTTCACATTCCTGATAGGAATCTCGCAGATCGACGCGCCATACCAACTGGCCAATGCAGGAATGAAGCGATGCATCTCGCCGTAGAGGGGGATGTTGGTGATGACCTCGCGGCGATAGGCCTTGAATGTGGTGCCAAAGTCGTGGATGTCAACGCCGGAGAGCTTGGCCATCAGCCAGTTGGCGCAGCGCGAGGGGAAACGCCGCATGACAAAGTTGTCGATGCGCTCCTTGCGCCATCCCGACACCACGTCGTAGCCTTCTTCAAGTTTCTCGATGAAGCAGGGAATGTCGTTGGGATCGTGCTGCAGGTCGCCGTCCATGGCAAAGATGAATTCGCCCGAGGCGTGATCGAATCCGGCAGCCAAAGCGGAGGTCTGACCGAAGTTGCGGCGCAGCTTGACTACCAGTACGCGGCTATCGACCGCGGCAATCTCTTCCAACAGTTTATAAGTGCGGTCGCTGGAGCCGTCATCAACTAATACCAGCTCAAAGCTATCGCCTACCTGCTCCATCACTTGCTTCAGGCGGGCGTACAAGACCGTCACGTTTTCCTCTTCGTTGTGAAAAGGAACAACGATTGAGTATTTCGGCATGCTAATAGTATAGACGGGCGCTGTTAAAAATGACGCAAACAATTACCATAGAATCCGGGATGATACACGCGTTGGTAACGCGGCGGAAACCACGAAGCACGAGCGGTTTCTAGCGGTCCAGCACATCCAGCATAGCCTGCATCTCGCTGAGGGCATGGCGGTTTCCGGTGCGCGTGGCAGAGGCAATGCCGGCTTTGAGGCGCTCCACGGCCTCGGAGTTACGTTCGGCGTTGGCAAGTGTCTGCGCGGACATAAAATAGCCGGCCGTATAGTCGGGATCGTTGGCCAGCAGCAGGTCAAACTCCTTAAGCGCTTCTTCGGTGTCGCCGCGGCCGGCCAGCTCCATGGCCATGCCGTATCGGGCAAAGCTGTTCTTCGGGTCCAGCGCCAGAATCTCTCTCAATCCTGCGATCTTGTCCATTGTGCTCGTCTCGGGCTGCATGCACCCTGAAGGGATTTGCTTAATTGGCGGGGATTGCCGAAACTGGAAGTGTGTGCTTTTTCAGCACGGCGCCGCCAGCTTCATTGTACCCAGCGACGGACGGGCTTGAGAGGCACGCCAGAAAACGGAGCAGCCAGAACATGAGTTCCAACGGGACCACTCACGCAGCGCGCACGGTGGCGAGCACGCAGTCGGAGATGACCGAGATTATCCTGCCCAATGACACCAACACTCTGGGTAATCTGCTGGGCGGCCGACTGATGCACTTCATCGATCTGACCGGGGCCATGGCCGCCTACCGGCACTCGCGCACGCACGTGGTAACCGCGGCGATGGACCATATCGATTTCATTCAACCGGTCCACGTGGGGGACCTGCTGATTCTCAAGTCCAGCGTCAACCGGGCGTTCAACACTTCGCTGGAGGTGGGCGTGAAAGTGTGGGTTGAGCATCCGCAGACTGGTGTGCTGCTCCACGTGGCCAGCGCTTACCTGGTCTTTGTGGCCATCGACGAGAATGGCCGGCGCATGCACGTGCCTCAACTGCTGCCGGAGACCGCAGACGAACAGCGCCGCTTTGCCGACGCTCTGCTGCGCCGCGAACATCGTGAGGCCGAGGCTGCCCGTCGCAAAAAGGCGCGACTGGCCGCTGCCGCGCTGGATGAGACTGCCAGCGCTCGTCCGCAATGAAAATTGACTTCGTCCCTGAACGGGAGAGTTTCTGAAAAGGAGTAACAAGACCCAATGGCTCATTCTCATGCCATGCCTTCGCCCGTCGCTCTGCCGGGCGTGTCAAAAATCGTCGCGGTGGGTTCCGGCAAGGGCGGAGTGGGCAAAACCACCGTGGCCGTCAACCTGGCCATTGCGCTGTCGCGGCTCGGACAGCGTGTGGGACTTATCGACGCCGACGTGTACGGTCCCAATGTGCCCATGATGATGGGCTCAAGCCAGCAGCCACGAATCGGCGCGGACAACCAGATCGAGCCCAACGACACGCATGGCATCAAGACCATCTCCATCGGCTACATCTCGCCCGGGGACAAGCCGATGGTGATGCGCGGACCCATGCTGCACCAAATCATCCGCCAGTTTCTGCAGCAGGTGAACTGGGGAGAACTCGACTACCTGATCGTCGATCTGCCTCCGGGCACCGGCGACGTGGTGATCTCGCTGGTGCAAACGGTGCCCCTGACCGGCGCCGTTGTTGTCTCCACGCCCAGCGACGTGAGCCTGCAGGATGCGCGCAAGGCACTGGAGATGTTTGCCCAGGTGAACGTGGAGGTGCTGGGGATCGTGGAAAACATGAGCCACTTCACCTGCCCACACTGTCACCAGGAGATCGACATCTTCTCAAGAGGCGGCGCAGAGCGCACGGCGGCGCAATTCGGTGTTCCCTTCCTGGGCTCGATCGAACTGGTGCCCGCCATTCGCGAAGGCGGCGATCATGGCCTGCCCGTGGCGCTGGCCGGCCCCAAGAGCCCGCCTGCCGCGGAGTTTTTTGCCGTGGCACAAAAACTGATGGAGCGCGCCGAAGCTGCCGCGGCTGCTTCGGCGGATGTCATCGAGATCAGCTA
>PLSM01000060.1 GCA_003165075.1 Acidobacteriaceae bacterium | reverse complement strand
CGGCCGAGTTCCCTGAACGACAATTAGGAGTTCGTGCTCATGACGAACACTTGGGCTCTTTGTGCGCTCTGGGTGGGTCTGGCTTTGGCGGCGACGCTGTTGGCGATCTGGTTCAAGATCTCAACGGCGCTTTCTGAAATTGTGGTGGGCACGGTGGCCCAACTGGTCATTGGCGTGTTCCTTACCGGGCTCTTCGGTTTTGCGCAGAGCGGCCTGGCAGGGAATACGCAGTGGATAACATTCCTGGCTGGAACCGGCGCAATTGTCTTGACGTTCCTTGCCGGTGCGGAACTCGATCCCGCCATCTTCAAAACCAAATGGCGTGAAGCGTCGGTGATTGGCCTGGCGGGGTTCTTCGGTCCCTTTCTCGGTTGCACCGCGATCGCGCATTACGTACTGCATTGGGCGATCATGCCCAGCTGGCTTTGCGGTGTCGCTCTTTCTACAACGTCGGTGGCAGTTGTCTATGCGGTGATGCTGGAACTTGGGTTCAACG
Source organism: Acidobacteriaceae bacterium (assembly GCA_003165075.1). Classification (GTDB taxonomy): domain Bacteria; phylum Acidobacteriota; class Terriglobia; order Terriglobales; family Acidobacteriaceae; genus Telmatobacter. The sequence goes on along the minus strand of PLSM01000060.1, from coordinate 2,560 downwards.
TCACGGAGTACGGGAAGGCAATTCTCGCCGCCTGCTTCATCAACGATCTCGGAACCGTGATTGCGCTGGGACTGATCTTTTCTCCGTTCACCATCAAGACGCTGATCTTTGTGGTGGTTTCCATCGTCGTCTTCGTCGTCCTGCCATTTCTCACGCCGCGGTTCTTCAAGAAATACGGTGGGCGCGTCTCCGAACTCGAAGCCAAGTACCTTCTCTTCTTCCTCTTCGCCATGGGCGGACTGGCCGTCTGGGCGGGAAGCGAAGCGGTGCTGCCGGCTTACATGATCGGTATGGTGCTGGCCGGAACGGTCGGAAAAGACCATTCACTGATTCGCCGCCTGCGGACACTTACGTTCGGATTGCTCACGCCGTTCTACTTCATTCGCGCCGGATCGTTTGTTTCCGTGCCGGCATTGATGGCTGCGCCCGTCACGCTGCTCGTCCTGTTTGGGGCAAAGTCGCTGTTCAAGGCAATTGCCGTGTATCCGGCCGTCCGGGTGCATAAATACGACGGCAAGGCTGGAGCTTACTACACGCTGATGATGTCAACCGGCCTCACCTTCGGGACCATCTCGGCGCTGTTTGGCCTCAATCATCAGATCATCACGCAGGCACAGTACTCCTACATCGTGGGCGCTGTCATCGCCAGCGCAGTAATACCCACCATCATTGCGAACTCATTCTTTCTTCCCCACCATTTGCTTCCCCACCGTCGAGCAGGCAAGAAAGCAGAGAAGGAAGGTATGATGCCAGTACCCGCAGAAGAAGGTTAGGTAATCGCTATGGGAAGTCCGGTTTTTGTTGGAATTCAACGGATTCTGGTTGCGTTCGACGCGTCTCCGCACGCGGAGCACGCTTTGGATGTGGCTCTGGCCATGGCTGGCGATATGAAAGCCAAGCTCTTCGTCATCTCGATCATTCGGCCGCCCGAACCCGCCGAGAGCGCGGAGTTCCACGCTGTGCTTGAAGACGGGCAAGAGCGCTTCGAGAAATGTTTTGTCGCGTTGCGCGAACGCGCCAAGCAAAAGGACATAGAACTCGAAACCGACGTTGTCCTGGGCCATCCGGCGGAACAGATCATCCACAAGGCCGACGTAGTCCAGGCCAGCCTTATTGTCATGGGCAAACGCAGCCACACGATCCTTCATCGCTGGATGCTGGGCTCGAACTCGGAGCGCGTGCTAAGGTATGCGCATTGCCCGGTCATGATTGTCCATTGAACGGAGAATCGGCGATGGAAAGAACACGAGAACCGGGGACTCTGAACGATGCCCAGCAGCGACACCTGAGTATCACGTGCAAATACATTGACGGCCTGCTCTGTGATATTGAACATGCACTCCATGCGCCGGAATCGGAATCTCCCTTTCCGCATTATGTGGTGGACGTCACTCCTGCCCAGGTGCGTTTGATTGAAGACCATATCCGCAGCCTTCGTGCTCAACTGTTGAGGACCCTGGACTGGCAGCACATGGGGCCGGAACCGCCGGAAATTCCGGTGTCGCGACTGGTGATGACGACCCTTGGTTTTGTGGAAATCGCCATCGAAGAGTTGAAGCCGCGCTACATACGCGGCTATGGCGCTGTTCCCGAGGACGTGGTCGGTGGCTTGAATCAGGTTGTCGATGAGCTTCGCAATCTGGCACAGAGAATCGGGCACAGCATCCGCGAGGAATTGCGCTTGATTCAAAATCCACAATTCAGTGAACCGGAAAGGACGGGTAAGGAGGGGTAGGGTTGCAAAAATACTTTCCTATCGCGTTCGGCGGTGCACTTGGCTCGATGGCGAGGGTTTGGGTCTCATCGCGATGTCCCGTGTCGAGGTGATCCGCTATTCGCGCGCCGCGGAAGATACACAGGAAACACCCTCAGGAAGATCGTGATAGCAGATGCAGGAACCTAACAGCAGTTCGGTGCAAGAATACGGCAGCCCTCTGACGAAGACATCCGGGTGTATGGATGGCTCCTCCTGTCTGCTGCGACTCGTGGAGCTGGCTCAGGAGCTCGGAGATGAGCCTGTTGCCGAGGAAGCACGCGAACTTGCAGCGAGGGTTTCCGAAGGACGTTTCTACGTTGCTTGTGTCGGCCAGTTCAAGCGAGGCAAATCCACCCTCCTTAATGCATTGGTCAGCCAGGAAGTTGTTCCAACCGGGTTTATTCCGGTCACGGCGGTGCCTACCGTGATTCGATTCGGCGACAAGCTTCATGCACGTGTGCGCATGCGAGACGCGTCCTGGCGGGACGTTACCATGCCCGACTTGAAGGAATACGTGACAGAAGAGCTGAACCCCGAAAACAAAAAGGGCGTGGACGGCGCGGAAGTCTTCGTACCCAGTGATTTGTTATCGTCCGGTATGTGCTTTGTGGACACGCCGGGTTTGGGCTCGGTTTTCACGGGGAATACAGCAACCACGCAGGCATTCATTCCTCACATCGANNGGAGCCGATCCGCCGATTGCAGGCGAAGAGTTGGCACTGGTGGAATCGATCGGAGCGCTTGTTCAGGATCTAATCCTGGTCATCAACAAAGCCGATCGCACCAGCGATCCGGAGCGCGCGG
>PLSM01000006.1 GCA_003165075.1 Acidobacteriaceae bacterium | reverse complement strand
GTGGCTTCTGCTGTCAATCTCCAGCCTCGGGGGCGCGGGCTGCAGGTCATGGATTAGGGATGGAGGCCTTACGTATTTCGATCTGTCCACCGCGAGTGCGGACTTCGAGGCATGGCTGTGGGTGCACGGCTGGTCCGTTAACGACATGGCCATCTTCAAGGTCAAACTGGGAAGCGTGATAGGGACACACAATGCAATTACTCACGAGCGTACCCTCCGAAAGCGGGCCGCCAAAGTGAGAGCACGTGTCGGCCATGGCAAAGAGACGGCCTGCGCGACGGACCAGAAGAATGGGTACGCCCTGAACCATCGCCCGGGTTGGTTTGTCCTCGACTAGCTGAGATTCCGGCAAGACGGCGACGAAGTTGTCCGGAAGGACCTGGCCATCGGTGCGATCAACCCCTACTCGGTGTTCGTAGACCAGTTTGCCGCCGAGATGTGCCGCATAACTCATCACTGCGTAGCCGAGCGCACTGACAATGCGGCCGCTTCTACGGCACTTCTTGCTTCGCAACACCAGAGACGTAGCGAATAACGCAGTACCGCCAAGGTTCAATAGCCCATGAACCAATCCGAGACGGCGGGCTGGAGGATCCACATCGGACCAGTCCGTGATGCCGGTTACCGCGGCGCCTGCTGCTCCCGCCAGTCCGATGCCGATGGAAGCATCCGCGGCTGAGGCGAACTCCCTCCGGTCGAGGATCAAATCCAGGAGGTCGAATACCATCGCGGCGGTCCATGCCCCGACGGGCAGGTCTGTCAGTGCGGCGTGTAATGGCTCGCCCAGCCAGGTACCGTTCAGGAAATTCCTGAGCCTCTGTGCCTCGGGCCGTCCATCGGAATACAGAGCTTTATCAAGGATCTTCTGGAGTTTTTCGTCGACTGAAGGTTGTGGTGCCGGTTTCGACACGTCGCCGTTGAGTTCGGCCGCCATCCCCTCGTTTGCGCCAGCATCTTGGTTTTCCATGCTGCTCCTGTTCGGTGCTCACGACGAAGTCACGCCTGTGACGGAAAACTCATCGATGAAGTGTTTAAGGATTCCGTTGTCCCGTACACGCCTTGAACCGCCGCGGGTTGCTTGCTAGGATGCCTTGATAAAGCGCGTGGTTGCGTCTTTCCGATTGCTTCGGATTTCTTATTACGGCAGATCGGGATAATCAAAAGTTCGAGAGATAGTTAGCTCATTCCGGGCTCACTCTTTCTGTGTTACTTGCTGTTTACTGGCGTCCTGGGCTAGATGCGTCGTCTCCTTTTCCACCGCAAAATCTCACAGCCAAACATTGAGATAAGTGCATGACATCTTCCAGGTTATTCGGCACGCAGCGCCTGCATAGGGTCGACTTTGGAGGCGCGGGTTGCCGGTAGCCACACCGCCAGCAGCGCCACGGCAGTCAGAATCAGCGGTACGGCAATGAACGCCATCGGATCCACGCTCTTGACGCCGTAGAGGAAACTGGCCAGGAAGCGCGTGAGTCCGAAAGCTGCCGCAATGCCCAACGCCACGCCGATTAAGGCCAGCCGCATGCCGTGCCATACCACCAGCTTGCGAATCGTTCCGCGGTCCGCGCCCAGCGCCATGCGGATGCCCATCTCCTGCGTCCGCTGCTCGACAGAGTAGGCCATGAGCCCGTAAATTCCGATAGCGGCCAACACCAGCGCCACCACTCCAAAAATGGTCAACAGCAGCATATTGAAGCTCTGCCGCGCCGTGGAGCGTCCCATCACCTCGTCCATCGTGCGGATATGCGCCACCGGAAAACCTTTGCTGGCCACACGCAGTTGTTCCGTGACGGCAGGGATGGCCTGATGGGGGTCGCCGTGGGTGCGCACTAGCCAGAAGAGTGGCTGGATAGCGGAGTAGGCTGCGGCGTAGCCGTCGGGGACCTGTGCAATTGGCACCATCATCATGGGGTCGGCAGGCTGGCCAAGTCCGCTGTTGTGCGAGTCGCCGACGATGCCAATGATCTGGCGCTCAGGTTCTCCCTCCATTTCCGGTCCGACACCCTGCCCGCACATGATGTGTTGACCCACGGGATCGTCGTTTGGCCACAACTTTTTGGCCATGGCCTCATTGATGAGCACCACACCGGGTGTGCCGGCCTTGTCGTTTTCAGTGAAGTCGCGTCCACGCACGATGGGGATCTTGAATAGGCTCAGGTAACCCGGCGTGACGCTCATCCATTTATTGAAACAGCAGTCTTTCTGCACTGGACGGCCAAGGATCTGGAACGGCATAGCATCTTCGACATCGATGGGCAACCAATACGCGGAGGCTGAAATCTCCACTCCGGGGATGGCATTCAGCCGTTCGCGGCCATCCCGCAAGAGCTGAGCCACGCCGGCCGTCTTCTGGTAGCGGTCGCCGTTCAGCGACATTTCCATGGTGAGCACGTTGTGCGAATCGAATCCGGGACCGACCCCGTGCAGGGCGATAAATGTGCGGATCAGAAGCGCCGCGCCGATCAGCAGCACCAAGGCCAGCGATACCTCGCTGATGACCAGCAGTGAGCGGGCCCTGCCCTGCCGGAATCCGGTACCGGAGCGGTTGCTGCTTTCCTTCAGCGTCGAGTTCAGGTCAGAGCGCGCGGCGTTGATCGCGGGAAACAGCCCGAATAGAATGCCCGTAAGTAGCGAAACCACGAGGGTGAAAGCGAGTACGCGCCAATCGATTCCGATTGCGGATCCGTCTTCGCCGATGCGGGGTAGGCCCGCAGGACTGATGGCCAGCAGAGCGCGGACGCCGATGAAGCCCAGCCCCAGCCCCAAAATGCCGCCTGTGACCGAGAGCATGACGCTCTCCGTCAGTAGTTGGCGCACAATGCGTCCGCGCCCGGCACCAAGAGCGGAACGGATGGCAAACTCGCGCTTCCGTCCCGTGGCGCGCACCAGCAACAGATTGGCGACATTGGCGCACGCGATCAGCAAAACCATGCCCACTGCTCCCAGCATCACCAGCAGCGAGTTGCGCGCATCGCCAATAATGCTGTCGCGCAGCGATCCAACGGCAAATTGCTGCTTCGGATCTGTTTCGGGAAAATCGCGGTGGTACTGCGGGGCTGCTGCCATCAATTGTGCGTTGGCCTGCTCCACCGTGACGCCGGGCTTGAGCATTCCGGCAACCTGAAAGAAGTGGTTCATGTCGTTGCTGGCTGGCTCAAACTGAAACGGCAACCACATATCCGCTTGCGGGTCGGAGACAAACTCTTTTCCAATTACACCGACGATCGTGTAAGGCTCGTTGCCCAGGGAGAGAGACTTCCCGACTATGGCCGGATTGCCGCCGAACTTGCGCTGCCACAGGCCGTAGCTCAACACCACCACATTGCCGCCGTGGGGCGAGTCTTCCTGCGGAGTGAAGGTTCGTCCCAGCATGACCGGCGCGCCATACACGCGGAAGTAACCCTCCGTGACATGAATGCCGTGGAGCTGTTCCGGCCGGTCACCGCTGAGGTTGAATCCGGGGCCGGCATTGTCGTAGGCAGCAACATCCTTGAATACGCTGGTCTGGCGCTGATAGAAGTGGAACTCGGGAATGCAGGCGAGGTTACTGGCAATTATGGATGAAGGAGCCAGAAACTCGACCATGCGATCGGCGTCGGGGTAGGTGAGAGGCTTCAACAGAACGGCATTGACTACGCTAAAGATGGCGGTGTTGGCTCCGATACCTAGCGCGAGAGCAGAAATGGCGGCAATGGCAAAGCCGGGAGACTTGCGTAACGCTCGGAATGCAAACCGCACATCTTGCATGAGAGTTTCAACGATGGCGCCGCCCATCGCTTCGTGACATTCCTCCCTGTAGCGTTGATTGCCGCCAAACTCGATTCGGGCTTGCCGTTTGGCCTCTGCGCGTGCCAGGCCGCCGCGTTCCAGGTCGTCGGCGCGGCGCTGGATGTGCGCGCGAAACTCCTCTTCCATCTCCTCTGCAACTTGAGAACGACGAAAAAACTTGGCGCTGAGAGAACGAATGTAGGCCATGAGCTTCATATTTCCTCCGGTCGTGCGGCAAGGGCGGCCGCCATCGCTGTTGCCAGTCGGTTCCAGCCTGCGGTTTCGTCGCGAAATCGCTTGCGGCCGGCGGCGGTGAGTTCATAAAACTTGGCGCGGCGGTTGTTTTCCGATACTCCCCAGCTTGCCCGGAGCAGCCCCTGGCGCACCAGGCGAAACAACGCCGGATAGAGCGCCCCTTGTTCAATCAGTAACGCGCTGTCTGTGATTTGTCCGATGCGCAAGAGGATCCCGTAGCCGTGAAGGGGGCCGAGGGATACTGCTTTCAGAATCAAAAGATCGAGAGTTCCCGGAAGAATCTGGGCCTGGTCCATCATGCCGTCTCCTAAGATGGTTAGGAGAATAGCGCAGCTTTTCCTAAGCTGTCAAGGAGCGTGCACTGAACGCTGGATCATACCCAAGCGCGAAGTTCGATGGACAAAGGAGTTTTACGTCTGTCGC
>PLSM01000148.1 GCA_003165075.1 Acidobacteriaceae bacterium | reverse complement strand
ATCTGCCCGTCCCGACCATTAAGTTCTTTGATTTCTGAGAGTTCTGTTTCTCCCTCTCTTCAGCTTCCGCCTTCCACTTCGCCAATTGTGACGTAATTGTGACGTTATCCAGGCCGGCTACGGCTTTGCGCTTGGCTTCTTGCCGGATGTGCGAGTAGTGGCGGAGCATCTCGATGGAGACGTGGCCAGCGATCGACATAATGATTTGTTCGCTTGCTTCGGAGGACTCGGCGAGTTTGGTAATTGCGTGGTGCCGGAGATCGTGCGGCCTGAGTCCCTTCAACCCGCACTCCGCCGTCAGTGTTCTCTATGCAGTCCGCCAGCCCCATCGGCTCGGTGGCTGCGTCGGGTCGTACTCCTTGCCTGAAACCCGGCTGGGAATGAGGTAGTGCTCCGGCTTCGTCGATCCCAAATCCTTGGCGCGTTCGAGCAGTCGTTCAATCGCCCGTAATGCGGTCTGGTTGAGCGGGAGGATTCGAGTGCGGAATCGGTTCTTGCCTACACGAACCGTCAGAGTCTGGTTCTTCAGGTCGATGTCGCCGAGCCTGACGTTCCTCAGTTCAATTCCGCCAGCGGTCGTGTTGGCCGTGATGAGCGAAATCCAGAAGACGACCGACCACTCAGCACGGGAACTCGCAGTTTGGAAGAGCTTGAGTTCCTCTTCCGGCGATAGGGCGCGTCCGATGTCCATGGGTTCTGGGAGTCGCCTGTAGTCCTCGGCTAGTCGGTTCCAGAGCTTGTACTTCTTGAGAACACGTCTGAGGACGCCGACCTCCATGTTGATGGTGCGGTTTCCGATGTTCTCGGCCTTCCGCTTTTTGATGTAGTCGGCCAAGCTTCGAGCCACCGGCACGTCGTGGAGGGTCATCTCTCAGGAACTGGGCATTGGCGTCGGTACCGCCTGTCGAGCAATCCAGTCCCAAGCAACAAACATGTGATTGCCGCTCACGAAACCGGGGCGCTGTGCAAAGGCCACACTCAATCACTTAGGCGGTCGTGATGGTCGACTGTAGATGAAGCCTGGCAAAGATCGATGAACGGTATTATCCTCAGCTTGTGCATTGACCCTGAATGAAAGCAAGGCTGAGCATGACACGAGCACGGTTGGGTGGTCTGCTTTTGTCGCTGTTGTGTGGCGGAATCACCGGTTTCTGGAGCAGACCACCTTGAATAGATCATAATCACATAATCGTGAGAAGTTCAGGAACTTAAGGAGTGGCTAAGTGCGTGTATTGTTTCTCAATCCGCCGTTTCATCCGCGTTTCTCGCGCGAGCAGCGCAGCCCGGGTGTCACCAAAGGCGGCACCCTCTACTATCCAAAGTGGTTGGCAACTGCGGCGGGGGTAGCCATTCGATCCGGCCACAACGTGGACTTGATCGACGCGCCCGCAGCCGGACTGTCGGTGAAGGCCATCAGCGACCGCATCGAAGCGAAAGGTATCGAGGCACTGGTTTGCGATACCTCCACTCCAAGCATCTTCAATGACATCCACGTAGTCGAGGCATTGCGCGCAGTGCATCCACGCCTTCGCGTGCTACTTGTGGGACGTCATGTTTCTGCGCTGCCCAGAGAGACATTGGCCATTTCTCAGTCTCTTGAGGCTATTGCTGTTCGTGAATACGAATACACGGTGCGCGACTGGCTGGAGGCGATTGGCTGTGGGGCGGACTTAGAGTCGGTTGACGGATTGGCATTTCGACGTCCTAACAGTCAGGAAGTCATTTTGAATAAGCCTCGCCTTCCAATTAAAAACTTAGATGAGCTTCCGTTTGTAAGTGAGGTCTACCGGAGATTTCTTCACATCCGTGATTACTACTATGGGCATTCCCTATGGCCGCTCGTGGTATTCGACACTAGCCGCGGGTGCCCATACAACTGCGCGTTCTGTGTATATCCGCAAACCTTCAGTGGACATGTCATGCGCTATCGCTCAAAGGAGAGCGTGGCTGACGAATTTGAATATGTCGCACGGGAACTTAAGGACGTGAAAACGATAATGCTAGAGGACGATACATTTATTGTGGATAAGAAACGGACGATGGAGCTATCGCAGGAACTTATCCGGCGCAGGAACCGGCTACCTTTCGATGCCAATTGCCGCGCTGATGTAAATGCTGATGCGGAGTTACTTTCCACGGTGCATAAGGCGGGTGGACGATTATTCTGTGTGGGCTTTGAAAGTGGCGATGTAGATGTCATTCGGGGAATGCGCAAGAACAACGATCCGGCCAAGGACGCAAAATACCAAGAGACGGCGCTGAACTTCGTCAGGCAATGCAAAAAGGCCGGAATCATGGTGCATGGCTGCTTTATGGTAGGCAATTTCAACGAGACGCCGGCCAGCATGGAAAAGACCCTGGCGTTCGCAAAGCGGCTGCGGCCGGACACGGCTCAGTTTTACCCCATTATGGTCTATCCGGGGACAGCCGCCTACCGGGAAGCCAAGAGTCGTGGATATGTCCAAACGGAAGACTGGGCCGCGTGGGTGACCAAAGACGGACAGCACAATAGCGTCGTCAACCTACCTGGTATCACTCATGACGAGTTGGTGCAATTCTGCGACAACGCTCTGCGCCGCTTTTATCTGAACCCTGCCTATCTTTTTTACAAGCTGAAACAGTCGCTGAGAAACCGCCGGGAGTTGCAGCGTAACCTGAAAGGGGTTCTCACCCTTTTTAGATACATTCTTCAGGGCAGTGCGGCTTCTTGTCCCTCTGTTCGCAAGCGGACGCAGGACTCACTAGACAGCCTCGGTGGAACAAGTCCAGAAATCGATGATCGTTCGTAGCGAAGAGGTATTACTTGGCAAGAAACCTTCAGCGTCAGGGTCACCGCGAGGCATTCGCCTGAGTTCGCGGCACGAACTCCAGGACCTCGACTCCGTCGAATACGCCTAGTTTGCGGACAGAGTGCGTTGTAGCGGCATTCTGTGCGAGCCAATCGAGAGTTTTGTACGACCGTTCAAATGCAAGAGCCAGAAAGCGTTCATGTCTCTGTGCCGCATCCTGCAGAAACTGTGAACCGACCCGCATCGCCTCGCCGTTGAGCGCGCGGGGCAGGGACACAACCGGCACGCTGAGCCGGTAGTAAGAGAGCGGTGCAAGAAAAGAGCTATCTTTTACCGAATCCAGCGGCATGGGAGCGTAGTCAGACTCAGGAAGGTCGCTGCAAATCAGCACGGGAGCGCCGTCAGAAGAGGCATTCTTTTCGGCATATTCCAGCGCATATTTCCACGTGTAACCGTGTTGCCCGGAAGATGGGGAACTGTAGTACTGGTAAGCTGTAGCGGCCACGAACGCCACACAGAACAGTAATCGTAACGCACGGGAACGAAAGGGGCTGAGGGCCAAAGCCCAGCAAAGCGAGATTCCTGGAATCGCAACCAGACGGTGGCGTGCCACAAAACAATGAATAGATGTCCCAACGCTCATGCCATAGAGAATCAGAATTGGGATGAGCGCCAAGGATACGCAAACCAGGATATGCCAGCCCTGAAGATGAACCTGCTGATCTGATCGAGTTCTTGCAGCCGCAACCAGTGCGGTCATGGCAAAGATAAGCAGCAGCCACCCTGGCGCGAGCGTCCCGACCAAATCCACTAAATTCGGAATCAGTTCAAAAACGTGGGTCTTACTGTTGCGGAACATATTGAGCAGTTCTGGAATCACAGGCAGTAATGCCAACGCAAACGCAATGAGTGCAATGCTAAACTGCCTCCATAATGTCTTACGGTCGCCAGCCTTGACGACGAAAAAGCAAAGAACGAGAGCCGGGAGAATCGCCCCGAAAAGATAATGAAACCAGACAATCCATGCCGCCGTGAGGCCAAACAACGCGGCCAGCCAATTTGAGCTGCTGCTCCGCAAGCGAAGCAGGATGAGAATGGCAGCATTCGTCGCCAGCACCGCAAAGGCGTATGGCCGAACATCGATGGCCGCGAAGACAACAATGGGATGAAGACAAAAGATTATGGCAGCGATGATGGCGATATCGCGTTCAAAAAACTCGCGCGCGGCGAGGTACAGCAGATAGACCGCTCCCAGCATGGCGAGAATCGAGGGAACTCTAAGGGCTATCTCACTGCTTCCAAGGATCTTGGTCGAAAACCAGAGAATGTAGAAATATGCAGGAAAAGAAAGAATCAGGCGATGCGTTATTTGCGAGAGACCCTTCTTGATCACCCAGAAAGAGCCCGTCTCATCCAGCCACAGCGGAGCGCGGACGGCGATAAACCAGACAGAAATAGATACCGCGAGACCCAGGGCGTAAATCGAGAACATTACGCGATCCCCGATGGGGTAGGGGCTTGCGTGCTGGGAGCGGTCTCCTTGAGGTTTTTCGATTTGATCTTCAGCAACTGTGTCGGGTGATTGCAATTGATTACTCCTGGAAAGTAGATCCGCATGAGCGCGCAAGCATCGCTACCACATCATCAAGGCACAGGACTTCCGGGCATACAGATAATAGAGAAAAAGTGTACCGGCCATAACCCTGCTGGTCGACACAGACTCAGGCCGTTGTCGATCATAAGCATTCCTAGCCTATGGATGGTCACTTTTCCGCACGGTTTATCCTTGAATGGAAGGCTTTAGCCGCCTTCTTACTTTTAGCCGCGATCCCACCCTCTGGACAATCCTTGAATCTCTCAAATACCGGCGCCAACCAGATGGGCCTAGCGCAAGCAACTGAAAAATCGCTGCCAACGGCCTGGTGGGCTCGCCGCGAAGAGCTGCCAAAAGAGCAGAATTAACTGCTACTGACGCCCTTGCGACCCTCTCGATTGATGCTCTGTGTTTACCCGTAGCAGCCAGACTTCCCAGGTGGCGGTCAAGCACAATTGTCAACTGTTGTTCCCATTCGTCTGGCAGTCGCGCATGCGCCACTGTCTGCGATTCAGGATGGACACGGTAAGCAGTGAGAGTTTCATCGATGAATCGAACCGGACCAAGCGCTCCCAGGCGAAGCCAAAAATCCCAGTCAGGGCATGCCCAGATTGTTCGATCCATGCCACCGGATTCCAATGCAGCCTTGCGCCGGAACACAGGTGAAACTGGGGCTATAAAGTTTTGAACAAGAAGGCGTTCTATGAATTGCTCTGGCGGCACATTGCCTTCAGAAAGGGGGCAAGTCCAAGGCCCGAGTCGTTGCCCATCCGGTCCCACAAACACTGAATTGTGAACTATTAGCACGGCATCTGTGGCTTCCATCTCGCCCCATAGCCTAGCCATCCTACCCGGGAGCCAAAGGTCGTCGCAATGAAGAAAACCGGCCCATTGGCCTCTAGCTTCGCGTAAACCAATGTTACTAACAGCCTCCGCGCTTCCAATTCTTCCGGGGGTAAGTAGCCGAATAGGAAGAACTTCAGCAAAGTCGCGCACAATGTCGAGAGTGCGGTCCGTGGAGCCGTCATCGACGATCACCAACTCAATGCCATCATGATGTTGTTCACGGACGCTCTCAAGCGTTGCAGCAATGAATCTTTCGCCGTTATGAACAGGCATAATAGCAGAAAAAAAGGGATTCATTGATTGTCCTCTTGGATTTCGAATCCAGTACCTGGTGCCGCCATTCTTCCCGCACCCAGGGCAATTGCGGCGCAGACTGCGAACAAAAGATAGGACATAGAAACAAGAACGCGATTGGCCAAGACCCACTGCGCCCCTATTGCAAACGGCGTCCCAAAGACCTTAAGCGCGCCCGCTCCCGCCAGATCGTTGAGACCAATTCCTCCTGGGGTCACCGCAATGATATTTGCAAGACTAACAAGCGGTATTGCCGCGGCCATCTGCCAGACGGGAATGTGCAAGCCAACCGCCTCCGCGGTCTGAATCGACATTAACACAACTGTGCCTGTGCGCAGCGCGGAAAGCACGACAAGGCGGCGCGCCAGGGCCGCATTCAATATGCCCGAGTGCTGGAGTGCCCACACGCTACGCAGAATCCGATTATGGGATTCTGCCGTCGAAGCATTGCATGTGGCCGCAAGCCTTCGAATGATGCGCACCGTTGGTCCGACAGCAAGCAGCGCGAGCGTGATTGCGGCTGCGGCGCAGAGCGCCCAGGTCTTCGCTCCGCCATGGTAAAACCAGGTGACTCCCGATGCGACAGCCAGGAAGCCTACCATATAAACGTCGAAGCCCTGCTCAAGAAGCGTACCGACCGTACCTCGTTTCACGGCTCTTCCATGAACATAGGTTCCCAACGTGCGAGCCGTGGCCATGGCGAGTTGCAAAGGAAGAAAGATTCCTATAGCCAGTCCTATGCTGGTGAGTGCGTATGAGGTGGTTCTTGACGGGGCGGAATCGGAGGGGCAGCGCCAAGCGGCGTCAATAATCCGCCACTTTTCAGTGGAAAGATAGACCAGAAGAGCGTTGAGCAAGGCTATCTTGGCAAAAGACATCAAGCTGACCCTCTTGAGTTGTTGCAGCGTTACTCGAAGATCGACCTTGCCGACCTTTACGAGCAAGACGATCAGGGCAAGGGCCAGCGCGACTGAAAGAACCATCTGAAACAAGCGCCGCATGGTCATGAGTGCCGCCTTAGCTCAAGGATACTTAGGAAGATGCTGCTTTTCTTGCTTCAACCAGCAGGCAGCCATGGAAATGTTCATCTGGGCGATTGTCCAGATCAAGGCCGCTGGCAATCAATGAAGCCAGAAAGCGAGGAAAGCGCATACGCAGATTTCGAAGATGCAGCAGTCTCTGGATTTCGATAGGCTGCTTCTTTCTTCGGAACAATCTATAGAGTATGCCGCTGGTATTTCGAGCAATCGATTCCCAGCGCTGCATCTGGGACATGCTGAGGTACGCATGTTCGTGAACCTGGGTAAGTCCTGCTTTCTGGAGATGTTCCGACCATTGACTCACATCCCAATAACGCAGATGATAGCAACGCGCATCGGTTTCGCGAAGATAGCGTTCGCGGCTCCCAAATAACCATGGCCCCCTCAGGCATCTGTGAAAGTCCGCGCCTGGAACAGTAAAGAGGAAGCTACCGCCAGTCCTTAGTATCCGCGCGACCTCAAGCAACACACCCTCTATATTATGAATGTGCTCCAGGACTGAATTGGAAAAGACAAAGTCGAATTGACTGTCGGAGAATGGAAGATCGTCTGCCGAAGCCGTAACAACTTCTCGGTAGATGTTCCGTCCTAACGCGAGTGAAGTTTCACGCGGGTCGATGTCGAGCCCAACCAGATCACGTTGACCGACATGCCTGAGGATAATCTCTATCAGATGACCATCACCACATCCTAAATCGAGTCCCTGGCCTTGCGGCAGGCCAAATTTGATGACATCTTCGATTTCGATCGATTTCCAGAAGTTAGTGGCAGGCTGATAGGGAGCGAACATCATAAATTCGGTTAGCAGTGTTCTACGTAATTTGGACATCGAAGACATACTATCATCTTCTCCGCAGCCCGAGGATGCTCAGGAAGAAGCTGCTGCAGACGATTTGCACACCCATGGTCAGCGAGAAGACCGCTGGCATGACGATGCGCAGCATACGACCGGCGTCCAGGACTCCGAAACTCTCCTTTGCCCAGCCGGAGACGGCGAAGATCGATCCACCAATTCCAAGGCTCATAAGCAGGCCGCCGGCAGCCAGACCGGTTTCCAGCGTGATGTAGCGGAAGGCGCGATTCAGGCGCGGATCTTCGGGCAGCAGGCCCTCGGAGATGGCGAATACCTTAGTGAACACGGCAAAGGCGACAAGCTGAAAGCCCAGGAGCACCGAAACGAATGCATACAAAAGCGTATGCACGTCGAATCCGATGCCACGGACGACCCTTGGCCCGGGTAGGAGCCATGCGCATCCGGCCAGCCCAAGCAACATCAAGAGAATCCCTGGATACAGGAAAAGCCAGCGCGGACTATACATAAGCAAAAAGCGGAGGTGCCTCCAACCGTCGCGCCACGTCCGCAAGTGCGGTGGATGGCTGCGGCCGTCGGGGGCCAGCGTAGTGGGAACCTCGCTGACCTTCATCCGCAGCAAGCTGGCCTTGACCACCATCTCACTGGCAAACTCCATCCCCGTGGAACGTATGTCCATGCGCAGGAAGCTGTCTTTCCGGAATCCTCGCATCCCGCAATGAAAGTCTTCGCACGGCGAGTGAAACAACAATCTTCCGACGCCGGTCAGCAGAGGATTTCCAAGATACCGATGCAGCGGAGGCATGGCGTGCTTCGCAATGCCGCCCCGAAATCGATTGCCCATCACCAAGTCTGATCCAGCACGCAGCTGCTCCAGAAACCGCATGATGTGGCCGAAGTCATAACTGTCGTCGGAGTCGGCCATCAACACGTATTTTCCGCGTGCGGCAAGTATGCCGCCCGTCAAAGCGCTGCCATAACCCTTATCCGCGACCTGAATTACTCGCGCCCCTTCCGATTCGGCGATTTCCACCGACCCGTCGGTCGATCCGTTGTCGCCGACGATTACCTCGCCGAGGATGCCGGCTTTGCGAAGACTCGCCAGTGCCTTGCGGACGCACACACCCACGGTCTCTCGTTCGTTCAGGCACGGCATGACGACGGACAATTCGACCTGTTTTCCAGCGGCTAGCTCATTCATTTTGCTGTCGGGAATCATTCTAACGGATATTTCGGGGTCGAGACTCATTGCCAAGTTCATACCAACCTGCAAACAGAGGCCATTCGGATGGAAATCCATTCGCCCCCTTAGTCTCCCAATAACACCTGTTTTCGGAAGGGCTGAAGCGGCCGATTTCGGTGCCGTAGAATCAGGCACTTACGAGGGCGGATTCCGCAGCGTAGCTGCAATCGCCGAACGGCAAATTGTGACGTAAATGTGACGTGACCTGGCACAAAACGGCCGTTCCGAGGACTGTGGAGACGCAGTTTTCGGGCAAAGAACGGCATTATTAGGGGTCAGTCCCACTTGAGGTGCGAGGGGTCGGCAGTTCGAATCTGCCCGTCCCGCCCATTTTATTTCGCGTGGCGGCGTTGAAACGCCAGCATTGCGCGATCCGTCGCGT
>PLSM01000005.1 GCA_003165075.1 Acidobacteriaceae bacterium | reverse complement strand
GGAAGAGCAATATTTTCTACAGTGCCATCGGCATTTTTGCGCAAAAGATAAATCGTGCCGGTCTTCGCCGACACCGACGTTCCACCAGCTAGCGTAATGGCTTGCAGTACGTTGAGCGTGTTCTCTTCCTGCATTACGTACCCGCCCGGCCGATTTACAGCTCCCAGCACGTATACGACGCCGGCCCGCTTTATCTGTATAGTGTCCCCAGGGTATATGATGACATTCTCAACCAACTGTGGATCGGTGCCTTTTGAGTAGTGGACAAGAACCGGTTTGGTGTCCGCACTGCCGCGGGTGATCTGGATTTCATTGCCCGCCATCGCCGTAGGCCCTCCCGCTACCGCCAAAACATCAACTAGTTTGTGCGGAACCAGCAGCGGATACTTTCCCGGACTTCCCACTTCTCCTATGATGGTTACTTCGGGTGCAGTGTATTCCAGTAACGTCAGAATGACCTGAGGATCCTTTAAAATCGCATCATCCCGAAGCTTTTTCTGGATTTGGACTCTTGCTTCAGAAACAGTTTCATCCGCAACGTGTATGCTCCCTAAAATAGGAAGTTCAATGTCGCCTTGCTCGTCGATGCGAAAACTTCCTGCGAAGTCAGTGTCATCGAGCACATTGAGGCCCACCAGAAATCCGGGGGCCAGCTTCAACTTTGTAATATCACTCGCCACCAACGTCGACGCGGTTGGCCTTCCTGCCGGTGCCTCTGTACTATTCCGGTTAATCTGGGAAACGCCTGTTTCTGGTAGCAAAGCCAGCAGTACAGCCGCAATGAAGGATGCATAAAAAAATCTAGACGTCATGCGAATTCTTCTCTCCATAATAGGACTGATCTCCGTATCCGTAGCCGTAGCCGTAGCCGTAGCCATAGCCGTAGCCAGCGACGGCGCGGCTCATTCTATTCGCCACAAAGCCAATCACCGGCATCCGATTTTGTTCAATGAGACGAACCGCGCGGTCAAGTTGTGGCCTTGTAACGGATCCGAGTTGACTCACCCAAATGGTGACATCTACCTTCTGAGAGATCAAAACTGCATCAGTTACAAGGAGGGACGGAGAACTATCGATCAAGATAGCGTCGTAGCAAGAGCGGAATTCTTCCAGCAGGTCATTAAACGCTGTTGATCCCAGCAGTTCAGATGGCATTGGTGGATATGGGCCAGCCGGTAGTATATCCAAGGTAGGCACATACACGCCGCGATGAATAGCCTCGTCGCTTGTAGAGAAACCTGACAGCACAGTGCTGAGGCCCAATTTGTTGGAAAATTCTTCCTTGTTTAGCATTCGCGGGCGACGCATGTCGGCCTCAATAATTAGGACCTTCTTGTCATGCTGTGCGTAGGCTACGCCCAAGTTTTTCGTCAGGGTAGTCTTGCCTTCGCCTGGGACACAGCTAGTCACCAAAATGGTTTTGGGACCTCCCCCGCCACGGGAAAGCATGATGGCAGTGCGCAACCCGCGAATAGCCTCTGCGGCGGGTGATCGCGGGTGATCTAGTATCCAGACTGACGAAGGCTGGGAAGGCTTTTCCGGGGCTCCTTTATGCTTTTTCCCAAGCCATCGAGCGCCGTGTGCGAGTCGCGCCCCATAGGCCATGCCCGTCTCGCCAAACTCCGGAATTACGCCGATCACTGGCCTCCCCGTAATCTCCTCGATCTCCAGCGGATTATTCACCGTCTGATCCAAGCTGTCCAAGCCATACGCTATCGCAAATCCAAGGAGAATTCCAGACAGCAGTCCAAGTTCCAGGTTTAACCTGCGCTTCGGGAGGACGGGAACGGATTGAGAGCGCGCTGGATCTATGACAGTAATATTCGTAGACTGGACATTTGCGGAGAGATTTGCTTCTTGTAGTTTGGTGTAGAGGTCTTCATACAACTTTTCGCGTGAAGAGGCCTCTTGGCTCAACACTGCAAATTGGACAGCTTTCTGATTAAGCTTGCTAGCATCCGCCTGTTGCTGGTTAAACCTTCGACGAATTTCATCTTCGGTTTGCTGCGCCAACTCCAAATCGGCTTGTGCGCGCTTGACGATCTCCTGCATTTCTTGATGAATCTGGTCGTTGAGCTCGCGCATCTGGGTCTGAAGTTCCTTAAGGTGGCGGTTATTTGCTCCGTATGTGGCCGAGGCCGCCGCAATATTGATCTTCAGTGCATTCTGCTGTTGCCGCAACTGCTGGAGGTTGGAGGTCCCGCCAGCTTGGGTGAGCACCATCGAATTGCTCTGCACAGCCAAAGGATCTTTTCCGAGACCAATAATCACGTCGCTATTGTTGGTTTGTACAAGGTGATAAATTGCCTCCTTCTCGATACGATTTGCTTCAGCCGCAGTCAGCTCAGCATTTAGGGCGTCCAGCTTCTCGAAAACGACACTATGGATTGAGGCCCCTCCCGCGCCGCCGCTTCCTGTGGCGTCACTGCCAGAGCCTGACGGCGCTGTGCTCGAGCTGAGGATTCCATTCTCTTTTTCATAATCCGTGAGCTTGTTCTCTGAGTCTTGGACGTTGTTCTTGAGTTCAGACAACTGCTTCGTCAGCCAGACCGAGGCCTCGCTCGTAGCTTCAAAGTGCGACTGAAGGTACTGAATTTTGTAGCTGTCGATCAACGCGTTTGCAATCTGCGCTGCCTGTTTCGGATCGTGACTCTGGTAGACAACTTTAATCAGGCTGGTCTCGGGAACCAACACGACTTCTAAATTAGACTTGAAAATCCCTAGCAACCGCGTTCGCGTAAAAGGTGCCTCTTCGAGCGGCAAGCCCTTCTCGGAACTCAGTTCACCAGCCGCACCCGACTTGGCAGAAAAAGGGGGCTGCGAGGCTAGCCCAAGCCGTTGAATCACCGCCAGAGCCAACGAGTCACTCTGGAGAATAGCGGCCTCTGTCTTCTGGGCTGTATCAGGGCCACCTCCGCCCCCACCCAACTGCTGAAACAATCCGAGCCCTAAATCCTGAGAGCCTTTGCTGTTGTCCTGCAACTCAATCGTTGTGGTGGCATCATAGGTAGGCGTGGTCTTTAGCGTTTGGATTACGGCCAATATCTCGCAGATTACAATCGTACCAACGATCCATTTCCAGCGCTTCGTTAACACCCGCATGAAACGCATAAGCCCACTTCCATGGGCAGATTGATGATCTTCAAAGAGTATTGTAGAACCCACCGAGGTGTCGCTTTGG
This sequence comes from Acidobacteriaceae bacterium, assembly GCA_003165075.1. Taxonomy (GTDB): domain Bacteria; phylum Acidobacteriota; class Terriglobia; order Terriglobales; family Acidobacteriaceae; genus Telmatobacter. Next base: position 486 of record PLSM01000005.1, on the reverse strand, counting down.
GGTCGGGTTGTTTCGTTGTCGCTCAATTGATATCCTTGAAAAACAGCAGCCCATTCGTCCATGGGAACAGCTGAGTTGGCTCGTTAAGAGAATTGTGATCTGTGATTTATCCAGTTTTAGCCGTCTGTAAGAGACGCTCAGGCCAAATGGGCAGATGTTTCTGCTTCGTGCTGCCATGAACACATTGTGCTTCTGGGGCAGTCGCAGTAGATTGCTAGATGAATAGGGGATATACATACCACTTCCATCCTTTGACGGAAGGTTGTTGGCAACACGACTCTCACAGTCCAATCAGTTCAAATACTGTAAAATGCAGCGATTTTAGCTATGTTTGCGCCTCGTGAAAAACGGTGCCCTTGGCCAGTCGCCTATCAACACTCGCGAATTCTCGTCATCAGTGGCAAACAGTGCTGATTCCTCGTACCGTTGGTAGACTGGCCACGCGGTTCAGGCTTCTACTTCGGCGATATCCTGAAAGCGCTCCTG
>PLSM01000085.1 GCA_003165075.1 Acidobacteriaceae bacterium | reverse complement strand
AGTAACCGGATAATGTTACCAGGTAACCTAAGCCGCTAATCGACCTTACCCCTTGAACATTTGATATCAAGAGACAGAATCCGGCGTAGGCAAGATGAGTCGAACTCCTGGAATGCGCGCCGAAATAGCGAAGAAGCGCACGGCTGAAAGGTGAATCGCAAAATTAATCCGGCAATTCGCGGCGAGCGACAGAAGCGACGCCGCTGTGCGCTACGCCTCATCCGTGAACCGGTGGCGTGCAGAAGTCGAAACTGCTTTAGGCATTACCTGCTTCGTAATCTCACTGCGGTGCAACCCAACCTGTGGAGAGTTCCACACGAACAGGTACAGTGCCAATGTTCTGACTGTCGGACTGGGCGGATACGATAAAGTTCTGCCAGCCCGGCACTTTGGTCTCCGGCGCTGTGGCCTGAATCCGTTGAAGATACCGAGTGTGCGGAGCGATCGAAACCGCATGGGCAGGTTCTACTTTCCATCCCTCCGGTGCTTGGACTGAGAGCTCTACGCTGATCGCCGTTTCGAGGGGATTCTCGATAATCAGTGGAATTGCGAGGATGCCGCCAACCTTAACCGTGACTTCAGTGGGAACGATACTGGCCAGATGGTCGAGGCCATGCGCCTGCCAGAATATATGGTAGTAATTCCATGGATCCCCTATCCTGACGGATGGACTTGAAGCCAGGACCGGTGTAAATCCAGGTGCAGGCTGAAAGGGAATTCCTCCCGGCACTACGCCGGCAAAGACGTCATCGGTGACTCCGGAGGGCACCAGGGATTTTCCAAAGATCAACTTCATATCCTCGGTTGCCAATTGCACGTAAGGGTCCTGGGAATTCTCCACGGTGTTGCTTTCAATCGCGCGAGTCAAATGATCTCCGCCCTGTGTTCGATGATGAGCGTACATCTCGACGGCGATCCTGCCATAGCTCAGACGATGTGAAGGGGAGATCTCCTTCGACGAGTACTGCGGTCCCTGGCCTGCGAAAATATCGTGCGTGGGATTGTAAAAATAGTAGATCTTTTCCGGCTGCCAAGGCCGGAGTCCCTCGGTGAGACTCATGTTCTTGTCCGGATTGCTGGCAGGCGAAATCTGTTCAGAAAATGCGCTGAGATCTCCGGCCAAGTCAAAAGCCTCAGTGGCCAGTACGCCGGCAGCCTGATGATCGGCATGGTTTTCGCCCGTCGTGAAGTCAGGCAGGAACGTCAGAATCACCGAAGGTCTGGTCATGCGAACGATCCGGACCAATTGCTCCAGACAGGAACCGTGCCCCCAGTGTCCAAGAGAATTGAGGACATTCTGGCTAAGCGTATCGCGGCCGGTAAGAAACCAGACATTCGTGATGCCCAAGTAGCCCACCGCCTGGCGCCCCTCCATTTCACGAATGTTGCCCATTGCCATGGCTTGTTCCGGACCAACTTCGTTGATGCTGCCTTCACCATGAGTTCCGAATACCACAGCTACACGTTTGTGTTCGTCATACACTTCTCGCGCCAGATACGCGTCGACCAACGTTTCATCGTCGGGGTGCGCAACAACCACAAGAATGTCCGCCTTGAGGCGCGGATCCGGCGGACGGTCGTTCGCGGTATAACTGTCAGGCTCCGAGGCAGCCGCATTCTGCCCTTTCGCGGGATTGGAATTGAGCACACCAAGAACTGCTGTGCCAAAGATGATTGCTCTGATGAGACCGATTGACATAGTCATCCATCCTTACTTCGATCGCCGCGGTCCTGCGCAAATCTGCAGCCGACCTTTTGCAAAAGGAGGCCGAGTGTCGAATGTCGCGAAATCCAGGTTGGAAGTATCAAACGACGGCCTTCCCAATTGCTTCACGTTGTCCGCATCCGCGGATGCAGACGGACGTGCAGCTCTAAGTGGAATCACGGACGATTAATTTCAGCGGTACCAGGATGCGTCTCGGTTCGGGCGGGCCAGGACGCTTTTGCAAGTTGAGGATCTGTTCCATGGTTGCCGCGGCCAGTTTGGGCACGTCCTGATCGACGGTGGAAAGCGGCACCTGGAGCGCATTCCAGAAAGAAAGCCCGGCCAGGTTCGACACCCCGATGAGAGCAATATCACCAGGAATTGCAAGGCCAGCTTCTGCCACCGCCTTCTGTGCACCCGATGCAATGATGTCGTTGAAGCAGAAGATGGCGTCCGGTCGCGGATTCAGGGTCAATAGCTTCTGCATTGCGGCATAGCCGCACTCTTCTCCCCGCTCATCCCCGGACTCGACGAAAATAATGCGGTCCGCCTGGATCTGGCGCCCATGGCTCTTCAAAGTGGTTTTGTAACCATCAAGTCTGCCATTTCCGATGCTGAGGCTGGAAAGACCGATGTGCGCAATGCGTTGATATCCGCGCTCAATCAAGTGCTCGGTGGCCAGTCTGCCAATGGCCTTGTCGTCGGAGCCGACGAAATGCACGTTCAATCCGCGAATCGGACGATCCAAAAGCAAAAAAGGGACCCCTGCCCCATGAATGCTTTTGAAGATGCTGCTCGATTTCGAGTGCTCGCTCGAAGCCAGCACTAGAGCGTCGATGCGGCGCGCTAGAAGGGCCTCGATTTCCTGCAATTCGAGCACCGGGTCTTCGTCCGACGAGGAGATCACGAGGCTATACCCAGCCTCGCGCAAACTGCGCGCCAATTCTTTTGCAATCGCCGCAAAAAAAGGGTGCATCAGGTCAGGCACGACCATGCCCACCAGGTAAGTGCGGCCTGTGGCCAGGCTACGGGCCGCCAAGTCCGGACTGTAATTCAATTCCTTGGCGCGCCGAAGTATGCGTTCGCGCATTGCGCTGCTGATGCGGCCCTGATTGCGCAGGACCTTTGACACCGTAACCACCGATACGCCGAACTCCGCCGCAATATCTCGCATTCTAATGGCATCGCGCGTTCGAATAGACATGGCTGGAAGTGACACCTCGAAAGCTGCAGGAGTTGCTGTGCAGTTGACCTTGACAGCCTCAAACAAAGACTATATCATTCGACCCAAATTGGATTACCGGTTACCCATTACCACATCCTAGCCTCGGAGGCAGTGGTCTTTTTTTAGGGAGATCTTATGAATCTGAATCAGACTTGCATCATGATCGCAAACGGCGACTTGCGCATTGCCGCGAACCAGGGCACCTGGTCTACGCAGCTGCGAGCTGAGCAGGAGATTACCCGTGCCGCAGCCCGGTTGGGCGTAAAGGTCGAGAGAGGACATGAGTTGGATCCGGTCGAGGGACACGGATTCATCAAAAGCCAGAAACACGGAATTCAGGTCTTCAAGGACATTCCTCGTGACGCGCCGCTCATCGTGGTAGAGACCGTTTGGCAATACAGCCAACATATTCTTCCCGGATTGTTATTTCACCGTGGTCCAATCCTGACGGTAGCAAACTGGAGCGGCGAATGGCCCGGCCTCGTGGGACTGCTGAATCTGAATGCATGCCTGACCAAGTTAGGGGTTCCATACAGCACGCTTTGGAGCGGGAACTTCGAGGACGAGTGGTTTCTTACGAGATTGAAGCAATGGTTTGAGGGGAAACCCATCCGCCACGATGCGAGCCACGTCAAGAGTATTGCGGAGTTTGTCCTGGCCCCGGATGTGGAACAGATGGCCGCAGCACTGGCTTCAAATCTTCTTCAGGACAAGGCGATCCTGGGAGTTTTCGATGAAGGGTGCATGGGCATGTACAACGCCATCATCCCGGACGAATTGTTATCTCCGATCGGTATATTCAAAGAACGGCTTAGCCAGTCGGCGCTCTACTTTGCGATGACGCAAGTGAGCGATCGGGAAGCCAGGCAAGTGCGCCAGTGGTTAGACGCGAAAGGGGTTCAGTTCCAAACTGGTCCCGATCCGGAGAATGACCTTACAGACGACCAGGTGCTACAGCAGTGCAAGATGTATATTGCCGCTTTGCGGATCGCCGATGAATTCGGCTGCGACGCGATTGGCATCCAGTATCAGCAGGGGTTGAAGGATCTTGTTCCGGCGTCGGACCTGGCAGAAGGATTGCTCAACAATTGTGATCGTCCTCCGGTTCAATCGTCCCGGGATGGACGGACGTTATTCGCGGCCAAGGCGCTGCCCCATTTCAACGAGGCAGATGAATGCGCCGGCGTGGATGCCCTGCTTACCAATCGGATTTGGACCGGACTTGGGTTCGACCCGGAGACCACCCTGCACGACATACGGTATGGAGAAGATTTCGAAATAGATGGCAAGAATGAATTTGTTTGGACGTTTGAAATTTCCGGCGCAGTGCCGCCGCAACATTTGATCGGGGCCTATCAAGGCGCAGTCTGTGTACGCCAACCCAGTATGACTTTTCACATGGGAGGCGCTACCATCAAGGGCATCTGCAAGCCAGGCGAGGTAGTATGGAGCCGAATTTTCGTAGAGGACAACCGGCTTAAGGCAGACATCGGCCGGGCGAAGGCAGTCGAGTTGCCAAAGGAAGAAAGTGAACGCCGCTGGCAAATGACCAATTGGCAATGGCCCATGATGCACGCGGTGCTGTACGGCATCACCCGCGATCAGATGATGGCAAGGCACAAATCAAATCACATTCAAGTTGCATATGCACCGGACAAGAGCTCTGCCAATCGCACACTAGCGGTCAAGGCCGCAACTTTTTCGCGATTGGGAATCGAAGTGAATATCTGCGGAACGATGCACGGCCTTCAAGACAAGATGGCCGATCCAAGTAAATCAGAGGCTGCGGTGAGCGCTTTAAGACAGTGATCCGGGTGATCCCGGCTTGACGCGCCATTCTGCGCGTCGGCGGCCTGAATGGTCAGAAGCAACTATTCCTGTGAACCGAAGACTTAGCATTTTTTCATCCTGATCTTGGGTGCATTCTGCGCGCACCGATATCCAGGGAAATGTCTCAAGAGTATTTGCACGGGCGGAAAGACATTCATCTGCACACGAGTGTTCGGAGGAAGACATTTTGACCGAGAGTAAGGTAAGTACGCCGGCTTCTCCCGCGCCCAATCCGAATGAAGTCAGCAAAAGTCGATCCGAAGGCAGCGTGCTCTATTTGACGTTTGTCTGCTCTGTGTCGGCCCTGGGTGGGGTGCTTTTCGGGTTCGATACGGCGGTCATTTCCGGGACCCTCACCGCGCTGAAGAAGCAATTCGCGCTAGGCACGGCGATGGAGGGCTGGCTGGTAAGTTCCGCCCTCGTGGCGTGCGCTTTGGGCGCGATCGTGGCCGGGTCCCTTGCCGATCGTTTTGGGCGCAAGTTGGTATTGCTCTTTTCCGGGTTGCTCTTCGTAATTTGCAGTGTCGGTTGCATGCTCGCATGGAACCTCGATGTACTCATTTGGTCACGGTTTGTCGGCGGACTCGGAGTGGGACTCGCGTCGATGGTTTCTCCGCTCTATATTTCGGAGATTTCTCCTGCTCATCTCCGCGGCCGCATGGTGACTTTGTTTCAATTTGCCATCACCATCGGAATCTGTCTGGCCCTCTTTTCTAACGCAGGGCTGCAGCACCTGGCTTCCGCGGGAATAGCCAGTCATGAGGCCGGGTTCTACCAGTGGGCGGTGGTGGATCAAACCTGGCGAGCAATGTTCGGTATGGAGCTGATTCCGTCCATTCTCTTTACCGGCTTGTGCTTTGTTGTTCCAGAGGCTCCGCGTTGGTTGATCAAGGCCAATCGCTCCGGGGAGGCCCGAGCCGTGCTGGCCAGAGTGGGCGGCCACTCGTTGGCGGAAAGAGAAATTCAAGAGATCGAAAGCACGATCTTCGCCGCCAGCGGCTCTCTGGCCCAGCTATTCAGGCCCGGCCTGCGCAAGGCCCTTTTCATTTCTCTCTTCCTCGCTATCGCATCCGAACTTAGCGGGATTACCATTGTTTTTTACTACGGACCGGATATCCTTGCTCGATCGGGATTATCCCTTGGGCAGGCGCTCGGCGGCTTCACTTCTATCGGCCTGGTCAATGTGGCGTTCACACTCATTGCTATTTGGCTCATGGACATTGCGGGGCGGCGCCTGCTTTTATTTGTCGGTACGGTGGGCGCCTGCGCTTCGCTTTCGGTCATCGGTTTTCTGTTTAGCATTGGCCGCACTGAGGGCATGATGGTCGTAGGGATGCTGTGCTTTTTCGTGGCCTGCTTTGCCTTCTCCATGGGCCCTATCAAGTGGGTCATCATGTCGGAGATCTTCCCTACCAAGATCCGTGGCCGTGCCATGGCTATCGCCACGCTCGCTGTTTGGGTAACTGACGGCATTTACAATCAGCTATTTCCCATGCTCCGAAGCCTGTTGGGCGTCTCTGGAAGTTTCTTCATGTTTGCCCTGATGCTTCTGCCCCAGCTTCTCTTCATATGGAAGGTAATGCCAGAGACCAAGGGACGAACTCTAGAGGAAATCGAGCGCTCGTGGACAGCTTGACTGACGTGATTTGAGCTATCTCCTTATCCTTGTTTCCTGAAACTTATGATTGGGACACGCAATTCACAAATCTGGGCCTATGGAACTTAGCCACAAAGAGCGGAAACGTCTGCATGATAACCTGCTGGGTTGGATGAATCCTTGGCGAGATCCCTTTCGTGACTACTGCTGCGACATAGACCGTGTCGCCGTAAATTGGCGGAAATTTGGACAAACGCCGGGATGAACCGCCAGCAAGAAAGTGGCAGTTACCTGCACCGCGAACTGGACTTGGAAACTGGCCTCCCGATGGCGAGCGCAACACAACCAAAGGGGGATAACGAGGATCTCTTTTCATGCTTCCTTCGCAGCCAACGATCTTCATGCCGGTCCGCAGGTAGAATTGTTCAGAACATGACTCGATACCACCGCAAAGGAAACTAAGTGATGAACACAATCGAAGCTGGGCATAGCGCTCCAACTTTCCAGTACATACGTCTCAAAGACTTTCCAGTTGAACATGTCAATCCACTTTTCGATCGTCAACTTGTGAGCGGGGAACGGAGCATGCTGGCGAGGATCATTCTGCGCGAGGGTTGCATTGTTCCGCTCCACAGCCATGAGAATGAACAAATCACTTATGTTCTTGAAGGCGCCCTGAAGTTTCTTATTCAGGATCAGGAAATCACCGTTCGCGCCGGAGAGGTTCTGGTAATACCGTCGCAGGTGCCACATAGCGCGGTCGCTATCGAAGACACAGTGGACCTTGACATCTTTTGTCCTCCGCGCGCCGATTGGATCAGCGGGACGGATGCCTACTTGCGTAAGTAGTCCCTACGTGCCTTCGAGCCGATTGTGTGCAATGGCTGCAAGGACCAATTGAGAGATGTGCTCCACTTAGGTGGAAGAAATTTAACATCCTCTGAGGAGAGACTGATTGTATGGAGACGGGACTCCGCAACCGCGTCGCGATCGTTGCCGCATCCAGCAAGGGGATAGGCCGGGCAACGGCTTTCGCGTTGGCCGCAGAGGGCGCACATCTGGCGCTCTGCGCACGCAATGCAGACATGCTGGAGGACGCCGCAAAGCAGATACGCGCGGGCTACGGGGTGCAGGTCCTTACGGAGCCTTTTGATGTGAGCGACGACGCGCGTGTTCGGCACTTTGTCGATGCCGTGCATCGGCATTTTGGCCGCATCGATATATGCGTAACGAACGCCGGAGGCCCGCCTTCCAAGACATTCGCAGAAACCACGATGGAGGAGTGGGACCGGGCGTATGCCTTGAACCTGCGCAGCATCGTCTCCTTTGCCCATGCTGTGCTGCCTTACATGCGGCAACAACACTGGGGAAGGTTGATTACCATCACGTCGATCGCCGCCAAGCAACCTGTTCTGGAGCTCGTTCTCTCGAATGCGGTGCGCGCGGGTGTTCTCGGACTGGTGCGTTCCCTCGCAACACAGTACGGACCTGACAACATCACAGTAAACAACGTCGGGCCGGGTTTTACCGCTACGGAGCGCGTTAAGGAGTTGGCCCAGGCCAATGCACTGACCACCGGCCATAGCGCAGCAGAGTATGAGGCAGGAGTTACGAAAGATATCCCTCTGCACCGCATGGGGCGACCGGAAGAAATTGCGGATGCCATTGCGTGGCTTGCTTCAGACCGCGCGGCCTACGTTACGGGTCAGACGATTCTGGTGGACGGTGGAGTATATCGCGGGCTGTAATAGATCGTGAATATTCTTCTGCACGTGCGGATATCATCGGACGGTAACAAGAGAGCATCGCCGGAATCTCGCGGCACAATTTGCAGCGAAGCGAAACCTGCACGACGCAGGAAGAAGTTCGACAGCTTTTCGGCATCCGATACAAAAGGAGGCTCATATTCATCCCACAATCATCAACTCCACCACGGTAAAGGACTTGTCAGAATTTCACGCTCCCGTGAGCGAATTTGTCTCCTTGCCACAGAACGCGGATGAATGGGACAAGTACCGTCTTACGGACCAGCAGATCGATGACTTCGATCGTCAGGGATATCTGGCAGGTGTAAAGGTCCTGAGTGATTTGCAAATTGAAACCCTGCGCGAAGAACTTACTGAACTAATGAAGGAATCGCATCCGGCACATCATCTGTTTTACGAATTCCACACAAACGAATCCCAAGATCACACTACAACGCTCTTTCACGCACTGGGCGCATGGCGTGCGACGTCAGGGTTTCATGACATCCTATGGAACCCTGCAATCGCGATGGCTATGTCGCAGTTGCTGCGAGGTCCCATCAGGCATTGGCACGATCAGCTCTTCTGCAAGCCGGCCAAACACGGCGGCGTGGTGGCTTGGCACCAGGACTATTCATATTGGACTCGCACATTGCCGATCGCTCATCTGACGTGCTGGATTGGCCTTGATGACAGCACGCGTGAAAACGGATGCCTGTATTATGTGCCCGGCAGCCACCGCTGGAACTTGCTGCCACGCACCGGGTTGACTGGGGATATGGACGAAATAATGACCGTACTCACACCAGAGCAGAAGCAGGACTTTCAGCCCGTTCCGATAGAACTCAAGCGCGGAGAATGCTCCTTCCATCATCCCCTGATGGTGCATGGCTCGTATGCGAACTACTCTGACAAGCCGCGGCGCGCGACCCTTGTGAATGTCTTCCGCGACGGAGTGACATCCGCCACAGATGAAGAGCTATTGGCGGGCGTCCCCCCGATTCCGAAGGGCGCTGCCATGCAAGGACAGTTCTTTCCGCTGCTGTTCGATCCGGATGTAGCTGGAGTGGGACACGTGTCGCCGGTGCAACAGGGGTGAACGGGTTACAACAAGCAAGAAAGTGAGTGGGAGTGGAAATGAATCGACGAGAGATGCTGGTGGGCGCTGGATTGCTGGCGGGAGCAACGTTCGAGGCCGGGGGGCGGTATGCCGCCGCGGAGCCTGCGCGCAAATTGAAGTTTGTTGTGACAGGTGGCCATCCGGGCGATCCGGAGTATGGATGCGGCGGGACAATCGCACGGCTCACAGCTCTGGGCCATGAAGTGGTCCTGCTCTATATGAACAATGGTGAGTGGGAGACGAAGGCCCCGGTGCGGATTGCGGAAGCGACGAAAGCGTGCGGGATCCTAAAGGCGCGACCCGTCTACGCAAACCAGATCAATGGCCATGCCATTGTGGATAACGATCATTACGACGCATTTCAGAAAATTATCGAAGCGGAGAATCCAGATGCTGTTTTCAACCACTGGCTCATTGATGACCATCCCGATCATCGCGCAATTGGTAATTTAACCTATGAATCATGGAAGCGATTGAAGCATAAATTCGCAATGTATTACTACGAGGTTTCAGATGGCGAAGATACGATGAACTTTACTTCGCCCACGCATTACGTGGATATTACCGAGGTGGCAGATACGAAAAGAGCAGCCTGTTACGCTCACGCAAGCCAGTCTCCGGACTTCTTCTACGCGCTGCAGGATTCGGTTGCCAACTTTCGTGGTCTTGAAAGCGGCTACAAGAAGGCCGAGGCATATATCCGCCAGATCGGGAACCCATACGACATCTTCCCAATGGCGGGTCTGCCTACACGATGAAGCACGTTGCACTTGTGGGTAGGATTTGCTTTTGGACCCTGGCACACTTGAGGAACTTCGATGATAGAAGCAAGTTCGGCATTAGTGAGCAGAAGAAGCCTGATTCGGAACGGATTGTTATTTGTGACAAACTGCGTCTGGACTCCTTGGGCTTTTGGCAGCGCATTGGCAACGAGTGGGAGTTCAAATGTTGACGACTCAGGGAGGTCCTGGGTCATTGACAACGGACTGATCTCAAGGACCGTTACCTTTCAGCCGAAGGTAGGACTCTTTACGGAACGCTTGTCTGACTTGTCGACGCGCGCAGATTACATCCTCCCTGCAACGATTCGCATGGAAATGGCACAAGAGTTCTCCTTCCAGTGCAACAACCAAGCCTGCGCAGGAGCCAGTCCCGACTTCGGCCTGTTGAACTTCCACGAAACCGTTCTTCCAAACGGAAGGTCACTTATCATAGAGCTTCGTCATAAGGCATTGGCTCTTGACGTATCCGTCGTTTACACCGTGTATAACGGTCATGCGGCAATCCGGAAGCATCTCGTACTGCGCAACACCGCCGGTGCCGCACTTCACCTATCCCACCTCAATATCGAATCCATTGGAGTATCGATCGGTCCAGAGAGTGAAGTAACTCTGCTTACGCAGTACGGCACGATTCCCCGCGAGATCTTCTATACGGGACGCTCTGAAGATGCCGGTCTGTTGGTAGCGAACGGCCGCACCGGCGCTGGAATCGCCATCATTAGTGAGGTCCCAGGATATATGAAGCGCACCGAGGTCGGCGGATGGGACGATCCGGAGCACATGCGTATTGGGGTCCTCTACGATACAGATCTTATGCCCTTCGAACGGACTCTCGCGAGCGGCGAAGAATTCACAACAGCCAGCGTGTCGCTTATCAGTTATCGCAATGGAGACGGCTTTCAAGATCCACACTGGCGGCTACCGTCTTACACGGCAGAAGTCCTGATGCGACGGATTGACGCGCAAGGGCCGCCGTGGATCTACAACACATGGGAGCCTTTCGAGCGGGGAATCAACCACGATACGACGCTGGAATTGATCGATGCAGCAGGCTCCATGGGGATGGATATCTTCACCATTGACGATGGATGGCAACAAGAGTACGGAGACAACACCGTAAACCTCACCTCGTTTCCGGGCGGATTGAGACCCATTCAAGAAGCAGTCGCAAGCAGAGGCATGCGGCTTGGATTATGGATTCCGGTTGCGGCGATTGGTACATCAACACAGGAATATCGAAATCATCCCGAATGGGCAGCAACGGACCAAGACGGAAAGCCCAAGACGACATGGACTGCGGCAGGAGAAAAGGTTGTCATGTGCATGGCAACTGCTTATCGTGACGCAGCCGCAAATCGGATCATTGATGCCATCGATCGCTTTCACTTGGCATATGTAAAGCTGGATCTGACCACCATATTCAATGCCTACGGAGAGGCGCCTGGCTGTTGGGCTAAAGGGCACGACCATCGGAACTGGGCCGAGTCCCTTAACATGATTTATGAAGGCATTTCCCACATGACAGGCCGCATCTACGAAAAGTATCCGGACGTTTTGTTGGACTTGACCTTTGAACTTTGGGGCCAGAAGCACGTGATCGACGCCGGTCTGTTGGCGGCCGGCGATCTTGATTGGATGAGCAACGTAGACGATAGCCATCCCGATTCGGCCGGCCCCCTGCAAGCCCGCCAATTGCTTTACCAACGCGCGGCCTCCATGCCGGTCGAGAGTATGTTGATCGGTAATATCCATGCAGAGCTGCCGACCATTCAAGAGAGCTTCGCAACTGCAATTGGCTCAGCCCCGCTGCTACTCGGCGACCTGCGCAAACTAAGCGAAGCAGATCGGCGGTGGTACCACGAAAAGATTGGCTGGTTCAAGGCACTCAGGCAGAAGACAAGAATCAGCGAGAGCTTTTTCCCGCTCGGCAGTTGGCTTCAACCTTCATCCGCGGCCTGGGACGGCTTCGCACGGATGGCTCACAGCGGCAATGGCGTAGTTGCGGTGTTTCGTAACAAGTCACAACAGGCAATCGCCACGGTGCAGTTACCGCTAATGCCTGCGGGAAAGTACTTGCTGCACTCAATCATTACCAACAAAGATCTGGGTGTCTTTAATAAGTCAGATTGGGCCCGCGGCGTATCGATTGAGTTTTCGGGTTCACATATCGTGGAAGTGCTCGAGGTTATTTCCACAAGTTGATCGACTTATCCGTGGCGATGATTGAAGTTGGATTGATGAATCAAGGAACATCGAACTGATTAACTGACGAATGTATAAGATAGAATGAAGCAGTTAGTCAACACCGGCGCTGAGTGACATAATGCGGGATCGATTAACTCTTGTGTTCGACCCCAGGTCATCGGCATTTCTTCAATGGCCAAAGATCACGGCCATTTTGTGACATTTACAGCACAACTGAAGCCGTGCCCTTTCGAAAGCAACAACTTATTCAGACGTTCCTTAGACAGTTTCAGCGGGGTCTAGATTTTTCGACGTGATCCAATAGTCTTCAATTTCCTCCAGCCGCTTGTTTTTCGTCTCTGGCACGTAGAACCAGGTGAAAATCCCTTGTGCCAATGCCATCAGGGCTAGAAAGCCGAATGTGGACGCCTTGCCAATTACATGAAACGCAAATGGAAAGAAGAGGACGACCACTGCGTTGGCGACCCACTGGATAAGCACAGGTACGATCATTGCCATTCCTCGCACATCATTGGGGAAGATCTCCGGCATCAACGTCCAGAAGACCGGTCCTATGCAGGCAGAGAAGAAAGCGAGGTAGGTCAAAATAAGCGTGAGAACAATGGCCCCCTGAAACCTGCCGGCCAGAACCGCTACCACCAAAGATAGAAGCGAGAGTGTCATGCCAAGTGAACCGACAATGTAGAGGGGTTTGCGTCCATATCTGTCGATAACCCAAAAGGAAACAAGGGTAAACAGAAACTCAGTTACCCCAACAATAAAGGTCGAGGCCAGAGCGTTATCCATTTTCCAGCCGGTCGACTGAAAGATCGCGGGAGCATAATCAACAATCGTGTTAATCCCTGAGACTTGGACCAGAATCGCAAGGCCGGCGCTGACGGCAAGCGCGCGGCGAACCCCGGGACGGAGCAATCCACGCCAGGTTTTCGCTTCCAGATGCATGTTCGCTCGAATCTCGGCAATCTGAGCTGGAACGCCGTTCGAGCCGCCGATTCGTTCAAGCACGTCAGCGGCCTCCTTGTACTTTCCTTTCATAGCCAGGAAGCGCGGCGTTTCGGGAGCCAGAGAGACGAACAGAAGAAACACGGCCGATGGCGCAACTCCAGTAAGAAACATCCATCTCCAGTTATTCACGCCCGTATTGCGGAGAAGATAGTTGAGGCTATAGGATACGATGATCCCAACAACGATCGACAATTGATAGAGGGTTCCCATGCGGCCCCTGATTGAAGGTGGAGAAACTTCTGAAACATACATTGGAGAGAGCAATGAGACGCCGCCTACGGCTAGACCTCCTAGAAAGCGCGCGGTAATAAAGAAGACAAAATCGGGCGCCAAGGCCGTGGCAAGCGACGTCGCAGCAAACAGAAAGGCGACCAGCACAAGCAGTTTCTTGCGTCCAAAGCGGTTTGTGAGCCTGCCCGCGAAGAAGCACCCCAGCACACAACCGAACAGCAATGAACTAAATGCCCAGCCTAGACCGAGGTCGCTCAAGGAAAATGCCTTGGAGAGAAAGGGCCCGGCGCCGGTGATGATGGCGATGTCGAATCCAAACAACAAGCCTCCTAAAGCAGCGGTACACCCCAGGAAAACGACATAGCGCACGTTGATGGACGCAGTCACCTAGCCTCACTCCTTAAAACTCCACGCTTCGCTACCACTCGCCTAAGTTACACCACGAGGGCACGGAATGGTTCATTGACATCTGCAAGACTTCTAACCAGGCCGCGCACTATCGGCGCGCAGATCGGCGAGGCCTTCGAGATTCATGTAGCTGCGGAACCTTGACACTTCTGCGATGTGATGGCTGGAATCGAAAACCGAATGTCATCTGAATCCTGTCTAGAATTCGTCGTACGCGATCTGCTGGGCAGAGACGCCGATTTTCTCAAGCATCCTGGTGCATGCCTTGATCATCATGGGTGGACCGCACAAATAGTATTCCACCGCCTTAGGGTTCGCGTGTTCGGCGAGGTAGTTTTCAAACACCGCGTCGTGGATGAAGCCGGCATAACCTGTCCAGTTGTCCTCAGGCAAAGGCGAGGAGAGCGCAAGATGAAAAGTGAAATTGCGATGCGCGCGGGCCAAATCCTGGAAGAAATCTTCGTAAAACATCTCCTGCTTTGAGCGGGCGCCATACCAGAAGCTTATCTTGCGCAGAGTTTGGCTGGTCTCGAGGAGGTGCGAAAGGTGGGCACGGAGCGGAGCCATACCAGCGCCGCCACCGATGTAGACCATCTCTCGCTGCGTAGGTTTGATATGGAAATCTCCGAAGGGGCCTATGCCGGAAACGACGTCACCAGGCTTAAGGCTGAACACATAGCTCGATCCGACGCCGGGAGCGCAATCCTGGCCGGGGGGTGGCGTTGCAATGCGAACGTTGAATCGCAGCGTGAACTCTGTCATCCGGTTGCTGGCAAGAGAGTAGTTGTTACGCCGGCCAGGCTCGGGGTTGCTTGCGACAAGATCAAAGGTGTGCTGATTCTCCCACACGGTGGCGAAGGGCTCGGGAATGTCGAAATCGCGGAAGCGGATTTGCTTGTAAGCGGGTATGTCGAGTTGCAGATAGTCGCCCGGAGTGAAGGCGAATTGCTCGGTACTATAAGCAGGCTCGAGAATCAGTTCCTTAATGAAAGTCGCAACGCTGCGGTTGCTCACTACGCGGAACCGGCAGGTCTTCGATGCACGGGCTCCCGCGCCGACGGCACGCGCGACGTTGACGTGAAGCTGGCCATTGCGCTCCTCAATCGGGTATGTTGCCAGACCCCTGCAGATTGGCGCTCGCGCGGGCGAGCCGTCGAGCAGGCTGAAGCGGCCGTTATGCTTGGGGCACTCGATCATGCTCCCCACAATCAGTCCATCGGAGAGATGGGTGTTGCCGTGGGTACAGAGTCCGTCCGTGGCATAGAGACGGTTCTCCGTGTCGCGGTAGATGGCGTAGGTCTTGTGAGCATGGTCGAAACGAATTACATCGCCGCGCGCTAGCTCAGCAGCAGCGCAGATCTCAACCCATCCTTCCGCATCGGCTTTGGAATGGGATGCGCGGAAGCTTTCGACGGAACGTGTCTTGCGCTCCGGAAGCTTTCGTTTGACGTGATACGCCGGGTCCTTCACCTGCTTGAGAACGGTTGGGATGATCTCACGCCAAGCAGCCAGGATGCTCGGATAAGGCGTGGGGCAATCATCCTTCACGGCCTCATGGAGCCTGGGCAGCGCGTGGTAAGGCACAAGGGGGAACATGTGGTGCTCCACGTGATAGTTCATGTTCCAGTAGAGGTAGCGGTGGATAGGGTTCATGTACACCGTCCGGCAGTTGAGACGGTGATCCAGGACATTCTGCGCCAGACCGGCATGCTGGGTGAATCCATATACGGGCATCAGCCACGCACCGAAAAGATTGGGGAGACCAATGAATAGAAGTGGAAGAATGCTGCGATCGTATATGGAGAGTGCTATCACGGCAACATAGATGGCTACGCAAATGCGCGCCCGGAAATATACCTTGGGAAACTCCGAGTCGGGAATGAAGGTTCGCTCCTCGGGGACTGCACGGCCGAAAGAGTGAAGCAAAATCCGCATGAAGTATTTCGGATACACATGCAGATTGAAGAAGGCCTTCACGAATTCTTTGAGGTCCGGCGGCCGAGGCACGGCAATCTCCGGATCGCGACCGACGATGATAGTGTCGCTGTGATGGCGGGTATGGCTCCAGCGCCAGACTGTGGATTCGCGCATGACCATAAAGGATGCGATCTCGTAGAGGACGTTGTTCATCCAATCCGTCTTGAACGCCGTGCCATGACCGCTCTCGTGCCAGCGGGAGTCCGAGGTCGTGCCGTACAGCACGCAATAAATTGCGTAAGGAAGAATAGCCCAGTAGGTGCTCCGCAGAGCGTAGGTGGCGAGGCCACTGCCGAAGATGAGGGCAAACCAGAGGATGGTGTCACGGATAGCCGGACCATTTCGGCGCTCGAGAAGGCTGCGCATGGTTTCGCGAGGCACAGCACACTGATACCAATCAGCCTCCGCAAGTCCCTTCTCCACCGCCAAGGTGGAGTTGACCCCGGTGAGACTGTAGTCGAACTCGGCTGAAGGGCTGGGGAGGACGTTTGCGTCGAGGCCCATGATCGACTGAGCTCCTGTGAAAAGTTCCTGCGACTGTCAGGCCCTTGGTCCAAGCAATTCGTTCAGGCAAATTGGCCTGCCAGACTGAATGAATGCCTTTCCCAATTCAATAGAGGTTACCCTATCAATTCGACTTAGGGCAAAGGGTCGGTAGCGCGGCTTGGCTCAACGCCCGCGAAGCATGGCATGTGCTTCTGTGCCCTTGTGTTTTACGCGATTGAAAGACTGGCGTCAGTCACTCGCTTCTTCTTGAATGCCATCAGTTCCACGGCCTTGCAAGCGATGTGTTCGGCGCTCACTTCCAGCTCTTTGACCAGTTCCCAGGGTGCGCCCGAATCGCCAAAACGGTCCTTGACGCCAACCGCGCCCGTGATGAGGGGCAGGCCGTAAAGCTGCTGGCTCTCGGTGAGAATGGAGCTGACTCGCCAGGCCAGAGCGCCAATTTGATGCTCTTCAGCGGTCACCACAATGCCTGTCTCGCGGGCGGCGCGAACAATGGCCTCCGCGTCAATCGGCTTAAGCGTGTGCAGATTCAGAACACGCGTCTCGTAACCGTATTCCTGCTTCAGGATGCGAGCCGCACGCATCGCCTCGGGGACCATGGGTCCACAGGCGACAATACTCAGATCTTCCGACTCGTCTCCATAGTCGCTGGCCAGCCGTGTCTCGAATGCGTCGGCGAAGTTGGCCGCTTCTCCGCGCAACCGAATTACGTTTGCCTTCCCGAAGACGAAGGGCGTCTCTTCATTCGTAACCACGGGCGTAGCTTCGCGAGCAAAGCGGATATATTTGGGTCCTTTGTGACCAAGCAGCAGGTATGTGGTAGCCTTGCGGGCCTCAACGATATCGCAGGGCACGACCACCGACATGTTGGGCAGCCCCTGCATGGCGAACAGGTCTTCCAGCGCTTGATGGGTGGCGCCATCGGGGCCGACGGAGACTCCCGCGTGGGCCCCGGCAATGAGTACGTTCAGATCCGAGTAGCACACCGAGACACGGATCTGGTCCAGGTTGCGCGCCGCTGAAAACGTGGCATACGAACCGATCACCGGGAGTTTCCCTTCCCTGGCCAGTCCGGCAGCTGCGGAAGTCGCCGACTGCTCGGCGATGCCCATGCTGATCCAGCGCTCCTTGCGCGAGGGTTTGCCGGAGTAAAAGTCGCTGATAGTAATCGATCCGGAGATGTCCAGTCCCAGGCAAACCACTCGCTCGTCATCGCCGTTCTGCGCCAGCGACTGGCCGAAGCCTTTGCGGGTGGGTTCCATGCCCACCTTCATGTTGTTGCCGGCATTCCACCAGTAATCGCGCGAGAACCGAGGCATCTTGGCTTCGAGCTTTCGGTCAACACCTGCCTGGTAGCTTCTTGCCATGTCCAACAACTTCTCGGTCGGGATGCGTTCGCTGAGACCGAGTTCCTTGAGCGCGGCAGCTAATTCCTCGCGGTTGGGTACTTTTCCGTGCCAGCCTGGCTGATTCTCCATAAAGCTGACGCCCTTGCCCTTGACAGTATCAGCGAGGATGACTACGGGCTTGCCTACCGACGCCCTGGCCTTCTGGAGCACATCCACCACCTGATTCATGTCGTGTCCATCGATGCGCAGAACATCCCATCCAAAGCTGGCGTACTTCGCGCCAAGCGGTTCCACCTGCATCACGTCTTTTACCCAGCCGTCGATCTGAAGTCGGTTGCAGTCGATGATGGCAATGATGTTGTCCAGACGGAAATGGCCGGCTTCCATGGCCGCTTCCCAAACCTGGCCTTCCTGTTGTTCTCCGTCGCCCATCAAGCAAAAGATTTTGTGGCTCTTTCCGTCCAATCGTGCTGCCAGCGCCATGCCTACGGAGATGCTCAAACCCTGACCCAGCGATCCCGTGGAAATCTCAACACCAGGCAGTTTGTGCCATTGTGGGTGACCCTGGAAGGGCGAACTAAGCTTGCGCAACGTAACTACATCGTCAATGGGGCAAAAACCCGCGAAGGCCAGTCCGAGATAGAGGCTCGGAGCCTTGTGGCCGGCCGACCAAACAATGCGGTCGCGGTCTGGCCAGGAAGGGTTCTTTGGATCGTGGTCTGCGGCATGCAGGTAAAGCGCGGCGGTAATATCCATGATTGAAAGCGTGCCCCCGGCATGCCCTGACCCTGCCGCGCAGAGCGCGACGAGATCGTAGCCGCGCATAAGGTTGGCGGCTTCCCGCAATTGTTCGATCGAGTAACTCCGAATGGTGTTCCCGGTTGTCGAATCCTTGAGGGCCATCGTCTTCTCCTTGCGCGGGGAAAGCTACCCACAACGCTTCATTGAACGTAAGTGAAACAGGCCGGTGCAGAGTGAACAGCGGCCCGGTTCCACACTGCGCTCATCGCTAAAGATTCTGCTTTGTCCACTGGTCGATGCGCTCCAGCGCCTGTTGCAGATTCTGGAGCGAATTGGCCACGCTAAAGCGCAGATAGCCTTCACCGAACTGCCCGAATGCCGTCCCGGAAAGCGCCGCCACTCCGACTTGTTCCAACAACGCATCAGCCAGAGGCTTCGATTTCCATCCGGTCTGAGTAATGTTAGGAAAGACATAGAAGGCGCCCTTTGGCATGCGGCAGGAAAAGCCCTTGATCCTGTTCAACCCGGCGACGAAGACGCGGCTCCGCTCCTCGAATGCTGCGCGCATGTTGTCTACTGGGCCCTGATCGCCGTGCAGCGCCTCGATCCCGGCCATCTGCGTAAAGCTTGCCGTGCACGAATTGGAATTCGTCATCAGGCGGGTGATGTGTGTCGCCAGATCGGCCCGCATGACGCCATATCCCATTCGCCAGCCCGTCATCGCGTAGGTCTTGGAAAAGCCGTCGAGCAGGATGGTGCGCTTCTGCATTCCGGGGACAGACATGATCGAGAACGGCTCGCCCTCGAACTGCAAGCGGCTGTAGATCTCGTCAGAGAGAACCACAATATTCCGGTCACCGATGGCCCTGGCTGTCCGCTCAATGTCCCTGCGCGGCAACACCCCGCCGGTGGGATTCTGAGGGGAATTCAGAATGATCAGTTTGGTTCGATCGGTAATCCTGGATTGAAGTTCATCGACATCCATCGCGAAGTCGCGTTCTTCACGTAACTGGATCGGCACGGCCCTGCCGCCAACGTAGTTGATCATCGACTCGTAGATGGGAAAGCCCGGATTGGGATAGATGACCTCATCCCCTTCCTCGATCAACGCCAACATAGTAAAGAAGATGATGGGCTTGCCCCCAGGCACGACCACCACTTCGTCCGTGGAAACACTTACACCGCGGGTGCGGCTCACGTATTCAGCAATGGCCTCGCGCAGCTCAGGCAACCCGGCAGAAGGACCGTAGTGGGTCCAGCCGCTGTGGAGAGCGTCGACTGCAGCCTCCACCACGTTAGGCGGCGTGTCGAAATCGGGCTCGCCGATCTCCAGATGGATGATGCTTTTGCCCTGCCGTTCCAGTGCCCGCGCCTTATTCAGGACTTCAAAAGCAGTTTCGGTGCCCAGGCGCGCCATACGGCGGGCCAGTAGTAATCCGTGCTCAACAGGTGGTGCCAACATGACTCACGCTCCTCTATGCCGCGAGAACCGGTGATGAAGTCAAACTTGCCCAGTGCTCACCCGATTCTGCTCTAGACCGGCAGGAATTATAGCCATGCTAGATGGGTCAGCATGTGTTGTGCAGCACATATCTTCACGCCTGTTTGGCGGGGGAATCTTTCCGGAATAGACCGGCACAGATAGCTCGTCGGGTGTGATGGAGAGACTGGGCTGTTGACACTTGGCATCCCCGCCTGGGCTGAATGGAAGGTCGTGCCCAAGAATCGCCTATCAGAAGAAGGTCTCGATGACGTCAATCACCTGAAAGTGAGAGTTCAGCACTGGCAATACGCGCCATTTGTCGAAGGTCAGGCAAGGATGCGAGATATCAAATCCGATCATGTCGCCAACGCGAAGATTATCCTTCACACCGATTTCCATATACGCGTGCTGGTCCATCATCTTCGTCAGCATCCAGTGCGCAGGAGCCGCTTGAGGCGATTGCTCCGTTGGCCTGAAATGAAGCGCAGGTGTAGGAAGGCCTGAATCGAAGGCGGCATCCCGCTTGCCCATGCCGACAATCGCCTTTCCAGGTTCGGGCAGCGATTGCACGTACGCCCAGATCTGGAGCGCGGGCAGCAGACCCGAGCGCATCTGGTGCGCGATCGGATTGCGTTCCAGAATTTTTGCCTGTGCCGCGCGATAGGCGCCGACGTCATGGGTGAGATAGCAGCCTGGGCGCAGGACAATTTCTACAGCATCTCCGAAACCCGCTGCGGAGAAGACCTCCGCCACAACGTCGTACCAGGCGGAGCCTGCGCCGGAGAGCAGGATCGGCGCACGCTGAAATCGATTTTCGCCGGCGAGGCGTCGCACGACCTCCACCGCCCTCTGCAGGAATGCGCGAATGGAATTCTCCTCTTCCAGAACGCCCTCATACATCTCCACCCCGCTCAAGGCGATCGAACCATTCCAGCGGGACAAGGCCAACAGCACGGACTGCAATTGTTCCTCGTCTCGCACGCCCGCCCGGCCGCCCCTGACGCCTAGCTCAAGCAGCACATGCAATTTCTGCCCGCGCGCTGAATAAAACGACCCCAACTGGTCGATCTGGTCCGCCGAATCGACCAGGCAGAAGTAAGTGAATCCGGGATCATGCAACAGGCGTTCGATGATGGCCATATTTTCCTTGCCGACAAGCTGGTTCGCCATGAGGACGCGGCGCACCCCGTGCTTATAGGCAACAAGCGTCTGATGCGCGGTTGCAAGCGTGATTCCCCAAGCTCCTCTCTGCAACTGCATTTGAAACAATCGTGGAGCCATCGTGGTCTTGCCATGAGGCGCAAGCTGAACACCATAAGCATCGATGAATTGCTGCATCCAGTTGAGGTTGTGCAGCAGCTTGTCTTCGTACAGTACAGCGCAAGGCAGGCTGAGGTCCTCCTTCAGCAGGCTCCAGCCGAGTGATTTGATCTCTCCGGGATCGAGTGCCTGCTCAAGGAAGCCAAGGCCCTTATTCACAGGCGAAATCACCGAAAGAGAGGCTATATGGGCAAAATCAAGTGTGTTCATCGAATGGGCCTCCTTGAGGATACTGAGCGAAAAATGCGATGAATAGTAAACACGCAACGGTTATAGCGTATATCCTGAGAGCGCTGAAATGATGACTTGCGATACTCTGATTCGGAATGCTCGCGTACTGGATGGGAGCGGCGCTGAGGCTGACATCCTTGACATCGCTCTTCGTGACGGCCACATTGACCAAATAGGGCCATCTCTCGATTGCCGCGCATCGAAACTGGTGGACGCGAGTGGATTGGTGCTCGCTCCCGGCTTCATCGATGTTCACACCCATGACGACACTGCGGTGATCCGCACCCCGGCGATGCTGCCAAAGCTTTCGCAGGGCGTCACGACAGTGATTGTGGGAAACTGCGGGATCAGCGCCTCGCCCGTTAGGTTGCGCGGTGAGCCGCCTGATCCGATGAACCTTCTCGGGGATGCGGACGCTTTCTGCTATCCGACCTTTGCCGCATACCTCGACGCAGTCCGCGTTGCCCGGCCCGCCGTAAACGTCGCCGCACTCATCGGGCACACTGCCCTGCGCAATAACCATATGGACAGCCTCGACCGCACCGCGAGTGGCGCCGAAATAGAGGCGATGCGGGATCAACTGCAGGAGGCTCTGGATGGCGGAGCGCTGGGCCTGAGTTCCGGCCTTGCCTATCTCTCGGCGAATGCGGCATCCACCGGGGAGATGCTGGCGCTGGCCCAGCCGTTAGCGGCGGCACACGCGGTTTATGCCACCCACATGCGCTGTGAAACTGAGGAAATCCTGGACGCGATGCACGAGGCATTCGAGATTGGACGAATGAGCCGCGTGCCGGTCGTCGTCTCTCATTTGAAGTGCGCGGGCATTGCCAATTGGGGGCGCAGCGGCGAAGTATTGCACGCCCTCGAACATGCGCAACAAACGCAGCCCGCCGGCTGCGACTGCTATCCCTATGCGGCCGGTTCCAGCACCCTCGATCTGCGGCAAGTGGACGAGCGCGTTCAGATCACGATTACCTGGAGCATCCCGCACCCTGAGGTCGCCGGCCAGTCTCTGGCGCAGATTGCCTCAGCCTGGAACGTGAGCCAACTCGACGCAGCAAAGCGATTGCGCCCCGCAGGGGCTATTTATCACAGCATCTCAGAGGAAGACATGCGCCGGATTCTGCGCCACCCGGCGACCATGATCGGCTCCGATGGTTTGCCCAACGATCCGCGGCCGCACCCTCGCCTATGGGGAACTTTTCCGCGCGTGCTGGGACGATACTGCCGTGAAGAAAAGCTGTTTTCGCTTCCAGTAGCGGTACACAAGATGACCGGAATGCCCGCACAGAGGTTCGGCTTGGCCGGACGCGGGCTTATCCGCAAAGGCTTTGGCGCCGATCTGGTGCTGTTCGATCCGGAGAATATTGCGGACACCGCTACGTTTACCTGTCCAGTCTCGGCCGCGAAGGGAATCGTCGCTGTGTGGGTGAATGGCGTTCTCTCTTATACGGCCGACGGAGCCACGGGGAATCGAGCCGGGCAGTTTCTTCCGCGCGGAACAACAGCTTGGATTCAATAAGTTAAACCAAATAACTCAATGTAAAACTTGAGGAAATAAGAACGAGAGGAGTGCAGGATGAGCATCAAGCGGTTTGGGGTGGACGGTGGCAAGGGCGCTGGTGGCCAGCACCTTCCATTTGCGCGTGCGGTCGAGGCCGGCGGCTGGTTGTATGTTTCTGGGCAGGTTCCCATGATCAATGGCGAGTTAGTCGCTGGAAACATTACCGTCCAGTCACGGCAAGCGATCATTAATCTGCTGACGATTCTCACCGAGGCGGGCTATGGACCCGAGCATGTAGTGCGTTGCGGCGTCTGGCTCGACGATCCACGCGACTTCGCCGCATTCAATCTGGTTTTCAAGGAATACTTCGGTCAGCATCCCCCGGCGCGCTCCTGTGTTCAGTCGAGCATGGTCGTCGATTCCAAGATTGAGATCGATTGCGTGGCCTATAAGGATCCAGGGGCATCCTCCTGAACCCATCCGTCCTTCTCGCATTCCCTTGCCCAGCCCTTGTCCTCGGAGCGGCGCTGTCTCAATGCCTATGATCGACCATCACTCGATTTTTCTGCTGGTTTCGGCTCTGGTCTCAGTGATCGGCCTGATTTTGCTGATTGCCGTCGTCAAGCTGAATCCCGTGATCACTCTTTTTGTCACTGCCCTATTGCTGGCCATTGTTACGGGCATGCCCCTTCCAACTGTGATTCATTCTTTCGAGGCTGGGGTGGGAGGAACGCTCGGGCACATCGCCATCATCGTGGCGCTGGGCACGATGCTGGGCAAAATGATGGCCGAATCGGGCGCTGCGGATCAGATCGCGCACACCCTCATCGAGGTCTTTGGCGAAAAGAATGTCCCATGGGCGATGGTGGTGATTGGGCTTCTGATTGGGCTGCCGGCATTTTTTGAGGTCGGCTTCGTGCTCCTTGTCCCCATCCTGTTTACGGTGGCGCGGCGCACGGGGACCTCGCTCATTCTCCTGGGCCTGCCCATGGTGGCGGGGCTGTCCGTTGTCCACGGATTGGTGCCGCCGCACCCCGCTGCAATGCTTGCGGTAACGATCTACAAGGCGGATGTGGGCCGCACAATTTTCTATGCGCTGCTGATCGGCATTCCGGCCGCCGTGATCGCAGGGCCAATTTACGCCCGGATCATTGCGCCGCATGTGCAGCTGCCTGTCGAAAATCAGATGGCCGAGCAACTCACTGCCCACGACGAGCGCCGCAGTCTGCCCGGCTTCTGGCTCAGCCTGCTCGCCATATTGCTGCCGGTGATTCTGATGCTGATCGGAAGTTGGGCCGATGCGATGTCTGTACCCGGGAGCGCCTTCAACAACGGACTGCACCTGGCCGGTAATGACGATATGGCGCTTCTGATCGGCGCACTCTTCAGCTTCGTTACGCTGGGCACGATGAGGGGCTTCACGCGAGCGACCATCCTACGCTTCAGCACGGAGTGCCTGGCGCCGACAGCGGCCATCACGCTGCTGGTGGGTGCGGGCGGAGGCTTTGGACGAGTATTGCAGGATAGCGGCGTTGCCGGCGCCATCATTGTGGTTGCAATGCTGAGCCATGTTCCTCTGTTGTTGCTGGCATGGCTGCTGGCCGCGCTAATGCGCCTTGCCACCGGGTCGGCCACGGTTGCCATGACCACCGCAGCCGGCATTGTGGCCCCAATTGCAATGCACAGCACGGGCGTTCATCCGGAACTGCTGGCCATCGCCACGGGTGCGGGTTCTCTGATTTTCTCGCACGTGAACGACGGCGGATTCTGGCTCGTGAAGGAATACTTCAATATGAGTGTCGGACAGACAATGAAGACGTGGTCCGTCTGCGAGACAATCATCTCGATCTTAGGGTTAATCTTCACGGCGGCAGTCTGGTGCGCAATCTGACCAGGAGCGCAACGGATCACCGGGTCTTTCCCATTTACCTGGCATATAACACGACTTTCAAAGGATGGATGAAATGACAGACATAAGTTTGCCGCATACCTTGTCAAGGAGGAATTTTATGAAGAGCACTGCGGCCCTCGCGATGGCACATTCCGTGCTGGGCGCGGGACAGGAACCTGTGGAAGCCATGGACAACCGGAAAATGCTGGCCTATGTTGGCGCCTACACGATTGCGGTTGATGGCGGAGCGAATG
This sequence comes from Acidobacteriaceae bacterium, assembly GCA_003165075.1. Lineage (GTDB taxonomy): Bacteria > Acidobacteriota > Terriglobia > Terriglobales > Acidobacteriaceae > Telmatobacter. The sequence goes on along the minus strand of PLSM01000085.1, from coordinate 7,247 downwards.
GAGAAGGCATTTATCTCTTCGAGGTGGATACCCAGACCGGCGAATTATCGCACCGGGTGCTGGCCGCGAAGACTCCCAACCCTTCATGGATCGTGATTCATCCTTCAAAGAAATACCTCTATGCGATCAACGAAGTTGCCGATTTTCATGGCGCCAGCGGCTCGGTCAGCGCCTTCGCCATCGACCCGGCAACTGGCAGCCTCGCGCTTCTCAATACAGTGAGTTCAGAAGGCGCCGGTCCGGCTCATATGAGCCTCGATGCGTCGGGAAAATATGTGTTCGTGGCAAACTACATCGGCGGCAGCATTGCCGTGCTTCCGATTCTGGCCGGAGGATCGCTTGGAACCGCAGTAGATTCCCATCGCAACATCGGTTCAGTCGGATCAAAGCACGCCACCAGCGCCCCGCGTGGCAGCTTTGCCATCAGCGGCCACGACACTCCCCACGGGCACATGATTGCTCCCGACCCCACAAACAAGTTCGTTCTTGCAACCGATCTCGGGCAGGACAGAATTTACGTCTATCGGTTCGACTCGGCGACCGGAAAGCTGACTCCGTCTGAGGGCACGCCGTTCGTTTCCCTGCCCTCTGGTGACGGCCCTCGCCATTTTGCCTTCCATCCCAATGGTCATTGGATGTACGCGCTTCAGGAAGAAGCGTCCACACTCGCGTTCTTCCACTTCGATCCTGAGCATGGTTCCTTGACAGTGCAGGAAACAATCTCCGTCTTGCCTTCAGGCTTTGCCGGATCGAGTTTTGCCGCGGAAATTCTGGTGTCGCCAAACGGAAAGTTTCTTTACTCCTCTAATCGTCTGCACGACTCGATCTCAATCTGCTCAATCGAAGCCAACGGCAAGTTGAAACTCATCGGCGAAGCCGCAACAATGGGCGATTATCCGCGCCACTTCGGCGTCGATCCCAGCGAAAACTTCATGTACGTATGTGATCAGCGCAGTGATTGCATCGCAACTTTCAGAGTCCATCGCGAAACCGGAATGCTGTCATTTACCGGCCAGTACGCAGCGGTGGGAAGTCCCGGCATCATCACCTTCCTGCAGTTAGGCAAATAAACGCACGCACTCAGTCATCCCAACTTCGAGTCTGAAGTTGGGATGACCGTGTGCCCTAGCCGCGATCACCTCCGGAATTAAGAGTTCGGCGCTTCGCCTCACGGAGCCAGGCGCACCTGGCGGCAGCCCCTCTCGAATCCGCAAAAGAAATGCCTGACAATCCCTCCGCACGAATCATTGCGCGAATCCGCTTCCGCACCAGGTAATCCCCCAAATTTATCGCGGTCGTGGATCGCTTCTGAACCCGTCAATCTGCCCACAGTGTGTCTGGGCTGACACTCGCCGGCCTCATCGATCCTCCGATTACTCATTTTTCAATCAGGCGATACGCCAATGCCAAACCTGCCTTCGCTGTTGGCCGAGGGCGAGTTTCTCATCTCTCTCGTCCTCACGGCAGACGGTAAAATGACAGAGGGCTTTAGGCCCTGAGGGAATGCTGAGGACCTATTCAGAGTTTCCTTAAGTTTTCGAACCTCTCCACAAGAGCTAATCGATTGATTCAGGAACGAGGAGTCTATATGCCGTCTATTCAGAATCGGTTTGTGATTGCTTTGGTGTCTATCCTTGTCGCGCTGGCGGCAGGACAGGTCCGCGCAGATGGCCAGGAGAGCCGTGAGTTACGTACCCCCAAGCCGCCCGACGCGCCGCAGATTCACGGTCCCAAGGTTTATGGCGCACGTCCCGGGCATGCCTTCCTTTATCGCATTCCCTGCACGGGCATTCGTCCCATCACCTACTCCGCCTCCAATCTCCCCAGCACCCTTAACCTGGATAGCAAATCGGGAATCATCTCCGGCCAGGCCCCGGATAAGCCCGGCGAGTTCCTGGTGCAACTGGAAGCCGCCAGCGCGGTCGGCAAAGACTCTCGCCCGTTCAAAATCGTGATTGGTGACACGATTAGTTTGACTCCGCAAATGGGTTGGAACGATTGGTACACGTTCTACGATCGCATTACCGATAGCGACGTTCGCAGGGCGGCGGCCGCGATGATTTCATCGGGGATGGCTGATTTCGGCTACCAGTATGTTGATATCGACGATTGTTGGGCCAGGAAACCAGGATCGAAGGATCCGGTTTTGAGTGAACCTGCCCGCGATTCTCAAGGCAATATTCTTGCGAACGCGCGATTTCCTGACATGCAGGCTCTGACGGAATACATTCATGGCCTTGGCCTCAAGGCGGGCATTTACACATCGCCCGGGCCTCTGACGTGCGCTGACTTCGAGGGAACCTACCAGCATGAAGATGCCGATGCTCACCAGTTCGCACAATGGGGTTTCGATTTGCTCAAGTACGATTGGTGCTCCTATGGAAAGATAGCCCGCGATAAGAGCCTGGCGGCGATGCAGGAGCCTTACACAAAGATGGGCAGAATCGTGGGGGACCTTGATCGCGACGTCGTTCTAAACATGTGTCAGTACGGCATGGGAGATGTATGGAAATGGGGGCGGCAAGCTGGCGGAAATTCATGGCGCACCACAGGCGACCTGGGATTAGTTCCAGATCGCTCGCTTCCGGGCTTCTATTCTATCGGCTTGGCGAACGCAACTCATAGCGAGTTCGCCGGTGCGGGAGGATGGAACGACCCGGACTACATTCTGATTGGAATGGTGGGCAACGCCCACCAACCGGAGTCGGGCGCGCGGCATACGCAGTTGACGCCGGAGGAACAATACAGCTACATGTCGATGTGGTCCCTCATGGCGTCGCCGCTTATTTTCTCCGGTGACATAACCCAGTTGGACGAGTTTACTCAGAACGTTCTGTGCAACTCTGAAGTGATCGATATAGATCAGGACTCGCTGGGGAAACAAGGCAGGCTCGCGAGAAAGACAGACAACGAGTTCATATTGGCCAAGCCGCTCGACGATGGGTCTCTGGCGCTGGGGCTTTTCAACCTGACCAATACGCCGCGCACTGTAACTGTGACCTGGAAGGATCTTGGCATCGCCGGGAAGCAGACCGTCCGGGATGTCTGGCGCCAGCGTGATTTGGGTTCGTTCGCAGCTTCATTTTCATCCCAGATTCCTCCGCACGGAGTGACTCTGGTACGGCTGATTCCGGCTCGCGCTCAGTAACCTGCTGCATCGCCTGGACTCATTGACGCATTCGCTCTCTTTCGCTGGCGCGGAGCAGATTCGTCTGTCACACAACGTCTGACCGTGATTTCAGTGCCTGTCCAGAATTCTCAGTGCTCCCGGGCGTTCCGGCTGTGTGGGGGGGCTGCGAAGAGCCGTTGGATAGAGTAGGATTCTGCGCATGATGAACCTGAACCGTCGTGATCTCTGTGTCGCGCTTTCCTCTTTAGCGGCTGTGGCTACCAGCTGGCCGGCTGAGGGCCAGGCAACCCCGGCTGCCGCTGGCGCAACATCTCCCACTGCTGTGCCGGCGGAGGCTGTGCTCTCCGTACAGCGCGTTTATCCTTTCGACCAGCTCCCTGTGAAGACGAGTGCGAATGGTGAGTCGCGGGCGGTGGTGAATGGTGTGCTCCCAACAGGAGAGGCGGTCGAGATGCATGAAACTACTTTGTTGCCCGGGCACATGCCGCACCCTCCGCATAAGCACCGGCACTCGGAGTTCATGCTGATCCGCGAGGGGACGGTCGAGTTCGACAACAACGGGACCTTCGAGCGTGTGGGGCCGGGCGGAGTGATCTTTGCCGCATCGAACGTGATGCACGGGTTGAAAAATGTGGGCACGACAAATGCCAATTATTTTGTAATTGCAATTGGACGAGAGTCTGCGAATACGCCCGCTTAACGTACAACTTTTCAACCCGAATCGGAGCTGGAGTGCCCAAGCCCCCCGATCCGGCGATGGATTGGCTTACGGCCAACAAACCGCTGGACGATTCGTTGCTCGAAGCACGCTAGAGGGCAACAAAGGCGCTGCCCTCTAACGCATCTCGCTCGGAGAAGTCGCTAATTCAGGCTTGTCCAGTCCAGCACAACTTTCCCCGTCTGGCCGGAGATCATCGCAGCGAATCCCTGCTCAAACTCGCTGTAGGCGAAGTGATGGGTAATGACGGGCGAAATGTCTACTCCGGAATCCAGCAGCACCGACATCTTGTACCAGGTCTCGTACATCTCTCGCCCATAAATGCCCTTGACGGTCAACATGTTGAAGATGACCTGTCGCCAGTCCATGAGCATCTCTTTGGCCGGAATGCCGAGAATTGCAATCTTTCCGCCATGACTCATATTGGCGAGCATGTCACGCAACGCCTGTGCATTCCCTGACATTTCCAACCCAACGTCAAAGCCCTCCGTCATGCCAAGTTGCCGCTGCACCTCAGGCAGAGAAACCTCGTTCGGATTCACAGCCAGGGTTGCGCCCATCTTCCGTGCCAGCTCCAGCCGGAATGGATTCAGATCCGTGATCACCACATGCCTCGCGCCTGCCCGCTGCACGATCGGAATGGTCATGATGCCGATAGGACCGGCTCCGGTGATGAGCACGTCTTCTCCCAGGACAGGAAACGAAAGTGCAGTGTGCACGGCGTTGCCAAAGGGATCGAAGATAGCGGCAACTTCCTGGTTGATGCCTGGGTTGTGTCGCCAGATGTTGGTCATGGGAAGCGAAATCAGCTCGGCAAAAGCTCCCGGACGGTTCACTCCAACTCCCTGCGTCGAGGCACAGAGATGCCTTCTCCCGGCCAGACAGTTGCGGCAGCGGCCGCAGACCACATGACCCTCCCCGCTCACGATGTCTCCAGGGAAGAAGTCATTGACATTGGACCCCACCGCAACAATCTGTCCAACGAACTCATGTCCGATAGTCATCGGCACCCGGATGGTCTTCTGCGCCCAATCGTCCCAATCGTAGATATGAACATCGGTGCCACAGATGCCCGTGTAGCGCACCCGAATCAGCACGTCGTTAATACCGGTCGCCGGCTCTGGAATCTCTTCCAGCCAGAGGCCCCGCTCCGCCTTGCTCTTGACCAATGCTTTCATTAGGTTCTTCCTTTGCAGAACTGCTCTCCACGCATTGTATCTTCGAAGGCCAGGGTCGATTGGGAAACTGTGAGATGCCCCAGGAGCGAAGCTCCTGTCTTTGTGCCTTGGTTGCAATGGATATGAACGAATGCCGTCAGTTCTTCGCAGTTTAGAGATCGCAGTGTGGATGGCTACACTTCACCCTGCATTCAGGACCAGTGAGGTCTGCACGCTGAACGAAGATTCGGATTCACCTTGAAGGATAGTGCGGAACGGGTATGCGGCTCCCCACGAGTTCATCGTGGGTACCTTGGTCGATGCATCGCGAGATACGCCTCGCGCCTTCCCGCAATGCATGACCGCAAAGCCTGGCACAGACCCATGGTTGCCGGCTTACGGCGCGGAATATGTCCAGCTCAGCACGTTCTGCGTCGCTGAAAATCCCCCTGTGCCGCCGGTGAAGCCAATATAAGCCGTAGTGCCCCCAACCATGCTGGGAATATTTACCGCGAACACCTCTGTTACCGTAGCATTGGTCACCGTGTCAGTCAGCGTCATGGTCAGGTTAGTCCCGTCGTAGACCATGTGCGCATGCATCGTATCTCCGCTGTGTAGGTTGATTCCCGTAGAGCTCAAATCTATCGAAGGTACCGTAGGCGCCGCTCCACCTGTATACAACCCCGTAGAATCTGTTCCCTCGCCTGCATTGTTATATAAGTCGAACTTGACCGCGACGCTGCTCGGAATCCCCTGGTAGCCCAGCCCGCCTCCACCGCTCCCCAGGGCCCAGACGCTGCTTCCTTGAATCGTAAACGTCATGCCGTCGGCGGTGGCATTCAACTGCTGGAATGTGAAGTCGGTGGTAAAGGTCCCCACCGGCACCGGCGTGGCGAACCATGCGCTCCGTTCCTCCCCCGTTCCTCCGTCGGTCAATTGCAGCAACCCGCCGGTCACTGACGCCCCATAGTTCAGCGACAGGTTTGTGGCTGTGAACCCGCCACTGGGATAGTTGATGTAGGTTGTGCTGCTTCCCGCATTGACTGTTTGTGTCAATACGCTTGAAGTCGTCGGGTTGAAGTACGTGCTGCCGGCAAACGAAGCCGTGATCGAGTGCGTTCCTGCCGTCAGGGCTGTGGTGGCGTAAGTTGCCACTCCGCCGCTCGACGTCACTGTTGCCAGCGTGGTCGTCCCATCCAGGAAGGTCACGGCTCCCCCCGGCGCTATGCCGGAACCGGCCAAGGTGACCGTGAAGGTTACCGAAGCCCCCAACGCTGACGGATTCAGGCTGGACGTCAGGGCTATTGTCGGCGTTGCCTTATTGATGACAAAGTTACCTCCTGAAGCGCCGGTCAGGGTGTTGTAATCGGTTGTGTCGGTAGGCGTAAAGTTAGCCGTGATCGCGTAGGTCGCCGGCGTACTTGGCACTGTTGCGGAGCCGCCGTAGAGCACGTTGCTCACCGTCCCTGCCACTGAACCGGTAACCGCCGCCGATTGCGCAGCGCCGTTATACGTCACCGGCGAGTTGGTCACCTTCAGTGTCGGCGTCGCCTTGTTCACCGCTTCTGTCAGCACTCCTGAGGTTGCCGCGTTGTAATTGGTGTCGCCCGCAAACGCCGCCGTGATCGAATGCGATCCACCCTTCAACGCAGTAGTACTGTAGGCTGCTGTTCCGTTGCTCGGCGTCACTGTGCCCAGCGTGGTAGTCCCGTCAAGGAACGTCACTGCAGCGGACGGCGGCGCACCCGGGCCGGCTAACACTGCCGTAAAGGTGACTGAGCTGCCATAGGTTGATGGATTCAAGTTGGACGTGAGGGTCACCGTCGGCGTCGCCTTGTTGACCGTTTGTGCCAGCGCACTGGATTTTGCTGCATTGAAGTTCGTATCGCCCCCGTACGATGCGGTGATCGAGTGCGATCCTCCCCCCAACGACGCGGTCGCGAATTTCGCGCTTCCGCTGCTCAACGTTCCCGTGCTCAGTGTGGTCGTCCCGTCCAGGAACGTCACCGTTCCGGTCGGCGTTCCACCGGAACCCGATACTACTGCCGTAAAGGTGACTGAGCTGCCATAGTTAGACGGATTGAGGCTCGATGTCACGCTCACTGTCGGGGTGGTCTTGGTAGATGAGCTTATGGTATAAGCGGCCGTAGCCACTGCGCTGTTCGTGTATCCCGTCTCGACCGCAATGGCCTCCAGCGTCTCGGTCGCGCTCACCGTGATCGCGCCCGTGTACTTGGTCGAT